>NZ_JBNWAF010000003.1:0-1014616 GCF_050496705.1 Chryseobacterium sp. MIQD13
TGTTTATACACACAAGATAAGTAATATACCTATATCCAATAAATGATCAGTGATGAATGATGAATGATCCTGCAGATCTGTTTGATTTTGCAATAAGCAATAAGCGGGGCAGGAATAACTTCTATCTATCTATCTATCTATCTATCTATCTATCTATCCTAAGTAACATATCCACTTACATCCGTTCGCTTCATAAGATCAATGAAATTGATCCCTTCTTTGCTTTTCTTAAAATCATAATACAGCATACAAATAAACCTTTGCGTTAAAAAGATTTAAAAAACTAAAATAGATTAAATCTCTTAAACACTTTCTATTTATGTTGTAACTTTATTTCATGAAAGAGCATATTGTGAGAGGGTTCAGATTTGAAACTTACAAAGCACCGGAATTATCTGTATTTGATCGGTTACTTGAAATTTTTACAGATTTGTTAACCCATACCTCGGGAGATTTTGATGAAGCGATCGACTGGCTTCGAATGTTGGATGAAGAATACCAACTTACTACTCTGGAATATACTATTGATGATTTTGTTGAAGACCTTAAAAAGAAAGGATATATCCGTGAAGAGATTGATCCTAATGGTGGAAATGGAATCCGTCTGAGCGCAAAAATGGAACAAAATATCCGTAAACAGGCGCTTAACCAAATATTCGGAAACCTTGGAAAGAGTGGAAACGGAAATCATAAAACCAATAAAAGCGGAACGGGAGAAGATACAACTGGGGAGTTTCGTAACTATAACTTTGGAGATCCGGTAGAGAAAATTTCTATTACCGAAAGTCTTAAGAACGCTCAAATCAACAATGGGATCGGAGATTTTCATCTTACTGAAGATGATTTAATTGTAGAGGACAGTATTCATCAATCTCAGATGAGTACGGTTTTAATGATCGATATCAGTCACAGTATGATATTGTATGGCGAAGACCGTATCACTCCGGCAAAAAAAGTCGCTATGGCCCTTGCAGAACTGATCACAACACGTTATCCGAAAGATACTCTGGATATTATTGTTTTTGGAGACGATGCATGGCCTGTTAAAATTCAGGAACTGCCTTATCTGCAGGTTGGTCCTTATCATACAAATACGGTTGCCGGACTTCAGCTGGCAATGGATATTTTGCGTAGAAAAAGAAATACCAATAAACAGATTTTCATGATCACCGATGGAAAGCCAAGCTGTGTTCGTCAGGCGGACGGTACGTATTACATGAATTCTTATGGCTTGGATGAGTATGTTGTTCAGAAATGTTATAATATGGCATCCCAAGCAAGGCGACTGCATATTCCTATTACTACCTTTATGATTGCGCAGGATCCGTATCTGCAGCGTTTTGTGAGCGAATTTACAGAAGCTAATCAAGGGAAAGCTTTTTATACGGGGCTCAACGGATTAGGTCATATGATTTTTGAAGATTATGAGACTAACCGCAAGAAAAGAATCCGTTAAAAAAATCATTATTCATAAAAATATATTTCAAAAATTATAAATCAGATTTTAAATAAAATGACTGAAAAGCCAAACATAAAAACACTGGGTTCATTAAGAGCATCAGGATACATATCAAAAAATATTAAAGACGAATTAAGAGATAATTTAAAAACTAAAATTCGTAATAAAGAGTCTGTATTTGAAGGGATTTTCGGATATGAAAATACGGTTATTCCTCAATTGGAACATGCTATTCTAAGTCGGCATAACATTAATTTATTAGGATTGAGAGGCCAGGCAAAAACCAGACTGGCCAGAATGATGACGTCATTACTGGATGAGTGGATTCCTTTTGTTGCAGGGAGTGAAATTAATGACGATCCATTTAACCCGATTTCCCGTTATGCTAAAGAATTAATTGAAAAAGAAGGTGATAATACTCCTATAGAATGGCTTCACCGTGATGAAAGATTTTTCGAAAAACTGGCGACTCCGGATGTTACGGTTGCTGATCTTATTGGCGATGTAGATCCTATTAAAGCTGCCAATCTTAAACTTTCTTATGCAGATGACCGTGTGATTCATTTTGGGATGATCCCGCGCGCGAACCGCTGTATTTTTGTAATTAATGAATTACCGGATCTTCAGGCGAGAATCCAGGTTTCCTTGTTTAATATTTTGCAGGAAGGCGATGTACAGATTCGGGGCTTTAAGGTAAGAATGCCTTTGGATATTCAGTTTGTTTTCACGGCGAATCCTGAAGATTATACCAACAGAGGAAGCATTGTTACTCCATTGAAAGATCGTATCGGATCACAAATTTTAACACATTATCCTGAAAATATCAATATTGCGAGGGAAATTACCAATTATGAATCCAGTTTAGACAGCCGTCAGAAAAATGGAGTATATGTTCCTTCTTTGGCGAAAGATCTTTTGGAGCAGATTGGTTTTGAAGCTCGTGACAGCGAATATGTAGATCCAAAAAGTGGTGTGAGTGCACGTATGAGCATCACAGCCTTTGAAAATTTATTGAGTACAGCGGAACGCAGGGCTTTGTTAACGGATGACGAAACAACTTCTGTAAGATTAAGCGATTTTGTAGGCGTAATTCCTGCAATTACAGGGAAAGTGGAGTTGGTGTATGAAGGTGAACAGGAAGGAGCAGAAGCGGTTGCTCAATTATTGATTGATAATGCGATCAGAAGTTTATTTACATCCTATTTCCCGAAAGTGGAAAAACTGGAAAAAAAGAGTGTTGACGGACCATTTAACCGGATTACAGATTGGTTTTTGGAAGATGATGGCTTTTTGGAAATCACGGATGAATCTTCGGATGAAGCCTATGCAAAATCTCTTAACAGAATTGATCCACTTGACCAGATCATTGAAAAATATCAACCAGACACGCAGCCAGAAGATATTTTATTCTTAAAAGAGTTTATTCTTTGGGGATTGGCGGTTAATAAAAAACTGAATAAAGAAAGATTCAGAACTGGAGTATTCTTTTCTTAAAGTTTCTGAGTTTTAGCGATATAAAAACAAAAAGATGTGGAATCAGTTTTCCACATCTTTTTATATTTTTGATTAAGTAATAATTATCAGACTTGAATAACTCCAAGGTTAAATTTCTCTGTAATCGGAGCGTGATTAGCAGCTTCAATACCCATAGAAATCCATTTTCTTGTATCTGTAGGATTAATAATGGCATCGGTCCAAAGTCTTGCTGCAGCATAAGTAGCTTCTGTCTGCTTTTGATATCTTTTTGTAATGGTATCTAAAATTTCGTTGTGCTCTTCTTCAGAGATATTCTTACCTTGTTTTTTCAAAGTAGATTCCTGAATTTGTACTAAAACTTTTGCTGCCTGAGCTCCTCCCATTACAGCAAGATCTGCCCATGGCCAAGCTACAATTAATCTCGGATCATAAGCTTTACCACACATGGCATAATTTCCTGCTCCGTATGAATTTCCTGTAATAATCGTGAATTTCGGAACAACAGAATTAGAAACGGCATTTACCATTTTGGCACCGTCTTTAATAATACCTCCGTGCTCAGATTTTGAACCTACCATAAATCCGGTAACATCCTGAAGGAATATCAAAGGAATCTTTCTCTGGTTACAGTTAGCAATAAATCTCGTTGATTTATCAGCAGAATCTGAATAAATAACACCACCAAACTGCATTTCACCTTTTCCGCTCTTCACAAGCTTTCTCTGGTTAGCTACAATTCCTACAGACCATCCGTCAATTCTCGCTGTAGCGCAGATGATACTTTTTCCGTAATCAGGTTTGTATTCTTCGTATTCTGAATTATCTACCAAACATTTAATGATTTCATAGGTATCATATTGTTCGGCTCTGGAAACAGGAATGATTCCGAAAATGTTATCCGGGTTCTCTTTCGGAGGAAAACTTTCAATTCTGTCAAATCCAGTCTTTTCAGTACTTCCGACAGATTTCATAATATTTTTTATCCTGTCTAAAGCATCTTTATCATCTTTAGCTTTATAATCTGTAACTCCTGAAATTGAACAGTGCGTAGTAGCACCTCCAAGGGTTTCATTATCGATACTTTCTCCGATAGCTGCTTTTACAAGATAACTTCCGGCAAGGAAAATAGAACCCGTTTTGTCAACTATCATTGCTTCATCACTCATGATAGGAAGGTAAGCTCCTCCAGCAACACAGCTGCCCATCACTGCAGAAATCTGAATGATTCCCATGGAACTCATCTTAGCATTATTTCTGAAAATTCGTCCGAAATGCTCCTTATCAGGGAAAATTTCATCCTGCATAGGAAGATAAACCCCTGCAGAATCCACAAGGTATATAATTGGAAGCTTGTTCTCCATTGAAATTTCCTGGGCTCTCAGGTTTTTCTTTCCTGTAATAGGAAACCATGCACCTGCTTTTACAGAAGCATCATTGGCAACAACAATACACTGTCTGCCGGAAACATATCCCATCACCACAACAACTCCACCGCTAGGACAGCCGCCATGTTCTTCATACATTTCATAGCCCGCAAATGCACCTATTTCTATGGAATCTGAATCTTTATCGAGAAGATATTCAATTCTTTCTCTGGCTGTCATTTTTCCCTCATCGCGAAGCTTTTGAAGCCTCTTTTCACCGCCTCCTTTTTTTATTTCAGCAAGTAATTGGTTGATACCAGATAATTTTAATCTGTTTTGATCTTCCCGTTTATTAAATTCAAGGTCCATAAAATTTCAATTTTTTACGGCTAAAGATACTATTTTTATAATGAATTACGTTTTAAGTAAAACAAGCGTTTAATATATTGGTTCTCAGAAAATTGTGAAATTTTTAACTAAAAAATATTTTTAAATTAATGATATTTTTTCTAACTTTACTTCAGAGTTAAAGGGATAATATTCCCTGCAAAATACTCTAAGTTCCTAGTTTATTTTTTTAATAGTTTATTATTTGAAGGCCCTGAACGTTGAACAAATTTTCAGGGTTTTTTGTGTTTGCAGTTTCAGAAAATTGAATGGTAATGAAGAGCTATTGCGAATAGTATTTTCTATATTCCACTATATTAAGGTGAGAAGATAAGCCTTTACTTTTCTGATATTTTTTATAAGGAATGAAGCCTAACTTTTCCGGTATCTTTTTACTGGCAATATTTTCTTCATCTACGGGATACAGAATATATTCAAAGGTAAAATGACCCTCTATAAACTGAATAAGACTCGCAACTATTTCTGTGCCCAATCCAATACCCTGTGCACTTTTTTTCAGCCACAAGCCTACTTCTATAGATTCCGGACTTATATTATGAATACCGCAGCAACCCATAAAATTTTTATCTGCATCAACTGCCACCATTACCAGATCGGTGTTGTTTAAAAGACCGTTTTTTGAACTGTTCACGAAACTGAGAACATCATTTATATTACCCTCCGGATTGAAGGGCATATATCTTGTAACTTCCGGTGTGAAATAAGTGTTGATATCATCAGCATAAGCCTCTTCCACCGGTTTTAATATCAGTCTGTCCGTTTTAATTCTAATATCACTGTTCAGTATCATTAGTCAAATGTATAATTTTTAGTTTATAAATGCTCCCCTTCAAAATGATTAGTGCTTCCTGTTTCTCCATCATTTTAAAAATATTCTCACAATTAATACGTTTTCATATTTTTTTATTGAATTATTATCTGTTTTTATATCAGATTTATAAAGCCTATTTGTAAATTTGCCTGTTAAAAATTTACAGAAGTTAGGATATGCAAAAATTAGCACTTTTCAGACTGCATTTGATTGTTTTTTTATGGGGGTTCACTGCAATTTTGGGAAAACTGATTCATGCAAATGCCCAAATCCTTGTTTTTTACAGAATGTTGTTTGCAGCTGTATTTTTATTTATATTCATAAGGATTTATAAAAAAGAAAGCATTAAAGTACCAAAGAAAATTTTTTTTCAGCTTGCCGGAATAGGATGTGCAATGGCTCTTCATTGGTATTGTTTTTTTTATTCCATTAAAGTATCCAATGTTTCAATAGCGCTAAGCTGCCTGTCTCTTTCCACATTATTTGCCTCCATATTGGAGCCTGTTATTTTTAAAAGAAAGATTGATATATCAGAAGTCATTATGGGAATAGTGATAGTAGCCTGTATATTATTAATTTTTAAAACGGAGTTCCACTTTAAAGAAGGTATTATATATGGAATTCTCTGTGCGGTATTCGGAACTGTTTTCTCTGTTTTTAACGGTAAAATGTTCGGAAAAACGAGCTCGGGAAATATTATATTCTATGAAATTTTCAGTGGTTGGTTTGTTCTGGCAATATTTTATATGTTTACAGGACAGATTTTTCAAATGAATGAAATAAACTACAGAGATCTGGCGTTAATATGCTTATTAGCAAGCGTTTTTACAGCCTTTCCAATGCTGGAATCGGTAAAGCTGATGAAATATATTTCGCCTTTTACTCTAATTTTAACAGTTAATTTAGAACCTGTCTACGGAATTATACTAGCTTTTTTTATCTTTGGAGAATCAGAAGAAATGAGTCCTATATTTTATGTAGCTTCAGGCGTTATGATATTGGCTATCATTGTAAATGGATTAATGAAAGCCAGGAAACAAAAAAACTTTAACTAAGCATCAAATTTATATGATGAAGAAATATTTTTTACTTGCATTTTCACTGCTGTTTGGGCTGTCTCAATCTCAGATTATAAGAAAATACTCTAATGAATTTTTAAATATCGGAGCCGGAGCAAGAGGACTGGCGATGGGAGGAGCTGTAATTTCCAACCAGGATGATGTGTATTCACCCATGTGGAACCCGGCTGGTTTAATGGCTATTGAGAAAGACTGGCAGGGAGCAGCAATGCACGCAGAATATTTTGAATCTATTGCGAAATATGATTATCTAGCCTATGCGAAAGTGCTGGAAGAAGGCGTATTCGGAGTTTCTATCGTAAGACTTGGGGTAGATAATATCCTGAACACTACACAGATGATTGATTCTGAAGGAAATATTGATTATGATAAGATCACAAAATTTTCCCAGTCTGATTATGCAGCTATTCTTTCCTATGCCTTCAATCCGGCAGGGAATACTAAATTGGATGTAGGGGTAAATGCTAAAATAGTTTACAGAAATGTAGGAAAATTTGCCAGCGGTTACGGTTTTGGTTTTGATATCGGAGCCATTTACAAAGCAGATAACGGATGGAAATTCGGAGGTATGCTTCGTGATGCAACTACTACTGTAAACTTCTGGAGTATCAATCAGGGAGAACTTTCAACTGTGGTAAATGGTGAGGAATTTAACCCGGCGCCAAAAGATAAAATGGAACTTACCATGCCTAAACTGAATGTAGGGGCCAGTAAAATATTCAATATCAACAGCAGTATTTATGTATTGCCTGAAGCCGGAATCAATGTTGATTTTGCTAAAACAGCAGCTTTAATATCTACAGATTTTGCAAGTATAACACCTTATGCCGGTGCTGAACTTGGGTATCAGAAAATGATCTTCGTAAGACTTGGGGTCAACAGATTCCAGTCTATTACCGATATTGAAGATTTAAAAAGAAAAGTTTCCTTCCAGCCGAGTGCAGGTCTTGGGATAAGATACAGAGGGTTGACACTGGATTATGCCATCACCAATTCAGGAATCGGGGGATCTAATTTTTATTCTAATTTTTTCTCTCTTAAACTGGATATGGGAGCATTCAGAAATGATTAACTTTGAAATGTAATTTTAAAAGCAATGAAAAAGATTTCAGTATTCACATTTATGCTTGCTCTAACTACTGTTTTTGGGCAAAAAATTTCAGATTATAAATATATTTCCATACCTCAGACATTTAAAGATTTTGAGAAGGATTCTTATGGTCTGGATCAGGTTCTGATAAAGGCCTTGAGATCTAAAGGATACGTCGCAGTTCAGGAAGGTAGAGACCAATGGCCATCCGAGATTGAAAAAAACTCCTGTAATTTTGCAACAGGTAATATAAGTAATAAAAGCGGCTTCCTGAGAAATAAAGTAGAACTTGAATTCAAGGATTGCAATGGCAAAGTAATATTTTCATCAAAAAAAGACTCGAATATTAAAGAATATAAAGAAGGGTATCAGGATGCTTTAAAACAATCTCTGGTTTCTCTTCCGGTTTCAAATCCTGTAACTAACCTTCAGATTACAAAGACCGAAAGTCCGGGAGAACAAATTGTAAAGAAAGACGAAGAGACTTCATCTGTAACTGTTTCGGAAAAAGGAACAGGAAAATATACAAACGGAAAATTGAACCTTCAGAAAATACAGGTTGATACCAATCAGTTTATCTTAGCTGACAGTGGAAGTTCTGTTCCGTTCGCTGTTTTTAAAACTTCTTCCAAAAAAGATGTCTTTAGAGTAAAGCTTTCGGACGGAAGTTATACTATCGGATATTTTGAAAATGGAAACATTGTGATTGATATTCCGCAATCTAATGGTGATTTTACTAAAGAGGTATTTTCAGCAAAATAATTAACAGATTAAAATAACAATATATGATCCTTAATTCAATCTGGAATTAAGGATTTTTATTTGCTAATTGCTGTTGAAGAAATCATGAATAACCTTCGCCTTACTTTTTCCAAGAATCTCTTCCAATGTTTCCAGACTGGATTCCTTGATCCTTTTAACAGATTTTAATTTGGAAAGTAAAAGCTCAATTGTTTTTTCTCCCACACCCGGAATCTCTTCCAGTTCAGATTTTATAGTAGAATTTTTCCTTCTCGTTCTGTGATGCTTTACCCCGAAACGGTGAGCTTCATCTCTTACCCGCTGCAAAATTTTTAAGGTCTCTGATTTTTTATCAAGATATAAAGGAATAGAATCTTCAGGGAAGAAAATTTCTTCAAGCCTTTTTGCGATGCCTACAATCGTAATTTTGCCGTAAAGACCCAATAATTTTAAACTTTTTACGGCAGAAGAAAGCTGTCCTTTTCCACCATCTATCAGGATCAGCTGTGGCAGATTTTCACCTTCATCCAGCATTCTTTTATAGCGGCGGTAGATCACTTCTTCCATTGTAGCAAAATCATTGGCTCCTTCAACTGTTTTCGGATGGAAAATCCTGTAATCAGCTTTGCTTGGTTTACCGTCTTTAAAAACTACACATGCAGAAACAGGATTGGTTCCCTGGATATTTGAGTTATCAAAACCTTCAATATGTCGGGGTTCTACAGGCATCCGAAGCAGCTTCTGCATTTCAGACATGATTCTGTTTGTATGTCTTTCAGGATCTACAATCTGTACCTGCTTTAATTTTTCCAAACGGTATTCTTTTGCATTCTTTTCAGAAAGTTCCACAATTCTTTTTTTGTCACCGACCTTTGGAACGATCAGTTTTACATTCGGGATTTCTACAGAAAGATGGAAGGGTAACAATACTTCTTTGGAATCTGAGCTGAATTTCTGCCGGATCTCGATCAAAGCTTCTTCCATAATATCTTCATCCGTTTCTTCAAGAATTTTTTTAATTTCCGTAGTAAAACTCTGGATGATATTCCCGTTTCTGATCTTGAAGAAATTTACATAGGCAGCTGTCTCGTCACTGGTCATTCCGAAAACGTCTACATCATCAATATTTGGATTTACGACTGTGTTTTTAGCCTGATAATCTTCCAGAATATCCAGTCTTTCCTTGATGATCTGTGCCTCTTCAAACTTAAGATTAGAAGCCATTTTCATCATCTGGTTCACCAGATATTCTTTTGCTTTCCGGAAATCACCTTTGATAATTCCCCGGATGGCATCAATCTTTTCATCATAATCCTCCTTACTTTCAAGATCCTCACAGGGGCCTTCACAATTTTTGATATGATATTCAAGGCACACTTTGTATTTTCCTTCCGCTATTTTAGCTGGAGAAAGATTAAGGTTACAGGTTCTGAGCTTATAAATATGTTTAATGGTATCCAGCAAAATCTTTGCAGGGCGTACTTTGGCATAAGGACCGTAATATTCAGACCCGTCTTTGATCACATTTCTGGTCAGGAATATCCTCGGAAAACTCTCATTTTTAATACAGATCCATGGATAGGTTTTATCATCCTTCAACAGTACATTATAAAAAGGACGGTGTTCCTTGATCAGGTTGTTTTCCAGTAAAAGTGCATCGTACTCACTGTTTACTATGGTCGTTTCCAGACGGACGATCTTGCTTACCATGATTTTGATACGGTAGCCCGGAAGATTTTTATTGAAATAGGAAAGAACCCTTTTCTTTAAATGTTTGGCTTTTCCTACATACAGTAATTGATCGTTCTTATCATAATAACGATAAACGCCTGGTTCTGATGGTAAAGTTTTGAGCTGTAATTCTAAAGAAGGATTCATATAACAAAATTACGGAATTTTGTTTTGATGTATTATGACTTATTATTTTTTAAATTTCAGAGAGTAAATTCTTGCGGTATTCAATATAAGATAAATGATCGTCAAAGCTTATTTCCACAAATAGAATTTTCTTTCCCTTATTTAAAATTTTTAAAGACCCATATATTTTTTCACCCTCTGAGAATACGGAGTGATTAATGAGGTTTTTTTCGCTTTCAAACAGCTGCAGACGGTTGCGGTTTTGTTCTTTGAATGCTTTCCATTCCTCTAATGATTTTTCCTGATTTTTTTCAAAAGTATAAACAGTGATCATGGATTTGTCACTGATCCAGATTTTATCAATAAGCGGGTTCTGCAGGGAAGTTATTTCATGAAAGCCTGGCGGAATATGAATATCAAAACCGTTCTTTGAGTATATATAATTATCACTCACCTTTTTATTATCATCTTTAACATTACCATCAAGATGATAAAACTTTTTCATTTTAGAGGCAATTTTTAAAACCTTGAATAACTTCTTATAACCCATAAGATCAATATCCCTGATTCGGCTTTCAATAATTTTCTGATACTCGGCCAACCTTTCGGAAGGAAGATATTTGAGATCTATCTGATCAACCTGTTCCTTTAACTTTGGATCTTTAATTTTCAGATCATTAATAATCTTTGTATCAACGAGCTCGGCGGTTTCGATATTCCGCTGTAATAAAACAGGATCTTTTATCACAGACTCGGAAGTGAGATAACGTCCCATCGTTTTATAATTGGTCTGATAAGGAATATTATCAAGGTTTTTCACATAAGCTCCGGCATGCACGGTATCATCGGCTTTTGAGCAGCCTTTAAATATTCTTCCCAAAGCACCCCAGAACAGGAAGCTTATCATCAGAACGGTATTGATACAAAATTTCATTGGGACAATTTAAATTAAGAGGTAAAAGATAAAAAAAGCTGCAGAAAATTCTACAGCTTCTAAGTATTTTTTGAATGATTATCCATTGCTCATTTCAGTGTACTCATTGATCAGGAAGCTGAAGTAATCCCATTCAACAGAATTTTTAGGATATTTTTTCATGAATTCTGCATTGTCGCCAAACAGGAAGTCGTAATTGTCTTCAAAATCATCTTTGTGAAGCCACATTACCTTATCACCCTTCTTTACATAATAAGATTTGATAACTCCGCCACCAAGCTGTGGAGAACCCATCATAGAAAAACCTGCAGTTTCTTTAGCTCTGGGATCATGATATACCGAAATGATATCACTGAATTCAGGATTGATCAGCTGCATCAGGAATTCCTTGTCATCTTTTTTATTTTTTAGAGAAACAGTCTGATTTACAAAATGTATTCTGCCACCTGCCGTATTCTTTGTCAGTTTCTTGGTTCCAAAGTTTCTGATATTTCCCATATACTTTCCAACTTTTGCAATTTTTTCTGCATTGGTAGGATACACATACATTTCGCTGATCTGCTCAGCATTGAAAACATCATTTTTTTTCGTGATACTGTCTTTCACAGAAACCTCATAGATCTGTCCTTTTTTTGTTTCGATCTTGCTGCAGAAACCTTTGTGGGCTGTTCCGTCCTTTAAGATAATCGTTGATGTTTTCTTCGGGGATGGAGTATTAAAACCTTCGTTAAAGAGGTATGTTTCCATTTTTTTGATTTCTTCCTTAGAGTATTTTACCTTCTGTGCGAAAGTCGCGGTACCTGCAAGGCATAGTGTAAGCAGTAAAGTTTTAAGTTTCATAAGTTATTGATAATTATTTTTAATTTTTGTCGTAAAAATAGCAAATTAATTTACTTATTATCGAAAAAATATAAAACCACGAAATTTAGTTTTTACAATTATTGTTAAATGCGTAATTTTAAGAAAATTTTTAGAAATGATATACGGTGTAGATGTTTTCACTTTCCATGATGTTCTGGAAATCTGTAAAAAACCAGGTAAAGCTAAACTTAACAAGGCAGCTAAAGAACAGATCCTAAAATCTCAGAAAAATGTTCAGAAAATAGTAGAATCCGATAGATGTGTCTATGGGATCAACACAGGTTTCGGACCTCTTTGTGATACTAAAATATCAGCTGATGAAACCGCTCAGCTGCAGTATAACCTTATCATTTCTCACGCAGTAGGAGTAGGAAAACCTATTGACAAGGAATTTTCCAAGATTATGATTATTTCCAAGGTTCATGCTCTGTCAAAAGGATTTTCAGGAGTTTCCCTGGAAGTGATTGAAAGACTGATCCTGATGCTTGAAAAAGATATTATTCCGGTTGTACCTGAACAGGGATCTGTAGGAGCATCAGGAGATTTGGCCCCTCTTGCTCATCTTGTACTTCCTCTGCTTGGATTGGGACAGGTTTGGGAAGGAGATCAGATTTTTGAAACCATGGAAGTTTTGGAAAGACATGGTCTTGAGCCTTTGGTTTTAGGTCCAAAAGAAGGTTTAGGACTCATCAACGGAACCCAGTTTATCCTTGCTCATGCCATTAAAGGACTGGAAAAATTCGAATATCTGCTAAATCTGGCAGATCTGACTGCGGCAATGAGTATTGAAGCCTACAGAGGTTCTGAAAGTCCATTCAAAAAAGAGCTTCATGAAATAAGACCTTTTGAGGGAAGCAAAAAAGTGGCAGCCAGAATGGTTAAATTTTTAAAAGGTTCCGAAAATATGAAGGCTCATGAGGACTGTGAAAGAGTGCAGGATCCTTACTCCATGAGATGCGTGCCGCAGGTACATGGTGCCAGCAGAAATGCATTTGAACATCTTAAAATGATGGCAGAAACGGAACTGAATTCTGTAACAGATAACCCAATCGTTCTAAGTGCTGAAGAATCCATCTCCGGAGGAAACTTCCACGGACAGCTGATGGCGCTTCCTTTAGATTATGCAACATTAGCAGTTGCAGAATTGGGAAATATTTCTGACAGAAGAAGTTATTTGTTGTTAGAAGGAAAATATGGATTACCGAGACTACTGACAGAAAGCTCAGGACTGAATTCAGGATTCATGATCCCGCAATATACTTCAGCTGCTTTGGTTACAGAAAATAAGACATTATGTTTCCCGGCTTCGGCTGATTCTATCCCTACAAGCTTGGGACAGGAAGACCATGTTTCTATGGGAAGTATTTCCGGTAGAAAATTCAATCAGGTTTTAGGAAATCTGGTGAATATTTTATCTGTAGAATTAATGTTTGCAGCACAGGGACTGGAATTCAGAAGACCTTCAAAATGTTCAAAGATCATTGAAGAGAATTTTGCTATCATCCGTTCCAAAGTGAAGAAGCTGGAAGATGACAGGTTAATTGGACAGGATATGCTGGCGATTGCAGAACTAATAAATAATAGGGAATTTAAAGTAAATTAATTACAATTAAATGATATAAAGGCTTCCGGAAATGGAAGCCTTTTTTTGTTAAAATTCATCTATGCTTTTTCGTTATATCAAATTTCAGAAATGCAGAATACCATAACTATATATGATACATTAGTTTTTATAAAAGATTGAATCTGGCAGTTTTCGTTCAAACAAAATAGGACAGGAAATGGATTTTTTATAATGATTCATCAAAATACCTTTGCCAATAAAAATAACATTATGCATAAAATATGTACACCCTCTATTTTGTATTTTGGAACACCTGTAATACTTATTTCTACCATAAATGAAAATGGCAGCTTTAATGCAGCTCCTATTTCATCAATTTTCTGGTTAGGCTGGCGTTGTGTAATTGGTATATCAGTGGTATCCAAAACCTCTGAAAATTTATTAAGAACAGGAGAGTGCGTAATAAACCTCCCTTCAGAAGATCAGGTTGGAATGGTTAATAAGCTTGCTCTGACAACTGGCTCAACCCCTGTTCCTAAAGGTAAACAAAATAAAGGATACCGTCATGAATCCCAAAAATTTGAAATTGCAGGAATGACACCTGTTGAATCCATATTAGTCAATCCACCCCGAATATTAGAATGCCCTGTACAAATGGAAGCCAGCCTTGCTAAAGTAAATCTGCTGGCGGAAGATCATGAGATCCAGCGCGGAAATATTCTCTATATAGAACTGAAAATAGTCAAAGTACATATGGAAGAATCTATACTTATGGATGGTTTTCCTAACCGGGTTGATCCGGATAAATGGCGACCGCTTATAATGAGTTTTCAGCAGTTTTATGGTCTGGGTGGTCAGCTTCAGGAGTCCGCATTAGCTCAGGTTCCGGAAGAGCTTTATCGTACTGCTGAATTTAATTCTGTTCAGGCAAAGTAAATAAAAGATTAAAGAGTTCCTTAGATGAGCAATCATTCATTAAATTTGTTTATCTGTAAAAGTTTAACAATAAGCAGAGACAATAATTTTTATTTAATAAAATAATGACAACAAAAAGGACAGATTCCTCAGACATAGATTTTCAAAATTTGGTAAAATTGCTTGATGCCGATCTTGCCGTCCGGAATGGAGAAGATCATGCGTTCTATGACCAGTTTAATAAAATTGACAGTATAAAAAACTGCATCGTGATCTATATTGATGAAACTCCTGCTGCCTGCGGAGCTTTCAAAAAATTTTCTGAAGATACCGTAGAGATCAAAAGAATGTATACCAATCCGGATTTCAGAAAAAGAGGGCTTGCAAGTGCTATCGTTCAGGAACTGGAATCCTGGGCAAGAGAATCGGGATATTCTACAGCGGTTTTAGAAAGTTCTCTGGAACAGAATGAAGCACTTTCTGTTTATGAAAAAAGCGGATATTGCAGAATCCCTAATTATGGACAATATATTGGTATCGATAAAAGTGTCTGTTATAAGAAAGTATTATAGTTTTTTCAAAAGACAGGTGTAAAGATTAATATTCAGGTAATACTAAATTTACTTTTTCTAAGCTTTTAATTCACGTCAAAGTGTTATATTAGGGTTTCACAAACCACTAAAATTAAAACTATGAAAAAAAGCGTACTTTACCTGTTCGCCCTATTTTTTGTTCTGAATTCATGTAACAGAGATGAACTTCAAAATGAAAATCCTGCCATTGAAGCTGTTCAGAAAGATCCTTTAACAGGAAAGCAGATCAATGCTGAAATCAACAGCACAATTAAAAATACCGGAACTTTTAACTGGAAAAATGCTTCAGATCATCTGGTTTGGAGTGCTGTTTTCAGAGGAAACAGAATGGTATCCATTGGCTTTGGGGCTTCAAAAGATGATTTTGACAGAAGTCTTTCTGCAAATAATAAAGCAATGGAAGCTGAGATTTTAAATGTCATTCAGCAATATGAAGGTGTTGAGCAGACAAGGTTTTTAATCTCTTCAGACCAATATCTGAATCAGATGGATGTCTTCATAGAAAAGGAAGAAACCATTGCTGCTCTGAGGAAAATGGAAACGATCCGTTATGTAGAGCCGGGAGATTATCATTACTTCGAAATAGAAAACAGCCTTAATCCCGATGCCAAATCCAGCGGTTCTTCATCAGGCTGCGGATTCGAATCTACAGCTTTAAATGCTGCAGATTATACCAGTACAACACCAAATGCCAAAGTTCCGTGGGCTTTTACCCAGCATAATATCCCAAATGCATGGGCTTATAGTACTGGAGCAGGAGTTACCATAGGACTTGTTGATACGGGAGTTTCACCAGAGCAAACGTTGCTGGGAAGCAGCTTTAATACCGGAGCCTCATCAGGAAGAACAATCAGCAAGTTTGGATCATACGTTAACGGATCTACTACAGACGGTCCTGCGGATCAATGTGGGCACGGTACAAAAATGGCTTCCGTAATGGCAGCTCCGAAAAACAATGCAGGACTTCCTGTAGGAGTTGCCTACAATGCTAACTTGATCACTTACCGTGCGGCTTCCAATGTTGTTTTGGAAACGTCCAGTGAGCAGAACGGAGTAAAAACAGCATTTACTGATCTGGGCAATAACAGCAATGTGAAGATTATCTCTATGTCAATGGGACATATTTTTTCGGTAGGGAAAATTGAAGACGGGGTGAAATATGCCTATTCCAGAGGAAAGCTGATCTTCTGTGCAGGAGGAACTTCTACCAGTTTTACCAATTTTGTGGGTGTTATTTTTCCAGCAAGTATGTCTGAAGTTCAGGCTGTAACCGGAGTAAAAGAAGGTACTTCCAATCAGAAATGTGATGTTTGCCACTCAGGAAGCCAGATTGATTTTACTTTTCAGATGGAAAGAGCGAATGGAAATACAGTTCCGGTTCTGAGTTATTATAATAATCAGGCAGATTATGTGGGCGGATCATCCGTGGCAACAGCTGCAACAGCAGGTATCGCGGCTCTTGTCTGGGCTAAAAATCCTTCATGGACAAGAGATCAGGTGCTCAATAAAATGAGACAGTCTGCAACATATTATCCTACAGTGAATTCAAGCTACGGCTACGGAAATATTAACGTTCTGAAAGCAGTACAGTAAAATATTTTAAATAAAATACCAGGGGAATATCTCAGTCTCCCGGCTGATAATCAAGTGGAAGCATATTTTCAATTTTACTCTTTGAAAAATCGCCTTCGTTGATAAGCAGGTCAGGATTGGAGATATTCCCTTCTTTTGAAACTTCAAAAACCTCGCCCTCAGAATACAGAAAAGTAGATAATGTCACAGGATATTTACTTTTAATAAATTCTTTGCCCTTGATTTCGTAGAAATATTTTTGATAATTCACCTGAAGCATATCCTTAAAACTGAATAAAACATTCCCATCTTTTCTCATCACATATTCGGAATCGGGGATCATTGTTTTTACAATGGCCAGCGAATACGGCTTCTGGCTGCTTTTCCGTTGCGAAATATCATTTATATTTTCAGGAATTTTAACTACAGCTGAACTTTGTGCTATCTGTCTAAAATCATCAAGCTGTTTCAGTTCTTCTTCTGTAGGATATTTCGGATTGGGCATTTTTACAACATGATTCACAATAAATTTTTCCTCTGAAATGGTATTTTGATAAATACTTCTGAAAAAGTGCAGGGAACTTCCATCATAAGCATTCATCCGGTTAAGCTTGGTTTTATCAGAATTTTTGGTTTCCTTAAAAAAGCTTGTTCCTGTATAATTTACTTGATGGGCATTGAAATCTGAAGAATAGTTGATAAGGTTGTACTGGATCTCATAGCCCAGATTTTTATTTTCAATGATTAAAGTATTCGGAGCTTTAACTCTCAGAAATTTATTCTTTTTGTCGTAGGAAAATTTCAGTGACTTTTGATTTTTAATTCTCACGTTTTCACGGTCGCGTCCTATAAAAGTTTCTAAGAAATAATTGATGTAGTTTCTGTATGCCTCTGAAGTGTACGGTACCAGTCTGATTTCTTCAATGGTATTCGTCTTTGCCAGAACAACTTTCAGGTTTTTATTCATAACTTCTGAAATTGCCGAAGCAAAAGTCTCATAATCGTCCTTCTGAAAAATTACATTTCCCAAGCTTCCTGAAGAAAGATTAAGGCTGAAACTGCCGTCCTCTTTTGAAACGGTTCCTGTTTTAGTCCCGTCAATATAGATATTCACACCGGAAATAAAGCTGCCTGAATCATTTACCACATGACCTTTAATGACCTGTGCCGTTAAAATATACAAAGGGAATATAAATAAAAATAGTAATATCGTTTTTTTCATGATCAACAATATTACTAAATTTTTAGTGATAAAAAAAGCACTCTAAAATACGGATTATCCTATCCTTACACTCGTCATACTTAAAGATCCCCCAATCAGCTCATCATTAAATAGAGACAGGTTCTCAGCCTGATCTTTTAAACCTAATGTATAGATCAGCGGCAGATAATGATCAGGTGTAGGAACAGCATACTGCAGGAATGTTCCCTGCTTCTGATAATCTATAATGTTCTGAAAATTTCCATCCAGAAGCCAGTTATTTGTTTTTTCCCTCGCTTCCACAGCCCAATCCCAGCCGGCGCCTACTGTGTCAATATTTTTCCAGTCGATAAGGCGGAGATTATGGACTATATTTCCGCTTCCTATGATCAGAATTCCTTTTTCACGGAGCTTATTCAGTCTTTTGGCAAGGTCAAAATGATATTGCGGAGGTTTTGTATAATCTATACTCAGCTGGATTACAGGAATATCAGCATTAGGATACATATGTTTTATGACTGACCATGCACCGTGGTCAAGTCCCCAGTTGTGATCTTCCTCCACCAAAGCAGGTGCTAAAAGTTCGGCAGTTTCTTTAGCCAGTTCCGGACTTCCCGGAGCAGGATATTGTACATCAAATAATGCTTTCGGAAAACCGCCGAAATCATGAATCGTCCTCGGCATATCCATTGCCGTTACAAAAGTTCCCTGTGTGTACCAGTGTGCGGAAATACACAGAATAGCATTAGGCTTCGGAATTTCCTGGGCAGCTTTCCTGAATCCCTGTACAAACTGGTTTTCTTCAATAGCATTCATCGGCGAACCATGTCCCAGAAATAAAACGGGCATTCTTTGAGTATTTCCGAAATTTTCGCTGATGTTTTGCAGATCGTTGAGGTTCATAAATAGATAGGTATTGAAAAAGGTTCAAGGCTTTTAGAAAAATCCCCGAACCTTTTGTATGTTTTAATTTGGATAAATATTGGGTATTCTCCCAAAATTTATTTTTATATTATGCCTGTTTTACAAACTGTAATTCTCCGGCGATTCTTACTTCGTCGCTTACCATTACACCTCCTGCTTCAAGAGCTGCATTCCAGTTAAGTCCGAAATCCTTTCTGTTGATCTTTCCTTCAAAAGAAAAACCAGCTTTTGTATTTCCCCAAGGGTCAACGTTGATTCCTCCGAAGTCTACATCCAGAGTAATAGGTTTAGTAATACCGTTTACAGTAAGATTTCCTGTTACCTGATCATTTAAAGCCTGAGATTCAAATGTAATAGTTGGATGTTCCCCCGCATTAAAAAACTCAGCAGATTTTAAATGGTTGTCTCTGTCTGTATTATTCGTAAATACGGAGTCAGTCTGGATCGTAGCTGTAGTTTTAGCATTAGCAAAGCTGTCATCCTCTGCTTCAATTTCAGCATTGAAAGTTCTGAAACTTCCTTTTACATTAGAGATCATCATGTGTTTTACTTTGAAGGTAATTTCACTATGTGTTGGGTCTAAATTCCATTTTGTTGCCATTGTATTGTATTTTTTGTTTGTTATTGATACTGCAAATGTAGGGTAGAGAACATATGCAAGTCATTGATTTAGGTTAAGAAATGAAATAACTCCTATTTTTAATAATATTTTTTTAATGTGAATAGTCAATTTTGCTTTACGATAGTGAGTTTATAGTGTAGTACAAAAACTTACAATTCACGCAACATCCGCTTTGAATTCTCTACTTTCTCTTCTGGAAAAACCTACCATTAAGTTAAGAATTTATTTTTATCAATACATTAATCCTATTTTATGAATGTTTTATTTTAACATTTATTAACGAATGATTTTTATTTCTTACTTTTGAAGGATTCAATTTTATACAATGAAATTATATAGATTTTCTTTATTGATGCTGGTTTTGGGCAGTTCTGCAGTGGCGCAGACCCAAAAGTTTACAATGGCAGAGGCCGTAAATGGACTGAGAACGAATCTTGCTGTGAAAAATATATCCCAGTTTTCATGGGCTGCGGACGGTAAATCATATATTCAGGCTGTAAAAGGCGGTTATGTGATCACCGATCTTAAGACCAATAAGCAGGATACCCTGGTGTCTTTAACCCAACTGAACAGATCATTTTCTGATGCTAAACTAAAAGCTGTTCCACAGATTAAATTTACCAACAATTCCAACGGGTATTTCAATGCAAATGATAAAATGTTCTGGATCGAAAAATCCGGGAACGACTGGAAAGTAAAAACAGCTGCAGCAGTTGATGCGAGTGCTTCCAATGTAAAAGTTTTCGGGGATAACCAGACTTTTGCCTTTACCGTAAAGAATAATCTATATGTAAACAAAAACGGAAAAACAATTGCTGTAACCAACGATTCTGATGAAAATATCATCAACGGGGGTGCAGCAGTTCACAGAAACGAATTCGGAATCGATACAGGAATTTTTCCTGCTCCCAATTCAGAAGCTGTAGCTTTCTATAGAATGGATCAGACAATGGTAGCAGATTATCCCGTTATAGACTGGTCTGTAACGCCTGCTGTAAACCATAACGTTAAATATCCGATGGCAGGTCAGAAATCCCATGAAGTTACTCTGGGAGTTTATAATATTAAAAGCCAGTCAACCATTTTCCTGAAGATTGAAGGTGAAAAAGATCAGTATTTGACAGCTGTTACCTGGAGTCCGGATTCAAAATATATTTTTGTAGCTGTTCTGAACCGCGGGCAAAATCAGATGAAGATGAATCAGTATGATGCTGGTACCGGAAATCTGGTAAAAACCTTATTTGAAGAAACCAGCGATAAATATGTTGAGCCTCAGCATCCGCTTACTTTCTTCCCGAATTCCAATACAGATTTCATCTGGCAAAGCCAGAGAACCGGATATAATCATCTTTTCCACTACAGTCTTGAAAAAGGACTGGTTGCCCAGATCACAAAAGGGGACTGGATGGTAACGGATATTTTAGGGTTTAATGAAAAGAAAAAAGAGATTTATTTCACTTCTACCAAAGAGACTCCTCTGGAAAAGCATTTATATAAGATCAACTGGGCTAACTTTAAAATGCAGCGAATGGATGATGCGTCCGGTGTACATACAGGTATCCTGAGCAGCGATGGAAATTATCTTTACGATACTTACAGCAATGCAGGTACCCCGAGATCTGTAAATATCATCAATACCAGTACGGCAAAATCAACCAATATTCTTACGGCTGAAAATACATTAAAGAATTATCAGAGACCTGAAATTAAAAATGTAGAATTAAAAGCTGATGACGGAACACCGCTTTACGGAAAGATTATTCTTCCGACAGATTTTGATGCCAGCAAAAAATACCCGGTTATCGTTTATCTGTACAACGGACCACACCTTCAGCTGGTGACCAATACATTCCCGGCATCCGGAAACCTTTGGTACGAATATATGGCTCAAAACGGTTATATCATTTTTACAATGGACGGAAGAGGTTCTGCCAACCGTGGAATGAAGTTTGAGCAGGCTGTTTTCAGAAATCTGGGAACAACGGAAATGAATGATCAGATGAAAGGAGTAGATTATTTAAAGTCTCTTCCTTATGTAGATGCCCAGAGAATGGGTATTCACGGATGGAGCTTTGGCGGGTTTATGACGACAAGTTTTATGCTTCGCCATCCTGAAGTTTTCAAAGTGGGTGTTGCCGGAGGTCCGGTAATCGACTGGAAAATGTATGAGATCATGTACGGAGAAAGATATATGGATACGCCGCAGGAAAATCCCCAGGGATATGCTGCAGCCAATCTTCTGGATAAAGTTCAGAATTTAAAAGGTAAATTACTGATGATCCACGGAGCTCAGGATGATGTGGTGGTGTGGCAGCATTCCGTTAAATTTATAAAATCTGCTGTAGATAACGGTGTTCAACTGGATTATTTTGTATATCCGGGACATCCGCATAATGTGATCGGAAAAGACAGAGTTCATCTGATGCAGAAAGTAACAGATTACTTTGATCAGTATCTGAAGAAATAATAACAAAATCCAGCCGAAAGGCTGGATTTTTATTTGAGTATGAAATTATTTTAACCAAGCTTAATCATAAAATTCTTTGATTACATAAGTACCATTATTGATCCTTTTCAACTCTTTTAATAAGTAATATCTGTGCAGGAAGCCTGTCAGTACCACGATCTTTTTATCAGGATAAGTTTCTGCAATTTTATAGATATTTTTAGCCATGGTCTGGTTTCTGAGATCCCAAAAGCCGGACATCAATTTAAAACCATCTCTATAGCTGATCTTTTGACCATCAGGTTTTACAATAAATCTTTTTGCAAATTCAGGTCTTGCCTCCACAATCTTTAAAAGTTCAGAATATTGGGCATTCTGTCTTTTTTCGGAAATTTTATCCGTAGCAGGCTTATTGAAATTCTCCGGAGATAATTCTGCAACCTTCATCAGCTCCTGAGTTGTATTGGTAAAGTTTTCATAGATCTTAACCTCCGAAGGCGCTAATTTCTTTGCTTTATAGAGACTGTCGATTAATTTTACAGCTAAATTATCCGTGGGAACCATGCCTTTGTCTTTTCTGTACTGATTCCGGCCTTCAAAATCAAAAGGAAACCTTAATGTTTTTGGAAATTTCGCTTTATATAGATTGCTGGCCGTTATTTCATTTCCTTTGAGGCTTTTATCCGATTCATATTCCTTCATGCCTTCACTGTCTACTTCATGAAGAATAATGTCCGGTTTTATTTTTTCAAGTATGCTGAACAGTATTTTAGGATGATAATTGGGTACACTGTCGTGGATATTACCGATGACGTAGATTTCGGTTCTGGTTTGTGAAAAACAGAATCCTGCCAGCAAAAGTAAAAAAGAAGTTATTGTTGCTTTCATTTTTTAAAATTATTGAAAAGTTAGGAGATAGGCAAAGTCCATTCTTAACAAACATCAATGTTTTTAATCTCTGTCATCCGTAATTTTGTATATCTAAAATCTTAAAAATATGGAATTAGGAATAGGAATGTTTGGGGATCTGGCTTTTGATCAGACCACCGGAAAATATAAAGATGCAAGAGTGAAGATCCGTGAAATACTGGATCAGGTAAAATTAATGGATGAGGTAGGAATTGATGTTTTTGCTATGGGAGAACATCACCGTCCGGATTATGCGGTTTCGTCACCGGAAATGGTATTGGCTGCTGCGGCAAGTATCACCAAAAATATAAAACTGGCAAGTGGAGTAACGGTTTTAAGTTCGTCAGAACCTGTTAAAGTATACGAAGATTTTTCAACTTTAGATCTTATTTCAGACGGAAGAGCAGAAATATTTGTCGGAAGGGGAAGTTTTATTGAATCATTTCCATTATATGGCTATTCATTGAATGATTATGAAGAACTTTTTGATGAAAAACTTGAACTTTTATTAAAAATCAATTCTGAGGAAAATGTAACCTGGTCAGGAAAGCTCCGTGCGCCAATGCAGAACCAGACTGTTTATCCGAGAGCAAAAAATGACGGAAAACTGTCAATCTGGAGAGCAGTAGGAGGAACCCCGCAGTCTGTTTTAAGTGCTGCGAAATTAGGAATGCCATTGGTCGTGGCTATTATCGGAGGAATGCCCGTACAGTTTAAAAATCTGATAGAATTTTATAAGCAGGAATATCAAAAAGCAGGACATGATGTATCTAAAATGCAGATCGCTATTCATTCGCATACCTTTGTAAGTGATGATCAGGCTGTAGTGGATGGATATTTCAACAATTATAAATCCCAGATGGACAGAATAGGAGCATCCCGAGGCTGGGCTCCTTATACTAAAATGCAGTATGATGGCGGAAGAGGAAGAGATGGAGCTTTATTCATCGGAAATCCGGCAGAAGTTGCTGATAAGATTGCTTATATGAAAGAAATCTTTGGAATAACAAGATTCATCGGGCACATGGATGTGGGTGATCCTTCTCACGATGTCATGATGAAATCAATAGAATTATTTGGTGAGAAAGTGAAACCTGTAATTCAAAATCTGTAAAATAAACCTCTGCTGATTATTCAGCGGAGGTTTTTATTAACGGTTCATAATAGGCTATCGCTACCTGCGGATGAAATGCAAACATGAAGGTTTCGAAAATATTGTTATCTGTAATTCCGCGACTCAAAAGATACCTGTCATTAATAATATCAAGCAGAAAAAGTTCAGGTGTATAAAAAGTAAGTCCTATTCTGTGTTTTGAAGAATCTTCAATGTTAGAACTGATGAGATCCAGTTTGAAATTTTCAAAAGGAAAGAAAGTGCTTCCCAATACATCGGGTAAGCTTTTGATGACACCGTTTAACTGGGAAACATAATTGGAAGCAGAAGAACTAAGCAAAAAAGAAATTCTTTCCGCATGAGGATTTTTAGTTAGAAGTTCCCAGTAATTTTTCACAGGATTTTCTTTATCATCAAGAGCCTGATGCTGGATCTTATATTCAAAATAAGTGTCTTCAAAAACGTATTGATCCCACGGCATCGTAGAATTTTGATCAATTACAATACGGAAGGCAAGTTTTATTTTAGCTTTCATGATTTTAAAACGGATAAAAAACAGGGCAGCTTTTCAATACCTGCCCCTGATTACAAAATGATATGAAAAAAGTATCTAACACTTATCAATACTATTAGTTATACCTCTATAAAAATTAAGAGAGCATTTTCACTTAAAGCTTCAAATTCCAGAGTTTCTATTCCATTAAGAATAACAGCATCCCTGTTTTCCATCAACCGGTTTTGAAATTCAAAAGCACCGCTGATCACCATTCCGAATATTGCTTTTCCTTTCTCCTGCAAAACATATTCCTGTTCCTTTCTTCCATCGTAAAGGCCCGCAAAATTAGGATGCCTAAGATTTTTAGAGATCTGAATCAGTTTATTTCTTTCATTGAAATTCAGATCTTCCACAGAAAATGAATTTTCAGAACCATTGTTTTTTAATTCCAGAATCAGAATGTCAGTTTTATCGTGATTAAGATTATTTTTTAAATTAAATGCACCCCTTTCATTAGCTGATCGTGTAAAAATCTGTCCTGCGGTAAAAGGTTCTGTAAAACCGCTGATCAAAGTTTCACCATACAGAACCATTACCAGGATACTGCTGTTTTTTTGATAACAAAAATCATAGTCTCCATTTTCTTCCAGTACAATTTCGGATACATTCTTTAACCCGGAATTATGACCAGAGAATATCACATTGATGAAACATGATTCTTCTCTTTTCCATACGGATAGATCAGATTTAAATATTTTTGAAGGGCTTTGGACTAACATGGCTTTTTATTTTCAGGATTAATATTCCACACAGCACAGATATCTGCTTTTGATTTAACACTTCATATATATAATTTCTGTGACCTGTGCATGTGCGGAAATGGTAATAATTAATGGCTTTTAAGCTGAAACTTTTATAGTGTGGGTCAGAGCGAAACCTCCGCTTACGCTTCCTGAAATACTGGACATTTCGTTGGAGGTTCCGTCACTGAACACGTTATCATTCGCGTTATAAGTATATCCGGTCATCCCTTTATAACCCGTACTTACTGCTACCAGTGCTACTGCACTGCTGCTTCCCTCAGGAAAAGCGATCTGGGTAACCAGAAGTGACTGGCCGGAAGCACTGTAAACATGCACATGGATATGCGTTGCTCTTCCGTTGTACCAACCCGGAAAGATTGAGGTGAAATTCACCTGTCCGTTAGAATCCGTAGTCTGTCTTCCTCTTAGAAAGTGTACAGAAGTGTAATTGGCAGCCTGCATTCCCGTTCCGCCGTATTCAGAATAATTTCCGTCTTTATCACAATGCCAGATATCTACCAGAACGCCCTGCAGGTTGGCGCAGGATGCATTAACATTCTGGATCGTAAGTGTAATTGTAAAAGGAACACCGGTTCTGTCGCTTACAATATTGCTCTGTACAAGGCTTGATGGCGTTTTAGTAGGAAAAGGCCCTTCAGTTTCCGAATTGGTTACGGAACATCCTGTAGATGAGCCTGAGCTTGAATTGCTTCCTGAAGAACCGGTAGTCGTTGAAGTGACTACATCATCATCACTTCCGCAATGGATTAAAAGAGGTGCTGCAACAGCCGTTACACCAGCCAGTCCCAAACTTTTTAAAAAATCCTTTCTGTTAATTGTTTTCATAATACAGTGCTTTTAATGTTAATTAATTTGAAAAGTGACAGACGTAAATCTTTTGTTTTTCAATTTCTTACTTCAAATGTATTTTGAAAATAAACCTCCGGAAAATTTATGAGGTAAACAGATAAAATGTGTCGGTTAAACCCTGATTTTTAAGAAATGTTAAGAATATTTCCCGCAGAAAATAAACGGTTACGGGAAGTTTTTTAAAGTGAAATCTATTTATTGACGATAGTCATTACAAGATCTTTATAAGTATCACCAATAGGAATAACAAAGTCTCCGATATGAATATTGCGGTTGACAATAGTCCGGATACTGTTGACAGGAACGATATAGGAGCGGTGGACTCTGATAAAATCCTTTTCAGACAGTTTTTCCAATATGCTTTTCATCGAAGAACGTGCTGTGATCTTTGAACTGTCTTTCAAATGGATCTGAATATAGTCGTCCAGACCTTCAATCAGTACAATATCATTAAAGTTTATCTTGTGGAGTTTATAGCCTGCACGGATGGAGAGGTGTTGTACATCATCAGTCACATTGTTTATTTTTACTTTTTCTACAGCCGTTTTAAATCTTTCAAAAGAAAATGGTTTTAACAGATAGTCAACAGCACTGATGTTGAAAGCATCCACTGCATATTCGGAATAGGCCGTTGTGAAAATTACTTTAGTATTCTGGGAAATACTTTTATAAAAGTCCAGCCCATTTTTAGCAGGCATTTCAATATCTAAAAAGATGAGGTCAACAGGGAATTTATTAAGATACCTCTGGGCATCACTTTGAATATTGAAGATCTTTTCAAGAGAAAGATTTTCAATTTTCCCTGCATAGTTCTCTATAATTTTCAGGGCAAGAATTTCATCGTCCAAAGCAATAGCTCTTATCATATTCAGCTTAAATCAATTTTTAAATTAACATCAAAATTTTTGCCGTCATTGCGTACATTGAGACTGTGTTTTTCAGGATAAACCTGTTTAAGATGCTCTATTGTATTTTTCATTCCTACCTTCAGGCTGTTATCTCCTGTAGTGTTTTGGCTTACAATATGATTAAAAACATTAAAGCTTAAAATATGATCGTTAATAATGATCTTAATTGAAATCTTTGAATTTTCTTCAGCATTAAAACCATATTTAAAGGCATTTTCAATAAAATTAATCAAAATAAAGGGGGCAATCTGAAGACCTTCCGTTTCTCCCTCTTCTGTATAGGAAAAATCCAGGCTGCTGTCTGTCCTGATCAGTTGAAGGGCTGTATAATCCTTTAAATATTCTATTTCTCTGCTTAAATCAACAAAATCTTTACTGCTTTCCTGAACCACATACCGCATTACATTCGAAAGCCTTAAGATTCCGTTTGGAGCATCATCAGACTTCATCAGCGTCAATGAATAGACAGAATTGAGGATATTGAATAAGAAATGAGGTTGCAGCTGATATTTTAAATTTAATAATTCAGCTTTGGCCTTAGATCTTTCCAGCTCTTTTTTCTCCATATTCCGGTAAATGAACAGGGAAGATAAAAAAGAAAAAAGGAAGGGTAGAACAGATGCAAATATCATCTGATAATAAGAACCATCATTTCTACGGGCCGGATTACCATCAGGAGACATGTTTTCAACAGGTGGCGGTCTGTTTCCATCTGGTGGGGGTATCATTTCAGAAGGCCCTATTCTCACAGGAGATGACCCTGCAGCAAAAATATTTTGAGAAGTCAGATAATATGGAAGGAAAACCATAAGTCCAAAGCTCAATATGATACACACTGTAAACAGTCCATATTTTTTTCTGCTGTATAATTTCGGAAGAAAAATATTAAGATTAATATAAAAGAAAATAATGACCAATACAAAACGGATGAACTCCCGCTGAAAAGGGGAGACCCTGAAAACGGAAAGTGTACCATCAAAGTCCGGCGAAGAAACTATGGGAATAGTCAGCAGTAAGGGAATCAGAATGATATGTGGCCAAAGTTTTTTCAATAAAAAAGGTATTAATTTATTTTCTTCGTTCAAATGTATTAAAAGTGAGTGAAAAATCTTTTAAAATAATTTCAATTGAATTTGTTGAATAGTAACAGTGTCCGGGTGATAGATTTTCATATCAATTTATAATATTCTAATTTTACAAAAAAATAACAATGCAGGAATCGTCCAAAGACCCATTACATGGAAAAAGACTAGATGTCATTCTTGAAGAATTGGTGGAATACTACGAGGGTTTTGAGAAACTTGGCGAGCAGATCAGTATCAAATGCTTTACAGATAATCCAAGCATCAGTTCATCTCTTAAATTTCTCCGGAAAACACCTTGGGCGAGAACGAAAGTTGAAAGCCTGTATCTCTTTGTACTGAGACAGAAAAAACGGGACGAAAAAAAGTCCGGAAACTAGAATTTTGTCTGAAGATTATTTCTTTATGACTTTCCCAAACAATCAAAAAGAGTATATTTGTGCTGTTAATCGTGAAAAAATATCACGAAAAAAAGAAAAAATATGACAATCGAAAACAACCATGTTGTAGCTGTAAAGTATATACTTCACACAATCGAAGAAGATGGAAGTAAAGTTCTTGTAGAAGAAACAACAGCAGAAAATCCACTTACATTTTTATACGGTGTAGGAATGATGATTCCAAAATTTGAACAGAATATCCTGGGCCTTAAAGCCGGCGATAAAGCAGCATTTGTAATTCAGCCTGAAGAAGCTTATGGTGAAAAACAGCCTGATGCTATTGCACAGCTGCCAATTGATATGTTTAAAGAATCAGGAACTCCGCCTATCGGAGCTATTTTGCCTTTATCTGATAATCAGGGGAATAACTTTCAGGCATTTGTAGTAGAAGTAACGCCTGAATTTGTGGTGGCAGACCTTAATCATCCAATGGCAGGGAAAGTTTTGGATTTTCAGGTGGAAATCTTAAATACCCGTCCTGCAACGGAAGAAGAATTATCACATGGCCATGCTCATGGAATTGATGGGACAGATGCTCATTAAAAAATAATATAAATGTCCGATTTTTTCGGACATTTTTTATTCTAAAAATTCTCCACTTACATAAAACCAACGGTTTTGAATCATTTTGAATGCAGACAATTCATGATGAATCTGTTTATGCCCTTCCTCGTCAGTATAAAAAGCTTTAAATTCAACTTTGCTGGCAGAAGGCTTGTTTATTATTTCAAGTTTTGTCCATTCATTAATTTCTCCCCATTCCTGTAGATCTTTTTTCTTGTGAAATTTTCTTTTTGAAGGAAGTGTGGTTTCCATTAAGTATTCTCCGTTCGGAATGGCAAATGCTGAAAAACGGGAACGCATTAAAGCTTCTGCGGTAGGAGCGTGCTTTTCTCCGATGTGGTAAGGCTTACAACATTCTTCGTAAAGTTTTCCCGAACAGCAGGGACAGTCCATATTTTTAATTTTTATTGAACACAAAAATAGAGGTTTTTAATCGATCATATAAAAAAATATGGGAATGCTTCTGCGTTGACCTGCAAAAAAAGAAGCATTCGAAAGAATGCTTCCTGTAAAATTTATTTTATAAAACCTCTGTTTCTCAATAAAGGCTTGATATCCGGATCATGTCCCGTAAAATCTCTGAATGCCTGGTTAAGGTCTACAGAATTTCCTACGGAAAGAATGTGTTTTCTGAAACGGTCACCATTTGCTCTCGTAAGTCCACCATTGTTTTTGATCCATTCCCATGCATCATTATCAAGGGTTTCAGACCATAGGTAAGCATAATATCCTGCAGAGTATCCTCCGCCCCAGATGTGGGCAAAATAAGGAGTATGGTATCTTGGTGGCACGGTTGCCAAAGTAAATCCGTGGCCGGCTAATGACTGTTTTTCAAAATCCAGAACCGGAATTAGCTGGCTTTCATTAGTTACTGTATGCCAGTCCATATCCAGAGCTGCCGCAGAAACAAGTTCTGTCGTCATATATCCCTGGTTGAAAGTAGCAGCTTTTTTAATTTTTTCAACTAAAGCCTGAGGGATAGGCTGCTTGGTTTCATAGTGGATTGCATAATTCTTCAGAACCACAGGATCTAAAGCCCAGTGCTCATTAATCTGCGAAGGGAATTCCACAAAATCTCTCGGAACACTTGTTCCTGAAAGCGATGGATATTTTTGGCTTGCAAACATTCCATGGATAGAGTGCCCGAATTCGTGGAACATTGTAGAAACATCATCATAGCTGATCAGAGAAGGTTTTCCCGGAGCCGGCTTCTGATAATTATAGCAGTTTACGATTACAGGTTTTGTCCCCATAAGATAAGACTGCTCAACAAAGTTACTCATCCATGCCCCTCCATTTTTAGAATCTCTTGTGTAGAAATCCAGGTAATAGATAGCGATAGATTTTCCATCGTGGTCAAAAACTTCATAAGTTACTACATCCGGATGATAAACCGGAAGATCAGTTCTCTTTTTGAAAGTAAGTCCGTAGAATTTTTCAGCAGCATAGAAAACACCTTTTTCCAACACAGTAGTTACCTCAAAATAGGGTTTGATCTGGTTTTCATCAAGATCGTATTTCGCTTTTCTTACCTGTTCTGCATAAAAGTTCCAGTCCCATGGCTCTACTTTGAAGCCTCCCTTTTGCTGGTCGATCAGATCCTGAATATCTTTTGCTTCACGTCTTGCAGTTTCCACAGCAGGAGTAGCAATCTGATTCATCAGTTTAGTCGCAGCTTCCGGAGTTTTTGCCATCTGGTCCTGCAGCTTCCATTCAGCGAAGCTTTTCTTACCTAAAATCTGAGCTTTTTTAAGTCTTAATTTTGCTAATTTTTCAATAGTCTCACGGGTATCATTTCCATCACCTTTTTCTGCTCTAAGCCATGATGCCTTGAAGAGCTTTTCTCTTGTCGCTCTGTTCTTTAAATTTTGAAGAAGCGGCTGCTGAGTAGTATTTTGAAGCGCCAGAAGATATTTTCCCGGCTGACCTGCAGTTTTAGCATCAGTTGCTGCTGCTTCAATTTCATCGGCAGAAAGTCCGTCCAGTTCCTTTACGTCAGAGAAAAATACACCTCCCTGCTTTCTTGCTTCCAGTAATTTATTGGCATATTGAGTAGAAAGGGAAGCCAGTTCCTGATTGATCTGCTTTAATTTTTCCTTATCAGCAGCAGAAAGATTAGCTCCTGCAATTTCAAAGTTCTGCTTGTAATACTGTACAAGCTTTTTACTCTCAGGATCTAAACCGTCTTCTTTGATGGACTTGATTCTTTTATATAAGTTTTCATTCAGGTACATTTTATCGGAATGTGCTGCAAAAATCGGAGCATATTCCTCATCTAAAGCCTGAAGGGTAGGATTGGTATTAGCACTTGTAAGATTGGAAAATACAATAGTGGCTCTTTTTAAAACTTCACCGCTTTTTTCAAGGGCTACAATAGTGTTCTCAAAAGTAGGGGCTTCAGGATTATTGGCAATCTTCAGAATCTCAGCATCGTGCTGTTTAAGGCCAAAATCGAAAGCGGGTTTGAAATGTTCATTTTTAATTTTATCGAATTCCGGAGCTTCATACTGAAGCTTGCTTTTCTTCATAAAAGGGTTTGAAGATAAGGATGGATCGGTAACAGGAGTCTCCTGTTGAGTATCGGTTTTCTTCATTGTAGTACAAGATTGGTTAAGTGCCAGTGCAGAAATTAACAATACCGATGAAATATTTTTCATAAATTAGTTGTTATTAAAGTATAAAGATATTAAAACTTAATTTATAAAAGCAGTAAACATGAAATCAACAACTCTTTTTATATTTTCAGCTTTCGCGCTGATGACCTCATGTAACGAAAAGCATGATAGGAGAAACCATGATAACAATAATGACAATAATAACGGTGGTTGGGTAGATAAGGTAATTGATGAAGAAAGAGGTCCGGTTAAAGAGAAAGTATTTAACGGAGATTTTGACGAGATCGAAGTTTCCCAGGCTATTGATGCAGAGATCATTAAGTCTGAAACTGAAAAAGTGGTTATTTCTGCCCCGGAAAATATTATTAATGAAATTCTTGTGGATAATAGCGGCGGAAATCTTCATATCCACTACAAACAGGGAATCAGAGTCAGGAATATCAACAATGTGAAAGCAAAGATTTATACCAAGGATTTCTCAAAGCTTATTGCTAATTCTGCAGCAAGTATTCATGTCAAGGATAAATTTACGCAGGATAAAATGAATATTGAAATATCCAGCGCAGCAAGTGTTTCAGGAGATCTGGAAGCTAATGATTTTGATATTTCGGCAGACAGCAGCAGCAGTTTCAGTGGAAAAGTATGGGCTGTAGATCTTGATATTGATGCATCTTCGGCAGCAAGTATTGATATTTCAGGAAAAACAAAGAATGCAGATGTTACTTCCTCATCAGCAGGCAGTATTTCCGCTAAAGAGGTGGTTGCAGATAATGTGAAAGCTGAAGCATCCAGTGGTGCAAGTGTTCAGATCAGTGCTGTTTCTTCGGTAAATGCAGAAGCTTCTTCAGGCGGAAGTATAGATGTTTCCAAGAGAGGTGAGCTTAAAAATGTGACCAAGCAGGAAAGCAGCGGCGGAAGCATTAGCATTCAATAAATTAATTCGGAGTTTCCTCGTCATTTTCTTCATCTACTGACGAGGATCCTTCCCAATTTCTGTTATCAAAATTAAGATTATCATAAGCCAACAATTCCTCCTCACGCTGGAGGATTTCTTTTGTGGTAAACAATAAGATCTCGTCATCATCCTTTGCTTTGGCCAGTCTTCTGATAGATGCTTTATCTATCGCCATAAATCTCTGTCCTAAACGTCTTGCCGCATATTTTCTCATACCGGTTTCGTGCAGAACGTCTACAGCCATATCTACGGCAGTTCCCAATGTTTCCCGGTAAATATTTTCAATACCGTTATTGAGGTAATTATAAGCATCAATCCTGTTTTTTGCCCTTACAAAAATCCGTACTTTCGGATAATGTTCCCGGACCAGATCTGCAATGAACTTGTTATCATCCGGATCATCTAGACAAAGTACTAAAATTTCCGCATCTTCAATTCCTGCAGCCCTTAAGATAGGAATCCTTGTAGCATCCCCATAGTATACCTTGAAACCATAGCTTCTCAACAGCTTTACACGGTCGGAATCCCTGTCCAGAACCGTAGCTGAAATTTTATTGGCTTTTAAAAGACGTCCTACTGTGCTTCCAAAATGTCCAAACCCTACAATGATGATCTTTTTCTGGGTTACGGTATTATCCAGGATATTAAAATCATTATCTGCATCAGGAATCTCCTGAATAAATTTAGGAGTAATAAACTTATCATTAATGATCAGTAATATTGGAGTAATACACATTGTGATTGCTGTTACAGCCATCATCTGCGCGTTAAGTTCCGGACTCAGGAGGTAAAGATCTGATGCATAATTGATCAGTACAAAAGCGAATTCTCCCACCTGGGAAAGGGCAAATGCATAGAATAAACTCTGTGGAGTATCAATTTTAAAAAACTTTCCGATGGCATAGAGAACTGCAAATTTTACTGCCAGTACCGCAAAAACAGTAGAAAAAATAAACACAGGATCCTGTTGGATGATATTAAAATTGATTGTAGAGCCTACACTTACAAAAAATACCGCTAAAAGAAGCCCTTTAAATGGATCGATCTGTGCTTCCAGCTCATGCCGGAATTCACTGTTGGCAAGCATTACTCCGGCAAGGAAAGCTCCCAAAGCAGGAGAAAGTCCAATGGCCACCATAAGTTCTGAGACCCCAATGACAAGGAATAATGAAGAAGCGGTAAGTAGTTCCGTCATTCCAGACTTTGAAACATACCTTAAAAAAGGTACAAATACATACCTTCCCAAAAGAATCAAAATAGCAACCCCTAAAATTACTGTTCCGGCCTGTAGCCATTCAGGAAGTTTCTGGATGAGAATCTGTATATTATTATCATGATGGCTTGCTTTATAGTTAGCAATGATAGGAAGAATAGCCAGAATAGGGATCACAGCAATATCCTGAAACAGAAGGGTAGAGAATGAGGCTTCTCCAGCCATAGTTTTAAGGTTATTTTTTTCCTGAAGTGTCTGAAGTACAATGGCCGTAGAAGAAAGTGCAAAACACATCGCAATGGCAATAGCCTTGTCTATCCTCCATCCGGCACTGATGAAAACAAGGAAAAGCAGCGAAATAGAAAGAACCATCTGTGTAAGTCCAAGGCCCATAATCTTCTTCCGCATTTCCCAGAACTTCCGGGGTTCCAGTTCCAGCCCTACCAAAAAAAGAAGCATAATGACTCCAAATTCGCTGGCATGCATAATACCATTAACATCTTTCCCCGTAAGTCTCAGAACATACGGACCAATGATGATCCCTCCTAAAATATATCCGATTACAGAGCTCAGCCCAAATTTTCTCGCCAGCGGAACCATAATAATGGCTACACCTAAGAAAATTAATGTATTCATTGCTAAGCTGGATTCCATATATACTATTACTATTGATTGAGTAGTTCCGTAAATTCTTTTTTATGTAAAATAATGTCTTTTTTGCTTAATTTATTAGCTTCGTAAACAATCTTGACGTGTTTGATATCTGCCTTGAAAACTTTTAAGGATACAATAAGTCCGCTGATCAGTTCTTCAACAGTATATTGATAAGTTCCGTTTTTACTGAATGATCTTTCCTTTCCTCCGGTTGTTACGAGAATAAAAATTTCCTTTCCCTCCAACGGATTAATTTCACCTTCTTTAAGCCAGTCCCTGTCAAAAACTTCATCAATCCATAATCGTAGTAAAGGAGGCATTCCGAACCATATCAGAGGAAACTGGAAAATAAAGCGGTCATAGTTCTTCAATCTTTTTCTTTCCCTGAATGCGGCAATGTGAAAATCAGGATATTCTTCATAAAGATCTCGAAGGGTATAGTGCTGGTGTCGGACATAAAAATTGATAAGCTCCACATTTGAATTGGAGTGCTCTAAATAGGGATGTGCAAAAACTACCAGCGTCTTCTTCATAAACCTGTTTTCAGTAAATATAATGAAAAAATATTAAATAAAAAACAGGTTTTAGGAGGTTTTATTAATTTTTTAATATGAAAAACTGAATTTAATATTAAGATGCCATAAAGAAACCACTTGATTTTAGTATATTAAATAAAAAATCGGGCAGAAAGCCCGATTATATAAATTTTATTGTTTTCTAAACTACCATCCGCCGGAAGCACCACCTCCACCGAAGCTGCCACCTCCACCAAAGCCGCCGAAGCCACCTCCGCCTCCGGAACTTCCGCCACCAAAACCACCTCCGCCGAAGCTGCCTGGGAAAGGGAAGAATCCACCCGGATAATTTCTGCGCCCTCTTCTGGTGATGATCACATCATCGTCATCATTATTACCACTGCCACCGCCGCCGCCTCTGTTACCAAAGATAATAGCCAGCAGAATGAAGATCACAAATGCTATAATAAGGATTTTAAAAGCACTTCCACTGCCGGAAGGTGCTGAGGTTTCCGTAGGTTTGAATTTTCCCTGAACTGCCTCCATAATAGCTGAAGTACCCCGATTGATGCCCTCATACCATTGGCCCTGCCTGAAATTAGGAGTGACAATATAATCAAGGATCTGTCCTGCTACTGAAGCTGTAAGGTATTGTTCCACAGCACGTCCCTGTTGGATAGACATGGTTCTGTCTTCTGTTGCAATAAGAAAAACAACCCCATTGTCCACACCTTTTTTCCCGATTCCCCATTTTTCGCCGAACATAGTTGCGAGAAAGTTAACATCTTCTCCTTTGGTAGAAGGGATAATGACCACTTCAATTTCCGTGGAAGTAGAGTCTGCAAACTTAATCAGTTTATTGTTCAGCTCATCTTTTTCCTGCTGTGTAAGCAATCCTGCTTCATCAAACACGGGATACAGGACTGCCGGTTTTTGCGGAATCGTGTATTGTGCCGATACAAGAGTGTAAAAGCAGAAGAGTATAAATGAAAATACTATTTTAAGAGAACGTAATTTCATTAGACAGTTGGTTGGGATTTTTTCCTTCAACAGGAAAATATTTTTTTAATTCAAGACCGGTTTCAAGGATGCCGCTTTTTAAAGCTTTATAATAATTTCCTTTGGCAAATTCAGAAGTAATGTAGTCGTGCAGGTGATCCCAATATGACTGGTGCACCTTGTCATGAATCCCGATATCCCCAATAATGGTAAGATATTTCTGTTCGAAATTGACATGAAAAAGCACAGCATTTCTGTCGGCAGTTTTATTCATACAGAGTTCTTTGAAAACCTCAAATGCTGTTTGTGCATTCTCAGTTTCCGTGTTTGAGTCAATATGTACCCTGATCTCGCCTGTAGAATGTTCTTCTGCCGACTGTATCGCTTCCACAAGGGAAGTAATCTGCTGATTTGTCAGAAAACGGTTCATTATTATTTGAATACTTCAGGAGCTTTTTCAGCACCTGCTTCAGCCTTGAAGAAAGGTTTTTCTTTAAAGTTGGTGAAATTCGCCAGAATATTATTCGGGAAAGTTTTGATTGTCGTGTTGTAATCTTTCGCAGCATCATTATAGTAAACCGTTTCGGTTCTGATGCTGTTTTCAATCGCCGTATACTCTCTCTGGAAATTAATGTACTGCTGATCAGCCTTTAAATTCGGATAAGATTCCACTACAGCCATTAATCTGCTCAATGCACCGGATAATTCTCCCTGTGCAGCCTGGAATTTTGCCATGTCAGCATCAGTCATATTCGTAGGATCAATGTTGATGGAAGTAGCTTTAGAACGAGCTTCAACAACTTTCGTCAATGTTTCCTGTTCGAATTTTGAATACGATTTAACCGTGTTTTCCAGATTTGGAATAAGATTGGCCCTTTTCTGATAAACAGTTTCTATATTAGACCATTTGGAGTTCACGTTCTGTTCTTTCGAAACAAAATTGTTATAACCGTTTTTTCCCCAGAAGAATATCACACCTACAATAATAAGCAGTGCAATACCGATAGTTCCTGCGCTAAGGCAGCCTTTATTTTTCATAGTTTATTTTTTTAAATTTTTTGTGCTAACCAAATATACAAATTATGTGCTAATTTTGTAAAAAATTATTAGAATGACAACAATAGTGGTGGCAATGGGAGAGAAAAACGAGATCGGTTTTGAAAATAAACTGCTCTGGCATCTCCCTGAAGACCTTAAACACTTTAAAAATATTACTTCCGGACATCCTATTATTATGGGAAGAAAAACCTATGAAAGTATAGGAAAGCCATTGCCTAACCGTACGAATATTGTTATTTCCAGAAAGAAAGACTGGTTTGAAGAAGGAATCCTGATCGTAGGAAGCATTAAGGAGGCTGTAAAATTTGCTAAAAAGATTGATGAAAATGTGTTCATTATCGGTGGCGGAAATATCTACGAACAGACTATGGAAATTGTTGATAAACTAGAAGTTACTTTAGTGAAGGCTGATCTTAAAGCTGATACATTCTTTCCGAAGATTGATCTGAAAATCTGGAAAAAAACGGAAGAGATCTGCCACGGGAAAGATGAAAAGAATCAGTATGATTTCTGTTTTCAGACGTTTGAAAGGATTAAGAGCGAATAGTTATAAAAATTCTGATTTATAACCTCTAGCTTCTAACCTGTAAATTTTCTATCTTTGCACTTCTAAAATTGAATAATGAATAAGTACATAAAAATTGTAATTGCAGCAGTTCTTATCCTTTTAGGACTTTATATGATGATTTTCACAAGAAGTCTGGGCTGGGGGATTGTGGTTTTCCTTCTTGCAGCACTGCCTATCTTACTTTTCTTCAAAAATGAATATATTCTTCTTGCCTTCTGGCAGCTGAGAAAACAGAATATGGAAAAAGCAGCGGAATGGTTAAATGGAATCACCAATTACAAGGCGCAGCTTCATAAATCCCAATATGGATATTTCCATTACTTAATGGGCCTTACACAGGCTCAGGAGCATCCTGCAAAGGTTGAACCTTTCATGAAAAAAGCTTTGGAATATGGCTTGAATATGAAGCATGACAGAGCAATGGCAACATTGAATCTTGCAGCAGCAGCTATTTCCAAAGGAAGAAAACAGGAAGGGCAGAAACTTCTGGAGGAAGCAAAAAGATTAGACAGCGCTGGAATGATGACGGATCAAATTAAAATGATGAAAGATCAGTTGAAGATGCCTTCTATGCAGAAGCATATGCACAACCCGAATATGAGACAGAGAGGAAAATTCTTCTAAAAGAAACATACAAAAACTAAAAAAGCACCTGATTCGGGTGCTTTTTTTATTTTAAACTTTACATTTCCGAGTTTTGATCGTAACCATAAAACTTAGGCATCTGCCATTGGTATTTTACGGCCAATGTTCTGATTGCAACAATCAGTAAAATGGTAAAGATCTGTATAAATGTATAAGAAAGCGGAATAAACTTGGTCATCAGAAGAAATACAGATCCTCCGATGATACATGCCGTAGCATAAATTTCTTTTCTGAAGATCAGCGGAATCCTGTTCAGAAGAATGTCCCGGATAATTCCTCCGAAACAGCCTGTAATGGTTCCCAGCGCTACACATATCAATGGATGGATATTGGCATTCAGTCCTTTCTGAACTCCGATAATAGTAAATAATCCCAGCCCGAAACTGTCAAAAATAAACAAAGTTACCTTGAAGTTCTTTTCAATAGATTTGAAGACCATGGCAAAAATGCTTGTTCCCAAAATTAGTGCACAAGTCAGCAGATCGTGCATCCAGAATACAGGAATATCCAGCAAAAGATCCCTTACAGTTCCCCCACCTACAGACGTCACGAACGCAATAATCAATACCCCGAACGGATCAAGACGTTTCTGCATCGCTGCAAAGCTGCCTGACATCGCAAAGGAAATAGTTCCGAGTACCTCTATGGCAAAATTGAACTGTTCATGCATAATTTTATAAATGATAAATGATAATCGATGAATGATTCCTGCATCTGCAAATTTTCGGCCATTTCATCAATTATCATTTATGGTTGATCATTTATTTTGCGTGTTTCTCCACTCTCACGGAGTCCGGAACCAGCAATTCATATTCCCCGCCGTGGTTAATGATCTCTCTTACAATGCTGCTGCTGATGAAAGATTTTCCGGATGAGGTCAATAGGAATACGGTTTCCAGTTTTTTGTGGGCCAATGTTCTGTTTGTATGGGCTATAGCTTTTTCAAACTCAAAATCGGCAGGGTTTCTCAAGCCTCTGAGGATGTATTGTGCATCCTTTTCAAAGCAGTAGTCTACCGTTAATCCTTCAAAATAGTCAACTTCCACGTTGGGAAACTCGGCCACGGAGTTTTGAATGAATTCCATTCTTTTTTCCAGAGGAAACATGTATTTTTTTTGGGAATTCTGACCGATTGCAATAATCAGTTTGTCAAAAAGCGGAGCCGCTCTTTCGATAATATCATAATGTCCCAGAGTAATAGGATCAAAAGATCCGGGGAAAACAGCAATTTTCATATCCTAGTTGTTTTCGTTTGATTTTTGGTAAAACAGCTCTAAGTTTTTGATGTTTAGGCTGCAGTTATTATTTAGAACCTGATTAGAAGAAAGATTTAAGATCAGATCATTTCTTCCGATTATTTTTGAATTTTTATAAAGCTTATTAATGGGATGGAAATTGATTGTACTTTCAAAATTTCCATTTTCATTTTTTTTAATAATTCCGGAAAACACTACTGTATCATCCAAAGAAATAATCTCAAAATAATTGGGTACTGTTTCATTGTTAATGACTACATCACTCTTCTTAATATAGTTAAAGCATTTCTTTTCGCCTATATAAATAGCATCGGTTGAAAAATTAATGCTTTTCGGTTCCATACCACTCTTGGGGATACCCAAATCAAGAGTTCTTGTATAATTCTGAGTAAATGCAGCAAAAGGAATTAATAATAAAAGAGAAAATAACCTTGTCATCTTTTTACTTATTAAGAGCCTTTTCTACTTCATTTCCACACAGGTCTGTAATGGAGATTCCATAATGTCTTGCCTGCTGCGGAAGAATACTGGCAGGAGAGAATCCCGGATTGGTATTCATTTCAAGCATATAAGGAATGCCATCCATAAGAATGAATTCACTTCTTGAGAATCCACTCATACCAAGGGAATTGTAAGCTCTTTTTGAAATTTCCTCCACTCTGATTCTTGTGGCATCATCAATTCTTGCTGGCGTAATTTCTTCTGAAGCGCCTTCATATTTGGCTTCATAATCAAAGAATTCGTTGGTAGGTACAATTTCTGTAATTCCCAAAACGATAGTTTCACCCTTAAAATCTATAACACCTACGGAAACTTCCATTCCGTCCAGAAAGCTTTCGATCAGAATTTCATCATCTTCTTTGAATGCAATTTCAGTGGCAGCAATTAATTCTGATTTCTCTTTAACTTTTGAAATTCCAAGTGATGATCCGGATTGATTGGGTTTCACGAAAACCGGAAGACCCAGAGTTTCAACGATCTCATCTGTATTGATGTTTTCTCCCTTCCTTAAATAAATACTTTTGGCAGAAGGAATACCATATTTTGACAATACGGCTAATGTATCTTTTTTATTGAAGGTCAAAGCGCTCTGGTAAAAATCGCAGCCGGTATATTTCTGTCCTATGGCATCCCAATAAGCCTGAAGAATTCCATTTTCACCGGGAGTTCCGTGGATAATGTTGAAACAGGCATCGAATTTCAGTTTTTCATTGTTATCTAATGTCACTGAAAAATCTCCGCGGTTGATTTCATATTTTTTATCGTTTTCCCCTAAAAAATACCATTCGTCTTTAAGGATAACCACCTTATATACATCATATAGATTTCTGTCCAGAGAATCGTAGATCAACTGACCGCTTTTTAAGGAAACCACATATTCATCAGAATAGCCTCCCATGACAACGGCAACACTTTTTTTGCTCATAACCATTATAGTATCAATTAAGGCAAATTTAATCATTTTCTGTAATGCAATAAGGTAAATTCAGAAATTTTAAAATTGAAAATGAATTGTGTTAAATAAAAGCACATTTAAAATTATTAGCTATATTTGCCGTTATAATTAAAGTATTCTTAAGTATGCTTAAATCACTTTTCAATTGGAAAGTTTTACTGAATTTAGTAGTCGCCATCGGTATTTTTGTGGGGTTGGTTTGGCTTACTTTCCGTTGGTTGGAATATCATACCAATCATGGTCAGGAAATTCCTGTACCCAACGTTATTAATAAATCAGTGTATGATGCCGTAAAAATATTAGAGGATACCGGGCTGGAATATGAAGTAGACAGCGCCGAGTACAATCCTAAATATAAGCCTTTTCAGGTTTTAAAAATGCACCCTCTGTCCAGCTCTCGTGTAAAACCGGGATCACTGGTAAGAATCGTTGTTAATCCAAGAACATGGGCGCCTATTACTGTTCCTGATGTGATCAATAAATATTCAGGACTGGCTTTCCAGAGACTGGATCAGGTTGGTCTTAAGATTGGTGATACCATCTATGAACCAAGTATTCAGAAAGATGCTCTTTTAAGAGTATTATATAAAGGTAATGCTGTTAATCCGGGATCACGTCTTCCGAGATTCTCTGTGATTGATGTTGTAGTAGGTTCAGGACCTATGAGAAATATTTCAATTCCTAGTGTAGTAGGGCTTTCTGTGAAAGAAGCAAGGGCTGTTATTGCAAAAAGTTTATTTGAAGTAGGCTTGGTAGAGCATGAAGACGGAAGCAAAGATGAATCCGATATCATCTATTACCAGGATCCGGCTTCCGGAGATGTAAGAGATCAGGGAATGCAGATCGACCTTTGGGCAAGTAAGAGAACACCTGCTGAGCTTAGAGCTAAAGTAGAACAGCTGAACTCTATTTACCGTATGAAAGTGGATACTTCACTGCCTCCGGTACATTATGATGAAGTTCCTATCAGCCGTCCGGAACCAAGCTATGATCCGCCTGCAGCAGTACCTGTACCAAGAAAAGAAGTACCTAAAACTGAACCGGTAAAAACAGAACCGGCCAAGACCACTAGCACAGCTATTAGTACCAAACCTGCGGGAACCGGAACAGAAAAACCTAAACAGGCAGCAACGAGCAGTCAAGGGTCGGGAACTAAACCTGTAACAGCCGGAAATACCACACAGCAGCCGGCTCAAAAGCCAAAGGCTAAAAAAGTAGTAGTAGAATAATAACGGTTTATTATATAAAATATAGGCTTCAACTGCAAAATGTTGGGGCCTTTTGTGTAAAAAGATAAAATAATGGCAGAAGATAACGAAGATTTTTTGGATGAAGAATTGTTGGAATCCGACAGTTTGGAGAATATTGATATTGATGAGGAAAATAAAGGATTATACGAACATCTTAATATCACAGTCGATAGGAATCAGGAACCGCTAAGGATAGACAAATTCTTACTGATATACAGACAAAACTCTTCAAGGAATAAGATTTCACAAACCTGTCGTGCAGGAAATGTAATTGTAAACGGAGCTCCGGTAAAGCAGAACTACCGTGTGAAGCCGGGCGACCAGATTTCTGTACTTCTGACCCATCCTCCGAGAGAAAATGTGATCATCCCTCAGGATATTCCTGTAAATATTATATACGAAGATGAAGATTTGATCGTTGTAGATAAAGAAGCAGGAATGGTTGTTCATCCCGGACATGGAAACTGGGATAAAACCCTGGTGAATGCATTGGCCTTCCATTTTGAAAAGAATGGGCAGAAATCCGATCTGGACAGAGTAGGGCTTGTTCACAGAATTGATAAGGATACGTCCGGACTTCTTGTAATTGCAAAAAATGAATATGCACTGAGCTTTTTGGCAAAACAGTTTTTTAACAGGACCACGAAAAGACTGTATTGGGCATTTGTATGGGGAAATCCTAAGGAAGATGAAGGGACAATAAGAGGCCATATCGGAAGGCATCCTAAAAACAGAATGCAGATGTCCGTATATGAGGACGGCAGCCATGGAAAGCATGCGGTGACCCATTATAAAGTTTTAGAGCGGTTTAAATATATGACCTGGGTAGAGTGTAAACTTGAAACAGGAAGAACGCATCAGATCCGGGCACATTTTAAACATATAGGGCATACCTTGTTTAATGATGAAAGATATGAAGGACATACCCCACTCAGAGGAGTGAATCTGCCTAAGTATAAGCAGTTTATAAAAAATGTTTTTGAAATCCTTCCCAGACATGCACTTCATGCCCATACTTTAGGCTTTGTACATCCGACTACTAAAAAGGAATTATATTTTGAGAGCCCAATGCCGAAAGATATGGCGGATGCTGTAAAAAAATGGAGAAATTATTTAGAAAACTAAAAATATATTGAGATTTTTTTTATATTTGTTGAATTGAAATCAAGATTTGTTATGAGAAAACTATATGCTATCGTATGTTTAGCTCTTTTGTCAAATGCATACAAAGCACAAGAATCACTACCATACTATCAGCAATATCTTTTGGATGGTGAATTCCTGTTCAACCCAGCTCAGTACGGAAAGACCGATTACGTGCAGCTTAATGCTAATTACCACAAGCAATTTGACAAGTTTAGCGATTCTCCAAATACGCAGTCTATAGGAATCAACGGGAACATTTTCGACAGAGTGGGAGCAGGGCTCTCTATTTTCAGAGACAGCAATGGACCTATTTCTGCAGGCGGTATTACAGCGGGAGCTTCATACTTTATTCCACTAAGTAGTGAGGGAGACAGAAAAGACCAATTCTCCTTTGGTACCAGTGTTTCATTTTATAATATGAACTTCGACTATACTTCAGTGAATGTTGAAGATGGTTACGATCCACTATTGATCGGGAAAGAAGGGAATATTTTTATGGCTTATGCCAACTTCGGTGCAGCTGCTACCTATAGAAATATCTTTGCAGGAGTGTCTGTAAATGATATTGCACTAAGCAACGACAAGGCTATCGTAAACGGAATCGAGCCTTCACCAATTAAATTCTTCTTAAACTTAGGATATGACTGGCATTTTGCTGACAATATCTATGTAACGCCATCAGCATTGATCAACCTGAATACCAATTCAACAAGAATGATCGATTATAACTTAATGGCTACTTTCTTTAATGATATCAACTCTTTCTCTGCCGGTGTAAGTTACAGAACGGTACAGAACAGATTTGACAGCCAGCAGCTTCAGGTTGCCCCTGTTATTAAAGTAAGATTCAACAAATTCATGATCGGGGCTACTTACAACATCGGAATGTCTGATATCCAGACTTATGGTGGAAACAGCTTTATGATCAGCTTAGGTTATAACTTTGATAACTTTATTAATCATAGAGGATATAGATATTAATCTGATTTAATTTAAATAAATTTGAGCTCTGAAATTTTCAGGGCTTTTTTTATGATATATATTCACATCCCGTTCTGCAAACAGAAATGCAGCTATTGTAATTTTCACTTTTCAACATCTTTAAACTTTAAGGATGAAATGATCAGTGCCATGAAAGCAGAGATCAGACTTAGAAAAGACGAATTACAAAGTAAAAGTTTAAAATCCCTGTATTTTGGAGGCGGGACACCTTCCATTCTTTCGGCAGATGAAATCCGTTCAATCATTGATGAAGTGTTGAAATATTTCAGTTTTGATAACGATATTGAAGTCACTCTCGAAGCCAATCCCGATGATCTGGATAAAAATTTTTTAAAGCAATTGGCTCAATCGCCTGTAAACAGACTTTCGATCGGTACGCAAAGTTTCTTTGAGGAAGACCTGAAGTTAATGAATCGTGCCCACAATGCATCCGAAGCAGAAGATTCGATTAAAAGAGCACAGGATTTCGGGTTTGAAAATCTTAGTATTGATCTGATTTATGGTTCGCCAACTTCTAATCTGGAGATCTGGAAAGAGAATTTAAACAAAACAATAGCGCTTGAAGTACCCCATATTTCTTCCTATGCATTGACAGTTGAACCTAAAACTGTTTTGGAAAACTGGATATCGAAAGGCAAAATTGCCAGTCCAAAAGAAGAAGAACAGAATAAAGAATTCTATTATCTCTCAGATTTCCTGAAAGATAATGGATTTGAGCATTATGAAGTTTCCAATTTTGCAAAACAGGGCTTTTATTCAAGACATAATTCTGCGTACTGGAAATATAAAGAATACCTTGGAATCGGTCCTTCTGCCCATTCCTACAATGGATTTGATGTGCGAAGCTGGAATGTAGCCAACAATCAGCAGTATATTAAGAAATTAAATTCCGGTCTTTTGGCTAAAGAAGAGGAAATTCTTTCTCAGCAGGATCAGTTCAATGAAATGATTATGATAGGCTTAAGAACAGTTTGGGGAGTAGATCTTGAAAGCTTGAAAAGTAAATTCAGTGATAAAATCCTTGAACATTTCCAAAGTGAGATTAAGCCAAAGCTTGAAGAAGAGATTTTAACGGTGGAAAATAACCATTTAAAAATTCCTGAAAAACATTGGTTTATGGCGGATGGAATTGCTTCCGATCTGTTCATTGTGTAAATATAGATTCCTTTTTTTAATACTTGTAAATGTTGGATATTTCCGTATTTTTATGTTTAATAATCTGAAACTTAATTAAACATAAAAGTAATGAGAAAAAATATCTTTACACTCTTTTCAGTGTTGTTTTTGTCCCTGTATAATGCCCAGGACTTTGAAAAAAATCAATTGGTAATAAAGGTTAAAAAGGAGTTTTTTAACCAACAGAAATTTGATACATCAAAAAATATCATTGGAGTACAAAGTATTGATAAACTTAACAGTAACTACGGTGTAAGTAAAATTATCCCTATAGGAAATGCGAATATTACAACGTCCTTTTTATTGGAATTTAAAAACGATACAGATATTTCCTCTGTTTCAAAAATCTATACTGAAGACTCAAAAATTGAATTTGCAGAACCTAATTATATAGCTCATGGAGCAGGTGTAAAAGGACCTGACAATATTTTGAATTTTCCTAATGATTCATTCTTTTTTTCCAGACAGTGGGGCTTATACAATAATGGAACTTTTTCTGTTTCCGGAATGAATACTACTGCAGATGCCGACGTTGATATGGAACTGGCATGGGATATTGAAACTGGAGATCCCAATATGATTATTGCAGTAGCAGATTCAGGGCTTAATCTTTCTCATGAAGATATTTCTGGCAGAATATGGAACAAATCTGTAGAAATAATGGACGGAATTGATAATGACGGAAACGGTCTTATAGATGATTACCGGGGCTGGGATTGGGTGAATAATGATAATAATCCTGCAGATGATCACGGACATGGAACTAATTGTGCAGGGATCATAGGAAGTTCGGCTAACAACGGAAAAGGATATGCGGGAGTAAACTGGAACAGTAAGATCATGCCATTAAAAGTATTAAACAGCTCCAACAGCGGTAGCTACGCAAATATGGCAAACAGTCTTTATTACGCTGCCGCCAACGGTGCGAAAATAGTATCAATGTCTATCGGAGGCACTTCATCATCTTCATTGCTGGCCAGTGCAATAAACCATCTGAAAACGAATAATGTAATGTTGGTAGTTTGCATGATGAACAATAATAATGAAGTAGCTAATTATCCGGCTGCCTATTCTACCACTTATGATAATGTTATTGCTGTAGGCTCTACTGATGCCAACGATAAAAGGACACAACCATTTTTTTGGAGTTCAACGTCGGGAAGCAATTATGGTAATCATATTAATGTAGTTGCCCCCGGGAATTATATTTATGGACTGGGTATGGATTCTAATACTTCCTATAATTCATATTGGGGCGGTACATCTCAGGCTACACCTTTAGTAGCGGGAGTAGCTTCATTAATCTTCGCCCAAAATCCCTCACTAACTCCTGCGCAGGTGCGAAATATTCTTCAATCAACAGCGGAGGATATGAAAGGTATTTCATCTGAAGATATAGCAGGCTTTGATAAATATCATGGATGGGGAAGAATTAATGCCTTTTCAGCTCTTAATTCTCCTCTGTTGAAATCTGTAGAGGTCAGTAATAATTCTGGATTAAAGATTATTAATCCGCTTTCAAACGGACATTTGGAAATTTATAATAATAAAAAAATAAATGGGGCTACCCGTCTTACCATTTCAGGTTTTGATGGAAGAATAGTTTATGATCAGTCCATCAATGTTAATGAAGGTAAAAATATTGTTCCGGTTAATCATATTACTGCGGGAAGCTATTTACTTACACTTGAAAATAAAGAATATAAAAAAATATTTAAGGTCATAGTGAAATAGTAGTGGGATATGCATTTTAGATATTGAAATTTAAATTAATTTTGTAGTCATTAAAATGGAATTTTGAAAACTAAAAAGCAAGACTATTCACATCTTTCACCAAGCCAGCCTATCGGTATTTTCGATAGCGGGGTAGGAGGACTTACCGTAGCTAAAGAGATCAAAAGACTTCTTCCTCATGAAGACCTGATCTATTTTGGGGATACCAAGCATCTTCCGTATGGTGAAAAGTCGAAGGATGCCATCATAGAATATTCTACAAAAATCACCAATTTTCTGCTTCAGCAGAACTGTAAAGCTATTGTTATTGCCTGTAATACAGCTACAGCAAATGCTTTGAACGAGGTTATGCAATCTGTTGCCGGAAAAGTTCCTGTCATAGACGTTATTAATCCTGTGGCAGAAAAAGTAGCCTATGAGATTCATAATAACGTTGGGGTTATTGCGACAAAAGCAACGGTCAATTCAGGATTGTATAAAAAAAGCATCAGAAAACAGAACAAATGGATTAAGGTTGATGAGTTGGCCACTCCGTTACTGGTTCCTGCTATAGAAGAAGGATTTAAGAATCACCCGATTACTCATGCGATCATTTACAATTATTTAAGTAATAACAAGCTTAAAAATATTGAAACACTGATCCTCGGATGTACCCATTATCCTTTATTGATTGATGAAATAAAGCAATACTACGGAAACAGGGTCCGTGTGATAGATTCTCCGAATATTGTAGCCAATCACCTGAAAATCATTCTGGATAAATATCATCTTCTGAATGATAATAATCCAAAGCCGAATTATCATTTCTATCTTTCGGATCTGACGAAGAACTTTGAAAAGATCTCTAAGAAATTCTTTGGAAAAACAATAGATTTAGAACTGAAAGTATTATAATACAAAAAGCTGTTTCACCTGAAACAGCTTTTATTTTTAAAGAAAGTCTGAATTATTATGGTTCCAGAATAACCATCTCACTCTTCAGCCTTCTTTTTGGGGTTATTTCCGGATGATTTTTGTCGTTTTCATCTCTTTTCCCGATGGCTACTGCAAAAAGAGTTTCATAAGAATCATTTTTCAGGATTTCATCATACTTTTCAGTTTCAATACCCTCCATAGGAGTAGAGTCTATTCCCATCGTAGCACATGCAGACAGAAGAACTCCAAGTGAAAGATAAACCTGATGCCCCATCCATGAACGGATGGCCGCTTCACCATTTGGTTTTACCATGTTTCTGTAATAATTTACTGAACCTTCTGTAAGATTTTCTTCGATTTGTCTTTCAAAATCTTCCGGATTTTTCAATACCTGAAATACAACCAGATGGCTGCTTTCCAGTACTTTTTCCTTGTTAAAGTAAGACGCTTCTCCCAGTTTTTCTTTCAGTTCCGGTTTGTTAACGAAAATAAAATTCCAAGGCTGGCTATTGATAGAAGACGGACTTAGATTAAGGATTTCTTTCAATTCTGCAATCTGTTCTGCACTGATTTTCTCTTGTGGGTTATACTTTTTTGCCGTATACCTTTTTTTCATTTGTTCTAAAAAGCTCATAAATTATTGTACTATCATTTTTATAGTTGCAAAACTAATTTAAGTTTAATACATTTGCAATAACGGTAAAAAAGGATAGTATAAAAATGTACAAAATAGATAACAAAGAATATCCGTGCTGCACCAGCGTAACCATGAAGTTTATCGGGGGAAAATGGAAGGCGGTAATTTTACATCACTTAATTGGTGGTGCAAAAAGATATAATGAATTAAAAAAATCTATTCCAACCATTACAGAAAGAACTCTGAGCCTGCAGCTAAAACAGCTTGAGGAAGATCATATAGTAAACAGGAGAGTATATACGGAGAAACCGCCTTTGATGGTAGAATATACGCTGACAGATTTTGGGAAAACATTACTTCCGGTTCTTGAAGCGATTACCACTTGGGGAATAGCGGCACCGGGTCTTTCCGTAAAAAAAATAATCAGGAATTAAATTTCCTGATCATCTTCTTTATTCGGTTCGAAAAAACTGAAACTTACATTTCCGTATTTTCGGGTGTCTATTAAATTTGGGTGCTCAAGCTTCATCCTGCTTTGATGTTCTACGATAAAGACTCCGTTAGGCTTAACAAATTTATTGTTCAGAACAAGAGACAGTAACTCATAATATTTCTTCTCCTCCATTTCGAATGGAGCATCAGAAAATACAATCTCAAAACTTTTCTTATTCCTGAACTTTTTAAGCCAGTCAAAAACATCACCTCTCTGAACATTAATCTGTAAAGACATGTCAAGTTCTGAGGCAGTGGAATTAATAAAACTTGTATGTTTTGGATTCAGCTCAACAGAAGTAACATCTGCGCATCCTCTGGAAGCAAATTCAAAAGTGATTGAGCCAATGCCTGCAAAAAGATCAAGCACGGAAATCGACTGCATATCATATTTATTTTCCAGGATGCTGAAAAGCGCTTCCTTGGCAAAATCCGTAGTCGGTCTTACTTCAAAGTTTTTAGGGGCGGCTATTTTTTTTGCTTTCCATTTACCGGAGATTATTCTGAACATATTTTTTAAGTTGTTAGGTAGTGGTTTGTAGGTGGCAGGCTGTTGCATTTAGGGATTATCCCCTATAACCTGCTATCTGCAACCTAATTGAGTATAAAATTCTTATTGGGAACATTGTCAAAAACAATTCTCATATTTTTAACGAATTTCTGAAGCTCAGAGATAAAAGTTTCATTTTCCGTTGTTTCACCATAAGCGTAAAAGTTGGTTTCATTAATTCCGAAGCCTATTTTACTCAGCGTAAACATCACGAAATACAGAAAATCTACTTCAGAATTTACATCCAGGTTGTTATATAAAATAACTTTCTTGTTATCAATGGCAAAAAACTCACATTGATTATGGTAAAGATTGATATGAATTTCCTTATTATTCTTATTGTTGATTGAATTCAGAAACTTCTCTCCCGAAAAATTGAAATGAACCGGAACTGCCAGCTCTTTTATTTTTTTGTAAAAATTTTTAGGGAATGTATAGTAAAACTGTACCCCGAATTTTTTATTGACAGAAAGCATAAGTTCTTCCTTTTCCCTGTCCGCCGGAGCATTGAACGCAATCAGTTCAAATCCCGTCTCATGCTCAGAAAAACCCTCGGGCATCAGCGTAAAATGATTCAGTGCAGAGATCACGTGGATCTCGTCGAATCTTTGTTTAAGAAGAATTTCATCCAGTTTTTCATCAATAAGAGTTTCCGGAGTTTCTTCAGTAACGAAATAAGACTTTTCCTCCTGAATGCTTTTATTTTTTGCAATCTGGTAGATTAATCCGTCTTTGGTAAAAAGTAAATTAAGTACGTTCATATTTCAATTGCTGCAAATTTAGTGAAATTCTATCATAACGGCACCCGATTGATGATGAAGTATTTCTTTATTGTAAAAATCGATATCTGTCTGGCTTTCCAAAACATCCATAACCATTCTCTGCAGTGTCCCGTCACCTATTCCGTGAACAATTTCCAGCCTCTTCAGATGGTGCTTTCTGCAGAAATCAAGAACCTCTGTCAGCTTTGCTTTCTGGATGAAGAGTCTCTCAAAGCTGTCATAATCACTGGGATTCTTAACCAGACTATCAAAATGCAGGTCCAGAACCATATGATTTTTCTGATGCTTTTTCGAAATAACCTTTTTAGGCTCTGCTTTTCTGACTACCCGGATATTTTCATAAAGATCCGCATTTTTTGGAACCAGTCTCTCTTTCGGATATTGATAGGTAAATCCATATTCATCTTTAAAAACAACAATATTGCCGTTCACGGAAGTAATAATTCCGCTTAAATCCTCATCTACTACAGAAACTTTGTCCCCGATTTTCATGTATTCCGCTTCTTTGTTGTTTTTTAATTTAATTTTTAGGCCCCAGTTCAATGATTTCTAGATCCTTGATCTCTTCTCCCTCCACAACGAAGCGCATCATAGTTCTTGTCTTATGCCATCCCTGTTTTCCACAAGCTCCGGGATTAAGGTGAAGAAGATTGTTTTTCTTGTCAAACATAGCCTTTAAAATATGAGAATGCCCTGAAATAAATAATTTTGGAGCTTTTTCAGAAATTTCCTTGTTGGTAAGTGGTGTGTATTTACCGGGATATCCTCCGATATGGATCATTAAAACTTCAAGATCTTCACAGAAAAAACGGTTTACTTCAGGAAACTCAGCCCGTATCTTTGCATTGTCTATATTCCCATAAACACCCTTTAAAGGTTTTATTTTTTCCAGTTCCTCTATAACCTCCATACTTCCGAAATCTCCGCAATGCCAGATTTCATCGGCCTGACGGGCATATTCTAAAATTCTGTCATCTATATAGGAATGGGAATCGGAGAGAAGGAGAATTTTTGTCATTAAGATCTGAAATTTTTACAAATTTAGGAAAGATTTATTTTCCATTAAGAGTTAGGTTATTTTTAAATGAACAAAGTTCTTACGGAAAGGTCCGAATGATCTAATATTTACTAAATTTGAGAAAATTTATAAAAATGAAGCAGAAATTTTCTCTTTTAATTTTTCTTGTGGCAGTGGGGCTTTTCAACGCTCAGGTTGAAGAAAAAAAACTGGATGAGCTGATCCAGAATACACTGAAAACCTTTGATGTTCCGGGAATGTCTGTAGGAATCATAAAAGATGGAAAAGTGATCTATTCCAAAGGGTTCGGACAACGTTCTTTAACAACCAAACAACCGATGGACGATAATACACTGGTGGGAATAGCATCCAACTCAAAAGGGTTTACCTGCACTGCGCTGGCTATTCTGGCGGACGAAGGGAAACTGAACTGGGATGATAAAGTTTCAAAATATATTCCTGAATTTCAGATGTACGATCCGTATGTATCCCAGAATGTAACCATAAAAGATCTTGTCACTCACAGAGCAGGATTAGGTTTGGGACAGGGAGATCTGATGTTTTTCCCGGAAGGAGGGAATCTGACCGTTAATGATATTGTTCACAATGTAAGATATCTGAAACCGGAAAATCCTTTCAGAACTAAGCTGGATTATAACAATATCATGTTCATTGTAGCCGGAGAAGTAATCCACAGGGTTTCCGGCCTTAGCTGGGCTGACTTTATAGAACAGAGAATTATGAAGCCTGTCGGAATGACATCCAGTTTCGGAAGTTATAACAGGGCCAAAGCTGTATCAAATAAAATTGATGCTCACGCACCGGTAGACGGAAAAGCCATTGCCGTTCCTCACGACTGGAATGAGACAGGTAATGCAGCTGGAGGAATTATGAGTAATATCAAAGATATGACCACATGGGCTGACTTTTTATTAAATAACTTCACTACCAAAGACGGTAAAAAATTGGTTTCAGATAAAAATGTGCAACAGCTGTGGAGCTTGCAGATCCCTGATAGGGTTGCTTTAAAAAATCCTTATGATACAAGTTTCTACGGTTACGGATTAGGATGGTTTTTAAGTGATGTTAAAGGACATAGACAAATCCAGCATACAGGAGGGCTTATCGGTACGGTTACCCAGTTTACCTTGATTCCGGATATGAAATTAGGAATTGTGGTATTGACCAATCAGCAGTCCGGAGCGGCCTTCAATACGATTACAAATACTGTTAAAGATTCTTATTTGGGAGTAGCAGACAGAAACTGGCTGAAAACATACGGCGAAAGAATGTCAAAAGTAAATGCAGATTTTGACAAGCAGAAAAAAGAAGCCTTTGCTAAATCCGAAGCTTTTAAAAAAGAAAAAAATCTTCAGCCTAAAGCCGAACAGATTGTTGGAAAATACAATGATCAATGGTTTGGAGATGTAGAAATTTCTCAGCAGGGAAATACATACAGAATCATTTGCCAGAACTCTCCGAGACTAAAAGGAGAATTGCTTCCATTTTCAAATAATTCCTTCATTATAAAATGGGACGACAGAAGCTATGATGCCGATGCATACATTATTTTCGATTATGATGAGAATGGAAAAGCAGAGTCTGCGAAATTGAAACCTGTTTCAGACGTTACAGATTTCAGCTTTGATTTTGATGATCTGGATCTTAGAAGAAAATAGATTGATGTGTTAAAACAATATAAATAGAAACGGGCTTTTGTCCGTTTTTTTTATTAACAGATTATTTCAAAAGGTTAAAGTCTTGTCCGGCACGTGCAAACTCAGAATTGAGATGTTGCTTTTCAAAGAAATTTTTCAAATCAAGCAGACGTTTTTTATGATCATACTGAATACTTGAATTTAATTTCTGCTGGCAAAGCGAACAGGCTCTTGCAAAATGATAATCTGTTTCAGAAAGACTATTGGTTCCGTTCATTACACAGTTGGCATTGAGACAGTGGCTGATTCCAAACATATGTCCGAGCTCGTGGGAACTTATTTTAATTAATCTTTCCAGACTTTCATTGAAATTGGCATCAGAAAGATGACCATCGGAGAACCTGTACATTGAAGTTACGCCTACACCATCCTCATAAGAAGCCAGACCGAAGACATAATTCCATTCAGGCTTTGGAAAAAGATCTTTTTCTGTAATACCCATAAAAACGACAGCATCCTCAGGTTTACGCTTTATCAATATACTGTCCAGCACATAACCTGCCAGAATCTGTTCCTGGCCTTCTGTAGAAATTCTTCGTACTGTTTTTGGAAAAATAGTATTGGCTAAAGCAGGAAGCACTTTTGTTTCCAGCTGAAAATACCTGCTTAAATATTCTTTAGTAAGAAGTATTTCCTTTTTCTGAAGTTCATTGAATTCCCCAATAGGCTGAAGATAGATCGTATTTTTACCCTGTTCAGGCTTTATCTTTTTTAATTTTTGAAAATCTTCAAAGGTCTGAAATTTTTCATTCCTTGAATACCTCCAGTCACCAGGCTTTGCTTTGGGAAGTTTTGCGTCATTTAAGGCAATAGCTTCAATATACGTCCTCTCTTTTTTATGACATGAAAAAAAGAGCAGGAGAGGGAATAGGTATAAAAAGATAGTCTTATATTTTCCCAGGCTCATAAAAGAACAAAAGTTTCTTCTTGGCACCGTCAAATTCAGACCATGAATTACAGTCTATTTCAAAACCCGCCACTCCGCAGGTCGGGAAGTGAAAAATATCTTCAGAGATAGAATTGGCAAAATTGGAAATTCCGTTGTTATGAGAGAAAAAAGCCACAGAGCTTACGCTGTCATCCAGGTCGTAGATTACAGATTCAAAATTTCTTTCCGAGGGATTATAAAGCTTGTCTTCCGTAGATACATTAAGCTGATAAGCCTGATTAAAGATTTTACACGTATTCAGTGCACGCACTGCCGGGCTGGAAACAAACTGATCAATAGAAATATTATTGCTTTTCATGAATCTGGACATGTTCATAGCATCTTTCAAACCTTTGTCTGCCAAAGGTCTGTCAAAGTCCTCCGTTTCTTCCGGCCAGTCGCTTTTTGCATGTCTTACGAGGATGAGTTTCTTCATATTTTCGTTTTTTGGAAGATTAAAATTATAAAAAAAATAATGGAATAAAACATGATTTTTATAAAAAAACTGCGTTATGAATAAAATCATTAAATTTTACTAAATTTGCACACTTATGGGACAGATCCTTGCAATAGACTATGGAAAGGCGCGATGCGGCATTGCTGCAACGGATGATATGCAGATTATTGCGAGCGCTCTGGATACCATTCAGACACCGGTTTTGATGGATTTTTTGAAAAAATATTTCACAGAAAATAAAGTGGATGATGTGGTAGTAGGCCTTCCTACAGATTTGAAAGGAAACATTTCCGAAGTGGAGACAGATATTTTAAAATTCATTGAAGAATTTCAGAAAGAATTTTCCGGTATCACAGTCCACCGTTTAGATGAAAGATTTACCTCAAAAATGGCTTCTTTTTTTATTTCCCAAAGTGGAAAAAGTAAAAAAAAGAGACAGGAAAAGGGGTTAATAGATAAAGTAAGTGCAACAATTATATTGCAGAATTTTTTAGAACAAAGAATAAGATGATTTTACCGATAAGAGCTTTTGGGGATCCTGTTTTGAGAAAAATAGGAAAAGATATAGACAAAGACTACCCCGGTTTACAGGAACTTATAGATAATATGTTCGAAACGATGTACAGTGCAAATGGCATAGGGCTTGCAGCACCGCAGATCGGGTTGGACCTGCGTCTGTTTGTGATTGATGTGACTCCGCTTGCAGATGATGAAGATTATGAAGATATTAAAGATGAGCTGGCTGAATTTAAAAAAGTTTTCATCAATGCAAAGATTCTTGAAGAATCCGGAGAAGAATGGAAATTCAATGAAGGCTGTCTTTCTATTCCCGATGTGAGAGAAGATGTGAAGAGAAAAGGCACTATCCTTATTGAATATTATGACGAAAATTTTGTGAAACATACAGAAACTTTTTCCGATATTAGAGCCCGCGTAATTCAGCATGAATATGATCATATTGAAGGCGTGCTGTTTACTGATCATTTGAGCGCATTGAAGAAAAAGCTTGTAAAAGGTAAGCTGACGAAAATCTCTCAGGGTGATGTAAGTATCGGCTATAAAATGAGATTTCCAAAATAAATTAAACAACGATTAAAACAAAAATAATACAAAGCAAAAAGCCCCGTGCGGATTGCAGAATTTACAAAAAATAAAATTATGCTGTTAGAAAAAATAATTTCAATTTCCGGAAAGCCAGGACTTTTCAAATTAGTTTCCCAGTTAAGAAACGGTTTCATCATTGAAGATGTAACATCCAAGAAGAAAGTAAGCATTGGAAACTCAAGCCAGGTAAGCTTGCTGGATAATATTGCCATGTTTACAGTTGATAAAGAAGTTCCTTTGTTCGAAGTTTTTGAAAATATTGCTAAGAATAATGATTACAAAGAAGCGATCTCTCACAAATCTTCTGATGATGTTCTGAAAGAATTTATGACAGCTTCTCTTCCAAACTATGATACGGAAAGAGTATATGCTTCAGATATCAAAAAACTGGCTCAGTGGTACAATATCCTTCAGAAAGCAGGATACGTTACTCCTGACAGCTTTGTAAAAGCAGAACCAGAAACATTGGAAGGTGCACAGGAAGAAGTAAGCATTGAAAAAGAAGCTCCTAAAAAAGCAGCTCCTAAAGCAGAAAAACCTGCTGCTCCAAAAGTAAAAGCTACTTCTGCAGCAAAAGCAGCTCCGAAAAGTACGCACACAAAGAAAGGATAATTTCTTTTTTTAATCTAAAATACAAAACCTCGTCAGAAATGATGAGGTTTTTTGTTTCATAACAAAGGGACTTAAATTAAAGATTTACCCTAACTTTGCACTACTTGAATTTTCAATTTATGAATACCAGACAAGAAAAACTAGAAGCTTTCGGGAGATTATTGGATATTATGGATGATCTGCGTGAAAAATGCCCGTGGGATCAGAAACAGACTTTACAGTCACTTCGCCATCTGACTCTTGAAGAGACCTATGAACTTTCAGATGCTATTTTGCAGGAAGATTTACAGGAGATAAAAAAAGAGCTGGGAGATGTATTGCTTCACCTTGTTTTTTATGCTAAAATAGGCTCTGAAAAAGAAAGTTTCGATATTGCCGATGTTATCAATTCTTTAAATGAGAAGCTGATCTTCCGCCATCCCCATATTTATGGAGATACAGAAGTGAAGGATGAAGAAGAGGTAAAACAGAACTGGGAAAAGCTAAAGCTTAAGGAAGGGAATAAATCTATCTTGGGTGGTGTTCCGAAGAGCCTTCCGAGTTTGGTAAAAGCTTACAGGATTCAGGATAAAGTAAAAGGAATCGGTTTCGAATTTCATGATGCGGAAGATGCTTGGAAAAAAGTGGATGAAGAAATCCAGGAATTCCATGATGAAACTGATCCCGATAAAAAAGAGCTGGAGCTGGGAGATGTATTTTTCTCGCTCATCAATTATGCAAGAATTTCAGGTCTCAATCCGGATTCTGCACTGGAAAGAACCAATTTGAAATTCATCTCCAGATTTCAGAAAATGGAAAAACTGGCAGAGGAATCCGATGTGAAGCTGGCCGACCTTTCTCTGGAAGAGATGGATGTGTTATGGGAAAAAGCAAAACTTCTGTCATAAAAATAACTTCAGTTTTGTACAAACAAAATTATTCTGCCCGTATCCACATTTGAAATGTTTTTACCATCAGCAGATAATTAATAACTTAGAGAAAAATATACGGTATCCGTATTTGGTTTAAAAAATAAAAAAATAGCTATGTTGCGTATTCTTACCCTGTCCGCTTTCTTATTATTGAGTTGCAATCCAAAAGCTCAGGATTCCCCTAAAACTGATGAATTAAAGGTGGAGTTTTCTCTTCCTAAAAAACTGAAAGAAGTCTCAGGGATTGTTCTGTCTCAGGATAAAAACACTGTTTGGGCTATAGAAGATCAGGGAAATAAAAATGTAGTGTACGGTTTGGATATGCAGGGCAAACTGGTAACGGATGTTCTGGTAGAAAATGCTGAAAATAACGATTGGGAAGATATTACGAAAGATTCACAAGGAAATATTTACCTTGGGGATTTTGGGAATAATGAAAATAACAGGCAGAATCTTGCTATTTTAAAGCTGGATTTAAAAGATGCTTCCCAAAAGACAACAAAAGCTATTCAGACGACAAAGTTTCATTATGAAGGACAGACTGAATTCCCTCCCAAGAAATCAAACTGGCTGTATGACTGCGAAGCTTTTGTAGAGATGAACGGGAATTTTTACCTTTTCACAAAAAACAGAAGCAAAGGTTTTGACGGTACTTTCCTTGTATTCCAGATTCCGAATAAAGAAGGGGATTTTGAAGCAAAATTAATCGGAAAACTTAAACTTGCAGGAAAATACAGTGATGCGGCCATTACTTCGGCAGCTGTGAACAGTACTAATGATAAAATCGTTCTGCTTACCCATAAAAATATCCATGTACTTTCCGGATTTGCAGCAGATAATTTTAATGCTGCTAAAATTGAAAAAATATCGTTAAATCACAATTCACAAAAAGAAGCTGTTGTTTTTCTGGATGATAAAACTCTTCTGATGGCTGATGAAAAGGACAAAGATATGGGCGGAAATGTCTATAGATTTGAATTTCCTCAGGCTAAATAGCCGGATATATTTCCTTAAAATACTGAAAAATAAGAATAGTTAAATTTATTCACATTAAAAATAATATGTGAATTGATATTTCTATGTAATAAAATTAATGTTTTAGAAAATGGCTTGGTTAAAAAGTCATCCCCACACCGGCAGAAATCCTTCCACCGTCAGAACCATAGAAATAATTCAGTCTTGCGGAAATCATTTCTACAACGCTCATCCAGAGCCCGGCTCCTACGGACTGGTGCCACTTTCTGGAATCTTCACCGTCATTCCAGACACGTCCGATGTCATACCCGACAAGAATTCCCATATTGGCAGGAACGATATTGTTTCTTACTCTTCCGAAGTCCCATCGGATCTCAGAATTATTCGTAAAGTAAGATTTTCCTGAAAACCGGTCATTCCGGAAAGCCCTCATTCCATTATTGCCGCCTATGCTTGCTGCCTGGTAGAATTCAAAGTTATTATTGCTGATCCACATGGCATTGCTGGAATTTGCAAAAACAAAAACTCCTCTTTTATCAAGTCTGTGGTCTATGGTCAATGTTCCGTTCAACGTGAAAAAACTTTTGTCGGTATTGGCCAGATTCGTTTTCCAGTCTGCATTCATTAATAATTCCAGTCCTAAAGTAGGGAAGGCATTATTATCCAGATTTTTGAAACTGAATGTATAGTTGGCCCCTGCAAACTGCTGGCTTTTAAAAACCTCAGGTCTTACATCAGGTGACTGATCTACAAAACGGTTGCCTTTTTGCTGAACCTTATTATCCTCAAACGTCAGCTGAAACTGATGCTGAAGATTCATCCAGCTTTTTTTGGAGATGGACGGAGCAAAATTAAACTTGGAAATTCTGGCCCTGTTGTATTCTCTTTCCGTATTTTCTTTGTCGTATTTACTTTCATTAGACAGTCCGAAGAAGTTTTTTGAAAACCGGGGAGTAGTATATCCCGCATCAAGATTAAAATCCCAGCCCGATATCGCTTTTTTAAAAACTCCTTTATAAACAGCATTAAAACCTCCCGTAGCAGTATAGAAATTAACTTTAAGGCTATGCTTTTGTGTGTAAGGATCTCGGATGAAATTATTGACTGTATAATTAGCCAAAACCCCTAAAATTACACCGTCATCCGGGTTGTAATCTATATTCGGGTAGCCCGCAAAGAAGTTATACTTCGGATGTTTGTAATTGTAAGTATTAATATCATAATCATCAGAAATATTCTTTGTACCGGAACCATTATAAGTGTTTTTCTGACTTTTGAAATCATAAATCTTCACACTTTTTCCATCAGCAATATTATAGACATCATGATTGTAGCCACCAATCAGTCTTATGCTTGTCTTAGGCCTTCCATCCCCTGAAACCTCATAAATATCATCGTCTTCAAGACCGTAGATCCAAAGTTCTTTCGTTTTTGAATCCTCATATGTTTTTTCAAAAACCAATTCAGGGTTTTCTTTGTTTTTATCTAATTTATATTGCTTTACATTAACAGAATGAGCTGTTTTTGTAATAATGAACTTATCAGGATTCACTGTACCCGCAAGAGGAACCTTTTCCTGAAGTACATCATAATATTGAGCGGCATAATCCTGCAGTTTTGTTTTTCTCGCTTTTAATTTACTTTGAATATCAGTAACGGTTTCGTCCTTTACTTCTTTCGGAAGATTAGTGAATGCATCATCAATATCAGCATCCGTAAGATGTTCCTGGATATATTTTGCCTGTGCAATCCATTCTTCCTGTGAAGCACCTTTTAAAAAGATGAGATCCATCGGGTAGGGCTCCATATTCATCCACTTTACATTTTTGATCTCTTCCTTAAATGTTTTCATATGGCGGATAGCGGGAACATTCATGATAATCCTGAAAGCAGCACCGTCATATCTGCTGAAAGCCTGATCCCGGTCTTTTGGGATCGGTTTGTAAATAATTTTATCACCGTCCTGATATTCCGCCCATTTCCATTGATCCGAATGTCTGTCCCAGTCCCCGATAAGCATATCAAAAATCCTTGCTCTTATGTACGATTCGCGGTCTACGGAATATTTATAATTTTTGGTGAAATTCTTCAGAACGTCATCTGTAGAAACAATATCCTTAGCGTTGTCAAGTGAAGCCAGTGTTTTAGGATCAGAAGAAAAACGTTCTTCGATCATATACATTTCGTCACCATAATTTTTATTATACTCTCCTAAAGCATACTGTTTCGGAATATAATACAGTTTGGGATTGCTGTGGAAAATCCCCAATTTATCAGCCATATTTCCCACTGAAAAAGGGGTAAACGGATGATTGGCCGTATAAAAATCGAGCAGGAACTTTTCAGGGAAGGTATTGTTGAGCTCATTCCCGAACGTACTTTTTTTGAAAGCCATATTGTTCAGAAAACGTACTGCGCTTTTTTTCACGCCGCGCATTACAAATTCCTGTCCGTCCGCTGCTTTCAGCCTTAAACTATTAGACTGGTTGCCTCCGCCTTCTCTGAAAGGAGTAAACCCGCCATTCAGTGAAGTAAGATCTGCAGTAGGGGCTTCAATAGGAATCCCATAGTATCTTCTGTAATGTTCGCCCCACAACCAGCGGTAAATTGATCCTTTTTTAGTAAGCTCTACAGGGTAGACACTTGAAGTTGCTGTAGCCGGAAAATCTTTTGGATAATTATTTACAAAAGCATCCGGTTTTGAGATTACCGAAATTTGGGTAAGCCTTTTAAGGGTGTTGTCTTTTGTAGAGAAATACTCAACATCTGTGCTTTGGTCTTTTCTGATATTCAGAACGGCAAATCCGCTTCCTCCATAAGAGAAATCGGTCTTTTCAACAATAGTGGCAGGATCTGTTTTGGAACCCGCGCCACTGATGATCTGTCTGATATTTCTGTCTTCGTGGTATTGAAGATTATGATCGTGCCCGGAAACAAAAATAATATTTTCTTTATCCTGAACAATACTCTTCAGCCTGTTGGCAAGATCTGCGTAATGCTGGTTATTCATATCCTCAAGACTTGCTCCTGAAGAATTCCTTAAAATATTGATCACACTTGAAACAACCGGAACAGGAATTTTACTTCTCAGCGGATAAATATGTGATTTGGCAGAATTGAATCCTGCATGTGTTCCGCTGCTGATCACAGGATGATGCATAGCAACAATGATCTTTTTATCCTGGTTTTTGGTAACCAGATCTTTAAATTCTGTAAAAAAATCCTCACGGGTTTTAATTGTGCAGTTTTTGTTGATACCGGGATATTGATCCCAGTTGACAAGTGCCCATTCTGTATCAATGACGATAAGTTTAATATCTTTCGATAAATTAATATCATCAATGCCACATGAATTTTTAGGAAGAAAAGCTTTCTTATCGTTGAAATAGGCTTTCACAAATTCTTCCTGTGCTTTTAATCCAAGCAAGCCGCTGTTCCAGTCATGATTTCCCGGAATAACAAGCGTTTTTCCTTTAAAATTTTTGGTAATGGCAAGCTGGTTTTCCAGTTTTTGCTTTGCCTGTGCATAATCTTTGTCTGATTCTTTTGGTAATCCGTTGGGATAGATATTATCACCTAAGAAGATCAGCATTGAATTGCTGTCCGCAGAATCCAGCTTATTCCTGAGTAAATTTAAAGTGTTCTGGGCCTGAGGATCATCTGCATTTCCGGCATCACCGATCAGGAAAACCTTAAAATCGTTTTCAGGTTTTATATCAGAATTTTTTACTTCAAATAAGTTTTTACCCTTTTTTACGTTATATGTTGCGCAAGAGTAGAGAACTCCGGCTGATAATACTGCTCTAAAAGCAATAGAAGTATTTTTTAAATGAGTTTTAAAGGATAAATTCATAAATTTACATTAACAAAAATTCAGGGATGAATGTTTTACACAAAGCTAAAGATTATGTAGAAATCTTATTCAAAGATAAGTTATCTTCTGTATATTTTTATCATAATTTTATTCACACGACCTATACAGTAAATAAGGCCGAAGAGATCATGCGAAATACACCTGTTTCCAAGGAGGATCAGGAAAAGGTGCTTCTGGCACTTTGGTTTCATGATACAGGCTATGTAGAATGTGCACAGAATCATGAAGAAAAAGGAGTCGCAATCCTTACCGATTTTTTGAAACAGGAAAGTTATCCTGAAAATTATATCGAGGATGTTTCTAAATTGATTCTGGCTACAAAAATTACCTACGAACCGCAAAACCTTCTGGAAAAAATTGTGAAGGATGCAGACTGCAGCCACTTTGCGAGCCACGACTATAATGATATTTCCGATGCTCTTAGAAAAGAGTGGGAACTTACCAATGTAAGATGTTTTTCCAATGATGAATGGAATGCAGGAAATCTCGAAATGCTTAAAAACAAGCACCATTATTACACAGAATATGCACAGGAAAACTGGGAGCCTCTGAAAAAGAAAAATATTAAAAAAATAGAAAAGAAGCTGGAAAAGGAAGAGGATAAAAAAGAAAATTCAGAAAGCAAAAAAGATCCTAAAGATCCAAAATCTGACCGTAGTGTAGATACATTATTCAGAGTTACGCTGAACAATCATACAAGGTTGAGCGATATTGCCGACAGTAAGGCAAATATCCTCCTTTCCGTTAATGCCATCATTATTTCGGTTTGCCTTTCCGTACTGGTTCCTAAACTGGATACGCCGAAGAATGCACACCTCATTATCCCGAGCTTTGTCCTGCTTGTTTCAAGTGTTTTGACAATTATATTTGCCATTTTATCTACAAAACCAAATGTAACCAAGACCCATTTTACGGCTCAGGATATTGCAGACAGAAAAGTGAATCTTCTGTTCTTCGGAAACTTTCACCAAATGATATTCAACGATTATCATAATGCTATGAAAGATCTGATTAAAGACAGGGATTACATCTATGATTCTATGGTGAAAGATCTGTACTTCCTGGGGAAAGTCCTTGACAGAAAATATAAGCTTTTATCCATAACATATAAGATCTTTATGGCTGGAATTATTATTTCCGTGCTGTCTTTCGGATATGCTTTTCTTACCCTTTAATTAAAAAATAAATACAGATGATCGTCAGACAGCGCACCAATTGGCTGAAAATGTTGTTTATATGGAGAGGATCCGTACTAAAGAAAATTGTTGTCCAGCTGATCGTTATTTTAGTTTTTTCACTTTCTATTTATTATTTTAAAGGAAAAATCTTCGATTATAAAGTACATCTCAATCCTACCATATTTACGCTTATCGGTCTGGCATTGGCTATTTTCATGGGATTCTGCAATTCTGCAAGCTATGACCGTTTCTGGGAAGGAAGGAAATTATGGGGATTACTGGTTATTGAAAGCAGATCTCTTACAAGACAGATTCTTTCTTTAGTGAATGATTCTTCACCAGAGGAAAAAGAAAAGATCATCAGAATGATATCAGCATTTGGCTGGTCCCTGAATTACCAGTTAAGAGATAAATCCGGAACTGAGCATTTAGCAAGGCTTCTTTCTCCTGAACAGGCAGAGCAGCTAAAGGATAAAAAGTTTATTCCAAGCCTTATTCTCGGGTTTATTGCAGACTGGCTGAATGAGCAGCAGAAGAAAGGAAATATTGATACAATCGTTATGACTTCTATGGATCATCAGCTGAATCAGTTTTCCAATATTTCAGGAGGATGTGAGAGAATTCATAATACACCGCTGCCTTTTGCTTACAGTGTACTTCTTCACCGTACGGTTTATCTGTACTGTTTCTGGCTGCCTTTCGGATTGGTGGATACGCTTGACTGGATGATGCCTTTAATCGTTCTGCTGATCAGTTATACGTTTATTGCACTGGACGCTATCATTCAGGAAATAGGAGAGCCGTTTGGAGAAGAGGAAAATGATCTTGCCCTGAACACTATATGCAGAACCATCGAGTATTCTATTTTTGAACAGGCGGGAATACTGCAGGATGAACTGAAAAAGCCGGATACTTATTTTATAGATTAATTCTGAACCAAAGAAACCCTCAGCGCCAGCAATCCCGTAATCCCCTGCAAATCCTCTACTTTTAAAAACTCCACATCATTCTGCAGGATTTCTTTTTTCTGAAGCTTGTTGATGTATTCCAGATATTCTTTCTGGTTTTCCATGCCGAAATAAACGATGGTAACCTTTCCGGGACAGGTTATTCTTTCCGGAGAATCTTTGATATGGGCTTTATCCAGACGTTTTTTTATGATTTCATAGTAGGAATTATAGGCACCATCTACATCGAAACGTTTTTCATCCATTCGGAAGCGGATGTCTATTTTTTCATTGTAAACAAATAGCAATGAGGCAATATCCAGTTGTATTGGCAGACTGTTTTTAAATGTCTGGAACTCACGCTCCATATTGCAGATCGTTTTCAGCTGCCAGTATCTTAGTTTGTGGACTACTTTTGAGGTATAGCTAAGATCCGGAGCGATATTATGTCCAATATACAGATTATGTTCTACACCATCAGATTTGAACCTTTCATAGTAGTGTGGAAAAATCTGCTGGGCCTTTACCTGGCTTTCATCCAGCATATCAGCCAGCTTTCTGTTGACCAGTGTTATAGAATCGTCTAAGTTTTTCCTGTTGGCATAAAACAGATCCGTCTGGGTAAAAACCTGTACAAAATAATCTTTGATCTTGTTTTTTATTTGCCTGTCGGTCTGCATTTCCAGTTTTCCCTGTAAATAAGGATGGATTTCTTCTCTCAAAAGCCTCTGAAAACGCTGTTCTGTATCAGCTTTAATTTCATTGTTCAGTTCATTCTCAAAAACATCAAGAGCCAGAAGATATCTCTCCGAATCAGAATTGATCAGGGTGAAAATATCATGGAGGCTTTCAAGCTGCTGATTGAGATCTTCAAGCATAAGATTGAAACGTTTATCTGAAGAAGAACGGATATCAGAGAATCCGAACAGTGGTGTCAGATTTTTAAAAGAGATCTGCTTCAGGGTATACATTTTTTTCCCAAGCGAAGCATTGAAATATTTCTCGGCCTCATTTCTGAATTTCCATACAACACTGTCATGGATGGAGGTATACTCACGCTGGATAATGGCTTCTATCTGATAGTTTTTTTCAAAGCTGAACCTGTTCAGGGAGAAAAGGATCATGTCTGTTAAAAATTCCAGTTTTTTAAGTTTTAACCCATTAAAACTGTTGGCCTGCGGGGAAGTAAATTCCATGATGGCCAGAAGATCATTATCCTTCATGATAGGAATTACCATGAAGCTGTTGATATTGTTATCCCTTAAAATACTGAAAGAAGGAAGAGCTTTGACATTCTCATCCAGATTATTAACATTGGAGATAACAATCGGTTTGGAATTATGATTTAAATTATTGAAAGTATTCTTCCGGGTTTCTTCATCAAATGCATTGATCCAGAAATCCAGAACATGGTTTGTAAACAGGTTTTCATAGATCGGAAGCCTGCCGAGTTTCTGATCTTTTTTATCAAACAGCATCAGTCCGAAATTAAGTTCAGGTACATCGAAATAGGATTTGAAAATTTCTACAAGATTTTCATTCGGGCTCAGGTCTTCCGGATCAATTTCTATCATACTTGATTTCAGATCAGACAATGCAACTTCTGAAGTGCAATCTACCAGAGAAACGATCGCAAAGCCTTTTAATACCCATGACTTTGACGGAAAATATTTCTTCCACAGTTTGAAATCATCCAGGTTTTCCAGCAACATATCTATAATATCATCAGAAGGAATCTTGGCATTTTCTGTAGGATAGACCTCCGTAAAATCTGCATTGACCGTAATCTTGTAATGCTTCATGATTCCCAGTCTGTTCGGGATGTCATAATAAAACGGGATGGTACTTCTTATATCCCTTTTGAAATAACTTTGAAGGATGAGGCAGCAACAAAATACATAAAACTCATTGTCATCAATATTTCTGAGTTCTATTTCAAAGTCTTTTCCTGCATCTTTCAGGATATTTTTGAATCTTTCGGTATAATTGAACGTAATATTGGAAAGCGGAATACTTGCGGCCTTAATCTCATTATGGGTAAGCCCTGTAGGAAACAGGTCTGCAAGCAAAAGTTTGATGAGGTCTTCGTGTTTTTTCAGAAGTGAAACATCCTGAAACCCATCTTTCAGCTCCTGGAAATTTTTGGTTCTCTCGATAAGTGATTCTGCATAATTGACCCTGTATTCCAGACGGTCATTATAGCGGATATGTTCCAGTACATCCAAATATTTTTTGAATGATATAAGAACCTGAAATGGAGCGTCTTTTTTGTAAAGATTGGCCAAGAGCTGAAATTTAAAATAAAGTTATGAAAAAAACATTACTTCCAAATGTGCTGTCAATTGTTGAAAGATATCTTTATAAGAGATTTGTTTATTTTTCTTAAACAAAATCCAGATATAGATAAGGCATTATCTGCTACTTCTTTTCTTTTTAAAATATTCTGCAGTTTTGTGGAAAAGATTGGGATAAAATTCTGAGGTTCCGATTTTTAATTCTCTGGTAACTGGAAGCAGAAATTTCATGAGTGGAACTATAAATATTAAAGCAATAGCTCCGACAAGTAAACTGTAGCCCTTCATATCTGTTTCATTTTTGCTTACTAAGAAAACAATTGCAGCAATCAATAAAGCAGTAAATAAAGTTATAATGATTTTTTTCATTGTGATGAATGTTGTTCAAATTTAACTGTTTTTGAGAATATTTAGGGTGAAAATTATTGTTATATTTTATTTTTAATGCAAAGTTTTATTTCTATACTTTATATTTTTAGGTTGCAAAGAAGGAATCAATCTTTGATTGATCTGATGAAGCATACGTTTTATCTTTCAGCTTAATCAGTGACTTGTAGCATCTCTTTGCTTCCCCTTAAATTGAGCAGTTTTTAAAATAGAGCTTTGCATTTAAAATCTTTTATAATTTAAATAATAATCTGTTATAACCACAAAAAAAAGCACAACTGAAAAGTTGTGCTTTATATATCTTATTTGAGATTTTATAATCCGAACTGTCTTGCGAAAAGATCAGGGAAAACTCCCAAAGCAATAATTGATGCAATAACAAATACTGCTACGATATTGTAAGTAAGTGTTACTTTTTCCGAAGATTTGAATGTAGAATCTTTAAAGAAGAACATTGAAATAATCAGTCTTAAATAGTATGCGATAGATACTGCAGAACCTAATACCGCTACCAATACTAAGAAAACTCCGTGCTTGGAATTCATTGCCTGAGAGAATAAAGCAAATTTCCCCATGAAACCGGCTGTTAACGGAACTCCCGCCATTGAAAGCATAGAGATAGCCGCAACTGTTGCCAGTAAAGGTTCAGATTTTGCCAATCCTTTGAAAGCTCCGAAAGAAGTTTCTCTTTTCAATTTTTCTACATAAATCAGACACATGAAAACTCCTACTGTAGATAAAGCATAAGCAAATAAATAGAATGCTAAATTATAAGTAGAAAGGCTTGTCATTCCGAAGAAAACCAACCCGATATATCCTGCGTGAGAAACAGAAGAGTAGGCAAGCATTCTTTTGGCATTGGTCTGGGCAAGACCCATAACGTTGGCTAAAAGTAATGTAATGATCAGGAATACTCCAAAAACATTGATCCATTGCTCGGTAACTCCTCCAAATCCTATCGTCATTAATCTGAACAGAGCGAAGAATCCTGAGATTTTTACCACACTCGCCATAAATGCTGTAATTAATGAAGGGGCTCCATAATATACGTCAGGGCTCCACATATGGAAAGGTGCTAATGCTACCTTGAATGCCAGTGCACAAAGAATTAATAAAACACCTAAAATGAACATAACATCACCTGGATTTTTAACTCCGAAATCCTGAATTTTATATAAATCAAAACTTCCGGCACTTCCATAAATAAATGCAATACCGAAAAGTAAGAAACCTGTAGCAAATGCACCCATCAGGAAATATTTGATGGAAGCTTCGTTTGATCTCAGATCGGTTTTGTTGGCTCCAGCCATTACATATAAAGGAATAGAAAGGATCTCGACTCCTAAGAATAGCGTTACCATATTCTGGTATCCGAAAAGGGTAATTCCACCACAAAGTGCAAAAAGCATCAGGGCGTATAATTCCGACTGGTGGCTTCTGTGGTTGCTGAATGCAAAACCGCCCAGGAAGAATAGTAATAATGTTGTTACAATTGATATTTTAGTGAATAATGCAGTATTTGCAGTGTATTCATACATGTGTCTGTACTTTTCGAAGAAAGCACACTCAGGTAAGAAGCTTACATATAATGCGATGATTAATCCCAAAATCCCAATGTATCTCGCGAATTTTCCTTGTTCAAAAACTCCTGAAAATAACGCAATAACTGCCGTTAGGAAAACAATAATTAAAACACTCATTTCTTAAAATATCAAATTAACTTACCATTGATTGGTAGATAAACTTCAACGAACTATTCACCATATCGATCACCGGCTGAGGGAAAATACCCAAAAGGATCACGAAAACTGCCAAACTTGCCAATACAGAGAATTCTACAGCGGATAAATCTTTTGCTGTACTTAGAACGGCTTCGTTTCCTTCACCGAACATTGCTTTTCCGTAGAATCTCAATAAGTATACTGCACAAAGAATTACCGTAAGACCAGCAATTACAGCTGCCAATCCGTTGAAATCATATACAGATTTTAACAGAATAAATTCTCCGATGAATCCATTGGTTAATGGAACTCCCATTGAACCCAGTATAATAATCAGGAACAAAACCGCAAATTTCGGAGCCACTTTCGCTAAACCACCCATTTGTCTGATGTCTCTTGATTTAAATCTTTTATATAAAATATCACAGCAGTAGAATAATCCTACCACGTTGATACCGTGAGCAAAAGTCTGAACTAAAGCTCCTTCTGCACCTTCAATGTTAAATGTACCTCTTAAAGTAATTACCGCAGAAGAAAATATCCCTGCTACCATTAATCCTACGTGAGAGAAAGATGAATAGGCAATGATTCTCTTCATATCCGTCTGGATAATGGCGATCAATGCACCGTGAACAATTCCTACGATGGCAAGAATAATAACGATCTGCCCTGAAATTCCCGCAATTGGAATAGGAGTAATCGGAAGCAGATAACGGATAACACCATATACCGCCATTTTCAGCATGATCCCTGATAATAGCATGGATCCCTGAGTAGGTGAATAAGTATAGGTATCCGGCTGCCATGTGTGGAAAGGAAATACCGGTAATTTCACTGCAAAAGCAAAGAAAATAAACCAGAATACTACTGTTTGCTGTACTTCGTTAAGATCGGCATTATAAAGGTCTGTTAAAGCGAATGATGCAGAGTGATTGTACACATAGATCAATCCTGCCAACATAAATAATGACCCAACGAATGTATATACGAAGAATTTGGTAGTGAATTCAAATCTTTTGTTTTCCTGGCCCCAAAGTCCGGCAATGAACCAGATCGGAATCAGGGTTACTTCCCAGAAAATGTAGAATAATAATCCGTCAAGCGATGTGAAAACTCCTACAAGGCCAAACTGCATAAGCAGGATCAGACCGTAGAATGTATTTCTGTAGCTTACATTTTCGTTAAAAGAAGATAAAATAATGATCGGCGTAAGAATATTGGTCAATAATAAAAGCAGAAGGCTCATTCCGTCGATTCCGAAATGAAGTGAGCTTTTAATGAATTGTGACCAAGGGTAATTGATCTCGTGCTGTAATACACTGTCTACCGTCGGATTAAAATTAAAATCCGAAGCAACGTAGAAGGTAATAAGCATTTGTACCAATGCAATTCCCAGTGCCAAATATTTGCTGGATTTATCTTTCCATGCAAAAACTAATCCCGAACCTACTAGAGGTAATAGTAATAATGTTAATAATAAACCAGACATTATTGTAATATAAAGTTAACAATCAGTATAATTCCCACTGCTAAAGACATGATAAGAATATAAGTCTCCACATTTCCGTTCTGGATACGCTTCATGGCTTTTCCGCTGTCTTCAGCACCTTCGCCCACAAAATCTACAAAACGATCTAGGATTCCTTTATCAAACATCTTTCCTCCGCGTCCTAATCCTTCAACAGTTTTTACAATTAATGCATTGTAAAGTTCGTCTACATATAGTTTTTTAGCAGAAAGCTTTTCCCATCCGGTATAGCTTTCTTCTGCAAGAGCCATCTTTTTCTTCTTCACGTAGGTGTTTTTTACAATAAACCATACGCAGAAGAACATAAGAACCGTAGCTCCTAATAATATCATTTCAGTACCAAACGGAACTCCGGATAGAGTAGCTTCCATTTGTTTAAAGCTTTCTTCAGTAAGAACGGGTTTCAGCCATTCCATTAGTTTTGCATAATGACCGTGACCGATGAAGTGAGGAAGGTTAATGAAACCTCCAAGCACAGAAAGGATAGCCAGTACGATCAACGGAAGTGTCATATTGGACGGGCTTTCGTGTAAGTGGTGTTTCTGATCTTCAGTACCTCTGAATTCTCCATGGAAAGTAAGATAGTACAGTCTGAACATATACGTTGCAGTCATTGCCGCTAAAACAAATAAGATTACCCAGTAAATAGGATTCTTAGCAAAAGCAGCTACTAAAATTTCGTCTTTTGAGATCATCCCCGATAATAAAGGGAAACCTGAGATTGCCAGTGTTCCGATAAGGAAAGTAGCGTGAGTAATTGGAATGTATTTTTTCAGACCTCCCATAAAACGCATGTCCTGCTCATTGCTCATTGCGTGGATCACAGAACCTGCACCTAAGAATAATAAAGCTTTAAAGAATGCGTGTGTCATTACGTGGAACATCGCTGTTGTATAAGCCCCCAATCCTAAAGCAATGAACATAAACCCAAGCTGTGAAACGGTAGAGTAGGCTAATACTTTTTTGATGTCGTTCTGACGAAGTGCGTAGAATCCTGCCAAAGCAGCGGTTAAGAATCCGATGAAAAGAATTCCTCCCTGAACTGTAGGTGCTAAAGTAAATAAGAAGTTTGATCTTACTACCAAATAGATACCTGCCGTTACCATCGTTGCCGCGTGGATTAATGCAGAAACAGGAGTTGGTCCGGCCATCGCATCCGGTAACCATGTATATAAAGGAACCTGCGCTGATTTACCGGTTGCACCGATAAATAAACTCGCTGTAATAAAGATAATTACTGTTCCGTCCAATTCAAATTTTGAAGAGTTTTGTGCTACGGTAAGGTAATCCACTGCATTGGTCTGAGCGGCAATCATAAAGATCCCGATCAATAATGCAAGGTCACCGATTCTGTTCATGATGAAAGCTTTTCTTGCTGCTTTACCATATTCTTCATTGGTATACCAGAATCCGATCAACAGGTAAGAACAAAGACCTACACCTTCCCATCCGATGAACAGGATCAGGTAGTTGCTTCCCATTACCAGTAATAACATTGAGAATATGAAAAGATTCAGATAAGTAAAGAACTTATAGAAACCTTTGTCGTGACTCATATATCCGATAGAGTACAGGTGGATCAAAGAACCGATCCCTGTAATGATCATCACCATCATTAATGAAAGCTGATCAATTTGGAATCCGAAATTGATCTGAACCCCGTTTACTGTAAACCATTCAAAAGCTTTTACAATGATCGGCTGACTTTCAGAATCCATTTTCATGAAAAGGCTTACCGCAATACAGAATGATCCGAAAACCATTGCCGTAGCAAGAGAGCCTACAAATATTTTTGGAAGATTTTTTCCGAATAAACCGTTAATAAGAAACCCTAAAAGTGGTAAAAGTATTATTGCATACACTAAATTTTCCATTCCTTATCCTCTTAATTTATTAAATATACTTACATCCACAGAACGGGTATTTCTATACAGCATAGCAATAATTGCCAATCCTACCGCAACTTCAGCGGCGGCTACCACCATAATGAAGAAAACTAAAAGCTGTCCGTCTCCGTTTCCTTTATACGCTGAAAAAGCAGCCAATAAAAGGTTTACAGAATTCAGCATAAGCTCTACACAGCCCAAAATAACAATAGCGTTTTTTCTCAGCAATACTCCCAACACTCCCAAACAGAACAGTACTGAAGAAAGAATGATGAAATAATTCAGAGGGACGCTTTGTATAAATGTATTTACTTCTCCCATAATTTTATAAATCTTTTTTACCGATTAATACCGCACCTACAATACCAGCTAAAATAAGGATGGATGCAAGCTCAAACGGTAAAACATATTCATTAAACAAAAGTCTACCCAGATTTTTAGTAAGACCAACACCTCTGTCTACATTTTCAACAACAATGTGATTGTCCTGAATGCCTCTAAATACGCCTAAAACTCCAATTAATAAAAGACCGGCAGTAAAAACTCCGACAAATTTTAAAGTATTGCCCTTCTTACTTTCGTCTTCTTTATTAAGGTTAAGCATCATCAGGATATAAAGGAATAATACCATGATAGCTCCGGCGTACACTATAATCTGAATGATTGCAAGGAACTGTGCATTCAGAAGAATGTACATGCCCGCAATGGAAAACATAGTAACAATTAATGACAAAATAGCATATAAAGGATTTCTTGCAAATACGAAATACACCGCACTTGCCACTGCTAAAAACGCCACCAAGAAAAATAAAATCTGATCCATTATTTTACCGCATTTTTTTGTTTCTCGGACTGTCTTGTCGTAATGTCAATCCTTTCATTTATTTTTTCAACCAATTTATCTTTTCCATAGATGAAAGATCCTCTGTTGGTTTCTACATCCACTAATCTGTCTGTAAGATAAATAGCAGACTTGGGACAGGCTTCTTCACACATTCCGCAGAAAATACATCTCAGCATATTGATTTCATATACTGATGCATATTTTTCTTCTCTGTAAAGGCCTTTTTCCTCTTTTGTTCTTTCAGCTGATGTCATGGTGATGGCTTCCGCAGGGCAGGCTACAGCACAAAGTCCGCAAGCCGTACATCTTTCTCTGCCTTCTTCATCTCTTTTCAGAACGTGCTGACCTCTCCAGATGGTAGTTCTTGGTTTCTGTACTTCCGGATATGAATATACTGCGGGAGCACCTTTTATCACGGTTCTTACAGCATGCTTAAATGTAATCCCCATCCCTGTAAAAATAGCAGGTAAGTAGATTTTTTCAGCAAGGGTCATTTCTTTATTCGAAACAACTTTTGATCTGTTAGTAAGTTTCATTTATTTTAATTTTTTTAGGCTGAATTTTAATCAGCGTTAAAAATATTTCTCTTTATCTATCTTTTAGTTTGCAAATGCTAAAATCACAGCACCTGTAATTAACAAATTAACCAATGCCATCGGGATCAGAGTTTTCCAGCCTAAGTGCATTAATTGATCATATCTGAATCTCGGAAGCGTCCATCTGATCCACATGAAGATCAGAATTCCGATTACCGTTTTTGTTAAAAATGCTACGATACTCAAGATTCCTGCAGCATTTTCGCCCCAGTTCTGAGTTACCCATTCAATTCCAGGATAGTTGTAACCACCAAAGAAAAGAACCACCATGAAAGCATTGGAGATAAACATATTCACGTATTCCCCAAACATGTATAAACCTAATTTCATTGATGAATATTCTGTAGAATATCCTGTTACCAACTCAGATTCACATTCAGGTAAATCGAAAGGGTGTCTGTTGGTTTCTGCCAAAGCAGCCACGAAGAATACAAGGAAAGCGATCGGCTGATAGAAAATGTTCCAGTTCAGACCGGAAACCCAAGGAATCACTCCCCAAAGTTTTCCTGTAGTCTGGCTTTCTGTAATTTCTTTCAGATCTAAACTTCCTGTCATCATAATGATAGAAAGTAATGCCAGTCCCATTGCCAATTCGTAAGAAATCATCTGTGAAGAAGCACGGATAGCACCTAATAATGAGTATTTGTTGTTTGAAGCCCAACCTCCGATCATGATTCCGTATACACCGATTGAAGCCATTCCAATAATGAAAAGTACTCCAACGTCAATATTGGCAACCTGCAGATCAAAAGAAGTACCTGCAATATTTAAACTTTTACCCCAAGGAATAACTGCTCCTGTGATCAATGAAATAAACATTACCAATGCGGGGCCCAATACGAAAAGGAATTTTTCTGCATTGGCTGGCGTAAAGTCTTCTTTAAAGAAAAATTTTCCACCGTCTGCAAGGGGCTGCAGCAATCCGAAAGGTCCGGCTCTGTTGGGACCAATTCTATCCTGCATGATAGATGCAACCTTTCTTTCTGCCCAGGTAGAGTAGGCTGCTATTGTAAGAGACAGCAGGAAAAGCGCCAGTACAAGTATAAGTTTAAATGTTAGTAAATCCATTTTTTATTTATTTAGATATTAGATGTCAGATGCTAGATATCAGATTTAAAATCTGTTGTCTGATTTCTGAAATCTTATGTCTTAAAGATTAAATTTATTTTTCGTCTTTTTCACTGATTTCTTTCGCCATAGGATTGTCTAAAACTCTTAGCTCATCCTTAGGCTTTTCGTAGTGGTTCAATGAAATTACTGAATGTCTGTCAATATGTCTAGGACCTTCAATGCTCCAGTCAGATAATTCTTTTCTTTCGAAACGGCAGGTATCGCAGATGAATTCTTCCACTTCACCCCACTGATCTTTTCTTGCAGTGACTCTTATAATTTCGTCACCTTTCATCCAGACTACAGCTTTTCCTGAACATTTATCACATTTACATGTAGCGTTCATTGGCTTTGTAAACCAAACTCTGCTTGCAAAACGGGATGTTCTGTCTGTTAATGCTCCTACCGGGCAAACGTCAATTACGTTTCCGATAAAGTCATTATCCAAAGCTTTATTTAAATAGGTAGAAATTTCAGCATGATCTCCTCTGAAAAGAATCCCGTGCTCTCTTTCACCTGTTAACTGGTTGGCAGCCAATACGCATCTTGCGCAAAGGATACAACGGTTCATATTTAGCTTGATATGTGGACCAAGATCGTCTGCTTCGTAGGTATTTCTTTCAAATTCTGTTCTTGTCTCAAGGTTTCCATGCTCGTAACCAAGGTCCTGAAGGTGGCATTCACCAGCCTGGTCGCAAACAGGGCAGTCCAGAGGGTGGTTTACCAATAGGAATTCGGTAACTGCTTTTCTGCCTTCCTGAGCTTTTTCAGAAGAAAGGTTTTTCACTTCCATCCCGTCCATTACATTAGTCCTGCAACTGGCAACTAATTTTGGCATAGGACGCGGATCTGCTTCTGATCCTTTGGAAACTTCGACTAAGCAAGTTCTACATCTCCCTCCACTGGTTTCCAATTTGCTGTAGTAGCACATTGCAGGAGGTACAGATTTTCCACCAATCTGTCTGGCAGCTTCCAAAATAGAAGTTCCAGGCAAAACTTCGGTAGTCTGTCCGTCTATAGTTATTTTGAATTTTTTAACCTCTTCGCTCATATTCTATGCTTTCGCTTATGCTTTTAAGGCGTTAAGCTATATTTTAATTATACTTCTTCGTGTTAAATGTATATCCGATTCCTGCAAGGACCTGTCCAAAAACGAAATCCTGACGGGCTTTATCCGGCTTATTATTTAATGTAGTCTTGATATCCCACATATTGATATATCCTGCTTTTGCCTCTGCTCTGATCATCCAGTTTTTCCAGAAAACCATATTAAGGCTGGTTCTAAGATCGGTTCCCATCCCGGCAACGTGGAAACGGTCACTTCTTTCATTTCCAAAAAGCTTGATGTTACTTTTCGGAAACATTACCCCGATTCCTGCTCCATAAGACCATACTAAATCTATGTTTTTCTTATGAATAAGATTTTTATATTTTTCAAGACCTAAATTTTCATAATTAAGTCCGTCTGTATGCTCGAAGGTAAGAAACTGACTATCTGCCAGATTTACCTGACCGTTCTGTACCATTCCTGCATATTTCGGGTCTGAAATTGTGCCTGAAAAATCAGCTGTCTGGTCCTGTTTCATCACATATTTCATATGATCTATTCCTAAAACAAGAGCCAGATTATCTTTTATAAAATATCCCAGTCTGAAGTTATACTGTGTTACGGTAAACCAGCTTGGATCGATATAAACGATTCCGAACTTTGTAGGTTTATCTCTTGCCTGTACATTATTCAGCTGAAAATCGTAGCCGTTTCCTGTAAAATGGATATCAGAATTACTGAAAGCACCTCTGTTCCATCCATAAAAAACAAATACCTGACCTTTTTTGCTTAAGGGATTGGGCTTCTGTTTTTTTTCTTTCTTTGGAGCTACCTCCAGTTTATATTCTTTGTCTAATGTATCTTGTTTTATTTGCCCAAAAGCAAACCCCGACATCATTAAGCCGACAACCAATAACTTCTTCATCTTTTAGCTATGCATTTTTTTCAACGGCCGGAATAGGATCTGCATAATTTGCCAATCCATAGTTTTGTGTCTGAGACAATTCCGGGTTTTTAATATGCCACTCGAATTCGTCTCTGAAATGACGGATTGCTGCTGCAACCGGCCAAGCTGCTGCATCACCCAACGGACAGATCGTGTTTCCTTCGATCTTTCTCTGTATATCCCAAAGAAGGTCAATGTCTTCCATTTTTCCTTCTCCTTTTTCAATTTTCTTTAAAATCTTGTACATCCATCCTGTACCTTCACGGCAAGGCGTACACTGTCCACAGCTTTCGTGATTATAGAATCTCGCCAAAGTCATGGTATGTTCTACGATACACTGGTCTTCATCCAGAACGATGAAACCTCCTGAACCCATCATGGTTCCGGTAGCAAAACCTCCGTCTGCCAGTGATTCGTAATTCATGTATCTTGGTTCTCCGTTTACGGTTCTCAACAATAAATTAGCAGGAACAATTGGAACTGAGCTCCCTCCAGGGATACATGCTTTCAGTTTCTTGCCGTCTTTAATACCGCCGCAATATTCATCAGAGTAGATAAATTCTTCTACAGTGATGGTCATATCGATTTCGTAAACTCCCGGTTTATTGATGTTTCCACAAGCGGAAATCAATTTTGTACCTGTAGATCTTCCGACTCCGATTTTAGCATATTCGGCTCCAGTAATATCAATAATTGGAACGATCGCTGCAATAGACTCAACGTTATTTACAACCGTTGGTCTTTCCCAAAGTCCTTTTACAGCCGGGAATGGTGGTTTTAATCTTGGATTTCCTCTTTTACCTTCAAGAGATTCAAGCAATGCAGTTTCTTCTCCACAAATGTAAGCTCCTCCACCTCTCTGAACGTAAATTTCGCAGTCGAAACCAGTTCCTAAAATGTTTTTACCTAAGAATCCAGCTGCTTTAGCCTCTTCAATAGCTTCTTCCAGAATATCCGGAATCCATGAGTATTCTCCACGGATGTAGATATAGGAAACATTTGAACCTAAACAATAAGAAGAGATCAACATACCTTCGATCAGTAAATGAGGAAGGAATTCCATCAGATATCTGTCTTTGAAAGTTCCAGGTTCAGATTCATCGGCATTTACAACAAGGTGTCTTGGAACGCCTTCCGGTTTTGCCAGAAAGCTCCATTTCATCCCTGTCGGGAATCCGGCTCCACCACGTCCGCGAAGTCCTGAAGCTTTTACTTCTTCAAGGATTTCGTCAGGTGTCATTTTCAAGGCTTTTTCAGCTGCGGTGTAACCTCCCTGTTTACGGTAAGTTTCAAAGTAGCGAATACCTTCTATATGTGCGTCTTTAAGTAAAAGTTTTTTACTCATTGTTATTTGCTTCTTGCAATTAGCTTTTGGCTCCTTGCATTAATTTATTATTAAACGTCAAGTGAATAATTTAAAATCTAAATTTTAGATTTTAAAATTTCTATTAATCCAAAGCAACCTGTCCCTGTCTGCAAAGATCAAGGATTTCGTCTACTTTTTCTATCGTTAAATTTTCATGAAAGAATTTTCCTAACTGCATCATCGGTGCATATCCGCAAGCTCCAAGGCATTCGGCTGGCTTCAGGGTAAACATACCGTCTTCGGTAGTTTCTCCGTCCTTGATGTTCAGTTTGGTTCTGATGTGGTCAAGGATCTTTTCGCTTCCGCATACCATACAAGGTCCGGTTCTGCATACTTCCAAAACATATTTACCAACCGGCTTCATATTGAACATGGTATAAAAAGTAGCTACTTCATATACTTCAATTGGCTTAATACTTAATAATTCTGCAACATAATCCATCACAGGAACGTCTAACCATCCTCCGAATTCTTTCTGTGCCAAGTGAAGTACAGGAAGAAGGGCAGACTTCTGTCTTCCTTCAGGATATCTTGCGATAATTTTGTGTACCTGTGCTAAACTTTCCGGTTTAAAAGCTATTGTTTCGCTCATTTTTATTAAATGTATTATTGTACAATGTACAATGTACTGATGACTTTATTTATTTAATCATTGTAAAATCATGAATACATTTTACAATGATACTTTTTACAATTTTATGCGTCTAATTCTCCCGCAATGATATTCATACTACACATCGTAACGATGGCATCTGAAATTACAGATCCTGTGATCATTTCAGGATATGCCTGATAGTAGATGAAACATGGTCTTCTGAAGTGAAGTCTGTAAGGGCTTCTTCCTCCGTCACTCACAAGGTAGAATCCTAATTCTCCGTTTCCTCCTTCTACAGCATGGTAAACTTCTCCTTTCGGTACATCTGTTTCTCCCATAACGATTTTGAAATGGTAGATAAGAGCTTCCATTTTCTGGTATACATCTGCCTTTTCAGGAAGATAGAAATCCGGAACATCTGCATGGAATGGTCCTTCAGGAAGGTTTTCGTATGCTTGTTTGATAATTTTAATGGATTCCCAGATTTCCTGCTGACGGACCATGAAACGATCGTAAGTGTCACCTGCAGTTCCTACCGGAATAATGAAATCGAAATCTTCATAAGAAGAATAAGGCTGTGCAACTCTTACATCATAATCTACTCCTGCTGCACGTAAATTCGGACCTGTAAAACCATAGCTTAATGCTCTTTCTGCAGAAATGGCTCCTGCTCCGATGGTTCTGTCCATGAAAATTCTGTTTCTTTCTAAAAGGGTACAGAATTCTTTGAATCTTGGCGGGAATGTTTTTAAGAAGTCTTTTAACAACTCGTGGAATTTCGGGGTGAAATCTCTTTCAAATCCTCCAATTCTTCCCATATTGGTAGTCATTCTCGCTCCGCAGATCTGCTCGTACATATCATAAATACGTTCTCTCTCGATGAACATATAGGTAAGACCTGTAATAGCTCCTGAGTCCATCCCGGTTACCCCGTTACAGATCAGGTGGTCACCGATTCTGGCTAATTCCATTAAAATAACGCGCATATAATCTACACGCTTCGGAACTTCTACGCCGATCAGCTTTTCTACTGTCATATGCCAGCCAAGGTTATTGATTGGTGCAGAACAGTAATTCATACGGTCGGTAAGGGTGGTAATCTGAGCATAATTCCTTCTTTCAGAAATTTTTTCAAATGCTCTGTGGATATATCCTACCGTTTGTTCTGCATGAAGAATTCTTTCTCCGTCCATCGTTAAGATATTCTGGAAGATCCCGTGGGTAGCAGGGTGGGTAGGTCCTAAATTGAGAGTATAAAGCTGCCCGTCAATCTGTTCCTTACTTTCGTATTGGTTAAGTATATTAGATAATGAGTTATCTTTCATAATATTTGCTTTTAGCTATTTGCTTTTGGCTTTGGCTAGCTGCCATTCGCCAGAAGCGATATTATCTTCCGAACATGTTATCGTCCTTGTCTGTTCTTGTGCCATCTTCAAGACGATATTCTTTCAACATTGGGTGGTATCCGAGATCTTCCATATTAAGGATAGGTCTCAGGTCCGGATGTCCTTTAAATTTAATTCCGTAGAAATCAAATGTTTCTCTTTCCATCCAGTTAGCTCCTGCGAATAATTCTACAAGAGAATCTACTTCAATATTTTCTCTGGACATGAATATTTTCAGACGTAATCTGAAGTTAGCCATCATATTGTGCAGGTGATATACTACGCCAATTTCCTTGTCCGGAAATTCAGGGTAGTGGATCCCGCAGATATCGGTAAGAAAATTAAATCCTAACGATGAATCTCTCAGATAGTGAATGATTTTTTTAATATCTTCTTTCTTCACTTCAATGGTCAGCATTCCATAAGGTTCTGAACTTGAAATAACAGACTCCGGAAATTCTCTTGTAATGGCTTCTAATACAAATTCGTTTGTCATCTTCCCTTAGTTGCTTATTTTGTAAGAATCTAGTAATTTTTGGTATTCCGGCATATCTCTTCTTCTGATGCTTTCGCTTTCTGCCAAAGCCTGAACCTGCATTACACCTTCAATAATCTGCTCCGGTCTTGGAGGACATCCGGGAACGTACACGTCAACCGGAATAATTTTATCAATTCCCTGTAATACAGAGTAAGTGTCAAAAATACCACCACTGGAAGCACAGGCTCCAACTGCTACCACCCATTTCGGCTCGGCCATCTGAGTGTAAACTTCTTTCAGGACTGGTCCTAATTTTTTAGATATCGTTCCGCAAACCATCAGCATATCTGCCTGTCTTGGTGAGAAAGAGTTTCTTTCCATACCAAATCTTGAAGCATCATAGGTAGGGTTCAGGGTAGCCATAAACTCGATACCACAACAAGAGGTTGCAAATGGTAAAGGCCAAAGAGAAAATTTTCTGGCCATCCCGATTACACTGCTCAGTTTCGTTGCGAAAAATCCTTCTCCTTCATATCCTTCGGGAGCAGGTGCATCTGTTCTTATTATTGGTTTTTGATCTGACATTTTGTAGTGATTTTAGATTTTAAATTTTAGATTTTAAATTGTTTCAATTCAAAATCATCATCTAAAATTTTAATTTAAAATTTATAATTCTCTCTATTTATCCCAATCTAATGCGCCACGCTTCCAGACATAGAAAAAAGCCATGAAGAAGATTGCGACGAATGTAAGTACAGCCAGGAATCCTTCCATTCCGAATTCTCTGAAATTAACCGCATATGGATAAAAAAATACGATTTCAATATCGAATAGTACGAATAATACCGCAGTAAGGAAGTACTTAATAGAAAATGGTGTTCTTGCGTTTCCTTCCACAGGAACTCCACATTCCCAGCTTTGGTTTTTTACAGAATTTCCTTTTTTCTGTTTCGGTCCCAGAAAATGGGCTCCAAGCAGAGAAACAGCTACGAACGCCACAGCAACGCCTGCTTGAATTAGGATTGGAATATAACTTTCAGGTAAATTCATTTTTGCATTATTATCTCAATTTGCAAATTTAGCGAATAAACAAGAAAGCATGAAATTAATAAGCTTAAAAGTGGGATGAAAATAGGGAAAACCAGTAATTTAGAATCAATAAAAATAGTATTTATTTCTTCATTTTTTTGAGGAGAGAATAGGCCATGAACGCTATATATCCAAAAAGAATACTGGCAAGTATTATGTTAACTATAGTATTCATTCTGTCGTCTTCGATACGGAAGAAGAAATTATAAGCTATAAATATGGCGATCAGAATAGCGAAAACAATGAGATGTGGTTTCATGAATGTGATGCGTATTGCTAGGTTAAACTATGAAATTTCAGGGTGGATTTTTGAGAGGTAAAATATGAGTTATTGGCATCCTGTTTAAAATAAGTCACTAATAACTCATCATTTATCATTCATTATCTATTGTTAATGAATAGGTTCTTCTTCTCTTATGATTCACCGGATTATAGTCCTGCCAAAGAAGCTGTACGCTTTTGTTTTCTTCCAGTTCAGGATTGGTTTCGGCAAAATCGATTCCCATGCTGGTAAAGCGGACGAAAATTTCTTTAAAAATGATGGCTGTAACACCCCGTCTCTGGTATTCAGGATGAATCCCGATCAGATAAAAATTAGCCCGGTCGTTTTTCTTTCCTGCCTGTAAAAAATGCCACCATCCGAAAGGAAACAGTTTTCCTTTAGATTTCTGCAGCGCTTTTGAATAAGAAGGCATTGTAATGGCAAATGAAACGAGCTCATTGTTTTCATCTACGACGCAGATTACGTAGTTTTTGTCAATAAAAGGGAAGTATTTTTCTTTGTAGGTCTTGATCTGTTCGTCAGAAATAGGCGTGTAGGTAGAAAGATGCTTATAAGTCTCGTCAAGAAGCTTAAACATAGGTTCCACAAACGGAAGGATTTCCTGTTTTGATTTAAAATTAAGAACTTTAAGCTTGTATTTCTGTGCAATTAGTCCGCTGAATTTCTCCACTTTTTCAGGCAAAACTTTTGGAAAGTTCATTTCATATTCCACCCATTCTTTTTCCTTGGCCATTCCAAGTTCCTCAAGATGTTTAGGATAGTATTCGTGATTATAGATCCCGATCATGGTTGCGAGCTTGTCGAATCCCATTGTCAGCATTCCGGCTTTATCAAGATTCGTGAAGCCCATTGGCCCCTCAATTTTATCTATGTTGTTTTCTTTGGCATAGTCAATCGCTTTTTGAATCAAAGCTTTAGAAACTTCTTTATCATCAATAAAATCAATCCACCCGAAACGTACTTTTCTGATACCCAGTTCCCGTTCTTCTTTATGGTTGATGATTACAGCTATTCTTCCAACTACTTTATTGTCTTTCAGGGCCAGATACTGCTTGGATACCGAATAATGTAAAGCAGGATTTTCTTTTTCGTCCCAGATTTTAAATTCGTCTTTGATAAAGGAAGGGACATAATATGGGTTGTTTTTATAAAGATCCATGGGAAACCTTACGAATTTTTTTAATTCATCCTGGTTTTTCACTTCAATAACTGAAACTTTAGACATAGTTTAAAGGGTAATTAGAGAACAAATATAGATAATAAAATGTAATACTTTGGCACAGTTTTTACATCATTATGGTTAAAATTTAAACACAAAAAATCTATATAAAATGATGGGTTATTATATTATTATCGGTATTTCAATGCTGGTAAGCTGGTGGGTTTCATCCAAGTTGAAATCTAAATTTCAATACTATTCTAATGTACACCTCAGAAATGGCCTTTCAGGGAAAGAAGTGGCAGAAAAAATGTTGAGAGATAGCGGAATTACCGATGTACAGGTAATTTCTGTTCCAGGCCAATTGACAGATCACTATAATCCTGCAGATAAAACTGTTAATCTTTCAGAAGGAGTGTATATGCAGAGAAATGCTGCTGCTGCTGCAGTGGCGGCTCATGAATGCGGTCATGCGGTACAACATGCCGTAGGGTATTCGATGCTGAACCTGCGTTCAAAACTGGTTCCCGTTGTGAATATAAGTTCCAACCTGATGCAGTTTGTGCTTATTGCAGGTATCGGGATTATGGCTGCAACCAGATCCATTGAGGATCCAAACGGAAATACTACGGTTCTTGCGATAGGAGTGGCAATGTTTGCCATGACTACACTTTTTGCTTTTGTGACGCTTCCAGTAGAATATGATGCAAGTAACAGAGCCATGAAATGGATTAAAGATACAGGAACAGTTACTCAGGAAGAGTTTGTAGGAGTACAGGACAGTCTGAAATGGGCAGCAAGAACATACGTTGTTGCAGCTATCGGATCATTGGCACAACTTCTTTACTGGGGTTCTTTACTGCTCGGAGGAAGAAGGGATTAATCTTTAAATTCAAATGAAACATACTGCATCTCGGATAATTTGTCTGAGATGCTTTCTTTTTGAGCCAGCTTTAAAGAGGCGGTAAGGATGCAGTTTTCATTGGCATCAAAATTCAACACTTTTGCATCAAATTTAGAAAGGAGAGTAAAGATGGTATTTTGCTGGTTGAAGTTAAACTGTATTTCAATTTCCGTTTCAAGTTCTTTTGTAATGATATTGGCTTCTTCCAATGTAATCTTTGCACATTCTTTATATGCTTTTACAAGACCGGAAACGCCAAGCTTTGTTCCGCCATAGTAACGGACTGATATCACCAGAACATTGGTAATTTCATGGGCAAGAAGCTGATTGTATATTGGAAGTCCTGCACTTCCTGATGGTTCTCCGTCATCATTAGCACGGTAGTTTTCACCTTCCAGACCCATTCTGAAGGCATAACAATGATGGGTAGCCTTAGGGTGTTCTGTCCTGATTTTTTCCAGTGCTTCCTTTAGTTCTTTTTCATTATTGACGGGAAAGGCAAATCCGATGAACTTGCTCCCTTTTTCTTTCAGTAAAGTATTTTCTATGGGTTTTTCTATGGTTTTGTATTCGAACATTTTTTGTTTCATTAATTATTATTCAGGCCCATCAGACTGTTCTTCCATTTTTCGTATTCCAGGGAAGGAAGACCTATTTTATTTCTTCTTATACTGAAAGTATCTTTTGGATATGTAGTTTTAATTCTTCTTGGATTTGTAGCTGATTGATTCGTTTGCTGAAAGTAATCCTGCCCGTAAGCGAGATGGTATTTCGCCTGTATAAGCTGTTTGATCTCAAAAGGGGTTGCTTTCCCTTTTTTGATATTTTCAAGCACAAGAGCTTTGAGTTCTTTGTATTCTTCTGCCCGGCCGATATGAAAGTACATGAGTGGTAGCATAATCCCGTCATCAGCTATTTTTCCAACCGTAGGAATATCCGGATACCCTTTTGTCTGAATGAGATGAATAAGCTTTTTTATGTTGCTTTCATCTATTTCAGGTTCCTCTTGTTTTCCTCTGCTGCTTTGGTCTGCAGTGAACATTTCCTTTAATACCTTTCTATATTCCCAGTCGATATTTTTCATGTGTTGCTGCTCAAGAGCAAGAAGTTCGGTATCTGAGAAATTCTTCTTTAAAACAGAATTTAAAATGCTTTCTTTCTTAAGTTCTTTTACCTTTACTCCCCAATCTCTGATCAGGCTTTCAATATATTTTTTTGAGTCAATTCTTTTATCCAGTTTTTCTGAAAGCAATACATAATTCAGCATTTCAGAATAAGTCAGTTGATTTATTGGAGAATAGATCTTAAACAGGCTGTCCAGTTTTTGAAAAGCCTCTTGGTCTTTGTTTAATATTAATAAACTATCAGCTTTATAAATTTCCAGAAAATAGGGGATATAATTAGTTTTCCGTAAATCATAAATATCCCTGCTTTCAGGAACAGGATTTCTGTTTGAGCCGTATATTATCAAACCAATAAGGGCAGTAAATGATAAAAGCAAAGTTTTCATGGTGATGGATTTTGATTTTATATTGGTAACGATTTTTTTACGCTTATTTGATGCAAAAGTATAAAATGCTCTGTAAGTTACCCAATGAAATGAATAAGCCGTCAAATTTTTTGACGGCTTATTTTATTTTTATAGCAGGTTCTTCCTATGATCCGCAATAATCCAATGGAAGCAGACACATGTAGTTTGTAGGGCCACAGAAATCCTCAGGACATTTATCTCTGCATCTTGTGGCTTCTCCGGTAGGAAGTGTACAGTTTACAAATGCTCCACCGGTAATGCTTTTTAAGCCAATTCTTGAAATTTTCTTTAGATTTTTCATTTTAATTATAATTTTGGATTCAAAGTTTTAATTCACCATGAAGTTAATTATTTATTTTAAATTAAAATGTGATTTCCAGGAATTTATTTAAATAAGAGTTTTAGTTTAATGATGCAGCTTATAAAAAGAAACTGTATTATCTCTGAATGTTTTAATGTCGTAAGGTTTTAAATTCAGCTCAGGCGCTTTAGTACCATTCTCCAGTTTCAGACCTTCATTTCTGATTATAATAGCTTCGTCCCAAAGTCCCGCATTAATAAACTGCTGCAGAGTATATCTGCCTCCTTCTATGATAACGGATTGTATCTGTTCTTTATAGAGTGCATTCATCAACTGTTGAAGGAAGTTCTCCTTTTCAACTTTAATGAATCTGATATTGTTTTCAGTTCCTTCTTTTTTGTTATTGATAACCAAAGTAAGTGCTTCGTCATTATAGATTTTAAAGGTTGCAGGGACTTTCAGGTCAAAATCAATAAGGATTCTTACAGGATTTATCCCTTTGGCATTTCTCACCGTCAGGCTTGGATTGTCATTTAAAGCAGTCTGTGTCCCAACTAAGATAGCATGTTCGTCTGCTCTTAACTGATGTACAAATTGGTTGACCAAAGTATTTGAAATTGCAGTGGGTTTAAAATCCTTATCCAGAAATCCATCACCTGATTCAGCCCACTTCAGAATAATGTAAGGTCTTTTCTTTTCATGATAAGTGAAAAATCTTTTATTTAATTCGATACATTCTTTTTCCAGTATCCCTGAAACAGCTTCGATACCGGCATCCTGAATAATTTTCTTGCCTTTCCCGTTTACCTTATCATGAGAATCCATAGCGCCAATCACCACCTTTTTAAATCCGAGTTCTTTAATTTTTAAAGCACATGGTGGTGTTTTACCATAATGAGCACACGGTTCCAGTGAAACATAGATCGTAGATTCCGGTATTAGATCTTTATTTTCTACAGAATTGATTGCATTGATTTCAGCATGGTTTTCTCCGGCTTTATGATGATATCCTTCCCCGATAATTTTCCCGTCATGGACAATCACGCTGCCTACGAGAGGATTGGGGTAAGTTCTGCCCAGAGCTTTTTGAGCCAGTTCAATGCATCTCTTTATATATAATTCGTCGTTGTTCATAAGATGAAAAGAAAAGGCGAAGACAAATTTCTTTGCTCCGCCTTTTTTATGTTATTTAATAAATTAATCTCCGGTAATGATACTGTGAAGATTCTGTTTTAATGTTTCCAGATGAGCTTTCTTCTCGTCAATCGTATTGAAAGTATCTCTAAGAAGAGGGTTTTCTCTTGACGGTTTGTTGAAGAATGCCAGGTTGTTTTCCAGTTTTACAATTTCACCTTCAAGGTCAGAGATCTGGCTCTTAATCTTTCTTGCTTTATCTGTAAGCTGGTTTTCTGTTAATCCTTCCTCTTTCAGTTCAAGTTCATTGATCTTATTCAGTTTCAATTTTTCTCTTAATGCCCTGTTGAATTCAGTATTGATTGAGATTTTGTCTCTAGGTACTTTCCCGATATTGTTCCAGGCGGTTTTTATTGCTTCTATTCTTTCGATGCTGCCTTCGTCATTGGAAACGGTTTTCAGATCTTCAAGAATTTCTTTTTTCTGTTTGTAATTTTCTTTCCAGTTGTCGTTGGAAGCATTGTTCTTCTCTCTGTAATTGTTGAAGAATGTATTACATGCGTCGCGGAACTCATCCCAGATCTTGTTGGTCATGCTTTTTGGAACATGTCCGATCTTTTTCCAGTCTTCCTGAAGCTTTTTGAATAACGGAACAGCAATGTCCCATTCTTCATTGTTCATGTTATCCTGAGCTGTCTGGATCAGTTTTAATTTTTCTTCCAGATTGGCTTGCTGCGAACCTTTCAGAGATTTGTAATAATTATTTTTTGTTGTATTGAAACCTCTGAGTATGGTTTTGAAATCATTCCAGTTCTGGTTGGAAAGTTTTCTTGGAACGCTTCCTGTTTTCAGGAATTCGGTACGAAGATCTTCCACTCTTTTAATTGAATTCTGCCAATAGCCATGGTTAGGTGTTTCAGAAGGCTCAGACAGTTTTTTTATTTCTGCAATAATCTGGTTTTTCTTTTCCAGATTACTGTTCTGCTCGCCTTCTATAGCTGCAGAAAGTTCAGATTTTCTTTCGTGGATTTTATTGGAAATTTCCTTGAATTCTTCCCATGTTTTTTCACGGAATTCTTCAGCCACCGGTTCTGCTTCTTCTTTCCAAAGTTTATGAAGATACTGAAGCTCATTCAGGGCTTTCTGAATTACAGGTTCGTTTTCCAGTTCTTTGGCACGGGCAATAATATGCTGTCTTTTTTCTAAATTATGACTGAATTCCTGCTCCAGAAATTCTTTATTCAGATCCAGCATCTGATAAAACTGGTTCAGGTGATGGAAATAATTATTATTAAGGATCTTGAATTCTGATTTTGCTACCTGTCCGGCCTTTGACCATTCTTCTTTAATTTCACGGATGGATTTGAAAAGATTGGTTCCCGGTTCAGAATTGGTGTAAAGGTTTTTAAGTCTTTCTATAATATTCTGACGGTGCTCAAGGTTTTTCTTCTGTTCTTCATCCTGAGATTTCTGGTAGCTGTCATGCTTTTCTCTAAAAATATTGATCAAAGCTGAAAGCCTGGATTGGGAAGGATGCTCATAGCTGAAGTTTTCAGGAGGATTTCCACCTTCTACATATTCATGCTTTTTATCTTCCACTTCATCATGAATGTAATGACTTGCTTTTTCTTTTAACTGACTGAATCTTTTGAAATTTTCACCAGCATTTGCCGAGTTGATGATAGTTTCCATTTCTTTCAAAGCATCAGCCAGGGAAATATCGTCAGCATGTTCCTCTTCTATATGTTCTGTATCATCCTCATGCGTATTTTCATCATGGGATACAGACGTTTCTGAGGTTTCTTCTTGAGATACTTCGTTAGAATTTTTATTTTCTTCGTTTTCAGAAAGATTGTTTTCTGTAATCATAGCAAATCTTTTATGTGAGTGGCGTTAATATCCTTTTGTGTATAGCTATAAAGCCAATTAAGGTACTAATTTAGGTTATTTTTTTTGAAAATTCCAAATTTCCCAAGCTTTTTCTGCTTGCTGTTCAAGCATATAATAACCATTCACTGTTTTGGCTCCTTTTTCTGAAGCTTTAATGATGAATTGAGTATAGTTGGGGTTGTAAATCAGGTCAATAATAAGATGTTCTGAAGTGATTCCCTCAAAAGGAAATTCCAGACAGTCTTCAACATTTGGAAACGTACCCACCGGAGTACACTGGATGATAATTTTATGATTGCGGACCGTCTCAGCATCAAGATTCTTGAAATTGATTTCTGAATTCCTGGAAATGGTGATGGATGGAATTCCATGTTTATCCATAATGTATTTCACAGCTTTTGCAGCACCTCCGTTCCCCAGAATCAGAGCTTTATCTTGATGTGTTTTTTTGTGAAGCAGCAGGGTTTTCTCAAAACCGAACGCATCTGTATTATAACCTGTTTTTTTGCCGTCTTTGATTAGAACACAGTTTACGGCACCAATTTTTTCTGCTTCATCGCTGAGCCCGTCCAGATAATCAACAATTTTTTCTTTGTAAGGGATGGTAACATTGAACCCTAGAAGTTCCGGATCGGCAAGGAGATTTTCTACTTCGTTGATTTCATTCAGATCAAAAATATTGTAGGTAAAATCTTTCAGCATCAGCTTCTGAAACTTGTCTTCAAAGAATTTTTTGGAAAAGGAATAGGAAATGTTTTTCCCGATCAGTCCTAATTTTTTATTGGAATCCATGTATCAAAAATAAAAAAAAGACCGAATAAAACCGGTCTTTATTGTCAAATATTTTTTACAGATTAGTCTACCATGAATTTTGTAGAGAAACTGTCTGTTTTTAAAATGTAACTTCCTTTGGCAATTCCTTTAAGACTAATTTTATTGGAATTTTTGAAAGGATTTGCAATGGTTTCAATCAGTTTTCCTGAAAGGTCATAAATCTCAGCTTTTGAAATTTTGCTTAGGTTTTCACCTTTTACAAATAATTCGTTGTTTTTTACCGGGTTAGGGTAGATGGCGAATCCTGATTTGTCTTTTCTTGCATCTGAAGTTCCCAATGTACTGAAACAGGTCCAGCTTAGTCCATCAAGAATTACTCTATTGGTTGGAGTGGTGTTTGTAATTTTAATAACGATATCTCCGCTTACGTTAATGTTATTAATTGTTACTGCTGCAGCGGTTGAAGAATATGGTATGGTTCCTACCAAAATTCCGTTGATCTCAAGATTCAAAACACTTGGACTTCCATTAAATACCAATTGCGGGGTAATCGTAAGGCTTTGGATTCCGCCGGAAATTGTTGAGCTGCTAAGGTTTCCGTTTTCAATAGCAATGGCTTTACCTCCTACATTTGGAATGGTTGCACCGGTAATGGATTGATCTGTTCTTGCTCTTGTTGCAATCCAGGTGATATTATTGTTCGTCCAGGTTCTTGTGCTGTAGCTTGAACTTGAAGCCGGAATGGTTTCAAAAGTTTCTGTTCCGCAGCTGGCATTTCCAGGCTGTCCTGCAAGAGTTGTTCCGACTGCAGAATTACTTTGTGGGGAAGCGTTTCCTGAAGCATCTTTTGCAATGACATAAAAAGTATATGTAGTAGAAGGTGACAATCCCTGAACAGTTACCGTTGTTCCTGAAACAGTTGTTTTTAATACACCGTTAACGTATACATCATAACCAACAACGCCAATATTATCTGTAGCAGCTGTCCAGCTTAATGATATGGTATTGGAAGTAGGGTTTTGAGTAGTAAGGTTGGTAGCTGCAGTAGGAGCTTCTGTATCTGCAACAGCTGATCCCCAGATCAATTCAACAAATTCCGGGTGATCAATAAAAGGGTTTTTGTTTTTCTGGTATTCGTAGGTCGCATTGTTTCTTGCAATTTCAGCAGGTGATACCGGATCTAATGCATGCCATGCACGTAGCTGATCCAGTTCCCAGGTTTGCAGTCCCGGAAATGCTGTTGTTCCAAGCATGTCTCCGGTTCCATTTGCACTTGTAAAATTTCCCAGTTGGGATTGGTATCTTGTTACAAAATAGAAAATCATTCTGGCAACATCACCTTTAAAAGCGTCTATCGGCTCAAATACTGTTCCTCCATATCCTGCAGATGCAGAACTTCCAAGTTTAGAACCGTTTTGTGAAGTAAAGGAAGCGCTTTGCACTTTTCCAAACGGATAGTTTGATCTCATACCGTTCACCTTTCCGTCGGTCGCTCTGATGAAGTTTACATCAGCTACCATTGGCGAAGCTTCATCAAAAAGGCTTTGAGGAACAATATGTTCTCTGTTGTAGCAATCACTTTCGCTGTTGTACTGGCCGCACTGGTTAGTAATGATTGTATAGTTATACGGGTCCGGACCATTCGGGTTTTCAGAATAAATATCTAAAACAGTTCCGTCATTTTCGTAGAAATAATCACGATCGGTCGTCTGATAGGCAGTCCATAAACCATTATAGGTTTTAGCCTGATGACCGTCTGTAATAATTTGGCTCAACTTGTTTTTTAAAGCTATGCCTGTAAGACCTGCGGTTCCATCATAATAGGTAGCGGGTGCCTGTGCTGATGCAAGGATCATTGCAGAACTCAGAAAGATAAAGGATAAAATTCGTTTCATTTCAAAAAAATTGGGCCGTAAAGTTACAAAAAATTGAAAATGAAGTGGATTTTATTTTAAATCAATATATTAACTTTTAGTAATATAGTCTTTACCGATCTTTGAAAAGAACCATGAAATAATAATCCCGAACAGGGATGCGGTACATGCTACGATAAGATAATTTTTTCCCACAATCTTTACAGGGAAAGGAAGTATTTCGTTAGCTCTGAAAAATTCAGTGTAAAGTTGGAAATAGCAGAGTAAAGTTCCTAAAATCAATCCTGAGATTACTCCGGAAATCACTATAAGAAGCCCGGTATAGAAATAGGTCATTCTTAAATGGCTGATAGGAAAGCCCAGTGAAACAAGAGATCTTGACTGTTCTTTTTTGTCAAGCTGAAGAATAATAATAGCTCCGGCAAGATTAAAGGTTGTAATGAAAATCACCAGTGCAAAGATCAGATAGATGAACATTTTTTCTGTATTGATCATCTTCCAGAAGGCTGCATTTTCCTCTTCTTTGGTTTTTATTTCAATATTTTTTCCCAGTGAAGTAAGAAGATTCTGCTTTACAGTATCGGCATTTTCAGCATTTTTTAATTTAATTACAATCTGATATGCTGATTTCTTAGGAAGGCTGAGTAATTCTTCTGTAAGCTCTATTGGTGCAATGATATAACTGTCAAGTTGCTCTTTTCCGGGAAAAACTCCTGTTACAAGAAAATCTCTTTTATTATATATGTCTTCCTCCTTATTAATGATGCCGGTTCCGGGTTTAGGCATAAAGACCGTAGCATAATTACTGGAGGAATCAATAGGAATCGAAAGCCTGTTATGCAGGTTGGTTTCCATTAATACTTCATTGGAGTATTTGAAACTCGGATAAGTTCCGTAGAAAACATCCTTATCAATAGGATTGACTTTTACATAAGCAGAATCAACTCCTCTTAAATAAGCAATATCACCTTTACCTTTATAATTGACATATACTTTTTCTTCAATTACCCGAGAAAAGCTGCTGATTTCTTTATTGTTTTTTAAAACGTTGATAACTTTGTTGATATCTTTCACTGTTTTTCCTGAAGTGCTTTTCAGAGTCAGGTCAGCATGAAGATTGGAGATCAGATCTTTATTCAGAATCTCAAGGCCTGAGAATACTGAAATGATCACGAACATTGCAGTTACAGCAACCATCATCGCACCTACTGAAAGCCATGTAATAAAAGTCACGGCGGTGCTTCCTTTTTTAGCCAAAAGGTATCTGGATGCTATATAAAATGCAATATTCTTCAAGATTTATAAAACAGGATTGTCGCCTTCGCCTCTTAATTCTCTTTCCAGTCTTTCAACATCATCAAGAGCTGTGTCCAGATAAAAGTTTAGCTGTGGAATGATACGTACCTGTTTTGCCATTTTCTGGCCGATAAAATTTCTGTACTGAGGTTTATTTTCTTCAATTTCCTTCATCACCGCAGAACGGAATTCCTGCGGGAAAATACTTAAATAAATTTTAGCAATACCCAGATCTGCCGATACCTTTACATCTGAAACGGATACCAATATACTTTGCTTGCTTTCTGAAGCCTGTTTGCGGAAAAGCTCTGCGAAGTCTTCCTGGATGATCTGTGCTACTTTTCTTTGTCTGTTACTTTCCATAAGTTGTGCAAATTTAGTACTTTTGTTTGAATTGATACCCTTGAAATTCAGCTCCGGTATCAAATTTACGATTAAATTATATTATTAGTATTTATGAAGCTAGAACATATCGGTATTGCCGTAAAATCTTTAGGAGTCTCTGATGAGCTTTTTGCTAAATTATTAGGAAAAGAATCCTATAAGAAAGAAAGTGTGGAAAGGGAAGGGGTAGTTACGTCTTTTTATGGAACTGGAGAAAGTAAGATTGAATTGTTGGAAGCCAGTAATCCTGAAAGTCCGATCTCAAAATTTATAGATAAAAAAGGTGAAGGCATCCATCATTTGGCATTCGGAGTAGAAAATATCCTTGAAGAGATCGAAAGATTAAAAAAAGAAGGATTCCAGTTTATCTCCGAAGAACCAAAAGAAGGTGCTGATAACAAATTAGTTGTCTTCCTGCACCCGAAATCTACGAATGGCGTACTGGTAGAACTTTGTCAAGAAAAGCAATAAAAAGTTTTGTAGTGAAATAAATTTTGCTATTTTTGCAATCACAAAATTTAACCAAGTTTTGAGGTCCTATAGCTCAGTTGGTTAGAGCACCTGACTCATAATCAGGTGGTCCCTGGTTCGAGCCCAGGTGGGACCACTTTTAAAGCCTAAGTAATCTGTATGATTTGCTTAGGCTTTTTTTATGCATTAAAATCAAGGTTTTATATTCTTCTTTTTTCTAGAACACTCTCATTGTCTTTTAAATCTACACTAAAAAAGATCCCCAAAAGGAACCCCATTCTGAAAAATTGGAACCCCATTATAACCCTCATTAATATTAGAAAATGACAATTAAAATATTATTTGTATTAGATAAATCAAAATCTAATAGTAAAGGCCTAGCTCCCCTAAAGTGTAGGATTACTTACATGGGAGAAAGAAAACCTTTTGCTACAGGAATATTTATTAATCCTCAAAATTGGGATAATAAACAGCAGAAAGCTAAACCACCAAATTATGAGAACGAAACTATCAATACACAATTGAGCCTGATTAAGAATAAAATTAATCAGGCTTTTTTGTTTTTACAGGTCAATGAAGAAGAGTTTGATGTGGAAGATGTTTTCTTGCAGTATAAAGGAAATCCTCCTAAAAAAAACAAAACTATATTACAGCTCTTTCAAGAACATAATGATAGAATTGAAAAGCTGATAGGCAAGGGATATTCTATAGCAACTTTGTGGAAATTCAAACAGGCAAAAGAGTTATTAAAGGACTTTATTAAGTATTCTTTTAATAAGGGAGACTATCATTTCAAAGATTTGGACTTAAAGTTTATTCAAGATTATGAATTCTTCCTGAAGGCAGAGAAATCTTTAGCTCTTGCAACTACTAATAAGATGATACAAAGGTTCAGGAAAATTGTCAAGGTTGCTCTCTCAGAAGATATTTTACACAAGGAGCCTTTTACTAACTATAAAGTAAAACATATTAAAAAAGAAATCACTTATTTAACTGAAGAAGAATTAGCTAAGCTTGAAGAATATCAATTTAAAGCTGAAAAATTGCAGATGGTTAAGGATATGTTTGTATTCTGTTGTTATACAGGTTTGGCTTATAGTGAGATGGTTAATCTTGAAAAATCTCATATTATAAAGGGATTTGATGGTAATGAATGGATTAATATGATGAGAGGGAAAACTCAGCATTTGTTAACAATACCTCTACTTACTAGAAGTAAAAGAATCATTGATAAATATGATTATGTTGATGAAAAGAGAGTACTTCCTAAGTTAAGTAACCAAAAGTTTAATGTTTATTTGAAAGAAATAGCTGATATAGTTGGAATAAATAAAAGGCTTACTCATCATTTAGCAAGAAGAACCTTTGCAACAACTGTATTACTTTTTAATGATGTCCCTATGGAAATTGTATCACAACTTTTAGGGCATTCAAAAATTACCATAACACAGCAACATTATGCTAAGGTAGTACAGAAAAAGGTTAGTGAGCAGATGTTTAGGCTAAATGAGAAATTAAAATGAAAAAGAGGTGGATTATTCCCACCTCTCAATTTTTAAAGAGACCTTTTTATCAAAGAACTTTTTCATAGTTTGCTGAATTGTTTTTTCTACTAATTCAACATTGTCTTCTGTTGTTATTACAGAGTCATGCAATGTAAATAGAGGAACTGCGGGATATTTTTTATTCAGCTTTTTACAAACATTATGAAGAATAATCTCAGCTTCCAAATTTTGAAGAATTATCGCTAGAGTATTATGTTTAGCCTTTTTAACAGCACTTATAACTTTATATACATTAGGAAAAGTCCTTTTAAAAAGTTTAATAATATTTCTGTACCTAATAGCAGAGTTTTTAGAAAAGAAGGTTGTGAAAATGATTTCTTTTACCTTCTCTTTTATTTTCTCATCTGGAACACCAATTAACTCTCCATTTTCTTTGAGTAATTTTCCAAAGTTTTCATAGAATCTACCAGAAGTTACAATTTGATTAAAACTAATTACATCTTTTTTAGAAGATATACTAGCAATCAAATTTTTTAATCTAGTAGTGTCTATGGCCGGATTTACAGCATTAATTCTATCAGCCATATTACATCTCTCAAATAATTCTACATTCATAAGTGATTGCAGAAGATAAGGTTGAGAATTTGAAATATCTACACTACATAAGACTTTACCTTTCCATTTTAAATATTGTCTTAATTCAGACTTTAATTGTGTAATAGGAGTGTGAAGTCTTCCTGCCGTATTATCTACAAAGAAATTGATATTATTCTTTGCAGAAAGTCTCTCAATAGGAAGCAGTCTGCTATTATATCTCACAAGAGAATGCTCAATTCCGTTTATTTCATCTTTAGCTAATTCTGATGCTAAATAAGCTCTAGCTTTTAAAATATCAACATCTAAATTTTCAAACCATTTTTTTAGAAACGATAATTCTTGGGTTGCATCCTGATTGAACTGTTTTCTTAAGTATACAAGATTTTTAATTAAAGGCCATTTTGAGATATCGACAGGTTTTAATTTACTCCTATATCTTTCAGAAAATCTTAATCCAGCACATTTTAAACCAACAATATAATTGTCTTCTTCAATAATGTTTTGTTCTTTTAGATAATCAATATACTTCCTATAGTCCTTAATTATACTACCCAAAATTTTTTTACTAATAGGAGTATATCCCGTGTACTCTTCAATAGCTTTCTTTTTTTGAGCTGGGATAGCATAAATAAGGTGGAGAATGTAGATTAACTTATCTCTATCTAATTGAGAATCTTGTTCATTGTCCATCAAAATAGAATCAATGTCTAAATTTTCAGGTAAATACAACGTTAATCTAGGTATTCTCTTATAGCCATTATTATCAAGTGATGCTTCTGCACTTGGGCTATTTTTTTTATTTAAGTGAGCTTCAGAAGCATTGCCCACCAATGAGGTTAGTTCCATTACCCCCTCTCTTGAGGGTGCTGTGCCTTTAGGGTGTTAATCCTAAGAGGTGCTTCATTCCAAAGCAAGTGGCATCTAACTTTATCCCATTTAATCTGCTATAATTAATTCAATATGTATTCCAAAATTTAAAAAACGTCATTATGGAGATAAAAAAATCACAAAAGCAACAAGTCAAGTTGAGGCTTGGTTTGTCTGGAGCATCTGGATTTGGAAAGACCAAATCAGCCTTATTATTAGCCTATGGTATGACACAGGACTGGAGCAAAATAGCTGTCATTGATACTGAGAACTCTTCAGCCTCTTTGTATTCGGATTTAGGCAATTATAATGTATTAGACCTACAACCTTCTTATAGTCCTGAAAGATATATCCAAGCTATTGAACTATGTGAGAAATCAAAAATTGAGGTTATTATCATAGATTCAGCTAGCCATGAATGGAATGGTACTGGTGGATGTCTTGATATTCATGAAAAATTGGGAGGTAGATTTCAAGATTGGGCTAATGTAACACCTCGCCACCAAGCCTTTATTAATAAGATATTGCAGTCAAACTGCCATATTATCACTACTACTAGAAGGAAAATAGATTATTCCCTTGATATAGGTAGCAATGGTAAAACCCAAGTTGTGAAACATGGAACTAAGGAAATCACCAGAGAAGGTTTTGAGTATGAGCTAACTATAAACTTAGAGCTTATTAATGAAAATCATCGTGCTAAGGCTTCAAAAGACAGGACAGGATTATTTATGAATAAACCTGAATTTCTTATTACTCCTGATACAGGCAGAATGATATTGGAATGGTGTAATTCAGGCTCAAAAGACAATTCTACTGAAAACTTTACACAAAGCTCCGGAGGAAGGGATAAAATGCCTAAAATAGATCCTAAAGAAGCATTTGAGGGTATTTCTCCTTACGAAAGTAATTCAAGTTTAAATCTTTCCCATGTAACAGAAAAAGAGGTTTATGAAGCTATTCAAAACTGTAAGTCTGTTACAGAACTATTAGCCATATACAGACAATTTCCACAGTATCAGGGAAGCTTAAAACCTGATTTTGAAGCTAAAAAGTCATTACTTATCAATTTAAACAACCCAAGTAATTTTAGTAAAAATGGACACTCAAAGTTTCAGTAAAACTCCCAACATAATAATATATAAACAATTAAAAAAAAAATATTTTAATCAGTGCTTTGAATAGATTAACAGATTGATTTAAGACAGATATCCCCACGATATATTAAGTGGGGAATATTTAGTTTTGTGAATTTATGTGATGATTAAGTAGACTTTTAGGATTAGCCTATTTATATTTTAGAATTAGCTTATCAAATGTATTTATAAATGTTTCAGCATCATTTTTATTTCTAGAAATCCAAATATTGATTAACTTGCTACATGCTTGCCCCCAATATTGCTTTTGAGTATTGAACCATAATTTTGATTTTTCTCTATTTGTTCTAATATCAGATATATTATAATCTCTAAAACAGATTTGTTTATCATAGCCATTATATAATTTTTCCCATATATCTGATGAATCAGGTTCATTATAGAGCATTTCTGCTAATATTTTTTCAGGAGAATCATTACCTGGGAGGATAAGAAAATTTTTATGTTTTTTAATTTCTCTGATCATATTAGCTTTTTGGTTAACATCACCATCTAAGCAGATTATACTTTCAGGAAAATTAAATCCTTTTATTTTTTTTCTTACTAATTCGACATAATTATTACAACCTAAAGTACACTGAATGAAGCTAACTTGACTTTTTCTGGATTTTAATAAAACTTTCAAAAAAATTTCAGCTTCTTTATCTTCAGTGAACAAATTAATCTTTGATGCTTTTGTTTGAAGAAGAAGACTTACATTTAATTTATTTTTAATAAATTCTATTGAAATATTATCCTTTACAACTATTTGGTTATCTACTTTTTGTAAATATACTACCTTAACTTGATTTCTTAATTTTTCATCATTTTGCAACTCACAAATATTTTCCAGTATTGTAAGAGAATGTGTTGTGAAAATTATTTGGATATCATATTTTGAAGAAAACTTTCGTAGTGCTTCTATTAATTTTAATTGTGATGCAGGGTATAAGGTGGTATCTATTTCATCTATAACTAGTATGCCAGCCTTGTAATGAGTAGGATATTTTTCTTTTAACCTTTTAAATGATAAAACAGCAAGAAGTATTTTGCCAATATTATCCTGTCCTGAAGAGTTCATTTTCCAATCATAATGATCCGTAGAAACTCCTAAAGTGTTTTTTTGTTTACTTGACAAATAATCAACAGAGTTGATATTTAAGTCTGGTAATATTAAAATTCTATTATGCCATTCATTATAAAAATTTAGCTCTTCATTAGTTAGTTCAATATCTTTATTAGTATTGATATTATTATCTTCTCCAATAGGCATTAATCTAGATAAACTAAGATAGATAACAGGATATTGTAAATAGCCAGACCCTTTTGACTTATCACCCTTCTGCCAAAACCTGATATTGTTTTTGTCTCGTGGAATACTTTCTAATGTGAATACAGAATTTTCTTCATCGTTTGTTTCAAGTGTCCAAGTATGATCCTTTGGTTTGTCAAAATTTTGAGACAATTTGAATTTCTCTGAGAAAGATGATTTATAGTTTCCGCCTGAAAGTGGTCTTTCATTAATAATTGGATTACTATCATCAGTAATTGTGAATGGTTGGCTTAAGAGTCCTAAAATAGTTGTTTTCTGTGTACCATTCTGCCCAGCAATAGCTGTCAGATTGTTTCCCAGTTCAAATTCTGCATTATTAAAACCTCTAAATTTTTCAATGGTTATCTTTTTTATTAGCATGGCTATTTACATTTTCTTTTTTTCAGCATAAACTATCTCTTTTTGATTTTTTTTTCTTGATAATTTGAATTTTAAAGGATTCCAGTTTTCCTTATTGGGAGTGATTAAAGTATCACTAAAAAAAAGAATTTCCTTCCCAATTCTTGCTTTATATGCTGTATGTTTAAAAGAAAATTCTTTTTTACTGCAATCATTATATAAAGCATTTATTTCTGGAACATTGTCATAAGATACAATCCATCTAATATTATTTATTGCTTTAATTTTATCACTAACGAGTTGATGATTTTCATCCTTATAATGATTCATATATAGCGAGCTAGCCTTTAAATAATAGGGAGGGTCAAAATAAAAGATAATATTATCATCATTAGCTTCACTTTGAATGAGTTCTATGAGTTCAATAGCATCTTTTTCAAATAATCTAATATCCTCTTTTCTAGATGCTATAAGTTCTATTCTTTTGATTAAATCTTCTTTATTAAATCTACAATCCATTAGATATTCCCCAGTTTGTCCAACTCCACCAATTAATCCCGCATTTATAATACCAGAACGATTTGTTCTATTTAAATAGAATGTAGAAAATCCTAATGTTAATAAGGCTTCAGTTTCTTTATTAGCTTGGATACCTTTTTGTTTTTTCCATTCGTCAACTGTTAACTCTGCATCAGATATTAATTTACATAATTTTTCAGTTTCATTTAAAACGCTATACCAAAATGCATAAATAGACCTATCTTTATCGTTTATAGTGATTTTGTTTACAAACCCTTCAAATAACAGAAAAAGAGCCACGGAAGCTCCCCCTGAGTATGGCTCAACATAATGTCCATCAACATTATTATCAAGACAGATTTTGGCTATGAATGCTGATAGTTTATTTTTTCCACCTGGGTATCTTAAAGGAGAATATAACATTAGTTTTTATTGTTGATATTTTGGCTCAAAGTTAAGAATAATGGTTGTAAATGGCTCCATGCTCTTTTATTATGTGATAAATCTATGTAAGTTTCTATATTATGGACTGCTAAATCTAAATCATCTTTTATTCTTGTTAGATAACTTTTTAAATTTTTAGACTGTTGTACATCAAAGTATTTATTCAGTTCATTATTTGCAATATAATCTAACATAATTTTTAGGGACGCATTCGAATAATCTTTAGAAGAATTGAACCTAAGAATATTCATAATAGGTTCTATATCTATTGCCTTTTCTATGTTATAGGTATTTTTTAAGTATTGAGCTACTGAACCTACCTTTTTTTTACTTTCTTCTAATGTTTTTTCATTTGTTTTTTCTGAAAGATTATCAAATAATTGATTTGCTTTTAAATAATAATAAAGGGACTGCTCTAAGTAGGTTCTAAGCAGAATAGCAAATGAGTAATATTTTTCATTAGGCATTGTCTTAAGTTCATCAAATAGACTGTCTAGTTTATCATTATTAAAGGTAATCTCAATGTCGTTTGGGACTATTCTATCAAAAAAAGAGCTTCTTTTTCTCCTTTTTTTCTTTCTAGAAGTAATATTACCCTTTTGCTCATCTAAACTTGTAGTCTGCTTTGATGATTTACTTTGAGTTGTTGCTTCTTTACTTGAAACACTCAAATCAAAATTGTAATTGGTTTTCAAATCTTCAATATACTTTCTCTTTTCCTCTTCCTTATTAAACTCTCTGGAGAAGCTCTCTGCATCAATTATTCTTTTGAATATTACTGATAATCTCTTATTAAACTCTTCTCTTGGAATATTAATGATTAGCTCTGCATTGTCAGGATTAAAATTGATACCTAAAATTTTCCTTCCTTCTTCATAGGAATAAAATCTTTCTAGGTTTGTGAAATCAAAGTTGTCTATCTCAATTATTACTCCTTCTTCCTTTTCTAAAATGTCTTTAGCTTCAAGAAATAAATTATAGGCTCTCAAGGGTTTTAATATTCTTGATACTGTTTCATTGAGTACATTTGCAATATCCTCAATTGCAAGCCCATCTTCATAATACATATCAGCCACAAAAGCATACTGGTTTCCAGTTTCCCATTTCTTGAGAGATTCTCCTTTATGCCTTTCGTAAATAATTGGGTTTGCATGAAATCTATTGGGAGCAATATGACAGTTTATTTTCCGATCAGTTTTAATATTATTTTCAAGTATATTTTTCTGTAATGTTTTGCTTCTTGCATTAGATAAATATTTACTTGGATCTTGTAGTACTTTTAAAGCTGCAACACGTCTATTGCCTTCTAAGACTATTTTTTTATCACCCTCAATACATATTATTGGCTCTTCTCCTACGAAATATCCTTCCTCAGAAATTTTCTTGGCCAAATCGTATACATTTTCATTCTGTATTAAAAACTTTATTATTTCTGTTTGATTTAGCTTAACGTTTCTGTATTTCAATCTTGGGTTGCTTAAATCTAAGTGTAAAGTATTTATTGAGTATTCAAAATGTTCCCATGTATCATAATTTGTGTACATAATATTTTATTTCATGATTTGATACGTAAATATATTATTTTTATTTTATAGGTTAATATGGTTTCCCGTAAGTATTAGATAAATCTAATTTTTTAAAAAATTTCAAAAGTATTTAAGTAAGCTTGATTCTCCTTGAGAAATACCCCCACTTCTTTTTGGAACGGGAAGCTCCCCGCACCTCTTCCTAATAGAAATAAAATTTCAGGCAGACTATAAATTCCTTCTAGAACTATAGTTGAATCTGAACATATCTCTTAGGAAAGATGAAAATCTAACTCAAAAACTTAAAAACAATGGTAAGAATTATCAGTTACAAAGCAAGACAAAGAGAGGATGGTACAACATTTTGTGCTTTAGAAGTTCAAGGAGGAATTGAAATGGTATTAAGCCAAAAGACCAATCAATATTATGCTACAGCCAAGAAAACCTTTATTTCATCTACATTTGATGAAGAAACCTGTAAAGCTTTAATTGGTACAGAACTTCAGGGCAGTGTTCAGAAAGAAAAATGTGAGCCTTATGAGTATGTTATTAAAGAAACAGGAGAATCCATTATTATGCAACACAGGTTTGCTTATGTACCAGAAAGTAATGTTTCTTCTAGCTCAATAAAGTCTAACAAAGTTTCATCTGACAACTTTGAAGTAGATTTAAAAGCTTTTTCTACTAATGGAAAATATGATCATGTATTAGCAGATTAATCTTAGAGTTCAAAATAGAACTTTATTACATAAAACTTCCAGTATCGTATTCTATGCTATACAGTGTAAATACGAGATTGGAAGTTTTTATTCTATAATTCCCCACTTAATTCTTTTTATTTATGGAACATCATCAAATATCAGAAATACAAGTTTCTTATTCTCCTAACATAATAGGTACTATGGTCTCTACTAGTGAATTATCATACAAAGTAGCTCTCAACAATTGGAATCTAAGTACCATTGAAATGTTTGAAGAAGCTAAAGTCATGTTTCTTAACAATGCACTTAAAGTTATAGGCATTTATAGTTTGTCAAAAGGAGGGATATCTTCTAGTGTAGTAGATATAAGATTAATTCTATCTATTGCATTAAAGTCTATTTCAACCCATATTATATTAATTCACAATCATCCAAGCACAAGCTTAACACCAAGTAAAGCTGACATGGATATTACAAGTAAATTGAAAACAGCATGTGGATTTTTAGAAATTAAATTACTTGATCATTTAATCATCAATAAAGAGTCTTATTACAGTTTTGCTGATGAGGGTTTGTTATAATCTTTAATATTAATCTTAAAAAAATTTCATTCAAATATTAAAAGATATAGTATTTGAACTGTATTACGAATAATGTAAAGATTAAGTTGAAATGTAAGAGAAGTAAACTTCTTCTAAAATATAAGAACTTTTGTAAGGTGTTTAACTTTAAGATATAATATTATAGCTAAATTGTAAATATTTATGTATATGAATACAATCATTGAGATGATTAATAGCTAAATATCCAAAGTTGAAAACTTCATTAATTCTTCCATGCTTATCTCAAGCCCTTCACAAACTTCCATTAGATACAAATAAGTAGGATTAATTCCGCCCCTTTCTAATCTGGCAATGGATTCTCTGTCTTTCCCAATCTTATGGGCAAGTTGAGCTTGAGTTAGATCTTTAGATTCTCTTATTTGCTTAATTCTTTTTCCAAACTTTATAAGTTCTTGCTCTCTATCCATTAGTCAAAATTTGACCTTTGTCATGAATTTTAAAGGAACGCATACGTTACATTGTGATTTATTTTGTATCTATGCGAAAATTTCAAACATGAAAAGAACATTATTAGTAATACTAGTAAGCTGTAATGCTGTTATTTATGCACAACAGTATATAAATGTTGGTTCTACTAAATCAGATGTGAAAAAAGTTCAGGGAAATCCTTATAGTATTCAAAATTATGATGCTCTTGGAGAAGAGGTTTGGAGTTATGGAGAGAATGGAATAGCTACGATTACTTTTAAAAATGGTAAAGTAAAGAGTTTTAAAAACTCAGAAATGGTTTTAAAGATTGGAAACATTTCAAAAAAAACTCAGAAAGAATTATCAAAAGAATTCTGGAAGAAAGCCAACAGTAAAGAAAACCCTCATGTTCCTAAAGATCCTAATACCTATGGAGAAGATAAGTCTGGGCTTTATGGAAGTGGAGGGAAAAGTATAAATACCATCCCAAAAGAATATGCAGAAATGACAGAAGCTAATGGACTTAGCCCTTATGAAATGCCTAATGAGATAACTCTTCAAGAGATGCAGAAGGAATATGATACTAAAAAGACTATTAAATGGGGATTGATTAGTCTAGGAATAATAGGATTTCTCTTCTTGATATTCAAACTTAAAACCAAAAAGAAATGAAAATTATTTTTCTAGACATAGATGGAGTACTCAATAATGCAGATTATTACAAGAATAAAAGTCTACATTCCCATCATAAAGAAACCTCTCATTTTGATCCACGAAATGTTACTGCACTAAACAGAATAATAAGCAGTACCGATTCTAAAGTGGTTTTATCTTCTGCATGGAGACTTATAAAAAGCTTAGAGGAAATCAATGAGCTATTTAAAGAAGTTAATCTGATTGTTGAGATAATAAGTGTTACAGAATCCCTTCATTATAAAGAAACATTTGAATTAGCTCCGAGAGGTCTGGAAATCCTTAAATGGATTAGAGATTATCACAGAACTTTAAAAGGAGGTTTAGAAAACTATGTAATAATAGATGATGAAGATGATATATTTGATATTCAAGAGAAACATTTCTTTCAAATAGATGATAAAGTAGGACTTACTGAAGCTAATACAGATGAGATAATAGAATTCCTAAACTCTTATAAAATTCCTAAAACAAAACTTCCATAAAAAATATTTACCCATGAAAAAAGCTACATTACTATTATTGTTTTTCCTTGCAATGCTTATTAAAGCTCAAACAGATAAAATCACCTATATGAAAGGTGACATCTATTTAGCAGCTCAGGATGCAAAAACTAAGAAAGTGTTATTTGAAAGACCCTATGGAAAAATTCTTTCAATCGAATATGATACCTTTTATAAGAGTTATTATATCCTGTTTCAAATGCCAGAAGGTTCTACAGGATTTGGTGTACAATACATCAATACTACAGATAAAGGCACATTCTTGATGCAAGACATGAATAAGCCTGAAGACTTCTACTATGTTTCTGATAAGATTAAGGAAAATGGAACTTTAATACTGTTAAATAAAAGAAGGTAGAAGACTTCTACTTGTCATATAAGATTGTAAATATTGCTCTGTAATATTATTACAAACCATATCATGATAATTTGATTTCTTAATTATATTCTATTATGTTAGGAGTTTTAGACTAAAAGGCATAGTTTTAGGCAGACCCTTAAAAGAGCACTCTTGATAATTGAATTATAGATACCGTGTGCTCAGTAGGTTAGAGATACTGGGTTATAACCCAGATGTACTTGGTTCGAGCCCAGGTGGGACCACTTTTTAAGAGCCCAAACAAAATGTCAAGTTTGTTGGGCTTTTTTATGCCTTAGAATCAGGGTTTTATATTCTTCTTTTTTCTAGATCACTCTCTTTATCTATTTAAATCTACATTGAAAAAGATCTCCCCAAAAAATAACACGTCGAGTTTTGTCGCTTTGACAGGATAGCTTTGTAATAAATTAATTAAAATTGTTACAAAAAGCTAAAGATGAGAAAGTTCAAATTAAACTTATTGAATAAATCTTTTCACTGTGAGTAAAAAAGAATATTTTTGCAAAAATTTAAAACTAACATTTTAAACATACTATGATGAAACAAAAATTATTATCACTGGTCTTATTGGCATCATCTTTCACATTCGCACAATCATGGAATCTGACAGGAAATTCCGGCATCAGTTCTTCTAACAACTTTCTTGGAACAACAGACGCTCAACCTCTGGTTCTAAAAACCAACAATACGGAAGTTATGAGTATCCTTTCTAATGGAACAGTTAAGGTAGGGACTGGTGATCCCGGGGGAAGCGGTGAAGCTTTTTTCAGAGTCTATAAGGCAGAAAATCCTAATTTGGAAGTGGCCAGTTCATTAGGGTCATTCCAGATTACAAAATCTACTTGCGATGGATGCTGGGGAGGAATGACAGGAGATACAGTGCTTAGAAATAAAGGGAAAACCCATAATATTATTCTTTCCATGCCTAACAATAACAATGATGGACAATATTATGTAGGCGTTCAAGACCATGCTAATGGTACTTGGGTAAAGTTTTTCAATAATGCCATTGCAAGATTTGATGGTAAAATATATGCCAAAGAAGTTCAGGTAAAGGCTAATGTATGGGCAGATTATGTATTTAAAAAAGACTATAAGCTCAACAGTTTAGAAGAAGTAGAAAAGTACATTCAGAAGAATGGGCACCTTCCCAATATTCCATCAGAAGAAGATGTTTTGAAAAATGGACTTAATATAGCTCAAATGAATGCCAAACTTATGGAAAAGATAGAAGAATTGACTTTGTATTCCATTGAACAGAATAAACAGATAAAAAGTCTTCAGGAAGAGAACAAAACTTTGAAAACTCAATCCGAAGACATAAAAGAATTGAAAGAGCAAGTTCGACAAATCCTTTCCACCAAAAAATAAACCCAAAGATGAAAACAAAATTATTTTCGATATTTTCATTATTCATAGGCTTCTTCGGGTTTTCCCAAACCGAAGTGTATTTCAAATATGATGAAGCAGGAAACCAACGATATAGAGGAACTAATATAGCTGGGAAAACAGTACAGGAGTCTGCAAAAACAGAAGCTAAAACTGTTTCTGTAACTCAAACTCAGTCTGAATCCCAAATGATGGATGAAGCTACTTTTTGGAAGCAAATCAGGCTTTACCCTGTTCCTGTAAACGATGTTTTGACAATCGACTGGACAGATGAAGTAGATGAACTCATAGAATCTGTATCCTTATACCAGCATAGTACGATACACTGGAAATTCCAGCAGCAAAATATGCCTGATCTAAATAAGCAAATTAAAATCAACATGACAGGCTATGAATGGGGAATCTATGTATTACGCTTTACATTGAAAGACGGAAGAGTGTTTAGTCGAAATATCACTAAACGATAAACTTTTAACCAAAATTATTTACTACAAAACAACAAATATGAAATTTATTTCATCATTTATACTGTCCTTGTTTTCAGTACTGGGCTTTTCACAGACCATACTATACCAGGCAGAAAGTACCTCACGAACAGTACAGGATCCGCAGTCAGTAATTCTTACTGAAGGATTTTATGCTTCTTCAAGCTCATCGAATCCATTTATTGCTAAAATTGGTCCTGCAACAGAAAATCCAGGGGGAGGTCCAGTAGATTCAGGAGCAGGAGCTAATAATCCCTCAGGTACGACTGAAACAACAGATAACAAATTTTATGATACCAAAGGCGATGTTGATGTTACCGCTGCCGGACAGTTACAGTTTAGTTTACCCATAGCTTTACCGCCGGGAGTGAAATCTGTTGCTCCACAAATTAATTTGGCTTATACCAGTGGTTCCAGTAATGGAATAGCAGGTTACGGGTGGACTTTATCAGGAATTACTGCTATTTCAAGGGTCGGAAAAAACATCGAAAAAGATGGTGCTGTAAAAGGGATACAATTAGATTACTCTGACCTTTATAGTTTTAATGGGCAGAGATTGATATTAAAATCCGGAGAATATGGCAAAGATGGTGCAGAATATGTGACCGAAAAATATTCTAATACAAAGATCAAATCGGTTGGAAATAACCTCAGTATCTCAGGTCCTGAGTATTGGGAAGTGACATTTGAAGATGGGTCTCAGGCTTGGTATGGAGCAGTAGCTCCTGGAAATAGTAATGCAAGGACTCCTCTTGAATACAATATTGTAAAGTGGAAAGACATAAAAGGGAATTATATAATATACAATTATACACAAATAGCTTCTACAAATGTTGCTACAATATCCAGTATAGAATGGGGCGGAAACGAAACTTTGGGTAAAACTCATTTTAATATAATAGAGTTTAATTATTTTAACGAAAGAACGTTTAAGGAAATTAACTATTTAAGTGGTATTGAATTTATACAAAACAGACTGTTAAAAGAAATTGTGGTAAAATCCAATGGAAATCAGTTTAAAAGATATGCTATAGAGTATGCAGACAATGGAACAAGCTATCAATTTGCCAAGAAACTCACCGAATTCAACGCTGCTAATGAGTCTGCTAATCCGGTTATTTTTAATTATGAACAAAATAATACTACCGAATATACTCCCTACCAATCCCTTAGTGCAACCAACGCGACTAAAAAATATGCAGACTTTAATTTAGATGGGGAAACTGATTATATTGAGTTTGTCTCTAATGGAGTTCTCAAATACAGAAGCTCACTCTATAAAGGGGTATCAGATGTTATATTAAGTTATGATCCCTCTAAGTTTACATCAGGGGATTTTAGTAGATCTACTCCTGTTACATTTAAAAAAGATAATTATATTAAAAATAGTATAGGGTTGGTAATTCCGGTTCAAAAAAGTACCGATATAACTAATAAAAAAGATTATGAATTCCAGGTTTATTCTGTTGATATAACTAATCAGAAGTTGGTTTTTGAGTATTCAAAAACTATTACTCATGATCAGTACTCGCCTTATAGCCCTGATGATGAATTTGAAATATGCAATATTTCAGCTCCTGCTGTTGGAGATATTCTGGCTTATGATTATAACGGAGACGGGGTATCAGAACTTATTGTTAAATTTAGAGTTACCAAAAGATGTAATAATGGAGGTGATCCAACTGATCCGCCATTAGATATAAATAGTTCAACAGATGCCATGCAGACTGAATTGCAAACTCCTGATGAATCAGTTAATATAGTTCCGGGAACAACTCTAACATCCTATACATCTTTAATTTTTTTGGATTTAGAAGAAGCTCTAATTTCACCACAGAATATATATAAGATAGAAAGTGGTTTAGAAAACCCGAAAGTTCTTTTTGCTGATTTAAATGGAGATGGGGTCCAGGAAATAATAACAATGACCAACTCTCAATTTAGTAAGGTTTTTAATATAAAAAGAGATGGTAACTTCAATTATTCCACAGCCACGATTGGAAATTTCACTGGTCAGAATTTTGTAGGCCAGATGTACACAAATATGTTCTTTGCTGACTTTAATGGAGACAATAAAGCGGATATATTAATACCTGTCAGTAATAACACCAATCAATGGAAACTATATATTTCCGATGGTAAAAGCTTTATTACTTCTACTGTTGCATTAGCCCCTTTTCAAACCAATGCAACAGTATATTTCCAAGACAGCCATAGCGGATTTTTGGGAAATAGTTGTGACCGCGTAAAACTCGGCTATTTTAATTATGATGTTAATGATATTGATGGCGATGGAAAATCGGAATTTATAGTTACAGAAGTTCAATATGAAGAACATGAATGGGATGCGCATAACGATCAGGAAAATACGTTATCTCAGGTTTCTGTCTATTCACTCAATAAAATAGACAATTACAGTATATATCAAGGTACAGATACTAGCAGTAAGTATACTTTCTATAAAACAAGGGTATGGACAAACAACTATCCGCAGAAAGCCATTGTTTTTAACCAAATCACTATGAGCAATACCCATCAGCAGCTCATACTTCTTGGAAAACTAGCTAATTGTTCAGGATGTACTGAAAATTATGCCCAATACTATAATCACCCTTCACTGACCACCCTGTCAAGGATCCAATCCATAGAACAGGGAGGAACTATACTCAATGTGATTTATAAAGAATTGAATCCCGATATCAACCCGGACTTGTACCTGCCTATAAAAAAAGAAGAATATCCCTATTATGAATCATCCAAATTGCCAAAATCATTTGCGGTGGCTCAATTAAATAAAATGATTTCTCCAGGTAAGGTACTGTATCAGGATTTCAGATACAGAGGATTTTTGAATCATAATACAGGAAAGGGCTTCATTGGCTATCGTCAAATGGCCCGTTCCTCATGGTATTCCGATGGCTTTGAGAACACAAAAATCTGGTCAGGAACAGAGATTGATCCAACAATTGATGGTCTTCCCGTGAAAGAATGGTCGATCAGAACCAATGATGAAAGTAAAATATTCCCGGCGGATATTTCAGAAAATAACACCCAGCTATTAAGCTTTAAATCTATAGTTTATCAAGCAGATAAACTGATTAACGGAACTGTTGTAACAACAGTAGCTGTTGACGATAAGCCTAAAGTGGTAACAGCCATTGTTCCGAAAAATACAAAATCCAAAGATTTTTTAACTGGTATACTTACAACCGGAAGTGTTACTTATGGTGATTATTATTTACCAAACCAAAGTATCTTTAATGTTAATAATGGGTATGGAATCACTACATCGACGTTTGAGTATATTAATAACCCTTCAGGAATTGGTACAGATTATTATATTGGACGTCCGAAAACTAAAACTGATGCGGTACAGGCGTATGGGGATACCAAATCTGCCAAAGAAGAATATACATATGAAAATAATCTTTTAAAAACATTAAAAACATGGAACAGGGATAATACCGGATATTTACAGGAAACATACAATTATGATGGCTTTGGAAATATTACAAATAAAACGATCAGCAATAGTATTGACTCCCAAACCCAGACCACAACAAGTGATTATGATCCGAAAGGAAGATTTGTCATAAAGAAAATTGATAATTTAGGACTGGAAACGAATATTGAATACAATGATTGGGGGCAGATTAAAAAACAAATCGACCCTTTAGGAAATACCCTGATTAATACTTATGATAACTGGGGTAAGTTGCTAACTTCTAAAAGCAATTTAGAAGGCACGACGACCTACCAATACGAAAAAGATTCTCAGTCCAATATTATTGTTACACAGAATGATCCTGATGGTGATATTTCCAAGAAATTTACCAATAGATTTGGACAGGAATATAAAACCTCTACCAAAGCCTTTGAACAGGGACAATTTGTTTCTCAAAATATTAGATATGATGTTTTAGGCAGAAAAATAATGGAAAGTGAACCTTACTTTGAGGGGCAAAATCCAAGCTTGTGGAATGGTATAACCTATGATGATACCATCTTTCCTGCTAAAATAGCATCCGTATCACTTGTCAATTCATTTAATTCGGAATATGTAATACAGGGTTTTATTGGAAAGAAGGTAGAAACTACTATCTCAGGCTTAACGACAACTGTTAAAGAAATCAACGGTTATGCAAGAAGTACCTCCAAAACTGCTGATGCATTAGGAAACGTACTTTCAAGCACCGACAAAGGAGGTACAATACAGTTTTCTTACAACGCTGCCGGAGAGCAGATTAAAGCTCAATATGCTGAGAATATCGTAACTACGAAATATGATTCATGGGGAAGAAAATCAGAATTCAACGATCCATCTAATGGTATTTATAAATATGAATATGATGGCTTCGGTCAACCTAAAAAGATTATTAGCCCGAAAGGAACGAAAGAATATACATATAATAATCTAGGGCAATTAATTTCTCAAAAAGAAATTTCTACTGCTGATGGTGGAGAAGCAACCAATAAATTAATTTCCTTTATTTATGATGATAAAGGAAGACTCATTTCTAAGGGAGGAACTTCAAAAGGACAGGCATATAGTTCTACTATTTCTTATGATCTGCAGGGAAGAGTATTATCATCATCAGAAAGCAGCAATGGAAAATACTTTATCCAAAAAGGAATTACTTATGATGATAAAGGAAGGATAATTTCTTACGAAAAACAATTGTATTCCTCTGGTGTTTTGACCAAAGTTCAGATTGAAAATTTGTACAGCACATGGAATGGAGAATTGTATCTGGTAAAGGATAAAGTTACAGGCAAAGCCCTTTGGGAGCTCAAAGAAACCAATGCTAAAGGACAAGTCCTGAAAACAAAATTAGGAGCAGTCGATATTAATAATGCTTATGATTCTTATGGATTTTTAACTAGTATAAGTCATATAAACCAGAATAACACTATAGTTCTTCAGATGAACTATACTTTCGATGCCATTAAAAATGAGCTAAAGACGAGAACAAGAGGTGGGGATTTTAATATTACAGAGATATTTAATTATGATGACAGCAACAGATTAATTAATTGGACAAATCCTGCTACAGGACAAATGTCACATAATAATTATGACATTAAAGGAAGAATTACGGAAAACGATCAGGTAGGAACCATGAAGTATGAAAACGCTTCTAAAATCTACCAGCCGTCTGGAATGACTTTGAATGTGGCTGGAGAACAGAATTATAACAGTAATCTTATTCAGAACATTGTTTATAATGAAAATAATGATCCTGTATTCATCGATGGGGAAAAAGGAGATGCAGCCTTCCAGTACGGCTTAACTTCAATGAGGCAGAGAGTAACCTATGGAGGCAATTTCAGTGTTGATGGTGATGGTAAGTTCACAAAGTTTTACAGTGAGGATGGAAGTTTTGAAGTAGTAAAAGACAATACGACTGGAAAGGAAAAGCACATTCTTTATATTGGTGGAACGCCTTATGAAAGTAACATTGTATATTTGAAAGATTATACAGAGAGCAGCGGTTCTTACAAATTTTTGCACAAAGATTATATAGGAAGTGTTTTAGCTATTAGTGATGAAGCCGGTAACAGGCTCGAACAAAGGCATTTCGATGCATGGGGTAATTTCACTCATCTTCAGATTGGAAATGGAGCCATTATCACGGATAAGAATATTATTAATAATTCCTCGTTATTGGCAGATAGAGGTTACACCAGCCATGAGCATTTTGCAGAAGTAGGAATAATCCACATGAATGGTAGATTGTATGATCCATTATTGAGAAGGTTCTTAAATGCGGACGAAAATATTCAAGAGCCATTCAACACCCAAAACTACAACAAGTATGGGTATGTGATGAATAATCCGTTGATGTTTAATGATCCAAATGGTGAATTTTTTCAATTTTTGGGCCTTGGTGTCTTATTCTGGAAAGCAGTAATTATAGGAGCATACATTGGATTTACATCCTATATGATTACCGCAGCCATCACCAATCAAGGGGTATCTTTGGCAGGGGGATTGAAAGCCATATTTTTTGGTGCGGCTTCAGGAGCAGTGACCTTCGGGGTCGGCAGTATCTTTAGCTCTACTGCCGGAGCAGCTACACAGTTTGCCAAGAGCCTGGGAGATGCCGCTTTTGTGGTAAAAGCTGTTGCTCATGGTGTAGCTCAGGGAGCTTTATCTTTAATGCAGAATAACAGTTTCCAGCAGTCTTTCTTCTCAGGATTTTTTGGAAGTATAGGAGCTTCTGCTTTTGGAGCAATAGCGGGCAATACTGCTAACAGTGTAGTAGGAACAGTAGCTTTTGGTGCCGTTGCAGGAGGTGTTGGAGCAGAACTTTCTGGAGGAAATTTCTGGCAAGGTGCTTTGATTGGAGGTGTTGTCGCTGGATTGAATCATACGTTGCATAATATAGACCCTCCTAACGAATATATGCTTAATAAAGATGGTTCTACTACTAAAATAGGAGATAAAGGTGGAGATAAAACAGATTATCTTTATGAACCAGAATCTACAGGTTCTCCAAAATTGAGACTCATTGCAACTGCTAATGTTCAAAATGGCGTTTCAACTGCTTCAGCAGGTGGTGGAAAAAGAGATTTTGGAATAAATATTAAACTAGATACCCGATTACAAAGTCCTGCACTATATGATCCGAGTTTTGATATTGCTGTTAGTGAAATAGGTGGAGGAGCAATTTTTAAAGGAATTAGAGTTTTATCAAAAGGTAAATTTATGTTTGAAAAATTAGTTTATAGACCAGGTGGACAGACTACTTTTTCTATAAAATGGATGAATCAATCTAAAAATTACATGTTCAGATTTGAACGACATAATATACCTTCTCCAAAGATAGGATATAGAACACATATTAATCTTAATAATTTATCTACAAAGACCAATGCTCATATTTATTTAAATCCAAAATATTGGAAACATACTACATTTAAATAAGCTATACATGGAAAATAATGAAATTAATAATTATAGAAAATTTATGCTGTATGAAGATGGTAACACTTATATGTTTGAAAATTCAGTTGGAACTGATCAATTTACAATATCAATAAATGATCATGATATTTATATTCAATATAATAATTTAAAAAAAAGAATACCTTTTCTAGAAAACCAAAGTAGGGTTTTTAATGATTTTGTTTTAGGAAATTATTATATAAAAAATTATTATTGCGATAGTAACTTAATCTATTCTAAATTCAGTTGGAAAAATAAAGAATTAAGAAAATTTAATTTCAAAACAAAATATGTTTTTTTACGATGTAAGAGGATCAACAGAATAGAAAAAATCAAAGGTATAGTTTGGTAAATTTGAAGCTTAGGAGCTTCTGCTTTTGGAGCAATAGCGGGCAATACTGCTAACAGTGTAGTAGGAACAGTAGCTTTTGGTGCCGTTGCAGGAGGTGTTGGAGCAGAACTTCTGGAGGTAATTTCTGCTGGCAAGGTGCTTTGATTGGAGGTGTTGTTGGCGGATTAAATCACACAATGCATGAAATCGGAAATCCATTGGATGATAACTCTACTCAAACTCAACAGCAGAAAGAACCTTGGAATAAAAATGAAGATGGGAAAATCAGTTTATCTGAAGCAAATGACTGGTATAGGAATGGAAAAGGGCAACCAATTACTGTGGACGCGAGTAAGGTTGATTTAAATTCAGTTAACACCAAAGGATGGGTAAAAGGAGAAACCTATGGAGTGCAAACTTTATTAAATTCTGAACAAGGTAGAGTTTTTGGAAATGTTAGTGTTGAATATTTAGGAAATAACCAGGTAAGGATACTTTCTGACACTTATAATTTTGAACAACATGGTTCTTATTGGAGTTCGCCGATAAGAAATCCGGCAAATTCTATAGGAAGGTGGTTTGCAGGAAAAGGAGTACAGTATAAAATCAATTTTAGAGGGATAAATACAATTAAACCGCCGAAAGGATATGATTTTACCAAAGATTTTAAATAATATAGTTATGAAAAAAATTTTAAAATTGAGTACATTGTTATTTATATATTCTTGTAATATGTCTGATAATTACGAAGAATTACCTTTTGGTGGATATGAAGTTGATTTTGAAGGAGGAAATCAGAATAGAATGATGAAGAATAATACAATGATTATCGATAGTGGACTTGTAGATTGCAAATATAATGATGCTTATTTATTAATTTCTATTGATCCAACTTATTCAATGACCCCGAAAAAAGTAAACAAAAAAGATCTAAAATATTTTATACAGGATTTAAAGAAAGATACTATTATAAAAAATATATCCTATGGAGATTTGCAAAAAATAGTAAAGGGAAAATCGTTAGAAGATATAGACATTACAAAATAAAAGAGGCTGTCCAAAAAGTTTGGACAGCCTCAATAAAATTATTCAGTCACGGGTCAATCATTTAAAGCACGAAATAAAAACATTCTAAAGGATATAGTATTTCACAACCAGCAAAAAGAATTATAACAACTGATCCAAAAGAGGCTGGATATGTTCTTGGTCTTACGACAAACAGAAATAAAAATTGGTGGGAGTTTCTAACTAAAGGAGAAAAAACTACAATACTCATTGCTCCCAATCTTGGACTGAAAAGTGATTATGTGAAGCAAGCTATTTTCGGACATGAATATATTCACGCATATCATAGATATATTGGTTTAATGGCAAAATATGGAAGTAAGTATTCGGATTATACAGAATCCTCTGCTTATCATTTTACAATTAATTCATTGAAATTTCACGGACTTGATTTTAGTGGATATCTGCAACAGTTTTATGATTATGGTGCAAAATTCCCTGGAATTTTCAATTGGACTTATGCCATCAAGAATATAGTTAATTTAAAAAAATAAATTATGAAGTATTTTATAGGTTTACTTTTCATTTTTTTACTGAATTGTAATCAAGAAAAAAATAATATTAAAATTGAAGATATTGCAAAAATAGTATATATAAGTGATAATATTACTTATAATATAATGGAGAATTTTTATATTCTTGATAAAAGATATAAAGAACCGGGTAAACATAGCTTGATGATGACAGCCAATGAGATTAATATGATTAAGAAAAAAATCATTGAAGAAAAAATATACAAACTGGATGATTCTTTGGAATTTGTAAAATCCTGTAAGGATAAAGGCTGTTTATCTAAATTGATAATACAATATAAATCTGGCAGGAAACAGCATTTTATTTTTGATAATTCAAATTATAAAAACAATTTCAATGACAAATCATATAATAAAATAATTAGTATTGAAGACATAATAGGAGAAATTTACAGAAATAAAAAGATAGATCCGGAGCCGGTGAATGTATACTTTTAAATCTACATTTTTATAGCAACTTACAATATGGAGATAATCCCCCAGTCTAGAATTGCTTACTTTTTTGGGGTATGAATTATCCAAAGGCTGTATAGACAGTTCAATAGTAAATATACGAACTATTTTAGCTATAGCTCTTAAATGGCATGCCACACAACTAATACTGGTGTACAATCATCCAAGTTGAAATCTTACTCCAAGTAATTCAGATTTAGCAATTATGAAAAATTTAACACAGTTTGTAAATTACTTGATATAGCTCTTCTTGATAGTATTATAATTACAAAAGATAGCTGTATGAGTTTTAATGATGATGGATTACTATTGAATTCTAACTAAAAGGCAAACTTTTAGATATACAAACTTAACATTTTTCACTTGGTGTGTTTTGTATAAATGCATAGCGCTCAGTTGGTTAGGGAGACTGGGGGATAACCCAGATGTCCCTGATTCGAGCCTAGGTGGGATCGGGACCACAACAAAAACCCGTAATACTTTAAAAGTACTACGGGTTTTTTATTTTGTTTCAATTTCAATGAGTTTTTTTCCATTCTCGCCTAAATATTGAATGAGAAATTTATCATAAACTTTATACCCTACATCAGAGTTTGTAAAAATTAGAATTCCTTGCTTGGTCTTTGGAAGTAGAAAAATAATACATTGTACGCCAAAGTCTGATCCACCATGAGAAATCGCAAAATTTCCTTTTCCGAGATCATATATTTCAAAACCTAATCCGAAATATTTGTTTTCTTTGGTTTCAACCTGCTTTTTAAGCATTTCCAGATAAACATTTTCTGTTAAGCTTCCTCCATTCAAAATGTCTACAAGAAAGTTTCCATAATCTTCTATTGTGGTATGTAAATCATCAGCTGCATTTGAAGTTTTATTTTTGACGATTTCGTATGGCTTCCCATCTTTATCGTAGCCAATTGCAAATCTGGATTCGGCTGTACTTTTATTCCAAATGTAATCTGTATTACTCATTTTTAGGGGTTGAAAAATAAGCTCTGCAGCTAATTGTTCCAGTGATTTTTTAAATTTATTTTCAAGAGCTTTTCGCAAATATTCAAATCCTTCACCGGAATACTGATATTTTGTACCTGGCTCAAATTCAAATTTTAATTTTTTATTTTCAGTTTGCCATCTCCAGTTTGGAAAACCGGTCTGGTGGCTCAAAATAAGTCTGGTCGTCAGTTTCTTAGTTCTTGGATCGTTTGATATATCCGGATCTGTCCAGTATTTATATACAGGTTCATCAAGGTTCCATTTTCCCAGACTTACCAGCTTCAAAGCAACCATTGCTGTGATGGGTTTTGTAAGTGAAGCAACATTGAAAATGGTATTATAGGGAGCTGAAATTCCATTTTTTATCTCACCAAAAACTTTCACCTGCTTTAATTTTCCTCCTTCAATAATTCCAAGTCCGAGTGTTTTAATATTATTTTCTCTCAGCCAGCTTTCAATAGCAGTATCATCAGAAAATAGATTTTCTGTTTGTTGTTCCGTTGCTGTCTGATGATCAAAACTTAGAGATGTGGTCAGTTTCCAGTCTCCATTTTCCAGCTCCCAAACATTGGTGAATTTTGCAAAACCCGGTTTGCTTCCGGGACTCTCGTAAAATAAGTGAGCCCCGTTTTGAACAGCTCCATAAAGAGCTCCATTTTTATAAAGTGGAGAAATTTCTGTACTTTTTTTTATCAGAACTCTTTTCACCTGACGGATTTTTGGGTTTTTGCAAAGTCCGTTTGTTAAATCATTTAAAAATTTGGCTTTATCAGAAATTCCATCTTTGTCATGGTAAAATTTTAGATTTTCGCTCAATAAATTTTCGTATTGCTTAATATTACAAGTATTAAAGCCAACGGAAAACAGTAAACTATCCTTAGCTGGAATGGTAGTATAAAGATTGTCTGACGGATCTGTTTGTGCATCAATTTTTTGAGATGAGAATATAAAAATAGCGAGCAGTAAAAAAGGGACTTTTGTCATTGTTTCAATTTTTTGCAAATATTGAAACTTAGACATTCTGTTGCCAAAAAATCAACCCGCCAAGAACCTGACAATTGCCTGTCGGAAATTATATTATATTGAAATTCAGCTTGTAACGGAGCTTGTGGTTTCTGTCAATTTCAGCAGCATTACGGAGAATTAAAAAGATATTGGAAAGAACAATCAGGATTATTAATACTATTGTAAATGAACGTCCAAGCTTTAAAAAGATTCCCAACATAAAAATGATGAGTGCCAGAACGGTCCAAAAAATCTGAAGAGTGATTATCTGTTTTGTTATAGGATTCCTCTGTTTTAATACCTGAGAAAGAATAAGCGGAGCCAAAATATTAAGAGGTGGAAGTACCACAAATAAAATAGAAGAAAAATTGATCAGCTTGATTTTTGAATAATCTGTTGAATCATTCTTTCCAGGAGTTTGAGCAGGTTCTTCAACGGTTATGTTGGGTTCAGGGTTTATTGGGTCATTTAATAATTCTTTTTCCTTTATTTCAAGGGCTTTGGAAAGTGTTTTAAGTGTATGTCCCTTAGGATTTATTCCTGATTCAATCCTTTGAATTGTTCTGACAGAAATTCCTGATTTTTCAGAGAGTTCTTCCTGAGTTAGATTTTGCAGTTCTCTTATTTGTTTTAATCTGGACATTGGTTTTTTATTTTGTTCTTTCCAATACTTCTATTTTGTATACATTTCGCCTTGTTTTTCTAGAAGTTCCTGTTTTACATTTTGCCTTTTACGCAGATATTTTTTTGAGTAAACCATAAAAGGATGCTCAATTTTTTTATAAGATAAGAAACTGGCCAACACAACAAGCGGGGTTATAATAAATATGGTTATACAGAATTCTGTTGGTGATAAACTCGTTGCTTTTTCAAAACCGAAAATAAAATACATTACGATAAAAAGAATTATACCATGAATTAGATAGGTACTATAGGATATTTCACCCAGGAATTTTAAAGTGGAATTTTTTAGTATTCCAAAAATACTGTTTCCTAAAACAACCAAGTTGAATATTACAATGATTAAAAATTTACAATAAAAGCTGTTCGGAGTCGGGAAGTATAAAATTGATGCTAAACAAAGCAAAATAATTATGCTGAAGAAGGCGGAATCATATTTTATTTTCTTCGGGCCATATTTGATAAGGAATGGAGATATCGCTCCGCCGGCAAAGGAAAGGAAATGATGTATGTTGGCCCCTTTGAATTTGTAAAAAAGCACAATAAAAATAATACTGATAATTAAATACATTATTGAGTTTACTTTTTTTAGCATTAAAAGGGAAATGACAGGAAGGCTGAAATAGAAAAGCCACTCATAGGGAAGTGACCAAACAACCCCTGCATTTATAATAGATGTATTTGAATAGGTATTTATTGAAGGGGTGCCAAAAATGGTAAAAGTTACCCAGTAAAATAATTCTTTTACTAATTCAGTAAACGTTACTTTTAATTCCCAGTTGCTTATTATAAATACAATCAGTACCAACACTAATAGTGAGACAAAATACATGGGAACTAATCTGAAAAATCTGGAAATAAATATGGCATTCCAATCAATTTCCTTATTGGTATTCAATAGCTTCGTTACAAACAAAAATGCAGTAATCATAAAAAAGAATGAAACACTGGTTTGTCCCAAGTGGGAGTATAAATTTGATTTTGGCAATTCCCAGCTCTTGATCTGTAAAAATTGAAACCAAATAGCAGAATGATGAATAAATACTCCGAAGGCAAGAAATCCCCTGAGTCCGTCTATTGTTTCAAACCTTACATTATCATTTGAAAATTTATATTTTAGGTTGATCAGATACGCAGTTCCAAAGACAATCAGGAATATGACAATGGCAAAAAAAGGATTTAAGGGGTTCATTTGTGTTATCGTTAATTAAAAAGAGATATAAGGGCTAAAATTACAAATTATGCTTATATTATACATGTACTTTTATACTTATCAATTTTGATATCATGTAAATTGTTGTAAATCAGTTTGTTATTTTAATTAGAAATACATTGTAAGCAAATAAAAAAGCCCCTGATGACTCAGAGGCAGTATTTTGAAATAAAGTATTATCAGTTTAAGCTAATGTGCATACTTTTAATTATAATTCAATCTGGCAGTAAACAGAATCTAAAGGTCGGCAAACTCCATTAGCACAACAGAATGTTGAGCTAGCTGCAATGTTGCTCTTCGTTACAGTATCTAAGACCTCCTTTGATTGCTTTTAAATTCTCTCTTGAAATTTTCTTAATATTTTTCATATTTTTTAGTTTATAATTAACTACTAATATATAAATAAATCTTATATATGTGATTTTTTATTTTGTATAAATGAAATTAATAGCTAATTAAAAATCAATGAATTTATATGACTAAATAATGTTTTAAATTTTTAATATTATTGTAGTTTTCAATGATTACTTATTTTCCACCGCCGCCGTTTTTTTCAACATCTGTCTTCGTATTTCCTTTTACTTTCTGGTTTCCGAAACGTTTTACGAATGAAAGTGAAAAACCATACCAGTCTGATCTCAGAGAAGACCTGAAAGTTCCGTCCTGGCTGTAAGTGGTGGTATCAAAATTAGGCCTGCTGAAAATATTCATCAGCTGAAGGCTTACTTCCATCTGTGTTTTAGGGAATATTTTTGTAGCTGAAATATTGTGGAAAACATTCACTCTGTTGGCATAGGAATTTCCGTTATTCTGGTTTGAAAGTTCCACCCATGCACTCAGATTAATATTTTTATTAAACAGGTTTGTATACGACAGATTAGCTGAAGCCCCTATATAACTGATGTAATTTTTACCTTTCAGGTCGTTTACCTCATTAAAGTCATGATTATCTATATAATACCATCCGATTCCTACATTCACGTTTAGTTTGTTTTTCAGGAAAGTTTGGTTAGTATTGGCAAACAGGTAATATTTTTGCACTTTCCCACTGAAATTGGCAGGCAGGGTAACTGTTTTACCGCCTTCCTCAGTAAAAGAAGTCCAGTAGTCCTGATCTGTATACATATACCTTGCAGAAAGGAAATATTTTTTCAGAATTCCGAATTTCATATAAAGCCTATGGCTTGGATTGGGTTCCAGATCCATATTTCCGCGGGAAAATGTTCCGTCATTTGTAGGGACCAGAAAAGGATTGAATTCCGCATACCACGGACGCCAGAGATTACGGTTATAAGTGAAACTCAGATCATATTTATCCGAAAAAGAATATTTCAGCAATAAATTGGGAAGCAGAGTGCCGTAAGAATCCTTTCTTTCCGTTCCAGCCACATCTTGTCTCATTTTATAGTCAATATGTTCGTAGCGGACTCCGATTCTCGTTTCCAGCTTTTCGAAGAAAGTTTTACTGAAGTTCACATACAGGGAATTGATATTATCCTCATAATGAAAAACATCATTTGTACGAAGGCCATCTGCATTTTTTCCGGTTAAATTATTTGGAATTACATTGTTGTTGAAGTCCATTTTTCCACCCACTTCAAAATTACCTCCTTTACCGAGAGGCTGTGTATAATCTACCTTTATGTAATAGTTTCGCATCTGTTCATGAGAATTGATGCCAAGCTGATTGATATCCGGTGAAGTATTATAGGTCTTTAAGAACTCATTCTCATTTTTTTGGGAATTGTAATTGGTACCTAAATTAACATCCAGGATTCTGTTCTTTTCCTTATCATAATACTTATAAAAGATGTTTGTACCTAATGTACGGTATCGTCCTGCTACATTCTGATCCTGATGATAAGCCTCAAATAATGTATCATTCTTGGTTCTGATAAGGTCTGCATCAGAAGTGGAAGTGTTTTTACTCTGATAATATTCCAGAATAAGACCTATATTATTTTTATCATTCAATTCGTATTCAGAAGTAGAAGATATTGAAGGGCTTTTACTTTTTCCCAGGGTCTCGTTAATGATATTAGTGACATCATTATCCTTGTACAGGCTGTTTACACTGGTGTTTTTCTGGAAATAAGTGTTATCACTGTAACTTCCGATAAGGGTTTGTGTAAAATTTTTCTTATGATAGTTAAGATTAAGATTCGTATACTGTGAATTTTTGGTATTCTGTCTGTTATTAAAGGTTACGCTGCCTTTCATTCCTTCATCATCCCTCTTTTTCAGTACGATATTGATGACCGACCCGGTTGTTTCATACCGGGAAGACGGACTTGTGATTACCTCAATTTTCATCAGGTTGTCTGCAGGAATGGTTTTCAGATATTCTTTTAATTCCTTACCTGTAAAAACAGACTTCCTGTCGTTGATATAAACCGTCACCGATTCACCTTCAGCTTTTACAGCATCATTATTATCAATACTCACCAAAGGGGTCATTCTAAGAACGTCCCAGGTTGTATTTCCCGCGAGGATAGAACTATTGGATACATTGAACACCGTTCTGTCCACTTTGGACTCTACAGTTGGTTTTCTTGCAGTTAAAGTAACACCCTCAATCTGATTTTCCTTCTGCTTGATTGTATCATTTTTTTCTTGTGCAAAGACCAGAGATCCCATTAATAAAGCTATCGAACATATAATTATTTTCATTCAAAGTGGTATTTCACCAATAAGACAGTTATTGCCCGAAGTTTGTTACACCAGATAAAAAAAATAATAAAAAATTCATAGGCGCCGGAATTTTTATTAAAAACGTATTTTTCAGATTCTGCTGTATTTTAGTGAGAATTATTTTATAAAAAGGGGTTAATAATATAAAGTAAAATACCCCCTTTGTTCGTTGATGACTATAAATAAGAAATCTATTCCTATATTTATTCTTCTGATTAAACCTTAAATACCGGGATTCAGAACGTAAAAAAACAACAGAATGAATTTAAAGAAACAAATGGGACAATTTCCCAATGAAAAACGAAAAATATATTTCAGTACATTACCCAATTATACCAGCGGAAAATTTCAGAATATACTTCCCACACCCGCACTGTTAGAAGGAGAAAGTATGACCAAATTACTTCTGCAGACCTTATGCAAAATAGAAAATGTTACCCCGAAATCACCTGTTCCATTTATAGTGACAGATCTGAAAAACCTTAAACCGGAAGAAAATGTTCTTGTATGGTTTGGTCACAGTTCTTATTTCCTTCAGGTTGATGGCAAGAAATTCCTGGCAGACCCGGTGTTTAGCGGTAATGCGTCGCCAATGCCCGGCTCTATAAAAGCATTCCCCGGCTCAGACCATTATAAGCCGGAAGATATGCCGGAGATAGATTTTCTTCTGATTTCCCATGATCATTGGGACCATCTGGATTATTCAACTGTTCAGACACTCAAAGATAAAGTAGGTAAAGTAATCTGCGGACTGGGAACCGGACAGCATTTTGAATACTGGGGCTGGGATACAGAAAATATTATCGAGAAAAACTGGTGGGAAAGTGTTGATTTAGCTGAAGGTTTCAAAATTACCCTGACTCCGGCAAGGCATTTTTCAGGAAGGCTCCTGAACCGGAATATTTCGCTGTGGACCTCTTTTGTATTACAGACTCCGTCTAAAAAATTATTTTTAGGGGGCGACAGTGGCTATGGAAACCACTTTTCAGAAATCGGGGAGAAATACGGACCATTTGATCTTGCCGTAATGGAATGTGGGCAGTACAATGAAAAATGGCCCTATATTCACAGCCTTCCCGAACAGATCATCAAAGAAGTACAGGAATTGAAAGCCGGAAACTTTATTCCTGTCCATAATTCTAAATTTAAACTAGCTCAGCATCCCTGGTTTGAACCTCTGGAGCTTGTTTCAAAATATGCGGACGAAAACAATATACCCATTACACTTCCTTTAATTGGTGAAAAAGCAGATCTTGATCACTTGGGAGAAATACTCTGGAAGAAATGGTGGCAGGAATTTATGTAAACTTAAATTCTAAACAGATATAAACCTGAAAAGTAGGCTTAGTCAAATCAATCTTTGATTGATTATTTCTTTACCTCCTTAAAATATGCATTAAAAAACTTAAAATTTTGCGTTAAAAACATAGCATTATTAAGGAATCCCTTCCACTTTATTAATCATACCCCAACGATATTAAACTTAAAATCCGGCCCAAATTTGGGCCGGATTTTCCATTCATAAACAACTAACTAAAAAACATTTATGGTTCCTGATGATTCACTTTGCTATGGATAATATCATAATAGACAGATGGATTTCCCGCATCAGGAATAATTCTGTAAGTAAATTCTGAGCTATTCAAAGTAAGAATATCAACAACCCTCGTGAAAAGTACATTTCCGTTTGCATCCAGAGCCGTGATCGTTCTTTTTGTTCCATCCGGGGAAATAGACCAGTTTCCCTGAGACCTCAGAACATCATTCAGGCCGTAAATAGTAAAAGTTCCGTTTGCTTTAAAATAAGAATACCCTACAAATCCGGCTACACTTGCATCTGTTAGAGCTACCGGGCTTCCGTTCTTATCTTTGGCACCTGTGGTTTCCCAGGGCGTGGAAGCCAGAGTAAGCTGTCCGTTGGCTGGTTCAGCATGAGCTGTTTTTGTATGGATAATATCGTAATAAACAGACGGATCATTTGGATTTGTATGAATTCTATAGGTAAATTCATTAGCATTCAGTACAAGAATATCAACAGTGCGGGTAAAAACTGAAGTTCCGTCCGGATTCAGTGATGTGATAGTTCTCGTTTTTCCCTGAGGGTCTACAGTCCATGTACCTCTTGATCTCAGGACATCACTAAGATTGTAAATGGCGAAAGTTCCGTCAGTTTTAAAGTAGGCAAAACCTACAAATCCGGCTACGCTTGCATCTGTTAAAGCTACCTGGTTTCCGTTTTTATCCTTCGCAGCCGTAGTTTCCCATGGTGTTGAAGAAAGGACCTCTGAAGGAGTAATCTGTTGCTCCATGCTATCATCATTATCAGAGCATGATAAAAAAACAGAAAACATAAACATTACAGTAAGCAGGCAGGATAATTTTTTCAGTGTATTCATAATCAATATTTTTTTTCACTGCAAACATATTCTTTATGGAAATCAAAAAGTTGTACGAAATATCTCTTTTGTTGTAAAAAGTATAACTCTATATTTCAGGTATTGGTAAATTGATAAGTAATGTGACGTTAAAGTCATATAGCTGTAATTATATCCGTTTAAAAAACTATTTTTGAGTATGAATAACAGAAACCGCGGGAAAAATACAGGTGATGATACTTTGTTCGGCTCACAAAAGCAGATTGATAAGCTGAAAATGGCAGTTCAGGATATGATGTACTTATTAAGCAGGGATTATCCGGAAAAAGCTTCATCCGAGCTTGCAGGCAACAGGTACAGGATGAAAACCCGTCAAATTCAGGCATTGCGTGGGGCTTCTGCATCGGAAAAACAAATAGAGGACAGAAAATGCAGACAACTGGAAGTTTCGGAACTGAAAAATAAAGTTCTGTATCTGGATGGTTTCAATGTACTGATCCTGATGGAAAGCCTGCTTTCCGGAGCCTACATATTTGAAGGATCAGACGGATGCTTTCGCGACCTTTCCGGGGTTCACGGAACTTATAAAAGAGTAAATCAGACTTTAAGAGCAGTAGAACTTATAGCTGCATTTTTTCAGAAAGCAGAAGTACAAAAATTAATCTGGATTTTTGATAAACCCGTTTCCAACAGTGGAAGAATTAAACAGATTATTTATGATTTTGCTGTAGAAAATAATCTGAACTGGGAAGCAGAGCTGGAATATAATCCGGATAAATTTTTAGCGGAAAAATCTCAGATAGCAGTCTCGTCAGATGCCTGGATATTAGATAACTGCAAACAATGGTTCAATCTTATCGGATATTTGATAGAAAAAGAAAAGCTTGAAGTTAATTTAGTCAGACTGTTTTAAAAAATGAATTCATTTAGCCCTTATATCCCTTTATTTTCTGATTCCTGGAAAGATCAATATCAGGATGTTCTCGCTGAAGAACATCTGCAAAACATAGACAATAATCTCCGGAAATTTCAGGAGCATAACTTTGAATGGGAGTTTCCCTATTTTAATGAGGAAATTAAGATGGACAGAAAAGAAAGTTTCAATCTTTTCATCAATATATTTCAAAGCAATGACACCGATGAGGTGAAAGCATCCCGGCTTGAAAAAATTCCTTTTGAACATTGGCTGAATATTTTAGGACAGCGCATGACTTCCGCCAGTATCCGTGATGAAAATGCGGTTCCTCCCTTACAGAATATTCTGCTTGAAGCCTGCCGGAAACCTTTTAACAGTGAAATCACCATTGCACAGAGGGCATTGGAAAAACATATTGGAAGGATGGATGACCAATTCTGGGGCGAGATCAAAGGAAACAACCAGCAGAAACAGGAGAAAGTGATGGAAAAGATCATTTATATTCTGAACAACAGAACCTGGTGGAATGTTTTCTATCACTATAAACATGAACTCGTTTTTGAAGTCAGGGAAAAAGAAGGGCATGGGATCAGGTGGAGTCATGGCGGTAAACAGTTGATCGGTTTCCTGGAAAAATTTATCAACGAAATAGAATGAAATTTTTAACTGCGTAAAAAGATTGCGCATCAAGTAAATAATTTTGCAGATATAAACTGAAGCTATGGATTTTTCAGAACAGAGATTTTCACAAAACGAATGGGAGATATGTCTTAAGGTGCTTAATGCCTTGAAAGATGACCCGTTTCTCAATCCTGACAATAAAACATTTTCAGGGCTGATCACGAAAATTCATAAAAATGCAAAAAAACAAAACCGTCAGGAAAATTATTCTCAGATGAAATCTCATGATTTGACGGTTAATTCTGGCGCTGTACTGATGCAAAAGGCATTGGCAGGAGTTTCTGATTTTCATGATGATGAAAAAGATGAAACGAAGCTCACCAGGCTTCAGATTCCAAAAAACTGCTACTGCTGTAATGAGGGCTATCATTATGCCCATTCCTTTTACACAAGATTGTGTCCGAAATGTGCCGCGGAAAACTATGAAAAACGTTTTGAAACGGCAGATCTCACAGGAAGAAATATTATTCTGACAGGAGGAAGGGTAAAAGTAGGATTCGCCACAGCTTTGAAATTGCTGAGAAACGGGGCCAATCTGGTTTTGACAACCCGTTTTCCGGCACTGGCTCTGGAACTGATGCAGCAGGAAGCAGATTACGAAAACTGGAAAGAAAGACTTTGGATATATGGTCTTGATCTCAGGAATTTAAAAGCGATACAGGATTTTATAGATTTTTATAAAAACAATTTTGAAACACTGGATATCCTGATCAATAATGCGGCTCAGACGATCAAGTATCCTGATGAATACTATCTCCCAATTATCAGACGTGAAAAGGAAAAACTAATTCAATTTAAAGAGGTTCAGAATCTTTTTCCTAATCAGACTGAAATTTCAGGTGAAATAACCAGGCTGGAATACGCACATAATGAAGAAACTCAGGTTTCTCTCACACGTTTCGGCCAGCCGGTAGACAACAGGGAAAAAACAAGCTGGAATTCAACGTTGGAAGAAGTTTCAATGTATGAGCTGGTGGAGGTAAATCTTATTAATCATATTGCTCCTTATTTTCTGATCAAGGAACTGAAACCTTTAATGAAAAACTCAGGATTTCAGGAAAAATTTATCATTAATGTCACATCTTCAGAGGGGATTTTCAGCTATGATAATAAAACGATATTTCATCCGCATACCAATATGACAAAGGCTGCATTGAATATGATGACGTTTACTTCTGCAAAGGAATTTGAAAAAGACCAGATCTATATGAGTGCTGTAGATGTAGGATGGATTTCCACAGGAGCCAAAGAAAGCCTGAGAAAAAAGCAGTTTGAGCAGGGATATGTGCCACCGCTGGACTCTGTGGACGGAGCAGCGAGAATACTTCATCCCATCGCTGAAGGTATGAAAGGGAATTATTACAGCGGGGTACTGCTGAAAAATTATAAAATAAATACTTGGTAAAAGGAGGAACGTTAACTCAAATGGAAGAGCCCTGTTCCGACACGGCAGGAGGTTGCGGGTTCGAATCCCGTACGTTTCGCAGAATAGGATAAATGAAAGGAACAGTTTAATCTGGAAAACCGGCTTTTAAACAGTACATTATCGGTTTGAACCGGGTTTCCTTTCATTTTTATTATTAAAAGTAAAAAACAAAAAAATAGTAAACTCTTAAATTTTCAAATAAACGGAAGCAATAGTTTAACGGAAAAACACACACTGCTAATGTGATTTGCGGGTTCGAATCCTGCTTGCTTTCCTTTTTAATATGAACAGCAAATGAGAAATATTTATAACAAAAGCAGTTTCAGAGCTGGTGAATATGGAAAAATCTCTCAGGAACTACAGAAGTATGGCAATAAAAAATGGAGAAGAACAGAAAAAGCAGCTATCGAAGATCAACTTAGTGAAACTTTTAAATTAAAAAAAACCAGAAAAGGCAGACGTAAAACAATCTGGGTAAAAATAACGAAGGAACATAACAGAACAAAGTATTCTGTTTATCGTGGATTTTACTCTGAGAAAGACTTTATGAATGTCCTGAAAAGCCCCAATATTATAAGATACTTTTACACAAAAAAACAAAACAAAAACAAATGAATACATACATTGATATTGGCATTAATCTGACCAATAAACAGTTCTATAATGAACAAGAAGAAATTATCAACCGTGCCCTTGATAACGGGGTAGAGCAGATGATCCTCACTGGTACAAGCGTACGGGGAAGCAGGGAATCAGCTGAAATAGCGGAAGATTATCCTGAAATTTTATTTTCCACGGCAGGAACTCACCCACACGATGCGAAGTCTTTTAATCAGGAAAGCATCAGGGAACTCAAAAACCTTTTGAAACTGGATCATGTGATCTCGGTGGGGGAGTGCGGACTTGATTTTGACAGGGATTTTTCTCCCAGACCTGTTCAGGAAAAATGCTACAAAGCTCAGCTTGAATTGGCTGTAGAGGTTAATAAGCCACTTTTCCTTCATGAAAGATCCGCTTTTAAAAGATTTAATGAAATTACGGATGAATATCTTTCCGGATTACCAGAAGCCGTTGTCCATTGTTTTACCGGAACATTGGATGAAGCCAGAATATATCTGGATAAAGGATTTTATTTAGGATTTACCGGAGCTATAAGTGACGATAAAAGATTTAAACATCTGGAAGACGTTATAAAATACACTCCTCTGGACCGGATGATGATAGAAACCGATGCACCTTTCATGCTTCCGAAAAATATGCCCAGAATGCAGAACCGCCGTAATGAACCTTCTTTTCTGCCTTACGTGGCACAGACCATAGCCCATTGGAAAAAAATGAGTATTTCTGAAATTGCAGATGCAACCACAGAAACCGCCCGGAATTTTTTCAGACTATAAAAAAGAGCTCTACTCACAAAGTAAAGCTCTTTTTTTATGATAAAGCTGCAAAACAGCAACTTAATTTTTTCTTTTAAAGACTTTTTAATGCAGATTCCAAAGCCAGCTCCATCATTGGTTTAAGGGCTTTCTCTCTCTCATCAGCAGAAATCTTTTCATGGGTAGGAATGATATCCGTTACCGTAAGGATTGTAGCTGCATTTTTTCCTAAATACTGAGCATTCGCAAATAATCCGAAAGCCTCCATTTCTACAGCAGGGCAGTTATATTTTGTAGCAATTGCTGGAATATTCTGATCTTTTCTGTAGAAAATATCACTGCTGTGTACATTGATTGCTTTTGCCGCTAAAGAAAGCTCCTGTGCAGTCTGGTTAATGGTTTCAAAGATATTTCCCTGATGAGGAAGAATCTCATTTTCAATTTCCCATGCATACTTTGCGTAGGTACTTTCACTTGCTGCGTTTTCAATATTTAAAATATCAAAAAGTTTAAGATCTGTGGTATAAGCTCCGCAAGTCCCAATTCTGATGATAGTATCTACCTCATATTCTGTAAACAATTCAAAAGAATAGATTCCAATACTTGGAAAGCCCATTCCGCTGGCTCCTACAGTAATTTCCTTGCCTTTATAAAGACCGGTATAATAAAAGATTCCTCTTGTTTTGCTGACCAGTTTAGCATTTTCCAAATAATTTTCAGCAATATATTGTGCACGGAGCGGATCCCCCGGCTGTAATACTACTTTAGCAATTTCTCCTTTTTTTGCACTGATGTGAATACTCATAATGTTATTTTGAAGGGACAAAGATAACAACTTTTAGATTGAAACACCCAAAGGTTTTTTGTTCAGTATGATACGTTTTTGGGAGATAAATTCCCTTTCCTTGGAGAGGTGGCAGATTGAAAATCTGACGGGGTGATTAATGAAAAGGGACATTTTTATGGATTTCACAGACAAAACCTACCTAATCAAGGAGAGAATATAAAATCATAATTATGTAAATACAGTATCAAAAAGAAATAACAGAGAAGAAGTGTTTCCAGGCCTTCTTTACTATTTTAGCTAAAAATTAAAAGATAAGCACCAATGAAAATCGAACACGTTGCCATCTGGGTAAAAGACCTGGAAAAGACCAGAGCATTCTATCAGAAATATTTTGGAGCTGTATCCAATGAAAAGTATCACAATCCTGTAAAACAGTTTCAGTCTTATTTTTTAAGCTTTGAAAACGGATGCCGCCTCGAGATGATGACCAGACCGGATATTAAGGAAAGTGAAAATTCCTACGAATCCCAGCAATTCGGGATTATTCATCTTGCTTTTTCCACAGGAAGTAAAGAAAAAGTAGATGAACTGACAGAAATTTTAAGAAAAGACGGCTATACCATTGCCGGAGAACCACGTACAACAGGTGACGGATACTATGAAAGTGTCATTCTCGATCCAGAAAATAACATTATTGAAATAACCGATTGATATGTAATTTTAAAAAATGCAGCTTTCATTCCAGCTTTCGGCCCGCGTCGAAGACGCGGGCCGAAAGCTGGAATAGGCTTACCTCTATGAAGCTTTAAAACTTACGAAGCTTATATGAATGTAAATAAATTAAGCACAATCATCTGCGTTATCAGCTAAATCTGCGAGAGCAAAACCATAAAATAACAACATCTTAGCTCCAACTGAATCAATGTTTTTGTAAATTATAAAAAAGAACTATTATTTAACATTAATCACTCACATAAAAGTTTTATTCTCTGCGAAATAGTTTTATTTTTGTTAGATGATGGAACCTAAATCCCCATTTTTAGACACTATTTTTTTGCTGCGGAAAAGCAGCTGCATTACTGTTTTTTCAAATTTGCAGGAGATCTCAAAAAAAGAAGAACAGGAAGCCGGAGATTATTTTGAAACAGAATTCGAAAAAGAAAGACTTGAATTTTTGTCTTCGGAAATCCATTGTCAGAAAGAAACGGCGGTTTGGGCTGCAAAGGTTTTGTATTACAGTGCTCAGCTCTATCTTATCAGGGAGAATACGGCAAAAGATCTGGATAAACTGATTCCAAAGTTGAAAGCACCATATGATACATCATCTATTTTATCGGCAGATCTGTCATTAAGATTTTTGCCCCAGATAGCATCACTGTTGCATACTGCTGATCCTAATGATCCGTTGGTTAAAATTCTGGAAAATATTTTAACACAATTCCATTATTCAGGGATTGGGTATCATCTTAATCTGGAAAAAATCAACTGGGAAAAAGAACTGAAAGACAAAACTTACCGGAAATTATACCTGGAAAGAATTGTTGAAAAGAAAGCTTATGAACTGGCAGAAATTCCTTATATTAATAAACTGCTGATTGCAGAATTCGGATTACACAAAGAAACATATTGGAGAGATTTAAAGATTGTTGAACATGGAGATTAATACCGCAGTTACAATTGGTTTTGTAACAGCTTCCTATTTTTTTATTTTCGGTATTTTGGCATATTACGCCCAAAAGGTCATCTTTAAAAATAAGGTGAGTGAGATTCATATGTTTATGTCATTCTCAAAACCGTTATATTCTTATACCCTCAGAAACAATGTTAAGGTTAAATTCGGTTATATACCACTTTCCAGCTATGTCAACATTCATTCTGATGAAGATGCTATACTGAACAGTCTGGAACTAAAGCAGAATGAGGCAAAAACCAAAAAAAATAATATCGCCTTCCAGACGATGATAACCATTTTTTTTCTGATTCTCTTTGTGGTTACGAATCTTATACTTGGAAATAATACTGTCAGTATGTTCAGTGATTTAGGAACCAATACCTGGAATCTTATGTCAGGAAAACAGGATTTTTCGGATTTTGTGACATTCATTCATAGCCAGTATGAGATTTATGGAAAATACTTTTTTATAGTGGCAGCTACAATGATGTATTTCATTTTAATTGCGGTACTGATGATCATTACTTCGCTGTCTTCCTATCTTGCATTACTGTTGTCCATAGTCATTATTGTGGCAGATCTTTTATTGGTTTTTAAGTATTTTGAATTGCCGCTGACCTTTTACATTGATCTTATGCTGTCACTGATTATAAGTGGATTCATATATTTTTTATTATTAAGATTTTTCATTAAATAAAATACTGATGACTCAAAATATTACAAAACTTAATACCGTTCTCAACTACGTAAAAGACACTTTCGTAGGAAAAAATGATGTTGTAGATCTGTTGGGAATATGCCTTTTAGCAAAAGAAAATGCCTTTTTGTATGGTCCTCCCGGTACAGCAAAATCCGCGATTGTACGAACGTTGTCAAAAACCATGAAAGACGGCCGGAACTTTGAATATCTATTAACAAGATTTACAGAACCGAACGAAATTTTCGGTCCCTTCGATATCCGGAAATTAAAAGAAGGAGAACTTCTTACCAATACCGAAGGAATGATGCCCGAAGCATCGCTGGTTTTTCTGGACGAGATTTTCAATGCCAATTCTGCAATCCTGAATTCACTTCTGACAGCTCTGAACGAAAAAATATTCAAAAGAGGAAAAGAAACGAAACATTTACCTGCCCTTATGTTTGTAGGAGCCAGTAACGTTCTTCCGGAAGATGAATCTCTAAATGCATTGTTTGACCGTTTTCTGGTTAGAATTAATGTTGATTATGTAAATCCTGAACTGCTTCAGCAAGTACTTTTGGCTGGAAGAAAACTCGAAAACCAGATAGAAACCAATATTCCTGAAATTCATGCGGATGAAATCAGGGAACTTCAGAATCTATGTAAAACAATTGACCTGAGACCCATTTATGAAGTTTATTTAAATACCATTATCAGTCTGAGAAATACGGGAATTGCTATTTCCGACCGTAGAGCTGTAAAACTCCAAAATCTGATTGCAGCCAGCGCTCTTATCTGTGGCAGAAATGAAGCTGTGCTTTCCGACCTTTGGGTCTTGAAGCATATCTGGGACACGGAAGAGCAGATCGAGATTCTGGAAGGAATTATCAACAGGACCATTGAAAAAGATGATAATCCGAAATCCCATCCACAGGCTATGCAGAACAAAACTCCGAATCCTGAGGAAGTGATGAAAGATGTAAAGATCCTGGTGGAAAAGTGGAACAGCGGAATGCTCAGTTTTGAAGAACAGAATGTCATCAAAGACAAACTGAGATACCTGCAGACACGCTGCGACTGGATCAGAAATCCGGAACAGAAACAATATATTCAGCAAGAAATTGAAAACTTATGGCAGAAGATTCTTCAAAGCGTATAAAAGAATTCTGGGCAGAACTTCCCCGCGCTGATGAAGATTTTCTGGGTTCTATCCGGGACTGGAAAAATGTTCAGATCGCAGTGGACGATGATACAGTGTGGCTGAAAGGCTTCACCGAAGAACAGGCTGTATCTGCAGATATCCAGCAGCTGCCTAATTTTGTACTATACGAATTACGTGAAGGACTTCTATTTAAAAAAGAAGCACTGGTACCAAGCAAAAAGACGAGGACAGCTTTGCTTTGGTCACCAATAGATAAAGCACTGCGTCTTACTTTTCCAGCTTCTAACAATAATTATTTTGGAATTGACGAAAAAATTGAGGTCAGATTAATACAGGGTGGCGAAGAACATTCTGTTGTGGCATTATTAAGTACAATAGAAGAGATTAAACAAACTATTCCTGCACAACCGAAATTTAAACTTGAAAAAATCGAATGGATTGTGATCGGTGATAAAGCTTTGTTCCTGGGAGCTCCCTTATTGAGTCTGCCCGGAAAAACATACTGGACCAGAGATGGACACCTTTTGCCTGCAGGTTTTGATTTCGAATTTAAAAATTTAAGCTCACTGCTGCAGCAAAAATATAATAAAGAGTCTGACAAATGGCTGATGTGGAACGAAGACGGAACCTATCTTCCCATAAAAAAAGAAGACTTCAGGGAGCTGTCTGTAAGCTCATTCCGTCTTACTGAAAAAACAAAAGAATGGATCTGAACGAATATTTCCAGTCATACGAAAATTACTTTTGGGAGTGGGAGACCGACGAAGATATCGCCGGGGATTCCGGGTACCATGATAATAACCTTATCTCCATTCCGGGAGTTGGGGCTATAGCTTACAGGCCATATGTCATGGAGATTCTGAAAGAACTTCAGCCGTACGGATGGCCTCCGTTCGGAGCATTGCTGATGGTTTTATATGCAATGCAGGACGGCTATACAGATTTTGCAAGACCTTTAAAACATACAGCTAATTTTCACAGCATTGGAAATTTTGATTTCACAGCAGAAAAAAGTATTGAATTTCTTGAAAAGCTGAGATCATTAAATAAAATATATAAACAGGGACAGAACAGAATTATACTGCTTCAGACACTTTTTCAGGATTCCCATAATATAATGGCTCCCGGAAAAGCAGAGATGATTCTTACGATCTACTACAGAAGGCCCCACGTACTGGCAGCAAGCGCAGAAAAGAAATATGCGGGACCGTCCGCCATTAACAGGGATCTGAGCACCCTTGATCTTCTCAATGAAAAATTCCCGACCGCTCAGTCTATTATTGATGCCATGCGGGATCACATTGATGAACCTGAACTGGATGATGAAGTAGTGGAGGAAGAAACCACCATAGAGACCGATAAGGATTTTATTCAGCAGCTGATCGAAGAACCTAAAACTTTTCAGGTGGGAAGCCTGATCAAAAGAATCTGGAGCGGACTCAGAATTCCTATGAAACACCTTTCTCCCGGTGAACAGTCCATTGGAGGAATTTCCGATATGGCGAACAAAGGAGATCTCCACAGAATGCTTCTTTCTGAATTTGCCAATGATGATGAGGTTTTTATGAATAGGGTAGCCAATAATGAAGCACTGTATATTCAAAGAGAGATTCCGCCTGAAGAAAATATTTTTGAACGCATCATCCTAATCGATACTTCCCTGAGAAACTGGGGAACTCCAAAAGTAATGGCTTTTGCATCAGCTATTGCAGTGATTAAGCATCCGAAAGCTCATTCCGAATGTAAAGTTTTTGCATTGGGACAGGCTGGTACTCAGATTTCTCTCGATAGAACAGATGAGGTTATTGAAAACCTTAATCAGGTAAGTCCGGTTCTTGAAGTTTCGGAAGCATTGGAGAAATTTTTTAATGAAGAACACACAGAAAAAGACCTTGAAGTTTTTTTCATCACCCATCAGGAAAACATGGCTGATGAGAAGATTCAAAAAGTAATTCACGAAAACCGGGACAGACTGAAATTCCTGATCACCACAACCTCAGATGGTGAGCTGAATTTCTATAAACATCATAAAGGAGCAAGAAAACATATTCAGAAGATAAAACTCCCGCTTCAGGAATTATGGGCCAATCCGCCGCAGCGAAAGCAAAAAGTTCAGCAGATTAATGGGAAGAAAACAGACCTGCCACAGAATTATCCGATTCTGTTTCCGACTCCTTCCAATAAGATTGCACAGTTTTTATACGAAGGTGAATTTTACATTCTGAGTTCAAAAAAGCAATTATTGAAAACTTATCTTTCAGATAATTATTATGATCGTAACTCTTATGATTACTATAAAACTTACCATGGATGCGAAGCTTTAATAGAAGATATTTCTGTAAGACCGAGAGGACAGTTTGCTTTAGCTAAAAACAAGCAACAACACTTTATTTTATGCCAGTATCAGCCGGATAAAAAACTGGTTTCAAAGCTTAACCTGAATACTAAAGAATATTCTGAACAGAATGTCACCGGGCTTAATATTCCCAACTCTTATCATCTGATTTATTTCGGAAGAAATTTTTATCTGCACCAGTCTATGAATTCCTCTCTTTATAAAATCAATTTAGAAGGAAATGTATCCGTAGAATCCATCTTTAACGATGATGGTGAAATAGATAAAAACATCGCAAAAGCGGAGACAGAAGTTGCCAAGCTGAATCGCAGCGGGATGAAAATAATCAGCAATTTCAACAGAATGGGGATCAATGAAAATAACAATCTCGTTATTTCCGGAAATGAATTGTGCAGATTATATGACAACTCACTGAACCTTTATAAGAACAGATTTACCGTTAAGATTCTTGCAGAACAGAATAAAAATAAATTTACATTCCAGGATGGCAGCGAGGTCATTACAGATTCCCGCGGAATGCTTACTTTTAAAAGCAGCAATACTGGCATTCCTACATTTTATATTCCCTCCACGGAATATGGTTTTCTGGCACTGGCAACCAATACCGAATATGGAGGCTCGGAATATTATCTGCCGAAGCAGACCTTGCTGAAAGTAAAGACCATGGAAGAAATGTATTCCCAGTATTTAACAGCATTTATTGATCAGATTTTGGATTATGGAGCTTAGAATAAAACCTTTTCCGAAAAACACCTATCCTAAAAAAGGCCTTTTAATCAAAGACCCGTCACCGCATGTATGGCTTCATGAAATGGAAATATTGGGAATAGATCTCAATACAGTAAAGTCCTATGCTGTTCCGGCAGATCAGCCTAATGTTCTGTACGGATGTCTGCTGTTTTTTTATGATGAGGCTCCACAGGAAATTGGAAAAAATGCTTACTTCCAGTGCGTGGACGATCGGTTTTTTATTCCTGAAAATACTATATTTTATCCTAAAATCAATCCGGAAGACTGGCAGTCTGTTGATACAAGGTTTGTAATCATGCATCCCGAGTTTGGATTCGTAAAACTGTCAGAAGAAATAGACTGGTTATCTGTAATACAGGAACCGGAAATAGCAGAGGGAAAAGTACGAAAACCATCGAACGGTGTGAAAATTCCTCAACATATCGAAAGCTTTGCCGTTGAGATGGATGATGAAAAAGTTCTTGCGACACTTCAGCAGCCTAAAAGTGAAGAAGAGTGGATGAAAAACCTGCCTTTTGATCTCAAAAAGGTTATGGCTGGTAATAAAAAAGAAATTGAAAAATACTTAAAATATTTAGAAAAATATCCAGACAGAGCTGTGGAATTGGGGGTTCCTTTAGATATTATGGGAACCTCACGTGGTGACGGATTTGGGAAATTTACTTTTGGAGAGAGTTGGTTGAGTACCTTGTTCGGAGGTTCGGATAATAAAAAAGAAACAGCAGGAAACCGTAATTTTCGCAGGATATTCTGGTCAGTTGTCGTACTGGCTATACTCTTCAGGATTTTTATGCCTTCGGATAAAGACAAAACCCAAAAAGAAGATTTTCTTGTTTCATCCGGAAAAATTATGAACGGCGATGAAAAATTGAAGGCTGATATAATTGCTTATCAATCCGGCGTAACGGATATTGACATGAAAATTGATTCCATTTATGGAAAAACCAGAAAAAAGCTTTCCAGTGAATATACTGCTGCAGGTGCAGCCATGTCAAAAGATAAAAACGAGAGGGATCAATATAAAAAATCAGGAGGCAGAAACCTTGGTGAAGTTGGAAATGATATTGAAAAACTCAATGCCAGAGAGCAGAACAGCAGAGATTCCCTGAAAATCATTTACTCAAAAAGAATAACGAAACATCTTGTTCAGCAGGAAGAAACCATGAAACGGCATATTTCGGATTCTCTGAAACAATATACCAAAGGAAAACCTGTTAACGGTGAGATTGTAAAATTTATTTTAAAGAAAAAACAGGCACTCATAGCAGATTCTTTGGGGAAATTGTACGGAACACTAGATATGGCTGCGCTTCCTCCGTCTCCGGTTAAAGATTCAAAAACAGGAACTTTGGAGACAGATTCCGGTCCGCAGGAAAAGAAAACTTCGGTTTCGGATATCCTGTATCTTGTGATTTTTATGTTTGGAGCAGTGGGTATTTATTCATTCATCTTCAAGAGGAAATCATTAAATCTTGGCGGAGATAATGTACCTCTCTGGGTAAAGCTGATCTTATCTGCTGTTCTTGTTTCCATGCTCGTATATCTGTTTTATCCGCTGATCAATATGTTTGGATACAACTGGTTTGTATGGATTCTGGTGATCTGTGTTATCTTACTTCTTTACCGTCTGTTCAGTGAAGATAAAACCATTTTAAACAGTGAAGATGATGAATAAACAGAAATTTATAGACAAATTCCTGCTTGCATTTATGATCCTTACAGTGTTTAAGATCATTGGGATTGCTGCACAGCTGTTTCACGAAAGCTTTTGGAGTGTGGTGGTTACACTGGTGATTTTTCTTGTGGCAGCCTTTATTATTATGCTTGTGATCACTGCTTTAAAAGATAAAGAACAGAACAGGAGAAATTCGGGAAGACGGGGTTCTGGCGGTGGAAATTTTTATCTGGAAACCTCTTTGTTCGACAGGATCAGAAATAAATACGAAGAGCTTGCCGAGAAATATATTGCTGAAAATGATTATAAAAAAGCAGCTAAAGTATATATGAACCTTCTTCAGGACAATTTCCGCGGTGCAAAGACACTGGAAGACGGTGGTTTTTATAATGAAGCCGCCGCAGTTTATCTTAAAAAATTAAACAATAAATCCGAAGCGGCATCCTGTTACGAAAAAGCAAAGCAGTACAAAAAAGCAATAGATCTGTACAAAGAAATGCAGCAGAAAGAAAAAGTAGGAGATCTGTATAAAGAAATCAATGATATTAAAAACGCTCACAGCTATTATCAGATGGTTGCCGATGATTATACTGCCAACAGCCAGATGGTAAAAGCTTCATTGATCTACAGTAAAAAGATGGAACAGCCGGAAGAAGCCCAGAAAGTGTTACTTAAAGGCTGGAATGAAGATAAAGACGCATTCAACTGCCTGAATAATTATTTCGCCAATGTTTTCGATGTCAAAAAACTGGAAGCAGAGATTCAGAACCTTTACCTGAAAACTCCTTCCTATAAAAAGACGATCTACCTTGATGCCATGAAGCATGAATTTAAAAAAGACCCTAAACTGCAATCCGTAACCAGGAATATTGCTTATGAAATTATTGCCGAAAAAGTAGGAACCCGCTCCGAGATCATTAATGAACTGAAACATTTCAATCCTGACGACAGTGTAATCCTGAAAGATATTTCAAGGTTCAAGACAGGAAGAAATAAGATGTTGAGGAATTAGGGTTTTAAAGATTCGAATTCACCACCTTTTATCAGTTTAATTCCTTAAAACGATTCCCCTTTACTGGTGAATAAAGCCATATTTTCATTGCTCAAAAACAATTTTTCATATATTTGCGCCAGAAAAATTATGACACTACAAAGAGCACATATCAATGTAAATCTATGCGATAGCCCTTCAATAAAAGGATTATTCGGATATGAATGGATGATATGGAATGAGGCGAAATGTGCTTGCTTTGAAAATTATTTACAATAAACCCGTAAAAATTTAAACAAAATAGACAGAAACGCCTCGAGTAATCGGGGCGTTTTTTGTTTTTTAGGCCATAAATTATTTAGAATGAAAAAAAATAACCATAAAATTGAAAATTTTTTAATTAACGATGAACATTTAATACAATAAGTAAGAGTGATAAGTAACCCGGTGAGAGACAGTCATTTAGGTATTTAAGACATCTGCAGGAAATTGCGGACAGGTATTTCTTATGCTAAAAAATACATTTAACTTATTGATTTTCAATATTTTAAATGAAAAATAAATTTGTGAGTTAAAAAAAATCATATTTACTTTGCAACCGAAAATTGAAAGCAACAGGTTTTCAGGATTCAAAAACTTTTAAACAAAAAATATAATGAAACAATTACATAACATATCTAATCTGGATTCAAGACTATACGGACAGGGGCCGAAAGGATATGCATGTATTCTCAATAGTGAATTTATAAATAAAAGGTGCTTATATACGTGGGTCAGCTAATGATCTCTTACGTCAGAATATATACAGCACCTCCCGAAAAGAGGTGCTTTTTTTATGGTTTCTTTAGCTTATTTGGTAAAGCGCCGGTCTGTGGAACCGGAGAACAGGGTTCGATCCCCGAAGATACCCAAAGTAATATAATCTCATAGCTCAACAGGTTAGAGCACCGGTCTTTTAAACCGGGGGTTGAAAGTTCAAGTCTTTCTGGGATTACAAATGGTCCCGTAACTCAACTGGAGAGAGTAACGGTTTTCTAAACCGTAGGTTACAGGTTCGAATCCTGTCGGGATCACAAAAAGGTCTATTGAGGTAATGGTAACCTGCCCGACTGTCTCTTGGGCACTGCGAGTTCGATTCTCGCATAGACCGCAAAGATTCATGGAAAATTTTAGCTCCGGCTGTCTCCCGGAAAAGAAATCTAAAGTGAATCTGCAAAACTGGAAAGATAACGGTGGTTGTTTACCCGCCTTGGACGCGGGAGGTCATAGGTTCGAATCCTATTTTCCAGACAGCAAAGTGAATAGTGAAATTGTGAATTTAAAAATTGACAGCAAAGTGACCTGACAATTCACTGTTTACAAATTAAAAACGATTTCGTAGCTCAAGTGGTTAGAGTTTCGGTCTGATACACCGAAGGTTGAAGGTTCGAGTCCTTCCGGAATTACAAAAAGATTTTGTAGCTCAATGGCAGAGCACCGGTCTGTTAAACCGGAAGTTGAAAGTTCGAGTCTTTCCAGAATCGCAGAAAACTAAATGTTAATTGTTTCAAAAGAGAAGAAAAAAGGCATGTCAAGAGCAGAAGATCTTTACGCCAAATACGGAAAAATACCGACAGCCTTTTTCTTTTTATAGAAGCTAAATACTGGGAATTGGATAGAATATAAGTTCAATATCAACTGTCAATTATCATTTACAATCATATCTGATGGTTCGCCGAAGTGGAAGAGTCGGGGCGGTCTGCAAAACCGTTGTGAAAACTGAGTGGGTTTGAATCCCATAGCCATCTCAAATAACTAAAATGAGAGTTAGTTCCGGAGAAAAAGTAAAAGTTTGTCGAGCGTAGAAGTTCTTATATCAAACTAAAAAAATTAAAGACAAGCTTTGTTTTTCTTCACAAAAAGAAATTAGGTGTCAGAGATTAGAAGTTATAAATGACAATCAAATATCATTTATCAATAATCATTCATCACTTAAAAACCGGAAGTACACCGAAGTTGGAGAGTCGGGGCAGACTGTAAATCTGTTGCTTCATTGCTGAGCAGGTTCGAATCCTGCTACTTCCACAAAAACCGCTGATAATGTAATGGCAGCATGCAGGAAAAGTACTCTTGTTGTTCAGGTTCGATTCCTGGCCAGTTGGTTTAAAACGCTCCATTAGCATAGTGGCAAGTGCATCCGGCTTTCTACCGGAAGACGAGGGTTCGATTCCCTTATGGAGTACAAACGTGAATGATCAGAAATCAATGATGAATTATTGATACCATGAAAGTTCAGATTGAGAAATAAAATTGATTGATCATTCACAGAAAAACAGGAAAGAGAAAAGTTTGTCAAGCGAAGAAGATCTTAGACAATTACAGGCATAGTTTTATATAGGCAGGCTTTCTCTAACCTTATTATAATTGATCATTGATGAAGTATCATTATAAAAATTTCGCGGGAATGGTGGAAATGGCAGACACACTTGATTTAGGCTCAAGGTTTTGGGGGTTCGAGGCCCTCTTCCCGTACCAATGCCTCTCTATTCCAACTGGCAGAGAAAACGGCTTTAAACCCCGTAAAGTCCCGGTTCGAATCCGGGGAGAGGTACAAATCCGGAAGAGTGGTGTAGCTGGTCTGCACGTTAGTCTGAAAAACTAAAGGTACAGGTTCGATTCCTGTCTGTTCCGCAAAGCATAAATGATGAATGATAAATGATGGACTTAGGGTGAAAATATCAATGATCACTTATCATTCATCATTCATCATTTATAATTATAGTTACTCTGATTCATGGTGTAATTGGCAGCACACAAGACTTTGACTCTTGTTGTTCAGGTTCGGATCCTGATGAATCAACAGAAATTACTCTGATATTGTAATGGTAGCATCTCAGTCTCCAAAACTGATGGTATTGGTTCGAGTCCGGTTCGGAGTGCAAAATGAATAGTCAATAGTGAATTTTAAATTGACATATTAAAATCTAAACAAAACAAATTTAAAACATGTAGAAAAAATGGAAACGCAACAAGAAGTATGGCAGAATATGAAAGGAAATTTTTTCCGGAAACCTATCACACAGCTGGTAGAAGAGGCCATTATCCGCGAACAGGCCAATGGTCATCGTCTGAAAGTATGTGTGGGCTCAGACTCTCACGTTTATGGTGACGAAATCAGCTATGCAACGGCAGTAGTATTTGTTCGCGAAGGAAAAGGAGCGTTTACCTTTATCAGAAAAGAAAGAGAGATACAGAAAATCAGTATCAAAGAACGAATGCTGAACGAGGTCAACAGATCCGTAGAAATTGCTTACGCTATCTGTGCCGTTCTGGATGCTTATGGTGTGGAAATGGAGGTACACGCAGACATTAATACCGATCCGGATTTCAAGTCAAATACCGCATTGAAAGATGCTATGGGCTATATTCTGGGAATGGGATATGTGTTTAAGGCAAAACCTTACGCATTTGCAAGCTCCAATTGTGCTGATATGATGGTTTAATCTTAATTATAAAACATGAAAACAGTTTTATCAAAGATTGTAAAAAGTAGATAAAAAGACCCTTAAAAACGAATAACCATGTATTTTTTAGTTCAGGCTAATGTGTATTTAGATCCGGATCATTACAAAATTTTTGATGCATTAGAGGAACTGAATATTGATTATGATGTAATTAATATTCCCCCAACTGCAGAAAAAATAGACTTCGAAACAGACAGAAAAGATGTTTTTGTGTATGGTTCCGTGACGATTGCAAGATTGGCAAAACAGAATTCAGACTGGTTTCCCGGTTCTTTTTACGGAGGCAATCATCTGTATGAAATATATTCCAGGCATTATGGCGAAAACCTTCTTAATCATAAGGTTTCTGTGCACAGAATTTCAGAAGAACTGATTTGGAAAAAAGAGGAAATAAAATTCATTAAACCTTACAATGAAGCTAAAATCTTTACCGGAAAAGTTTTCACAGAAGCAGAATGGAATGATTTCGTTTTTGAATCTCTTGGAAATAGATTAAACAGGATAACAGAGGATTCTTTAATACAAATTTCAGAAGCAAAGCGGACAATAAAAGAAGCAAGACTTTGGATTGTTGGCGGGCAGATTATAGAAGGAGGCTATTATAAATTTAATGATGATGCTCCTTTCGAAGAAAAAGTTTCAGAAGACGGATTTGCTTTTGCCAAAGAAATGGTCAGAACTTTCAACCTTGAAGAAGCCTTTGTAATGGATATTTGTTTGACGGACGAGGGTTGGAAGATTGTAGAAATCAACTGTATCAACAGTTCCGGATTTTATCCCAATACCAATGTGAAAAGTATCATCAAAGCATTGAATATTTACTTTTCCGGTTAAAAAATAAAACTATGGAAATGACAAAAAGATTACTGTTTCTGGATGATATAAGATACCCGGTTGAGGCTTATCATTATACCAAGCAGGATATTTTCCTCAGAAAAGACTGGCATATTGTGCGAAACTACGAACAGTTTGTCAACAGGATTTTGGAAAAAGGACTTCCGGAAATGATCTCTTTTGACCATGATCTGGCAGATGAACACTATCTGAATACGGGAAAGTTTGTTGAAAAAACAGGCTATGATTGTGCAAAATGGCTGGTAGAATATTGTATGGACAACTATTTAGACTTACCAAAATTCTACTGTCATTCAATGAATCCTGTAGGAAAGGAAAATATTGAAAGCCTTTTAAAAAACTTTAAAAAATTGTAATGGATATTTTTACATTAATTCAGGATATAAAAACGCATCTGAAACTCAGCTTTGATGAGGTTGACAGGTGGTTTGATAAAGACAGGAAAACGCTGAACTATCAGCCTTCAAACGGAGGCTGGACTGTTCAGCAGATCCTGGAACATATTTATCTTACAGACTTTTATCTGCTGATACTCATTGAAAAAGGCTCTAAAAAAGCGATGAAAAATTATGCAGATCTTGATTTAGATACCGAAATAAAAAATTACAGTTTCGATAAAGAAAAATTTGAAAAAGTAGGTGAGTATGGTGCTTTTGAATGGATCAGGCCGGAACATATGGAGCCGAAAGGAGATTTAAGCTTGAATGAAATCCGAAATTTAATTTCCAGGCAGTATAACCAGTGTTTAGATTATCTGGATCGGTTGAAAAATGGTGAAGGTCTCCTTTATAAGACAACAATGACAGTGAATGAACTGGGCAAAATCAATGTGTATGAATACATTTATTTCCTTTCCCTTCACGCTCAGAGACATCTTACCTAGATGAAAAATAATGAATTAGAAACTATTAAAAACTAAAGAAATGATTTTCAAAACATATAACTCTATAGAAAATGCTTACCAGACCCGCGTGATCGATCAGATCAGGTTACAGGGTTTCGGGGATGAGGTTTTCATAGTACAGGAAAAGGTTCACGGTGCTAATTTCTCTTTCTTTACCGACGGAAAGGAAATTAAAATCGGGAAGAGAACTGCTTTTATTGAGAATGATGAAAAATTCTTCAATGCCCACCAGATTTTGGAGCGTTACAGGAAAAATGTAATTGATTTGTTTCAGAATGTGAAAAGCATTTATCCTGAAACAGAAACTGTAGTGATCTACGGTGAATTATTCGGTGGTGGTTACAAACATCAAGAAGTAGAACCCATAAAAGATGCTGTGAAAGTACAGAAGGGAATTGAATATGCTCCTCATAACGAATTTTATGCTTTCGACATTAAGTTGAATGGGACTACTTATCTGGATACAGATTTGGTGAATCAGATTTTTGACAAAACCGGATTTTTCTATGCTAAAATTTTATTCCAGGGTTCATTGGAAGAAGCTTTGATGTTCCCGAATGTTTTTGATTCAAAAATTCCGGGCTGGCTTGGTCTGCCTGAAATTGAGAACAATATGTGCGAAGGAACCATTGTGAAAACTTTGAAAACCAGATATTTTGGAAACGGCTCAAGAGTCATTCTTAAGAACAAGAATGAAAAATGGGTTGAAAAATCTAAAATGGTGAGAAAGCAGGAGAAAAATGTTCAGAAACCAACCAATTTCAGTGAAACAGCTCAGGATATTTGGGAAGAAATTCAAAAATATGTAACTGAAAACAGGTTGAATAATGTTATAAGCAAAATTGGAGAATTTGAGCCCAAAATGATAGGCAGAATCATAGGCCTTTTTGCACAGGATATTCTGGAAGATTTCGGAAAAGATTTTCCTGAAGCTTTCACCAGAGTGGAAAAAGAGGAACAGAAAAAGATCAATAAAAAACTGAATACTTTAGTTATTGATTTTATAAAACAAGAGTTGATGACTCTTAAAGTGTAGTTTCGGTAAATTTTACCGGAACTTTTTTTGTGTTTAAAACTAAGCTATAAAACATAAGATGCTTTTATGGTAAAATATTAACAAACAAATTATTAAAAAATGAAACCAAATATATTTTTTACGGCAGACCATCATTTCGGTCATGCCAATATTATAAAATTTTCAGAGCGGCCATTTGAGTCTCTGGATCATATGAATGAAGAACTGATCAAAAGATGGAATGAAAAAATAGGTACTGACGACACTGTCTACCACCTTGGCGATATCAGTTTAGGAAAACCGGATTTCACTAAAGAAATTCTTGACAGGCTGAATGGTAAAATCCATTTAATCAAAGGAAACCATGAAGGGGCAGCTCTTACTTATCCTAAACGATTTGAATCGATAAGAGATTATCACGAATTAAGAATTGATGAACCCGAAAATGCCAACGGCAAACAGAAGATCATTCTTTTACATTACGCCATGCGCAGCTGGAACGGCTCACACCGCGGAGTTTGGCAATTATACGGCCATTCACACGGAACTTTACCCGACGATGAGATGGCATTAAGTTTCGATGTTGGGGTAGATTGCCATAATTTTTATCCGATCTCTTACGAAGAAGTCAAAGAAATCATGAAGCGTAAAAAATGGTCACCACCATTTAGTACGAGAGATTAACAGAAAATGGTGAAAAGTAAGCAGTCAGTAGCTAAGCTTTGCCTGTTTCCGATTCACCTTTAATTATTAAAAAATGTATACAAACGAAATACTAATCATCGATTTGGAAGCAACCTGCTGGGAAAATGACAGAATTTCCATCGGGCAGAAAGTCGATATTATAGAAATAGGGATCTGCAAGCTGAATTTACAGTCAAAAGCAATTTCCCAAAAACAGAGCATCTATGTAATTCCCGAAAGATCTGAAATCAATGATTTCTGTACAAAACTTACGGGAATTACTCCGGAACTGATTGAAAAGGAAGGAATCTATTTTGAAGAAGCCTGTGAAAAAATCAGAAATGAATATGATTCTGCATCATCAACCTGGGCCGGTTTTGGAAATTTCGACAGGGAGCAGATCTTTGAGCAGTGCGACTGGCTTGGAATAGAGATTCCTTTCGAAGGAAATTACCTGAATGTGATGGAAGAATTCAGAGATCATTTCAGACTTCACAAATTGATAGGCTTAAAAAGAGCCCTTGATTATCTGAAAATGGATTTTGAAGGAAACCATCACAGCGGAGCAGACGACGCTTACAATGCTGCCAGAATTTTGCAAAAGATTCTGGAGTAAATAGAAAACATAAGAAGAGAGATAGAAGAGGGAAGCAATAATAAATATCTGTCATAGACTCCATTATTCCAATCTCATCTTTTAATAACAAAAATTTAAACAAATGAAAACAACAGAAAATATACTAATTATAGACCTGGAAGCCACCTGCTGGGAGGAACGACCGCCCAGAGGCCAGGAAAGCGAGATCATTGAAATCGGAGTGTGTATTATGAATGCCACAACGGGTAGGATCTCAAAAAATGAAGGCATTCTGGTGACTCCACAATATTCAAAGGTGAGTCCTTTCTGCACGGAACTGACTTCCATTACTCAGAATATGCTGGATCATGAAGGTATTATGCTGGAAGATGCGTTGGATATCCTCAGGGCAGAATATGATTCCGAAGACCTTACCTGGGCAAGCTACGGAAACTATGACCTGAATATGCTGCAGAATCAGGCCAGAAGATTTAATGTGGATTATCCGCTGAGTGACAACCATATCAATGTGAAAACACTGTTCGGGCAACTACATCCGACGGTGAGAAAAAGCGTCGGAATGGCAAGAGCTTTAGGCGAACTGAATCTCAAGCTTGAAGGTACACATCACAGAGGTGTGGATGACGCCAAGAATATTGCGAAGATTTTGCATTGGTGCCTGCAGCAGTATTAATTCAATTGAAATCTGATGACTCTCTTTTTTAAGGGAGTTTTTTTATTGGATCTTTTCAGAAGTGAAATGATACTTTCCTTTTAACTTTTATTCGGAAATGCTGCCTGAACTGCTGTAGAAAGCATAATTTTTTGTTAAAAAATTCACTTTGTAGGGATAATTTCATGTCTTGCCATCATTTTTTTGCTATTTTAGTCCCTCAAGACTGGAATTATGCTTATTGAAGATGAATTGACGATGGTTTATTTAAACTGTAACATCAGGGAAATGATTCCTTTCCTTAAAAAGCTGACCCCAAAAGAGAGAGAAGAGACTACGGTCTTTTTAAAAAGAAATTTAAATAAAGCTGGAACAAACAGCAAAATTTCTACACTATCCGCTCTGGCATACATCAACGTCCGGGATAAATATAAAACTAGTAATATTCATTCTTAAGGTAATAAATCATCCTATAGCTGGAATTCTGAAAGAATGATAAGCAAAATAACCTGAAAAAATCATCAAATTAAAAACAAATGAAAGAAAGACTTTATGAGATCCTTAATGAGGAAAAAGCACATGAGATTATTCCGTTTCTGAAGAAACTTACAACAGAAGAAAGGAAAGCCTTGGTTCCAACGATAAAAAAACTGGACCGGGAGATCAGTAAGATCGTAATGACGAAAAACTCTTACCATACTTCCGGTTCGGCAAACCAGCATTCGATTATTGATATAGCATCATTTGTCTGTATGGATCAGAAACATTACGGAAAGAACTACTGGAGCCTTTTCAGAGACAAGGAGCAGACCGAAAAAATACTGGAATGGGGATGTCCGGACTGGTTTTCAGATTTTATTAACGATTCCGTAGACGCCGAATTTACTGCGTTTAATTATCAGGATATCTTAGGTTGGGCAGAAAAAGGCTATGTACAGCCCAGGTCTGAACTGCTTGGTTATCATTTGAGCCTTCAGCCCTATGATCTGGAGAAATTTCCTGAAACTCTGCAAACTCATTTTTGGTATCTGTGCGAATTTCCTTCAAAATCACTTCCTTTTACCAGAGAATGGATGCCTTTGGTTCAAAAGCTCATCAGCGAAAAGAAAATTGATAGGAAAAGATTTCTCAAAGAATGCCTTCTGGCAGCAAACAGGAACTTTAATAAAAATGTAACCGGATGGTTTATGGATGCATTCAATGCCCTGAAACCTTCTGACGATGAACTTATTATGCTTCAGGATGAATTGATGGCAGGATTGGCTTCTGTACAGTCAAAAGCTGTCAATACCATACTTGCTCACCTGAAAAAGATAGTTCAGGATCCGGCATTCAGAACTGGTGAATTTTCATATTTCCTTCCCAATTTGTTGAGTTCAGAAGTTAAAACAGTGGTGGCAGCCAGTCTGACAGTAACAGAGAAAATTTTCCAAAAGAATAAAACTCGTTCAGAAAACCTTGGAATGGCTCTAAGTGCAGCATTTGTAAATAAAGATGAAAGTATACAGACCAAAGCGGCAAAGATCATACTTAAATATATTCCCGTTTCAGAAGAGATCAAAGAAGCTTTAGCCGATTATGCAGATAATATACTGGCCAATGTAAGACTGGAACTGGCTCAATACATAGAAAACAGGCAGCTGGAGCTGGATACCGTTGAGACAGAAAGATTAGAGCTCATCAACGAAGAATGTAAGGTCCAGGAGCTGGAAAGCTTTGAAGACCTGATGTTTCTCCTTCCGCAGGCTATAGAAACCCCAGGAAACTATTACTATGATTTAGTGTTAGCAGGATTGATACGTTTTGCAGACGAAGCTGATACAGGATCAGTAAAACTTTTTGAGCCCGTATTTCAGAAGGCATGTAAAACTATTGCCAAATGGGAAGTCAACCACTTTAATGTATTATTGTGCAACCTGATCATTAATTACGGACTTTTGTTATTGGAAAAATTTCCTGTTGAACTTAAAAATCTGGAAAAAATATATAAAAGAACCTGTGAGGATGAAGCTGCAAGAGAAGTATATTCCACTTATCATAAAAAGCTGAAACCCATCAAAGATATCTATGCAGGAGGTCTGGCTATGGAGCCTTTCAAACATATTGCAGTACGTGTTTTTAATCAGATAGCATCAGGAGATAAAACTCCATTGTTTTCTACAATCACTCATGAGCCATGTTGGATAAGTCCTGAAGTGCTGGTAGAAAGATTTGAGATGTATCAGAACAGAAATATAAAACCCGATGATCTGGATCTGCAGCTCGCATTACAGCGCTGTTCATTGGAAAAAACTTCAGATGCCCTACAATTGGCTCAACAGAAATTAAAAGGAGAATATCAACAGCTTCTGCTTTTCTTTTTTAATAAAAATGCTGCTCCGAAAGGAAAATTAGAACATCCGTCTTGGTGGATAACTGCCGGAATCACCCGTTCACCTGAAATGGTTTTTGAAGAATTTAAAGACTTCGGATATGATGACATTCCTAAAGAATTCCTTACGGGAAATTATAATTGGAAAACGATCGACAGTAAAAAGAATTCCTATTATCCCGTTGAACTCAATATCAGTGTGCCGAAATACCATCTGAGCAAAAGACCGCATCAGCTTTTCCTGGAATATTTTATTGCAGAGCAGAAAAACTTTTCCGAAACCCCTTTATTTATCTGGAGTTTCCCCAATACATTAGGAAATGTTTTTGCCAAGATCATTAAAGACTGTTTGTTTTATTCAGGGATTGCAGAAGTTTACGAAAGAGGTCTTGTTCTGAATACAGCACAGGCGCTCCATCAGATGAAAAAACCTCTGGATGCAATGGGATACTTGTTTCTGGGAACCATTTTTCTGGACGGAGATAAAGTAATTCGCGGAACCGCTGCTGAAATCTGGCTGGAGCATGTCTCCCACAAAGTAATGGATAATGCACGTCTGGGGCAGGTTATAGGGCTCCATGAAAAACTGGAATGGGCTCCTGTGAAAAGATTTACAGATATTGTACAGCATCAGATGTTGAATGTCAGTAAAGACCACAATCTGGCCCTGGAGGAGCTTCTTACCCATATTTTGCTGCAGATGGAGACTCCGGTTACCAATCTTAAAAAAATACTGGATATTTACCACGAAATCTTAGCATTAAACCAATCTGAGGTAGATAAAAATTTAAAAGAAAAACTGAATAACTGGAAAGATAATTCCAGTCTGAAAAAAATCTGCAATCTTCTTCTTAAAAAATAGATTATGGAAGATATGCTTACTTACAAATATCAAAGACCATCATCTCTGATAAAAAAAGAGGTATCTGAAGAATTATTTCTGTCCAAATACAGTGAAATTCAGAAGAAAACAGATGCTCCCTGCTTTTTTTGGGGAAATGTAGACCAGCCGTTTATACTGGCAAGGTGTCTTATCACACTTTCTAATATTGTGAAGTCAAGCTTTAACCTGTCACCGTTTCAGATGGCTTTGCTTAAAGATCCAATTGTTACTGCCGGAAACAGCAGATTACGGTTTGAAGGATTTTCACACTGTGCAAGTGTTTACGCAAGAGTAGATGTATTACCCGGTGGTATTCAAGGCGAGTTTCTTGAAAACGGAACCACGAATGTGGATTTTAATCAACCCATGATCACAGCGTTGGGAAGCATCCGTCCCAATGAAAAGATTATGCTTTCTGTAGGTGAAAAAGAGGTTGGACTTTATAAAGAAGAAAAAAAAATAATGGAACGGAAAGTCCCGTTGCCTGTAAAATGGATCAAAGGATTGGGTACCGTTCAGGTTTACCTGTCTGAATCGGAGAAACTTCATTGTTTCAATAAAATTCAGACCCAGCAGCTGTTCAGAGGAATCCCGAAAGGTCCTGTAAAATCAGATTATTACTTGATTATAAGAGGAAATAAACCTATGTTTTCCCCGGTGAAATCAGTGGATGCAGTTTGTATCGGGGGGCTTCACAGATTACGCCTGTTGGAACCCCTTCTTCCTTATATTGAAAAGATGCAGGTATTTCCACATATTGATATGCAGTCTACTACATGGCAGCTTTATATGGGAAATATAAGATTCAGTTTTTCATTATCAAGAGAAGCCTGGAGGGGATTTTCCGGAGAAGGGGCAGTTTTAGACAGTCTGATTGATGATATTTCCGATGAATGGATCGATGCGTTGGATAAATATGCTTATGCCAATCAAACTTTTAATCCTTCAATGTTTGTCCTGGAAGAAAATATCAGTCTGAAAAAAACAGAAAATCTTACAGGAAGGCTGGCCGCCATGGGATTTTTGGGCTATGATCTGGATGATAACGGATTTTTCTACCGAAGGCTGCCGTTTAAACTCAATCGAATTATCGGCTTAAACCCACGGATGAGAAATGCAGAAAAACTTATTGCAGAAGGAAAAGTGGAGATTTTAAATAATACTGCATCCAGAACTGAAGCAAGGGTAGAGGGCACCGGTGTACATCATACCGTGATTATAGAGAATGACAAAGAAAGGTGTACCTGTGAATGGTTCAGCAAATATCAGGGCGAACGGGGACCATGCAAACATGTGCTTGCTGTAAAGAAATTAGTAAATATTTAAATAAAAGGACAGCTTTTGAAAAATTAAGTCTGTCCTTTTTATTTATTGATGTTTCAACCATTCTTCGTAAGAAATTACACCCAGTTCCGGTTTCCCTTCACCTTCAAGGATCGAAATAAACTCCAGCTGATTACCGTCCGGATCATTGAAATAAATAGCCAGTGCGGGCATCCACGCGAAGACCATGGGTTCATTGATGTCATTTCTCAGAAAGTTGTAAGGTTTCAGATCTTTCTTCTTCAGAAAGTCAACAGAATTATTTAAAATATCCTCTTTACTGCTGGAAAAAGCAAAATGTCTTGGCTGAAGGTTGTCCTTCTGCTCCCACAATCCCAGCATAAATTCTTTATCTTCACCTATCCATAAAAAAGCAATAGGGCGCTTTTCATCCATGTGTGCCAGTTTCAGGCCCAATACTTCAGTATAAAACCGTACGGAATTCTCTAAACTGCTTACCTGAATATGAGTTTCATATAATCCTTTGATCATAGCTTTCATTTTAATACATACAAAGCTAGACAATGTATTATCAACAGCTGAATCTCTGCAATTCCTTTATTGGAAATAAACGATAGAAATTATAGATAAAAGATAAAAGATAAAAGATAAAAGATCTTGTCATTAAGCATCAAGAGGAGTAGGCTTTAGCCCGTTTAAAAAATATAAACAAATTCCCATCGGCTTCAGCCAAAACTTAGATTTTAAGCACAATCATCTGGGTCCATCTGAGAAATCTGTGGGAAAATTATAAAAAATATTTACATAAAAAATAACTACGCAAAAAGACTGCGCAATACTGTTTTTACTTTGCATCAGAAATCAGAGAGGAAGGTAATCCTCCATAATGTTTAACAAAAAAACAGTAACTCATGAAATTTAATATTTTTAAAAAAGAGAAAAATACCGTAATGAACTACGAAGGTGCAAAGGCGTTTACCATGACACCTGCTGAAGAACTATATAGTGCTGTTGTTACAACAGGATTATCCAATACATCTTATGAAAAAGGAAATGACAGATTGGAAAGAATTCAGTCTCTGATCAGAAAAAACGATCCTGAATTTGTAGCTAAACTGGCAGTTTATGCAAGAAAAGATATGTATCTGCGTTCTATTCCGCTGGTGCTTACCGCAGAACTGGCAAAACAGACTTCCGGTACAGATCTGGTGAGCAGAACTGTAGACGGTGTAGTACAGAGAGCAGATGAAATCACTGAACTTCTGGCTTATTACCAAACTGCGAATGAAAGAACAGATACCAAAAAACTGAACAGACTTTCAAAGCAGATTCAGAAAGGTCTGGCAAAGTCTTTCAATAAATTTGATGAATATCAGTTTGCAAAATACAACAGAAAAGCAGAAGTGACCTTGAAAGATGCATTGTTTTTAGTTCACCCGAAAGCAAAAGATGAAGGCCAGCAGGCTGTCTTTAACAAAATTGTTGGTGATACGTTGGAAACACCTTACACATGGGAAGTTGAACTTTCTGTTTTAGGTCAGACCAAATTTGCTGATGAAACGGAAAAGAAGCAGGCTTTTAAAAACAAATGGGAAGAGCTGATCTTCAGTAACAAGTTGGGTTATATGGCAACTCTAAGAAACCTGAGAAATATTATAGAAGCGGGTGTGTCATCTGATGCCATGTATAAAGTTTGCAGCTATTTATCCAATGAAAAAGCTGTAATGAATTCCAAACAGCTTCCATTCAGATTTTTGGCGGCTTACAGAGAACTTAAAACCATAAATTCACCTTATCTGTCCTCTATTCTGGAAGCACTGGAAGATGCCGTTATGGTGAGTGCAAAAAACATTAAAGGTTTTGGTTTTGACACTTCAGTTTTGATTGCTGCTGACGTTTCAGGTTCTATGCAGAAGCCTGTTTCTCCTAAGAGTAAAGTATTGCTTTACGATATCGGTTTGCTGATGTCTATGATTTTGCAGTCACAATGTAAAAATGTCATTACAGGTATGTTCGGTGACAGATGGAAAAGAGTTCCAATGCCTAAGAACGGTATTTTAAGAAACGTTAATGAGTTTTACAAACGTGAAGGTGAAGTAGGTTATTCTACCAACGGTTATCTGGTGATTGAAGATCTGATCAAAAGAAAAGAAAAAACAGATAAAATAATGCTGTTTACGGATACCCAATTGTGGAACAGCAGCGGAACCAGAAATTCCTTTGAAGATTCCTGGAACCGATATAAAAGGATTGCTCCGAACGCAAAATTATATATTTTCGACTTGGCAGGTTACGGAAAACAGCCGCTTGATATCAGAAAAAATGATGTTTATCTTATTGCCGGCTGGTCAGACAAGGTGTTCGATGTACTGAATGCTTTGGAGGACAGAAAATCTGCCGTACAAATCATTAAAAAAGTAGTGCTGTAAAAGGCACTGCTTTAATGAATGATAAATTATAAATGATGAATGATTTTCGAACTGAAAAAATTAAAATAAAATTTACTGCGTAAAAAGAATGCGCACTTACAATATAACTTTGCATTGTTATTAATCCGGTGCCGTAAGGAAAGAATTTCTTCGACTTTCAATTGACCAGAGTCTTTCCGCTAAAATGCCCGGTAAAAACAGACCAATGCCGTACAATAAGAGTTTCATCGTCAAACTTCCAATTTGAATACATTCAAAACTCTTATGATCCATTGCTTGGTTTTACAAAATGAAAATGCATAATATTGAGATTAATCTTCAGTATGGATAAAAATAATCAAGTGTCGTCTTAGAATCATACTTCGATACGGGTCATCAGGTCGCAGGTTCGATCCCTGCCTTCCCTGTTGTAAACGGGATTGTAGCTCAGCAGGTAGAGCAGATGGAAAAGAAAGGATTCTGTCATTATTACCTTGATTTAAATAAAAGAGTGCCGTTAGAGAAAACTTACTTCGGTTACAATTGGTTCGACTCCAGAATAAACCTGATGGTTTATATATAGCAGTTTTCCCGCCTTTAGCCTCTTTTTAAATTTTAAAAAACTAATACAATGTATATACCGACAGATTTAACTGAATTTTTATACTGGATTAAAGAACGGACAGAAATGGTTTGGTCTGTTGACGATGAAAGTTGCTGTCCAAAAGGGTTTTACGGAGCCAAATGGCAGGGACTTACAGATGATCAGATTGATAGTATTGAAACAAAATACGATGTTAAATTTACCTCAGATCACCGGAATTTTTTAAAGATTCTTCATGCTATTGACAAAAAAGAAATTGTGGAATATGAAGATGAGGGAGAAATAATTACTGAAGAATGTACTTTCTTTTATAATTGGCTGGAAAATGATGATGAAATATTAGAAACAATGAAAGAGCCCTATAAATGGTTATGGTATGATATAAACGGAATAAATAATGTCTGGCTTAAATCATGGGGAATAAAACCCAAATCTCTGGAAAAAAGAAAAGAGATTTTTGACGAATGGTTTTCTCATGTTCCCAGCCTTATACCATTGCGGGGAACCAGATTTGCTGTGAGCGATGAATACCTTTTGTGGAAGCCTATAGTTTCTATGAACGGGTCTGATGTTGTACTCATGGGATGGGATTTCAGAACCTATCTGCTGAATGAATTGAGAAATCATCTAGATATTTATATTGATGTTTTTGATGAAGAAGATCAGAGGTTTTACCCTGAGATTATTGATGAGGTAACAAACATATTTAGTGAAAATTTTAAATATGATGAAACTAAAGATATTCCATACCTTAAAGAAATGATTATGTACTGGTCTTCAGGCTGGAAAACTTTTGGATTGAATTATCACCCTGCAAATGCGAAAGTACATCCTATTGTAAAAACATATATTGCTGAAGAAGAAAAATAAAATATCTATAAAAGTTAAGCAGATAAGTGTCGTAGAGAAGGGTTCCTTCGAACTAACGGTCCTAAGGTAGCGTAATTCGGGCGACCGAACTAGCGACGCCGGATTGAAACCCGGCCTGGCAAAAGTTTTCTGCGGGAAACGTAAGTCTCACGAAGATGTAGAATTGCCGGTTCACTGCCCAATATGGGTAAGAACGACGCTCTGAAAAGAGCAGACTCTTTTCGCCTGTTTCCTTATCTGTGTAAAAAATAAACAAGTGCCGTAGAACAGTGTTACTTCGCTCATCACGACGGGGTCGCGGGTTCGAGTCCCGTCTCTTCCACTAAAAAACACAGTCTATCAATAGGAAGAGTAGCTCAGTTGGTTAGAGCACGCTTATACACTCTCAGCTGTTGCCTTGTTTTTAAAACATAAAAGTGTCGTAAGGAAAAGATACATCGTCACACTTTTGGGTAGGAATAGCGAAGTCGGTAACTCCGGCAAGGCTATCCGGTTCGAATCCGGCAGAATGACAGACCCAGTTTTCTTTTCCTGATTATTATCTTTTACAATTTACAATCAATGCCGGTGAGCTATTCGCCGGCATTGATTACTTCTTCTATTTCTTCTTCGAAAGTTTTCTTCCAGTTCATGATCGTTGTTCTGCTGATCTTGTACTTTCTTGCCATATAGCTGGTAGAAAAGCCGTGCTTATTCTGATACTGCAAAAGTTTAAACATCGTTTTTTTATCATATGTCCTAAGCTTTTGATTGTTCGCCTGACTTTCTTTTGACTGTTCAAAAATCTTTTCATTAAAATTTAATATATCCTCAGTCGTATTAAGTTTTCCCAAAAGCTCTTTAATCTTGGGATCTTTCAGCTTTTCCGGATGCTCCAGCCTCAGCATATCGTAGTATATCTTTTTATAGTTGGGACGCATAGCGAGTTCTGTTTATCCGTTAGTATTATCATTATTTTTCTGAATCCATCGGTGAAGCGTGCTTTTTGGAATAGAATATTCCTTAATAACCTCTCCATAAGTCATTTCTCCGGATAAAATTCTTTTCATAATGAAATCTTTGATCTCCTGAGTGTAGATATTCTTTCTGAAATAAGGAATTTTATCAGATTTCTTTTGATTTTTATTCACGGCAGATGGCGGTGCATAAAGAATCAGATGCGAACTGTACAACCGGAAAAAATCATATTCCAGCAGCTTGCTCCATCTCAAAAGTAAATCTGTATCTATTGATCTGCTTTGGTATACATTTTCAATAAACTGAATATCCCTGTTGAGAAAATTAGATATCCTCTCCATAGGTACCTCATTTTCATCAACCATCTCTTTGATAAACTTCCCTATATGAATTTCTTTATATAACATGTATTGAGTACTATTTTGTTAAATTCATGAAATTAAAGACAATAGATAATATATAGATATGCTAACGAATGCCTGAGTCGTTTGGAAAATAAAACTATCCTAAATAAATTTCAGCAGCTAGCAAAAGAAAAATTTAAGCTCGGTACCATACCAGGTATATGCACAGTCGGCAGTCTGAGGGATGACCAGCCGGTAATTGTTTTCGGGTTTATATCTTTTATTTCCTGCTGCGATATTCTCGCTGAGTCCATTCAGATAAACCTTTTTTCAAGCTTTAGAATTCTTTCTGTACCAATGACTTATTAAGCCTTTTTATACAGCTATTTGTAATATTAACTATTTACCTTAATAATGTTGACAGATACCATATTATCTATAAATTTTTTAATTAATAGTAAATAATCTGTTTATTTATTTTCAAATTTAAATAAAAATTAGAACCTAATTCTCAAAAATGCATAAAAAATATCTATTAAGGTGAATTTTAATTAAAATTAACAAATTAAATAAACAAATGTGTGAATTATTTTAAGATGAAGAAATTGTATTTAAAAAGATAAAATATAGTAATTGTATTCCACCTCTTAAGTATATACCTTTGCAGTTCAATGAAAAATACCATAAGCTTATTCGATTTCTCGAAAAAAATAAATTATAAAAACGAACTTCTGGCTGGTTTCACAGTAGCCATGACGATGATTCCGGAATCTCTTTCCTTTGCGATTCTGGCGGGACTTTCTCCGCTTACGGGACTTTATGCTGCCTTTATGATGGGTATTGTTACCGCTATTTTGGGTGGGCGTCCCGGAATGGTTTCAGGTGGAGCAGGTGCTACTATTGTTGTTCTGATTGCTCTGATAAAATCTCACGGAATAGAATACCTTTTTGCCGCTGTAGCTCTGGGCGGCGTTTTCCAGATGATGGTAGGTATTTTTAAACTGGGGAAATTTGTTAGGCTTATCCCGCAGCCCGTAATGTATGGTTTTTTGAACGGTCTGGCAATCATCATTTTTATGGCCCAGGTCGAGCAGTTTAAAATCACAGATAGTACCGGAACTTCCGGCTGGCTTCAGGGAACGGCATTATATATTATGGCGGGACTGACAGCTTTGACGATTGCCATTGTATACTTTTTTCCAAAGATCACAAAGGCAGTTCCTGCATCATTAGTAGCTATTATTATAGTTTTTGCTATAGTTTTAGGCTTTAATATTCCAACAAAAACTGTGGCAGATATTGCCCACATCAGTGGAAATCTTCCCAATTTTCATATTCCCCAGATTCCTTTTACACTACAAACTTTACAGATCATTTTTCCCTATGCCTTGGTGATGGCAGGAGTTGGTCTCATTGAATCTCTTTTGACATTATCAATGGTAGATGAGATTACCAATTCAAAAGGAAATGCAAACAAAGAATCTGTGGCACAGGGAATAGCTAATATTACCAATGGCTTTTTCGGAGGTATGGGAGGATGTGCGATGGTGGCACAAACATTAGTTAATCTTAATGCAGGTTCAAGAGCGAGGCTATCCGGAATTATTGCTTCCATTATGATTTTATTCATCATTTTATTCGGAGCTCCTTTTATTGAAAAGATTCCTATGGCAGCATTGGTGGGAGTAATGATGATGGTTGCCATAAGTACATTCCAGTGGGTTTCCATTCGCATTGCCAATAAAATGCCAAAATCAGACATATTCGTTGGAATTACAGTAGCTCTGATAACAGTAATTCTTCACAATCTTGCGCTGGCAGTTCTGGTAGGTGTTACCATCGCAGCATTGGTTTTTGCATGGGATAATGCAAAAAGGATCCGGGCCAGAAAATCCACCGATGAAAACGGTGTGAAGCACTATGAAATATATGGTCCGTTATTTTTCGGCTCAGTAACAGCATTCATGGATAAATTCGATCTGATGGATGATCCCGATGAAGTAGTGGTAGATTTCAGAGAAAGCAGAATTGTGGATATGAGTGCTATTGATGCTTTAGATAAACTTTCCAAACGTTACAGCCAGCAAAATAAAAAACTCTATTTACGTTATCTCAGTGAAGACTGCCGTAAAATGCTGAAAAATGCAGAAGCAGTAATTGAAGTCAATATTCAGGAAGATCCCACCTATAAAGTAATGCCGGAAAAATAGCAGAGAATGAATAATGTAGATTGAAAAATGAAAGACAGGAGATAGAAACGACAGCAAAAAGATCTGCGTCATCTGCTTAATCTGCTAGAGATAAAAAAACATTTTTATGTTTCACTACTCATCGCTATAATAACCAAACAAGGACTGTAAATTACTTTACAGCCCTCGTTCTTTAGGTTATTAATGTATTGGCAATGAAATCAGGCACCAAAGCATAGTGCGATAATTTCATGCTGATAGAAGCTCTTCCGCTTGTCAAAGTCCTCAAATCGGAAATATATCCGAAAGTTGAAGCCAACGGAACTTCCGCCGTGAAAATCTTTCTTCCTGATTTTTCATCAATGGACGAAATAATTCCTCTTCTCCGGTTGATATCGGCCGTTACAGCACCCGTGTATTCCTCAATACTTTGAATCTCAACCTGCATTACCGGTTCCAGAAGCTTGGGACTGCATGACAAAGCAGCTGCTCTGAATCCGTCTCTTGCTGCCATTTCAAAGTCATACGCAGAAGAATCCTGAACATGGAAAGAACCGTCCAAAAGTATAATCTTCATACTTTCCAGAGGATATCCTTTTAATGGTCCGTTTTCCATAGCATCCCTGAAACCTTTTTCCACAGAAGGAATAAACTCAGAAGGAATTACACCTCCTTTGATTAAATTAATGAATTCCAATCCGGGTTCATTATTCTCTCTTGGTCCAATTTCAAAAGTGATATCGGCAAACTGTCCGCTTCCTCCGTTCTGCTTGGAAAGCTTTTCTCTGTGTGTTCTGACTTCTGTTAAAATCTCGCGGTAAGATACCTTAGGTTTCCCCTGATTGATTTCTATACCATGATTCAGGCGAATTTTTTCCAAAGTGACCTCAAGATGAAGTTCTCCCAGACCACTCAATAAAGTTTCCCCTGTCTGCCGGTCTCTTTCTACCACTAAAGAAGGATCTTCTTCCTGAATTTTAGCTAGAACCAAACCGAAAGATTTCTCATCACTGTTTGTTTTCGGTTCTATCGAAACCCTGATAACAGGAGCTGGAATGGTAATAGCTTCCAGAAGTACAGGTTTCTCGACAGCAGATAAAGAATCTCCAGTTTTGGCATCCTTTATTCCTGTTAAGGCAATGATGTCACCTGCTTTTGCTTCCTCAATCGATAATGTTTTATCCGACTGCATCTGCAGAATTCTCGATATCCTGAAACTTTCACCTGTTCTTACATTCAGAACCGTATCACCGGATTTTATTGTACCGGAATACATACGGAGCATAGCCAGTCTTCCCATATGCTTATCAATTACGACTTTGAAGACAAGGCCGGAAAAAGCTTCTGTCTCATTCCTTACAAGTTCTACGGTTTCTCCAGTTTCAGGATCTTTACCCTGAACAGGCGGAAGCTGATCCGGAGCCGGAAAATAAGTAACCACGGCATCCAGAAGAGGCTGTACTCCTTTGTTCTTAAAAGCTGAACCGCAAAGAACGGGAACTACCGCTCCTGATCTGCAGACCTTTTGTAAAGCCTCGATAATCATATCTTTAGAAATACTGTTTTCAGAATTCATGAAAATTTCAAAAAAGGTTTCATCATATTCTGCGAGAGTTTCCATGAGCTTCATTCTGTATTCATCGGCATCAGCCTGAAGATTTTCCGGAATTTCCTTTTCAAGAATTGTTTCTCCGTTTTCATCCGTCCAGTATAAAGCTTTCTGTTTAATCAGATCAATAACACCCTCAAAATGGATTTCAGCTCCAATTGGAATCTGAATTGCCAGAGGAACGGCATTAAGTTTTGTTTCTATTTCTTTCAGAACCCCAAAGAAATCCGCTCCGATTCTGTCCATTTTATTGATGAAGCATATCTTTGAAATTCCATGTTTTTCTGCCTGGAACCAAACATTTTCAGTTTGCGGCTGAACTCCAGAAGAAGCGCAAAAAACGGCAACAACACTGTCCAGAACTCTTAAAGAACGTTCAACCTCCACTGCGAAATCGATATGTCCGGGAGTATCAATGATATTGATGTTATAAACTGTTTCATCCTTTTTCCATTGAGTTGAAATTGCAGCGGATGAAATGGTGATACCGCGGTTTTTTTCCTGGATGTCTTTATCCATTGTGGTATTTCCATCGTCTACATTTCCGATTTTATGAATGAGTCCTGTGTAGTACAGAAGCCTTTCCGATAAAGTTGTTTTCCCTGCATCTACATGTGCTATAATTCCTATATTTCTTATGTTATATTTCATTTTGCTGAATTTAAATTGTTGATTTTGAGAATACCGGATGTATTCTCCTTGATTTGAAGTCTGAAAATAAGGCAGCAAAAAAGACCCATCTGAATAGATAGGTCTTCAATATATTTTTAGTAATACAAGATCTAAGGAACTATTCAGATAAATATTCAGTGCTGCCAGAGTACACAGCTCTCACAGGGTTGCTTAAAGTTATAATATTTATCATTTTTGTTGTCATTGTTGATTTTTAACCGGTTGCAAAATTAAATATTTTTTTTAATTATCAAAATTTTTTTCGGTTAACTGAATTTAAACAGATTATTAAGCCGGATTTCAATCAGCAGAAAAATCACTGAAAATTCATAAAAATTTCTTAAAACAGAGAAGTACGTAATGCTTTTATAAGAAAAATTTTATCTTTGGGAAGAATAGCAAATTAAACACTTGTTGATGATTAAATAATTTTAAATCTTTTTCAAGGAAAGCTAAATAAAACTTTTAACTTAAAACTATTGAAAACGGATATCGACATTCATAACCACTGTCATTTTTCTTTTGACTTGTGGCTTACCCTAATCAAATCTCATCCTGAATTTAAAACAAAAAGAGTGGGGCTGTTCACCTCGTTTTTTAATATTGACAAACCTATTGAAGAGGTTGCGAAAACTGTAAAATATTATGATGATCTCTGCAATACAATCAATGAGGTTACAGGTGGGAATATTGACACTTTTGAGATCTATTTAATGATCCTTAGTGCCTTGAATGTTGATGTAAAACAGTTAGATAAAGAAAAACTGGAAACGTTTTACCTTAAAAGCGAAGAATTGTTTTTAGAATATAAGCCTGTTGTTATTTTCGAAAATATTAAAGAAATTTTTGATCAAATCAAGAATGAAGATAAAACAATTAATATTTTAAGCAATACTGGGTTTATTAAAGGAAAAACAATGAGAAAATTTCTGATTCAGGAAGAACTGGATCAGTATATAGATTTCCATATTTATTCTGATGAGATCAATATTTCCAAGCCGAATCCGCTTATTTTTCAGGAAGTGAAAAATAACCTGAAAAATCAGGATCTTCCGATGCACCGCATTCTTCACATAGGAGACAATCCGGTGGCAGATTATAAAGGCGCGAAAGATTTCGGTTTTAATGCACACTTACTTAAACACTAATAATATGAACAAAAGATACAGCTTACACCACATTCATTCGGCGGATGAATTCACTTTTTCACCCGCGGAATACAGCTATTTCAAGTATGGCGATAAGTCGTATGCTGAAAAATTTGCAAAAGAATTATTCGATGGATTTATTTCAAGACATGCAGAGCTCTTAAATACAGAAAAAGAGATCGTTGTGCTTCCAAGTCCGTATATGGCCATTCCTACGGCTTCTAATTTTTTATGTTTTTTCTTTAAAAAACATCTGGATATGCACCTGTTTCAGAAAGGAATGAGATCCAGTATCTTATCGAAAATCAATCGTAATCATACCTATATCACGGATTATGGGAATCTTAATTTCGAAGACCGTAAAAATCTGATCGCTAATGATACTTATTATATCGATAAGGACTTTTTACGCGGAAAACTTTGTATTTTTATAGACGATATAAAAATCACGGGAAGCCACGAATTTACGGTGAACAGGATTTTGAATGAATATAATGTGGAGGCGGATTTCATGTTCCTGTATTATGCGGAACTGATGAATTTTGACCTTGATCCGAAGATCGAGAACTTTTTCAATTATTATGCAGTAAAAAATGTAAAACACGTTGCAGAAGTAATGGAGAAGCCTGATTTTGAATTTAATACGAGAATCGTGAAATATATTTTAGGCCTGGATTCAAGTAATTTTGATTATCTTACGTCTAAAGTAAAAAAGAGGCAGATGGACCTTCTGTTGGAACTGGCCATCAGCAATAATTATCATTTAATAAAAGAATACGAAAATAACATCAATACTTTAACACAAACGGAACTATATTATGGCTATTAACTTACAAAAAGGACAGAGAGAAAACATTAACGCACCTAAATTCACTGTAGGTTTAGGATGGGATATCAATAATACTTCTACAGGAACGGCATTTGACCTTGACGCTTCTTTATTTTTATTGGGAGATGACAAAAAGCTGGTTTCAGATAATCATTTCATTTTTTATAACAACCTGGAATCTCCGGATAAATCTGTGATCCATACAGGAGACAATCTTACAGGAGAAGGTTCGGGAGATGATGAGCAGATCAAGATCGATCTTACAAAGATTGATTCTGCAATTCAGGAAATTACGGTAGTCGTAACGATCCATGATGCAGATGCCAGAAGACAAAACTTCGGACAGGTAAGAAATTCTTTCATCAGAATTTTCAATACGGATACGAATGAGGAGATTCTGAAATATGAATTAGACGAAGATTTCTCTATTGAAACTGCAGTAGAATTCGGAAGAATCTACAACAGAAACGGAGAATGGAAATTTGAAGCTGTTGGGGCTGGTCAGAGAGACGGCCTTGACAAATTTGTATCAATTTATCAGAAGTAATCATGGATAATCAGGATAATCAATCAATGGATCCGCTTGGATCAATTGAACCCCTAAAAACATTTGAACCGGCTCCGATGACCCCACCGGCACCGGCCCAGCCTGCTCAAAATACAGCACCGGCAGTGCTTGTGGACAGGGAAGGAAATGTAAACCTGACTCAGCTACAGTCGGAAGAACGTCAGAAATATGAAGTCCTTGCCAATTCTATCGATGAAACCAATCCCGGTTCCATTGTGAATTATGGTGCAGAGCTTCAGAAAACTTTATCCAACCAGAGTGACAGCTTTTTAGGAAATGTAAGAAGATCCAACTCAGGCGAAGTAGGAGGGCTTATCAATGATCTGTTGGTAGAGCTGAATTATGTAGATGTGGATGAGCTGAACAGCAATAAAGTAAAAAGCTTTTTCAGCAAGCTGCCGTTCATGAAAAAGATCGTGACGCAGGTAGAAAATCTTTTTACAAAATATGATAAAATCATAAATAACATTGATCAGATCTCTTATAAAGTAAACGCAGGAATTATCACATCAACCAAAGATAATGCTGTACTTCAGACGATCTTTGAAAGTAATGTGAATTCCATCAAACAGATTGAGGAACTGGTAATTGCAGGAAATCTGAGAATGGAAAGAGCTGCCGGAGAACTTGCCCAAATGGAAGCTGCCCCACAGAGTTATCAGGATTATCAGATTGCTGACAAAAGAGATTTCATCGCGAGATTGGACAGAAGAATGGCTGATCTTAAAGTGGTACGCGTTATCATGATGCAGTCGCTTCCACAGATCAGGCTGGTACAGAATAACAATGTTTCTATCGCGGAAAAAGCACAGACGATTCTTACGACAACGCTTCCGGTTTGGAAAAACCAGCTTTCACTGGCTGTTGCCATGTACAGACAGCAGCAGAATATCGAGATTCAGCAGAAAGTTTCTTCTACTACAGAGGAAATTCTTAGAAAAAATGCAGAGCGTCTCGGTCAGAATTCAGTGAATGTAGCCAGAGCGAATGAACAGACGATCGTATCTGTAGAAACATTGAGAGAAACCACCTCAATGCTGATCAATACATTGAATGAAGTGAAACAGATCCAGAAACAGGGTGCAGAAGGAAGAAGAAAACTGGATCAGGACCTTCAGACACTGGAACATGAATTAAAAGCAAACATCAGAGGTTAAATAACAGGATACCAAGGTGGGGGATGATGCAGCAACCATAATGTCTCAGAGCAAAAGAAGATTAACAAAGCTTAAGCTTCTTGCCAATTTTTTTGAACATATCAATATCATATCTATTTACATCAAAACAGATATCATACACAATTTGTTTCAGGAAAATAAGACACTGGACTACAGTAAGCTGGAACTTTTCCACCTGCAGTATACCGACAGCCTCATAGAACTTCTGACCAAGATAAAAAGGCAGAAAGAAAATGATATGCTGACTGTTATCAATGAAATTGATGTTAATAATAAATATATTGAAAGTTTTGAGGAAAGACGTGTAGACAGTTTTGAGACTGACAGGAAGATGTACAGCGGTGTATTTTCCCAGCATCTGAAAACACTCTATAAAGATCTTACCGAGGATATCTTTACAGCAGACTGGAATAATGTACTGTATTTCCATAAAAAATACGGCCAGGAATTCTACAGGACGAATGCGGATGAGGAACAGCTTAAATATCAGCCTTTTCCTGCCTATCAGTATAAAGATTATGCGATAGAGAGGAAACTTTTAGGAAGGCTGAATATCCAGAGTTTTAAGGTTCGGTTTGTCTGTGGTTATCTTATCGGGACATATGAATATGAGCTCTTTAAGATATTTCAGTCTGATGATTATTTCATTTTCGGGATTGATGAGAAAAAACTCTACTTATTCGATGGTGATCTGGAAAAGCTTGATGTTTCTGAGAACCAGTCGAATCAGACTTCTATCATCAACCAGCTGAAAAATAAAAATGAGCTGCTGGAAAATTCCATTGATGAAAGGAAGAGAATGCTGCCTGCAGAAGTGGAAAATGTACTGACAGATTATCTTAAAAACCTGGAAAATATAGATATTATGAGCAAAATATTCGATGTGAATGAAGAAACGAATATTCTGCGTGCAATGCTTAATCTGAATTTGAATAACAATTAAACCGAAAGAAAAATTTTTCTTTCAGCAAAGATAAATAACAATACTAAACATAAAAAGATGGCTATTAACTTACAAAAAGGTCAAAGAATTAATCTGAAAAAAGAAAATGGTGCCGAACTTACTCAAGCCTGTGTAGGAATCAACTGGGGTGCGATTGAGAAAAAAGGAATTTTCGGAACTAAAAAAGAAGCAGTAGACTTAGACGGAAGCTGTATTTTATATGACTCAAACAAAAACGTTACAGAAGTAATTTATTTCGGAAACCTGAAATCAAGAAACGGATCTGTAAAACATAGTGGTGATGATCTCACCGGTGATGTGAACGGAGATGACGGCCTTGACAACGAGGTGATCACTGTAGATTTCAGCCAGCTGGAGCCAAATGTAGAGCATGTTGCTCTGGTACTTAACAGTTATCAGGGGCAGGATTTCGGAACGATTCCTTTCGCTTCTATCCGTATCTATGAAGGAACACCTACCAATGTGAGAGAAGTTTTTGCCAAATATGATATTGCCAATGATGCTTCTTTCAAAGGACACGTTGCTATGGTAATGGGCGTTTTCTACAAAAGAAACGGAGAATGGAAGTTCAATGCCATTGGAGATCCTACCTCAGACAGAAAACTGGAGCAGACAGTTCAGACTGTACAGGCCAATTATTTATAATAAATAGATATTCAATGAAATGAGTTTCGGCTTATTCAAAAAAAATGAATAATTTTACAGGCTTTAGCCAAAGCTTTATTTATAAATTGATATCAAAATAAAATAATTTAAAATTAGCAATATTTGTGCATCATGTACATCTATTGCTTTTATCATATAATAACATAAACTCAAGTGGAACATCAAAGTATTTTAGAATTGCACCCAGGCTTGGTGTGGGGATTTGCGGTAACGGTTGTTATCATGCTGCTCCTGGATTTAGGAGTATTCAACAAAAAAAGCCATGAAGTATCGTCTAAAGAAGCTACCATCTGGTCTATCGTATGGATTTCATTATCCATGATATTCTCAGGAGTAGTGTATTGGGTTTTCAATCAGGCTGATGGCCATGCGCTGGCAGTAGAGAAATTTACGCAATATCAGGCAGCATACTGGATTGAGAAAGCTCTTTCTGTAGACAACTTATTTGTATTTATCCTGGTTTTCGGATTCTTTAAAGTTCCGAAATACCTTCATCACAAAGTTCTTTTCTGGGGTATTATCGGAGCCCTGATCTTCAGAGCAATATTTATCTTTGCGGGAGTAGGTTTGATTAATCTTACTTATCTTCCTGAAATGAATATCTTCGGAGAAGCTGTAAAGATTAATGTGGTGATGACTTTATTCGGGTTGTTCCTTGTGTATGCGGGAATTAAGTCGTGGGGTGAAGGAGATGGTGAAGATGATGAAGACTACAGTAATACGGCCGGAGCAAGATTGATCAAAAGTTTCTGGAAGGTTTCTGATAATTATGATGGAGATAAATTCTTCACTGTTCAGAACGGAATCAAGATGGCTACACCGCTTTTGGTGGTGGTAGGAGTTATTGAATTTACCGACGTTCTTTTCGCGGTAGACTCTATCCCGGCTATCTTTGCAATTTCCAATGACCCGTTCATTCTTTATACATCAAATATTTTCGCGATTTTAGGATTGAGGTCTCTATATTTCCTGTTAGCGAACTTTATCCATATGTTCAGCAAGCTTTCATATGGACTGGCTATTATTCTGTCATTTATCGGGATCAAAATGCTGATCGCACCATGGATTCACATTTCTTCTCCGGTTTCGTTAGGAATTGTAGGAGGTGTACTGGTAATCGCAGTTCTTGCATCAATCTTATTCCCTGAAAAAGAGGAAGAAAAATTGGAAGAAGAATAAATAATAAAAATTCTTTTTAACATATAATAGCTCCTGAAAATCTGATTTCAGGAGCTATTTTTATTATTACAGACAATGTTTTGTGTTGATTATAAAGTTAAATAAATAGACAGACTTGTCTGTTCTATTATTTTATTGTAGATTTGTCCATAAATTATAATGTATGGCATCTCCACGAGAAAGAATTGTTGAAACAGCTTCCTGTTTATTTGGCAAGCAGGGATATAATTCTACTGGTATTAATCAGATTATTTCCGAAGCAAAAGTAGCCAAAGCAAGCTTTTATCAGCATTTTAAATCTAAAGACGATTTGTGCATAGAATATTTGAATGTAAGACATCAATACTGGTTCAACGAATTGAATCATTTCTGTTTACAGGAAAAAGATCTGAAACTGAAAATTTTAAAATCTTTTGATTTTCTCATCTATATGAATCAAAAAGAAAGCTTTCAGGGATGCAGTTTCCTTAATATTTTGTCAGAGATTCCTATGGATAATGCAAAAATTTTAAGCGTTATTCAACACCATAAAACAGGACTTAGAAATTACTTTTCAGAGCTTTTGAAAGATGATATTCTTTCAGATCATATCTATTTACTTTTTGAAAGCAGTATCACAGAAAGCCAGCTTTTTAAATCCGATGAATTAATAGAGAAGTCAAAAAAAATAATCAACAATTTAATTCCTTAAAATATGGAACAGAAACACCCGCTTCCGCCTTTCACATTAGAATCGGCGAAAGAAAAAATACAGATGGCAGAAGATGCCTGGAACAGCCAGGATCCTGAAAAAGTCTCTAAAGCCTATACTGCCGACAGTGAATGGAGAAATAGAGACACTTTCATTAACGGGAGAGAAGAGATCGTTGCTTTTTTGCAGAAAAAGTGGGATAAAGAGCTTAATTACAAGCTTAAAAAAGAATATTGGGCCCATACTGAAAACCGTATCGCTGTCCGTTTCGAATATGAATACCAGACCAGAGACGGAAATTGGTTCAGGGCATATGGAAACGAAAACTGGGAGTTTGATGAAAATGGACTCATGCAGAAAAGATACGCAAGCATTAATGATATAAGCATCAAAGAAAAGGAACGTAAGCTTAAATAACAATAAAGACTGCTCAGAAGAGTAGTCTTTTATTTAAATATCAGAATAGGTAAAAAAATAACCTTTACGTTCATTGATGTTTGTGCAGTAATTTATTGATTTTCCTTCTCGTCTGTACAGAAACCTTATAGGCTTCATCCCGCAGTTTCTGAATCTTTCCGACTGGCTGGAAAAAAATTTTACTTTCGAACGGATTGAATGAAAGCAGCTCAGTATTACAATCACGGGGATCAAGCAATGCTCCCTTACTGATTGTTACTTCCCCGATTTTAATAAAGGGGGAATTTTTCCATTCCACATTCAGGCGGTTGATCGGCTGATCTTTCAGGTCATAGCAAAACTGTATGAAAACATCTGCAGAATAATTATGATCCTGAAAATAACTTTTTAAAGCATCTTTCATCTTTAATTTCCGTCCGAATTTTTTATTGACTGATTTTGGAACCAGTTTTATCTTAATCATATGTTCACCAAGCCGGTAAGCTCCTACAGAATGATAATCAAATGACAGGATAAAATCATTCTTTTTACCCAGAAGCTTGAAAATATTTCTGATAAAAGATAAAGTAAAAAAAGAAGGAACCATTTTAATGGTTTGCACGGCCAATGAAAAGACGTTACTCCATTTTTTTATATAAAACCGGTTTATTGCGGTAAAAAGTCTCAAAAACAGGGAAACAGAATTCGTAGGAAAGAGAGGAAAATTAATAAGAGGGAAATTCGCGATCAGTCCGCCATTTTCGTCTTTTATTTTCACAGCAAATCCATAGGCAGGAATATCCTTTTCTGTAGTATTAATTTTCAGATTGACATTTGAAAGCCTGATGGTAAGGTTAAATTTTTCACTGTCAAAAAACGGGAGAAGTTCCTCCGGAATATTTTGATCAATAATAAACATACCATCGGCTACAGCGTATGTTTTTGCATGGGCATTTCTGGTAGCATAGTTGACGTCGCTAATAGAAGATGACTGTTCTACAAAATCGGCAATTGATTTTTTATTGATTTCAAGAAGTTTTTTTTCCTCTTCATTAAGCTCGTTGAATTTCTTATTAAATTTTAGTGGTTGTGGCATTTAGTTTTTAAATCCAATTATAAAGCCAAGTTTCGGAATCCGTGTTAACATAACATTAAAAATATTTGAATTTTGAGGGAAATCGTAAGAAGGATGGGAGTTTGGAGGCGGAAGTTGCTGTAAGTCTATATTTTATCGGAATCTATAACCGGTAATTGCAGTATCAATTAAGCCCTATACTAAACAATACAGTAACTTCCATTTTCAAACGTTCTGTTTCCATCCCGCCTCACTCCAACTCAAAAACACTTATCTTTGTAAAAAATATCAACATGGGAGTAGCAGATATGTTATTTAAAAAGAAAAAAGAACTTGCAGAAAAGAACCTTAATGACGGCAAGGAATACATGGAAGAATACGGTAAAAGAGAAAGTGTTGTACAATTGCCAAGTGGTTTGCAGTATGAAATCATTACCGAAGGCGATGGAGCAAAACCGGGACCTAAATCTACCGTAAAATGCCATTATCACGGAACAACCATTTCCGGTAAAGTTTTCGACAGCTCTGTGAAAAGGGGCACACCTGCATCTTTCCCTTTAAACAAAGTAATTAAAGGATGGACAGAAGCACTTCAGCTAATGCCTGTAGGAAGTAAATGGAGATTAATTATCCCTCCGCATCTAGCCTATGGAGATCAGCAGATCAGCAAAGAAATCGGTCCTAATTCTACCCTTGTTTTTGAAGTGGAACTGCTGGATATAAAATAATCCTGCTTAAAAATAGCTTAAAAAATTACCTGAATTCGGGTAATTTTTTTATTTGTACTATATTCGTATTGATTATTTACAGACTGTAATGATTTTTTATACGGAAAAAATGACATCCTTGACTCTAATAATCTTACAAGAAAATATAACTGAATGAAAAAACTCTTTTATCTTTTAGCTGGATTCCTTCTGCTGACTTCCTGCGTTTCCAAAAAGAACCAGGTGATTAAACAAAATATCCTTACTTTGAAGGACAGTTACTGCAAAGCACCTTTCAAATATAATTACAGTAACAGAGTTCCATCCTATAATTCAGATTCTATTTTAATGGCCAATAAAGAACTTCAGGGGATGTTTTCTGATCAGAGTATCTTAATCCTGAATGCTTTGGACAATCTTGATGAAGTACATCAGATTATTGATCTGAAAAAAGACTCATCTATTGCATCGCAGGTCAAAGTGCTGCAGCTTAAGACCAAGATCAACAGTAAGATTACCATTGCTCTCACGGAATTGGATGCTGTAGCAGCGGAATTCGATTGTGAAGGGGAAAGAGTAGCCCAGATTGGAAATTATGTTGATAATCTCAACGATTCTAAAAATAATAAACTTATCCTGCTTTCTATTGTAACGGGAGCTGCAGCATCTGTTGCAGGAGGAATTATACAGGATGGAGGATGGAGTAATGCCGTTGATATCGGGGGAGGAGTTCTGGGAGCTGGCTTCGGTCTGGCCACGCTTAATCCCAAAGGGAAGAAAGTGGAATTTATCCATCAGAGAAATCTGTTGAGGGACATCTGGAGAGAAAAACTGGAGTCCCCAAACTTTCCGCCGTTTATCTGGTATATGTATACAGAGAAAAAATTTTCAAACAAGGAACAGCATTCCATTATTGGCAATATGAGAGAAAGATGGCTTCATTATCAGTTTGATGATAGTAAAGCCGCCGCCGATCAATCCGTAATTTTCAGTGACGGAGGTTTCTACAGGGCGGATGATCTTCATAACCGTGCTGCTATGCTCAACCAGATGCAGTCTGCAACACGTACGATCAATCAGAATATCAATTATCTGCTGCTGGATCTGGATAAATTAATCCTTTAAGAAAAATTTAACTGTAATAAAATTTGTTACAATTAAAAATTTGTTTATATTTGCACTGTAATTACAATGAACAATACAAGATTTGCTACGGCAATACATATTATGACCTTATTGGCGAAAAGTCCTCAGGAGTGGCTCACTTCTGAATGGATGGCCGGTAGTATCAATGTGAATCCGGTGATTGTCCGAAAGGAGATCAGCGTATTAAGAGAAGCAGGCCTTATTACTAGCAGACAGGGAAAAGAAGGAGGAAGCCAGCTTGCAAAAGGTGCAGAACAGATTACGATCTCGGAGATTTACAGGGCAGTAAAGAACACCGAGGTTTTAGGAAAGAAAAATCAGAATCCTAATCCTGCCTGCAGTGTAGGGAAGGAGATTAATGATCATTTAAATACACTGTTTGAAGAAACAGATCAGTTGGTTACTCAATTTTTAGGCAATAAATCTCTGAAAGAATTTTCGGAGCAGTTTGAGTAAAAATTTTTTAACCATAAATGTAACAAGTTTTATTACAATTTAATTTTAAATAAAAATATTATGAAAAAAGTAGCAGTAATTGGCGCAACAGGTTTTGTAGGAACCAAAATAGTAAATGAATTAGCAGAAAGAGGATACGCAGTAGAAGCCCTGGTAAGAGATGCTTCAAAAGTAGATACTAAAGAAAATGTAACAGCAAAAAGTGTAGATGTAAACAACACAGAAGAGCTGGCAGAAGCTTTGAGAGGAAATGATGCTGTAATCAGTGCTTTTAACGCAGGATGGACCAATCCGAATCTTTACAACGATTTCCTGAACGGTTCTATTAACATTGAAAAAGCAGTAGAACAGTCGGGGGTAAAAAGACTGATCGTAGTTGGAGGGGCAGGAAGCCTTTATACGCCGGACAATGTACAGATTGTGGATACTCCGGATTTTCCTGAAGCTTACAAACCGGGAGCAACAGCAGCAAGAGACTATTTAAACAAAATCAAAGAAAATAATAGTTTAGACTGGACCTTCTTCAGTCCTGCAATCGAAATGAACCAGGCAAATGTAGGGGAAAGAACAGGAAAGTACAGAACATCCTTAGAAACTCCTGTTTTTGATGAAAACGGAAGAAGCCGTCTTTCAGTAGAAGATGTAGCAGCTGTTTTGGTAGATGAGCTGGAGCAGAACAACCACATTCGTGAACGTTTTACAGCAGCATATTAATTCATTAAAAAAATTAGACAATGTTAAAAAAGAAATTATTATCACTCGTTATATTTCTTGGTTTTGCAGGTATGATGTTGGCAGGAAATTTAAAGATCAAAGTTTACAATCCCGGTTCCAAGGCTATTTTTCCTATTACTTCCACAATTATTTATGGAGATAGGGATGCTATTCTTATTGATGCCCAGTTCCAGAAGCAATACGCGGAACAATTGGTAAAGGAAATTAAAGCAACAGGGAAAAATCTGAAAACGGTTTTTATCTCCCACAGTGATCCGGATTTTTATTTTGGCCTTGATGTTATAAAAAGAGCATTTCCCAATGTAAAAATTATATCAACAGCACAAACTGCTTATCTTATATCTGCTTCAAAAGACGATAAAATGACTGTTTGGAAACCTCAATTAAAAGAAGATGCCCCATCAGAAATCATCGTTCCGGAAGCTGTTAATGCAATTCCTGATCTGGAAGGAAACAAGATCGAGATCAAACAAACTGCTGACGATCCTGCTCACAGTTTTGTCTGGATTCCATCTTTAAAAACAATAGCAGGAGGTATTTCTGTTTCCATAGATTCCCATATCTGGATGGCAGATACTAAGGACATTAAAGCGATTGATCAGTGGATCGGGCAGATTGATGCCATGAAAGCATTAAAACCTGAGCAGGTAGTTCCTTCCCATTTTGCAAAGCTGTCTTTATCTTCTCAGTCTCTTGATTTTGTTAAAAACTATCTGGAAAACTATAAAAAAGCAGTCACAGAAAATAAAACATCATCAGGTGTTGTAGATTTCATGGTAAAAAAATACCCGGATCTTCACGGAAAAGATGAGTTGGGAATGGGAGCGAAAGTTTTCTTTGGAGAAATGGACTGGGATCTTAAATCACCTTATCCGGCGATTGGTCATAAAGTAGAAGTTGATTTCGGAACACTTAAATTTGTTCTGGATTTTAAAGACAATAAAGAGATGTCCTTCACAGGAGTTTCAGAAAATGTAAAAGGAAGTACGGATACGGTACAGTATACTGCTGTAGAAGTAGCAAAAAATGTCTTTATGGTATACTGGCATGAACCTAAGCTGGGTTCTAATGTAACTCACATACAGGATTACAATAAAAATATAATCTATACCAATATTGCAGAACCTAACGGATCATTCACTCATCTGAAAGGAACCTTAAAAATTCTGAAATAATAAAAAACTAAAACTGCTGTCATATGACAGCAGTTTTTTTGTGACATTACTACAAAGGAATATTAGCAGAATAAAGCCATCCGCTTCATCAAATCAACTTGTTGATTTCATCTTTGCTTCCTTAAAATCTACACTTATATAATAAAAACTTTGCGTAAAAAAAATCTCACAAATTTCTCAGATTACACAGAACTTTAGTTTTTAAATAAAAAAATGACTGTCAAACGACAGTCATTTTTATTATAAATTCATAAATAGTTTCGGATTAACCGGAGTATTGTTTTTGTGTACTTCATAATGAAGATGAGGTCCTGTAGAACGCCCGGAATTACCGGATTTAGCAATAACCTGTCCTACCTTTACCTTATCATTTACTTTTGAAACCAGCTGTGATAAGTGACCGTAAAGCGTTGCCAGTCCGTTTCCGTGAGAAACAATAACGCAGTTTCCATAACCCCCTTTCTGGCCTGAGAAAATTACAGTTCCGGCAGCAGCGGCTCTCACATCAGAACCATAGGCAACAGCAATGTCAAGTCCCTTATGGAACTGCATCTGGTCTGCTTCAGCAGGTGGATTGTTCTTTTCCATAGGAGCTTTCGATGAAGTATTACCCGCCACAGTTTTTGTTGAAGCTGCAGCTGGTGATGATGGTTCAGGGGCTGCAGAAGGAGCAGCTTTAGGAGTTACCATTACTTTTACCTCTCTTTTGTTACCATAGCTGTCTGTTAATTCAATGATTTTTTCAACAGGCTCAGCTTTTACTTCAGGTTTTGGAGCGGCTACAGCTGCAGGTTTAGATTCAGCAGCTGCACTTGATTTTACAGAAGCAAATACAGTTTTAAAAGGAATAGGATTTTTTCTGATGCCGAAATTAGAGGAAATATATCCGTCGGTAGGCATTCCCAGAGGAACTTCCATCAGCTTTTTTTGAAGATTCATTAAATACTGGCTGTAGCGGTTTGCCTGTTTGGCCAGATATACAGAATTGGAGATACTGTCTTTGCTCAGGATCATCACCTTTTCGTTAGAGATGTCTTTAGATTTCAGAAATGAATTAAGCTGGGCAACAGTCTGATCTACCAAGGTAAGATCTGTTTTCATTTTTAAATAATCTACACTGTCTTTCTCAGTGTTTATTTTGACAAGGTTCACTTCATACATCTTGTCATCCTTTTCAGAAAATAACCTGGCGATAAAGATAGCCTGTGCAAAAACTACTAGCAAAAGTCCCCCTAGGAGAATATTCACGTTCTTCCTGCTGTTTAGAAATTTCTTCATTTTTCTTCTCTTAGTATATTACAAAACGGTTTTAAGCATGCAAATTTAATTAAAAATACTTTTTGATCAATATTTTTAAATAAAACTTAGTTTTTTCTGTATTTAACGTCTGATTAGATATTTAATTGTGTTCAAGTGTTAATTTTTTCAGAAAATGGTTTTTATCATAGCTCCGGAGTCCTTGTTCCGTCTTTGTTTTAATATATTTGCAGTTCACATTCCAATTATGGCTAAAAAGAAAATAATTTCAGAATCTTCTAATCCAAAAAAGAATAAGAACGACGTTTCTGTAGGAGTAGTAGGAAGCGGAAGTTTTGCAACCGCTATCGTAAAAATGCTTGTTGAAAACTGCAAAACAGTACACTGGTGTGTAAGAAGTGAATTTGTAAAAGGAGCTATTGAACTTCGTGGTCACAATCCGTCCTATCTTACGGCAGTTAATTTTAATCTTAAAAGTCTAAAACTTACCACAGATATTAATGAACTTGTGAGTGCATGCGATATTATTGTACTGGCAACACCATCCATCTACCTGTCGGATACCATGGATAAAATGACCTGTGAATACGGTGACAAGATCTTCGTTTCTGCTATCAAGGGGATCATTCCTAAGGTAAATGATGTAGTCGCTCATTATCTGAGAGACGAATTTAAGATCGGTTTCAGAAATCAGGCCGTTATTGCAGGACCCTGCCACGCAGAAGAAGTGGCGATGGAAAGACTTTCTTACCTTACCGTTGCAGCCGTGGAAGATGAGACTGCTGAGAAACTGGAGCAGGTTTTCAGTTCAGATTTTATCAAAGTACATTCCAGTAAAGATATCTTAGGAAACGAATACAGTGCGATCCTTAAGAACATTTTTGCGATCGGAGCAGGTATTGCAAGTGGACTTGGTTATGGAGATAACTTTACTGCAGTTTTTGTTTCCAATGCAATCCGTGAAATGGAAATCTTCCTGGAAGCCGTATATGAAGCACCGAGAGATGTCAATGAAAGTGCTTATCTGGGTGACCTTCTGGTAACAGCATATTCCCTTTTCTCAAGAAACCGAAGTTTAGGAAACCTTATCGGAAAAGGATATACCGTAAAATCTGCAATACAGTCGATGAACATGGTAGCAGAAGGGTATTATGCTGCAGATTCCATTTATAAAACAGCAAAGCAGAAACATCTTAAACTTCCGATTATCGATACCGTTTATGCTATTCTTTATGAAGGGAAAAATGCTGAGAAACAATTCAAAAAACTGACAGCAAAATTAAATTAAAGAGTGAAGGTTTTAACCTCTTCACCCTTGTTTTTAATAATCAAAATAGATCAACTTAAGTCTTTCGGGGCTTAAGTTTTTTATTTTATGCAGGAGTGAAAATTCTTCAGAGGCATCAATCACTTGCTTTCGATCATTAATTTCAATGGAAAAGTATTGACAGTATCCATAGAATTTTTGTGTCTTTTTGAAAACTGTTTTTTACATAAAAATTAACGTGTTAAAATCGTTAAACACGTTTCTGTTTATAAAACTTTTCCCGAAATTTGAAATAAAATTTAGAATTATGTCACAATCGCTTACAAGCAGAACACCGAAACCAAAATATGACGTTGTACTGATAGGCGGCGGAATTATGAGCGCCACTTTAGCAACGCTGCTTCATGAATTTGATCCCAATCTTGAGATCGCCATATTTGAAAGGCTCGGAAGGTTTGCCAAAGAAAGTACTGCAGCATGGAACAACGCAGGAACAGGGCATTCTGCTTTTTGTGAACTAAATTACACTCCAGAAAAACCGGATGGAAGTATTGATATCACCAAGGCAGAAAGTATTGCAGAGCAGTTTGAAATGTCAAAACAGTTCTGGTCCTATCTTGTGACTCAGGGATATGTTAAAGATCCTAAAGAATTTATCAATTCCTGTCCGCATATGAGCCTGGTATTCGGTGATAAAGATGCTGAATATCTTAGAAAACGCCATGAAAAAATGTCTGGGTCTGTACTGTTTTCCGGTATGGAATATTCCACAGATCATGAGCAGCTTAAAGAATGGATTCCTTTGGTAATGAGCAAAAGAAACCAGTCTGAAGTGATGGCAGCTACCAAAATGGATATGGGAACAGATGTTAACTTCGGAACTTTAACCAGAAAAATGGGAAGACACCTGCTGGAAGATTCTAATGTGGAAGTATTTCTTTACCATGAAGTAAAAGATATTGATCCAAGAGAAGACGGGAAATGGGAAATGAAGGTCAAAGACAGAATCCACAGCCATAAACAGGAAGTAGTCGCTGATTTTGTGTTTATCGGTGCTGGAGGATATGCACTTCCGCTGCTGGACAGCTCAGATATTAAAGAAAGTGAAGGTTATGGAGGTTTTCCGGTTTCTGGACAGTGGTTGGTAAGCCATAATCAGGAACTGGTAGAAAAACATCATGCAAAAGTATATACTCAGGCAACTGTAGATGCTCCGCCAATGTCTGTTCCTCACTTAGATCTAAGAATTATTGACGGTAAAAAAGCTCTTCTTTTCGGACCTTTTGCCGGATTCTCCACTAAATTCTTAAGAGAAGGAAGTTATCTGGATCTCCCTGAAAGTGTTAATACAAAAAACCTGAAATCCTTATTCGGAGCGTGGTGGCACAACATACCGCTGACGAAATACCTTGTTCAGCAGGTCGCCATGACGAAATCCCAGAGAATGCAGCATCTTAGAGAGTTCATTAAAGATGCAAAAGAAGAAGACTGGGAACTGAAAGTAGCCGGACAAAGAGTTCAGATCATCAAAAAAGATGAAAAAGATGGCGGAAAGCTGGAATTCGGAACTGAAGTGGTTGTTAACCAGAAAGGGACTATTGCTTCATTGCTTGGTGCTTCTCCCGGAGCATCCACAGCTGTTTATGCAATGCTGAACGTTCTCGAAAAATGTTTCCCTGAAAAATTACAGGGTGAATGGAAAGATAAACTGCTGGAAATGGTCCCTTCATACGGACAGAAATTAGCCCAGAATCCTGAGCTTACAGAAAAAATAAGAAATTATACCAAAGAAAAACTGGAACTGGAATATTAAAAGTCAATGGTGAATAGTCAATTGTAAATTTTAAAAATTGACTATTCATCATCAACAATGGACATCATAAAACGTGGAAGAAGTAGTTATAAAGCCCATTATTGCAAAAGAACTCCTGGAATCTCTTCAGACCAAAGTAGAAGAGGAGAAGCAGGTGATTGTTCATTGCTGTTTCCCGGCATCACCATTTTTTGGCAATCTGATCAGAATCTGGAATTCCACGTATCTTCTCGATAATCAGTCCGAACATAAAAGCAAACTCATTCATGCAGAAAATATTAGCATTTATCCGAACTGGACGCCTGTTCCGTTTATGCGTGATTTCTGGTTTACTTTAGTGTTTTCCGGCCTTCCGAGAGACTGTAAAAGCTTTGATCTTAAAGAAGTCATCCCTGAAGAAGGAGGATTCTTTGTGGAATCTATCAAAAGAAATTCCATGGATATCTACCGTGTGAAAATCTCAGAATCTTATTACTAATGAAAGCACGTGAAGAAAAACTGAGCCAGATCATCAGCTGGGCAGAAAATAATCCAGCTATCCGTGCTGTACTGCTTACTAGTTCACTTGTAAATCCCTATGCTCCTGTAGATGATTTAAGCGATCTTGATGTAGAACTGGTCTTTGAAAGCATGAAGGATTATGAGACAGATAAAAAATGGATTTATCTTTTTGGTGAGCCGATTTCCATGATTGAAGAAAATGAAACGTATTTTGATGGAAAACACGCCATGAAAATGGTATTGTACACCGATCATGTAAAAGTTGATTTTAAGCTTTACCAAAAGTCAGAGTTTGTAGAAGAGGTTCAAAAAGAATTCCTTTGTGATGATTGGGATGTGGGCTATAAAGTTTTAATTGATAAAGATAATCTGACTAAAGATCTGAAATTACCAACTTACGGATCTATCATGATCCGGAAACCGACAGAAAAGGAATTCCGGCAATTGATGAATGATTTCTGGTGGGATACTACTTATGTGGCAAAATGCCTTAAGCGCGGCGACCTGTTTTATGCTAAATTTATGTCTGAGAATGTAATCAGGACAGACTATCTGGTTCCTTTGATAGAGTGGTATGTTGCCGGCAATCATAACTGGAAAAACATCACAACCAATAAACATGGAAGACTTTTTAAAAAATATCTGTCTGCAGAACTCTGGTTGAAAGTAGAAGCTACGTTTTCCGGCAGTAATATTGATGATAACTGGGATGCTTTATATGCTTCAGCAGATCTGGTGCATGAATTTGGAACAGTTCTGGCTAAAAAACTTAATTTTGAATATCCGTATCAACATGAAAAAGATATCAGAAAATATTTAGATGAGGTAAAATCTATGTCCTGATTAAAATACATTGTACTTTTATCACAATCTTAACTTTTCATACCATGGAAAATTCATAATTTTACTCATAATTTTGAAGCTGTCATGAAAAAATATTTAATCATACTTCTGTTTTTTCCACTTTTTATCTTCTCTCAAAAAATGGTTTCTAAAGAGATCATGGATATCAGGAAATTTCAGGAAGAACTCAATGCAGAATATCTTAATCCGAAGGAGACGCCTTTACGTGGAGATAATTTTACCAATTTTAAGGAGCACCCTTTCTTTCCGGCAGATTTCAAATACATAGTTACTGCTAAATTCAGTAAAACGAAAAATGCCAAGCCTTTTGATCTTCCAACCTCTTCCGGCAAAACCAAATCTTACAAAGAATACGGAAAAGCAACATTTGAACTGGGTGGAAAACCTTATACATTAATTTTATATCAAAGCCTTGACCTGATCAAGCAGAAAAAATATAAAGATTATTTATTCCTTCCTTTCCGTGATGCCACCAATGGAAAAGAAACCTATGGAGGCGGGAAATACATGGATCTGAAGATCCCGAAAGGGAATACAATTGTTCTGGATTTCAACCAGTCCTATCAGCCTTATTGCGCGTACAATGCCTACGATTACAACTGTCCGATTGTTCCTGAAGAAAATAAGCTTCCGGTAGAGATCAGAGCAGGTGTAATGTATCAGGATATCTATCATCATTAAGAATATGATCATCTTAAAATTTTTTAAAGAGCAAGATTTTACAGAGCTTGATTATACTTTAGATGAAAATCAGCTGCAGTATACTTCAAATGTAAAGAAAGCCTTGGAAAGGATTAAAGAAAATAATGACAGTAAATCATTCGCTGTCACTATTTTTCAAGATGAAAAACCTGCCGGATTTTTTGTGCTGGACTTCGGAGGAGACAAGCTGGATCTTACAGATAATGAAAAATCTGTTCTACTGAGATCTTTGTCCGTAAACCCGGACTTACAGGGAAAAGGGATCGGGAAAGAAGCGATGCAGAAAGCGGATGATTTCGTTAAGGAGAATTTCCATGATTGCGATGAAATTGTTCTTGCAGTCAACCAGAGAAATCTTTCAGCTTATCATATTTACCTGAAAGCAGGTTATTTATATGATGGCAAATCCAGGATGGGAAGAAGCGGTCCCCAATATCTGATGTATAAAAAACTTTAAGAAAATTTTAATTCCAAATGTTCTGTTTGGCTTAATTCTTTCCATTAACTTTGAGTAAAATACAAATCAAAACATGGAAATATCACTTAAAAACCAGGTAGCTGTGGTTACCGGAGCTTCAAGCGGAATAGGTAAAGGAATTGCAAAATCATTAGCTGCGTCAGGAGCAACAGTCGTAGTTAATTACCCCTTTGAAGGTGCATTGGAACAGGCAAATTCAGTTCTGAAAGAAATTACAGATGCAGGAGGAAAAGGAATTACTTACCAATGTGATGTTTCTAAAGAAGATCAGGTCGTGAAAATGTTTCAGGATGTAGTTTCAGAATTTGGAACGGTAGACATTCTGATCAATAATGCCGGAATCCAGAAAGATGCTAAATTCACAGAAATGAGCATTGATCAGTGGAATGCCGTAATGGGAGTAAACCTGACGGGACAATTCCTTTGCGCAAGGGAAGTTATAAAAGAATTTCTCCGCCGTGGAATAGATCCCTCACGTTCCGTAGCCTGCGGAAAAATTATCCATATCAGTTCAGTACACGAAATAATTCCTTGGGCAGGTCATGCAAACTATGCATCCAGCAAAGGAGCAATAAGAATGCTTATGCAGACTTTGGCTCAGGAATATGGTGCAGATAAAATCCGTGTCAATTCCATTTGTCCGGGAGCGATTCAGACACCCATCAATACCAATGCATGGAATACCCCGGAAGCACTGGATTCCCTTCTTACATTAATTCCTTACAACAGAATTGGCCAACCCGAAGACATCGGAAATCTGGCTGTATTTTTGGCAAGTGATTTTTCAGATTATATTACCGGTGCAAGCATTTTCATTGATGGTGGTATGACCACCTTTGAAAGTTTTTCAACAGGAGGATAGAGGAACTTTGGAACTGGAACGTTTGAGGGGCTATAGTTGCTGGCTAACGGTTCTGATAATCTTATTAATAGTTTAGCCTTTGACATCTATCTATTCCTCTACCATTAATACATTTTGCATTGTAAAAAAATCAATACATGTCCGAAAAACAAAGACTCTCAGACCTTGCATGGAAAAAATGGGGACCATACGTCAGCAACCGCGAATGGGGGCTTGTTCGTGAAGATTACAGTGAAAACGGAGATGCCTGGAATTATACCAACCATGATACGGCTGAAGCCAAAACTTACCGGTGGGGAGAAGAAGGTATCTGCGGAATTTGTGATGATCTTCAGCAGCTGGTTTTTTCCATAGGATTTTGGAATAAAAAAGATAAAATGGTAAAAGAGCGTTTCTTTGGCCTTACCAACGGGCAGGGAAACCATGGCGAAGACGTCAAGGAATATTTTTATTACCTTGATTCTACACCTACCCATTCCTATATGAAGATGTTGTACAAATATCCTCAGAACGCTTTCCCTTATGAAGATCTTTTAAAAACCAATGCTCAGAGAAGTAAAAATGAACCCGAATATGAGCTGATTGATACAGGAATTTTTGACCGGAATGAATATTTTGATCTCTTTATTGAGTATGCAAAAGAAAGTGAACATGACATTCTGGTTAAGCTTACAATAGTCAACAAATCTCAATATGAAGCCCCGATTGTGATACTCCCGACAGTTTGGTTCAGAAATACATGGAAATGGGGCTATGACAGCTATAAGCCGCAGCTTAACAGTGATGATACTCAGCATATTTTGATTGACCATAAAAATATTGAGATCAAAAATGTATATGCCAGGCAGTCTTTAAAGACATTATTTTGTGATAATGAAACTAATACCGAAAGGCTTTACCATTCACCTAACGAATCCAAGTACTGTAAAGACGGGATCAATGATTTTGTGATTAATGGTAATTCTCAGTCTGTGAATGCTCAGGGCATGGGAACGAAAGCTTCTTTTTTTATTGATGAGATACTGAAAGCCGGGGAAACAAAGATTTTTGAATTCAGGTTAACGGATAAAGACTTAAAAGAACCTTTCGCCGGTTTTGAAGAAATTTTTGAACTGAGGAAAAGAGAAGCAGATGAGTTTTATGCCGAAATTCAGAAAGGTATACAGTCTCAGGATGAAAAAATGGTTCAGAGGCAGGCATTTGCCGGAATGCTCTGGAATAAAATGTTTTATCATTATAATGTTGAAAAATGGCTGAAAGGAGATCCGGCAGAAATGCCTCCGCCAAAATCCCGCGATAAGATCCGGAATTTTGAATGGAAGCATCTCAATAATGAGCATATCATTTCGATACCCGATAAATGGGAATATCCGTGGTATGCGACATGGGATCTGGCATTTCATACGATCAGTTTTTCATTAATTGACCCGGATTTTGCAAAGCACCAGCTGAAGCTTTTCCTGTTTGAATGGTATATGCATCCTAATGGCCAGCTTCCTGCCTACGAATGGAATTTCAGCGATGTGAATCCTCCGGTTCACGCCTGGGCTGTTTTCAGAGTTTTTAAAATTGATGAATATATCAAAGGAAAACCTGATTTAGAATTTCTGGAAAGTGCATTTCAGAAACTGCTCATGAATTTTACATGGTGGGTCAACAAAAAAGACAATAACGGCAATAATATTTTTGAAGGAGGCTTTTTAGGGCTTGATAATATTGGTGTTTTTGACAGGAATACAACTCTGCCGAATGGGGAACAGCTGGAACAGTCGGATGGGACAAGCTGGATGGCCATGTTTGCTCTGAATATGATGAGAATTGCTCTTGAACTGGCCCTGTATAACAATGTGTATGAAGAAATGGCAATGAAGTTCTTTGAGCATTTCCTTTCCATCGCCAATTCACTGGACAATATGGGGGAAGAGAATTTCAGTCTTTGGGATCAGGAAGATGAATTTTTCTATGATGCTATTTCTTCCAGCGATGGAAATCATATGTATTTAAGATTGAGAACTATCGTAGGGCTAATACCAATGTTTGCTGTTGAGGTAATTGATGACGAAATGATAGAAAATCTTCCCAATTTCAAAAAAAGGATGAAATGGGTTCTTGAAAACAAGCCTGAGCTGGCTTCCCTTGTATCCAGGTGGGAAGTAAAAGGGCAGGATTCCAAGCATCTTTTATCATTGCTCCGCGGTCATCGTTTAAAAAGACTCCTGAAAAGAATGCTTAATACTGAAGAGTTTTTAAGTGATTATGGAATACGGGCTTTATCCAAAGAATATGAACAGAATCCGTACACACTGAATTTGAACGGGACAGATTACAGTGTGAAATATACTCCTGCAGAAAGTGATAGTGGTCTTTTCGGGGGGAACAGCAACTGGCGAGGACCTATATGGTTTCCAATCAATTTTCTGATCATTGAGAGTCTTCAGAGGTTTTTCTTCTATTACAGTCCTGACTTTATGGTGGAATGTCCTACAGGAAGCGGAAATTATTTAAATCTGGATCAGATTGCGGATTTCTTAAGTAAAAGGCTGTCTAAAATTTTTTTAAAGGATGAAAATGGTAAACGTCCTGTAAATGGTCAGTATGAAAGATTTCAGACTGATCCGGATTTCAAGAACTATATTTTATTCTACGAATATTTTCATGGAGATAACGGAAGAGGGGTAGGAGCATCACACCAAACAGGATGGACGGGGCTTATTGCCAAAATTCTGCAGCCAAGATTTTCCAAAAAAGAGATCGCTGAATCTGAAACGGAAATGCCGGGAGAAATAAAGAGTTAAAAAAGGCGATGGAAAATAAGGATGGCCAATTTATCTTTCATTCATATTATTCAAAAATCTGTTGAATAACTTCCAGCGATGTGGGTATTTTGAAATCTGTAATATGATAATGGTAATATACTAAAATACTGTCCAGAAAATCTTTTCGCTGCAATGAATGGATCTTTGTTGTATAAAGCTTTTCTGAGAAAAGAGCTGTTTTCCATAGGTCCGATATTTTATCATCGAATAGTTGATGTGCAGGGATATCAGAAAATGTTCCTGTTTCCGGATCTAAATATTTTCCTTCATGTATCAAAGGGGCAACTCCCTGAATTTTTAACACAGTAATTAAGAAGAGTAAGTGACATTGATAGTTTTTGTTCATCAACTCACTTATAAATTCATCAATGCTGAGAAAAAGATCTGGATTCTTATTTTCGTGCCTTAGAACCTGATTCAGGAAATCTGAAATGAAAAATATAACGGTATTGGCTTTAATATCCGTATACATATCATGGTTCTTTACCAGTTCAAATTTTGAAACCAGTGGAATTCCATTTCCTTTTGCAGGATTAACGGTAAAGTTCAGCAGGCTTAATGGCTGAAGCAGGGCTTTCTTTTTATTCCTTTTGGAATAGATTCCTTTTACGAAATAGGTCTGAAAGCCATCCTCCTCTGTAAAACAATGCAGGACAGCATCATTTTCGCCATATTTTATGAATGATAGTAAAAATCCGTTTTGTGAATTCATTAATTAACTACAGCTATTTTTGCAGTAGCTTTATCTGATCCGTCTTCATTGGTCATCAGTACAAAATAAATACCTGAAGCTACTCTGGTCCCCTTCTGGTTATTAAGGTCCCATTCATAATAACCTCCTCTGGCTACAGCAGAATGTATTACGTTTCCTGCAGCATCAGCAATTCTGATATTTGTTTTTTCTGCAAGTCCTTTAATAGTAACTTTTCCTTTAAAGTTTGAATAAACTACAGGATTAGGATAAACCACCACATTTCCGAAATTAGCAGTCACATCTGCTACATCTCCCTGATAAGTAACAACACCATTGAATGTTACAAAATATACTTTTCCTGTTTTTTTATCGACCTTTATATCGGTAACAGAATTGGTAGGAAGCGGTGAGTTTTCTTTCGTAAAATGCTTAATAGCCTGTTGTCCGTCGGAAGAAAGGTAATATACACCACCGCCATCTACAGATACCCATTTGTAATCTCCGGCATCTACTTCTATCTGTAATATCTGACCATCTCTGAAAAGCTCTTCCCCAAGCCCACCTTGTTCTATAATAATAGGTTCTACTTTAGGGTCCGGATCTTTTATTGCAGTAGCAGCATTAGCTAATATTCTTAATCCGCTATCGGTACCAATCCAGGCATCTCCTGATTTGCTGAAAGCTACAGAGAGAGTTCCTTTTGAATTTCCGGCAAATCCGTTGGTATCTTTTAATATATAGTCAGTATCATCTGAAATATTAGTAGGAGTCTTATAATCGTATACAATGAAATTATTGGTTCTTGGAAGAGGCAGCCACAGCATATTTTCATAAAATACTGGCTTCTGCATTCCTTCACTTGTTAGACCGAATTTTTTTACAATAAAATTATCTGCTGCCTTATCATATATACCTATAGATGGAGATCCATCATTAAAACCTACAGAAACAAAAAGATTATTTTGGTTGTCAAATACAAATCCTACAGGACGGCGATAGGAAATACCGGGAGTTCCCATATCATAATATTTTACTAGATCAAAGTCTTTACTGCCAGAATTATATTTCATTTTATAAACACCTTGCGAACCTATTGTATAATTAGTAAAAAACACTTCACTATTATCTGCAGGATTCATTACTGCATCCAGAACATTAACGGGAGTAGTAAGGCCAATGAAATAAGAAGGATAGATCCATTCTGATCCATTAAAATAATAAAATCCAGGTTTTTTAGGGTTTTCTGCAGGATGATTGTACCTGTTTAACCTTGATCCGGATGATACCAGCATCTGATTGTTATCATATAGATTAATCTTATATGAAGAGTTAGAATATGGGCCTGACGGCTTATAGGTCGTACCACTTTCTTCTTTTATTCCAGACAGTATGGTTCCGCCATATATTTTTCCGTTGGCTGTTATGGCAGTATTACAGTCTTCCCCCATGCTTACAGCATTTTGAGATATTCCGTTGAGCCCAAATGTATAGATTCTGTTATCCGTTACTATAATATTGTTTGCATTAATGACAATATCCTGAATATTACTGAAACTTGCCGGTAGGGCAGTACCTGTACCGTTACTGTAGATGTATGCAGAAGTGGCAGATGAAAAGATTAGTGATGATTCTGAGTCAATATGTTTGTATGACCCTGGTATTTCAGTTGTCCATGTAGAAAATACTGGAAATGTATTATTCATTTCATGGCTTTTAAGTCCTGTATTGGTTACAGAATACACTTTTGTCCCGAATATGGTTGCTTCGTTGCTGGCTTCATACACACCGCCGCTTACAAAGAATGCAGAATCCCCGAATTCTTTCTTATTAATATTAAATATAGAAATTCCATAACCTACAGATATTACGGCCTGATCCCCTGTGATGGAAATATGATTGATCTTTTTGCTTCCGTTATAACCGGTTGCAATAGGAATATCAACAATATACTTAACCTCTTCCGGGGTAATAACGTCCATAGAACCGTTTGCGTATCCTATAATTCCTATTTTAGTCTGTGGATTATAGTCGAAGGCAGATATATTAACGTCATGGAGACCGTTAGCCTTTGACAGCTTTGTAATCTCTCCGGATGAAATGGTGTAATAGAATATACCGTTTTCTGTAGCGGCAACTATTTTTCCATTGTCTTCCTTCATGGCCAGAACATTATTATAGGAAAAAAGATCTGTCCATTTTTTTGATGAAATAACCTGCGCATTCATGAATTGCAGGGAGGCTAAAATACCAAGAGAGATTAAAGAGAGTTTTTTCATATTATACGGTTATACTACTGTCTATCACCTGGTTGTTCCAGGAAATGTGCTTTACGTTTTTATTGGCATCAAAATAAAAATCTATCCTGCCGAGAAGAAGACCTGCCCATCCTACCTGATTTACCAGTACATTTTTACCCTGTCTGTTGGTAAAAGTTTGAGGTTCTGGTAAAAAAGTATGAGTATGTCCGCCTAAGATAATATCAATATTTTCTGTTTTGGCAGCCAGAGTTTTATCACTTATTTTATTAGGTTCATCTTTATAATCATAGCCGATATGTGAAAGGCAGATTACAAGATCACATTTTTGTTCGTTTTTCAGGAAGTTGGAATAATGTTGAGCCACGTCTACAGGATCTGAATAAATGGTTTCACCATACTGCTTTTTGCCCACAAGACCATCCAATTCAATACCAACCCCGAAAATCCCGACTTTTATTCCGTTTTTATTAAAGATCTTATACTGTGAAGTTTTTCCGTCCAGAACTGTATTTTTGAAATCATAATTTGAACAGATGAATGGAAACTTTGCATTGGGAAGTGTTTTTAAGAAACCGTCAAGGCCATTGTCAAAATCATGGTTTCCCATCGTAGAAGCATCATACTTCATCATAGACATCAGTTTAAATTCCAGCTCCCCTCCAAAAAAATTGAAATATGGAGTTCCCTGAAAAATATCACCGGAATCCAGAAGAAGAACATTGCTTTCCTGGCTTCTGATCTGCTGTATCAAACTTGCCCTTCTGGCAAATCCTCCCTGATTGGGATTTTTTGTATAGGTTGAGTCAAAAGGCTCTATTCTGCTATGCTGATCGTTGGTATGAAGAATGGTCAGTTTATTTGCAGATGTAAATGGATTGAGTTTCAATTCTTCTGCCATCATCATATTCGGAGCTAAAGCTGCTGCTAAAGATCCACCCCCTATTACTTTTAAAAAACTTTTTCTATCCATTACTTCTTACCGATAAAATTTAAACGAACATCCGTATTCGGAACTACCTCAGGAGTTTTCTTGAAATATTCAATGAAAAGATCCCTTAATTTGATCCCTGTAGAAATAGATTCCCCTTTGGAGAAGAATTTCATATTGTCTCCGCCAAGTGCCAGATAATCTGAAGTGGCAATATAGTAATCCTGATTTGGATTTACAGGCTTTCCATTGATCAGGGACTTGGTAAGTTGTCCGTTATTGGTTTCAATATATAAATGGGAAACAGGATTGTTGACCTGGGTCTTTGCGTAATAATCAAAAAGTCCCTGAAGATCTGACCCTTTCATTTTTACAATAATTACTTCATTCTCGAAAGGCATTACTTCAAAAACACTTTTCAGAAGAATATCACCTTTCCCGATTGTAGTACGTATTCCTCCGATATTGATCAGAGCTGCGTCTACGCTTTTATTAAGATTCTTTTTTGTCCATGCATCAGCACCTTCAAAAGTATAGTCGGCTAAAAGATTGCCCAGATTGCTGTTATCTCCTTGCTTGGTAAGGTCTAGACTGGTATGGGAGATCTTCTGATTCATCTCCTTGTCCAGTTTCTGCTTATAAGGTTCAATAACTTTTACAAACTCCTCATCATTTTTTAGCTCATTATTAATAGAAATGTTTTTCTGGGTCTGAACTTCTGCCAGCTGCAGCGTAGAAGCTGTTTTGCAGGCAGTAAGTGTGGCCAGAGCAATTCCTAGTAACAAGAATTTATTTTTCATATGTTGCAAATTATTTTTTTAAAGGTCATATGTAATCGCCAGTATTTATAGTTTTTTATAAACGAATTTGGTCATAGCGATGTCATAATATCTTTTAGTATATGCAAATATAATTATATGTAGAATAAAACATTATTATTTATTACAAATTCTTATCGTAAATTATTAAATTTGAAAAAAATAATTCAAACAAATGAACATTTTAAAAGGAGTAGGTGTTGCATTGGTAACACCCTTTAATGAAGATTTATCCGTTGATTTCGACAGTTTAACGAAACTTGTTGAGTATAATATAGAAAACGGAACCAATTATTTAGTTGTTTTGGGAACTACAGCAGAAGCTGCAACGCTTTCTGATGAGGAGAAGAAACAGGTGATTGAGCATATCATTAAGGTTAATAGTAAACGTCTTCCTTTGGTTTTGGGAATTGGCGGAAATAATACTCTTGAAGTAAAGAAACAGATTGAAGAAACAGATCTTTCCGCATTTGATGCAGTACTTTCTGTATCCCCATATTACAATAAACCTAATCAGGAAGGGCTTTATCAGCACTATAAATTACTTGCTTCCACAGGTAAAAATATCATTATTTATAATGTGCCATCCAGAACAGGACAAAATATTGAGGCTGATACCACTTTACGTCTGGCAAAAGAATTCCCGAATTTATTTATGATCAAGGAAGCGGCACCGAACATTCTTCAGTATTTTGATATTCTGAGAAAGAAACCTGAAGGGTTTTCACTGGTTTCCGGAGATGATGAATATACACTTCCGGTGACGTTGGCAGGAGGAAACGGTGTGATTTCTGTAATCGGACAGGGCTATCCAAAAGAATTTTCTGCAATGGTTCAGCTGGCTTTCGATGGAAAAGTGAAAGAGGCTTATGAAATCCACAATAAATTGGTAGAGATCACCAGACTGATTTTTGCAGAAGGAAACCCTTGCGGAATTAAAGTAATCCTTGCGGAAAAAGGAATTATTAAAAATTATTTAAGACTTCCTCTTGTTCAGGCTTCAGAAGGACTTTATTCGAAGATCAAAGCTGAAATGACGAAAATTTAATAAAAGTCAATTGTGAATTTTGCTTCGCAAGTGAATAGTCAGTTTTTAACCATAACTTAAAATTGGCTATTGATCATTCACCATTGAAATCAAAAAATATCAAAGGTGAAAAGTTCCGGCTTTTCACTTTTTTTAATCTTAAAATTTAAAATAATGAAATTAACAGAAGCAGGAAAGAAGGATATTCCGTTAATACAGGATCTGGCCAGAAGATCCTGGGAAGTTGCTTATAAAGGAATTATTTCCCAGGAACAAATAGAATATATGTTGGGGAAAATGTATTCGGAAGAAGAGATTTCAAATCAGTTTCAGCATCCTGATTACCATTATTATCTGATTTTTGATGAAAATAATGATTCGTTTGAAGGTTTTATTGGTTATGAAAATAATTATGAACCCGGGACCACAAAGCTTCACCGTATTTACTTGGTACCGGAAAGTAAAGGAAAAGGATTTGGGAAAGGAGCATTGAATTTTTTGAAAGACAAAGTTGCTGAAAGTGGAGATGAAAGAATTATTTTAAACGTTAATAAAGAAAATTCTGCTAAAAAATTCTATGAATCCCAAGGATACAGAGTATATGATGAAGTGATTTTGGATATAGGTGATAATTTTGTGATGGACGATTACCTTATGGAATTCTTAATTCACAAATGATTGACTTAAAATTCTGTAACATTAAATTATAATTCTATAACAGGTGATGTTTTTTTTTACTTCATCTTTGTAACAGAACCAAATCACTTTCAATAATACATTCATATGCTTGGTTTTAAGCTTTTACAGCTTTTTATCAGTATATTTTTTTCATCCTTAGTGTTTAAATTCCTGTATTCAAAATGCAGGAGTTTTTTGTTTTTTATACATTATGTTAAAATTTTCATACCTATTTCACTTTTAAATGAAATAAATTATTATATTTACTTCGAAATTTAACACACTTATACCAGGATGAAAATGTATGTAAAATTTGATTTCAATGCCCTCTGTAAGAAGGTATTGGATGAGAAACTAAAGGAACACGGGCTGAAATACCGCCTGCTGAACTTTGGTGAAGTAGAGTTCTATGAACCCATTACCCAGGAGCAGCATAATCTTTTTAAGAAGAATCTGAAAGATTACGGCATCGAGATTATCGAAAGCCAAAAAACAGCTTTGGTACAGAAAATAAAAGATGCAATTGTGGAACTTGTTTTTTCTGAAAATGCAGTTCCAGTGAAAGCCTCGATTTACATTGCTGAAAAGCTGAATCACAGCTATGGTTACCTTTCCAATCTTTTTTCAGAGGTCGCTTTTACATCTATAGAAAACTTTATTATCCTTCAGAAAATAGAATATGCGAAGGAACTGATCTTAAATAATAAGCAGAGTCTGACAGAGATTGCCCATAAACTGAATTACTCCAGTGTTGCCCATTTGAGTACCCAGTTTAAAAACACTACCGGAATTACGCCTTCCCAATTTCATAAGATCATTACAAAAAGAAGAAAGAGCCAAAGTATCGCTATAAATTCAAAAGTATTGTATGAATAAAGAATACCTGAATGTAATAGCAACAGATGATGATGAGGGTAACATGATATTCTTTAAAAATATTTTCAAAGATTTAAAGATAGGAGTGAAGTCCCAGTGTTTTTCCGGTGGAGAAGACCTTATGAAATATTTAAAGAGCTGCGGGGCAATTATTCCTGAACTGGTCTTTATCAGATATGATATTGCCGGGAAAAGTTGGATGGAGTGCCTGAAAGAAATTAAAGCGGAACCAAGATTCAGCAATATAGCAGTTGCTGTTTATGGGCATCAGATTTCGGAAGCAGAGATAGAAGATGTCTTCGTTAACGGAGCAAATATTTTCATGAAAAAACCGGAGACTTATGAAGGTCTTAAAAAGTCCGTTACGGAAATAATTACGATAAACTGGCAGTATGAGTCTTCCGGATTGAATAAAGATAATTTTATTATGAAAGTATGATGAATAAAGACTTTGTTAATTTAATTTTCTCATATAGAAGTTATTATTTACCACATACTATTCACATAAAAGTGAAAATTGTATAACTAATAATTAAAATAATATAAGGACCAATCCCTACATTATCACCAATTTTGTAAACGTAAACATTGCAACACAAATTAGCTATAAAAAAAGCAATAAATGTGGAGAATAGATTATTTCATTAGAATCAAAATATAAGTCACAATGTTAGTTTTAACAAAATGGATTATGTTTATTTCCAGCTATAAAGCATAGAAGATCTTTAAACAAAACGGTACAATCATGAAAACTTAAGACGGTTGAAGGATATTTATTCGTTTCATTCCCACTTCCTTCGACCTGAACAGTTAGTTTTTATAATAAGCAAGTTGGAAAAATAATTCATTTTGTTTTTTTAATTTATTTTAATAGCCAGAACTGAAAAATTCAAGTAATATATAAATATTTTCACACCCAATCACAAAATATTAGTTCTTGCTATTAAAATAGATTTTTTAAACAATTCAAAAAGTAATTTCTTCTAAATAACAGTTTTATAAGGGGGCCGCGGAAAGATTTTCTTTTCGCGGTTTTTTTATGAAATTTTACTCCACTTATTTTTTCCCTTATAGTATTTCAAATAGTAATTCTTGATGACCTGGTTCTCCGGATTTGTCAGGTGCGGATCTGCTTCCAGGATTTTATCAACTGTATTTTTTGTTGTTTTAATGATAGCTGAATCATTTACAAGATCAAGTCTTTTAAAATCCACAACACCACTTTGCTGTGTTCCTAAAATATCTCCGGGGCCTCTGAGCTGCATATCCACCTCAGAAATTTTGAATCCATCATTTGTTTCCGTCATGGTCCTGATACGGGTTCTGCTTTCCTTAGATAATTTATCGGAAGTCATAAGGATACAGTAGCTTTGTTCTGCCCCCCTTCCCACACGTCCACGCAGCTGATGAAGCTGGGAAAGTCCAAATCTTTCTGAACTTTCTATTACCATCACAGAAGCATTCGGAACATTAACGCCTACTTCAATTACAGTGGTAGCCACCATAATTTCTGCTTTACCAGATGCAAAATAATTCATCGCAGCATCTTTTTCAGCAGGTTTCATCTTTCCGTGAAGCATGGTGACATTATAATCGGAAAATGCATTCATGACGTGATCCAGACCTTCCATCAGATTTTTATAATCCAGTGTTTCAGACTCCTCAATCAAAGGATACACAAAATAAACCTGTCTCCCTTTTCTTATTTCATCACGGCAGAAATTATACACATAAGTCCTGTCTTTCTCCCGTCTGTGGGCTGTGATAATAGGTTTTCTTCCCACCGGCATTTCATCAATCACAGAAACATCAAGATCAGAATAAAAACTCATGGCCAGTGTCCTTGGAATAGGAGTTGCGGTCATGACCAGAATATGTGGAGGGATTTTATTTTTTGCCCAAAGTTTTGCCCTCTGCGCTACCCCAAATCTGTGCTGTTCATCAATAATGGCAAGTCCAAGGTTTTTAAACTTCACTTTATCTTCCAGAACTGCGTGGGTTCCCACCAGAATAGAAAGCGTACCACTTTCCAGCTCTTCGTGAATAATCTTTCTTTCTGAAGTTTTGGTAGAACCTGTCAGAAGACGGATATTAATTCCTGTTCCCGTTAAAAGATCTTTAATTCCATTGTAATGCTGCTGGGCAAGGATCTCAGTCGGGGCCATCATACAACTCTGAAAACCATTATCCATAGCAATCAGCATTGTAAGCAATGCAACCATCGTTTTTCCTGATCCTACATCACCCTGAAGAAGTCTGTTCATCTGAATAGGTCTCTTCATATCCAGACGGATCTCTTTTAGAACCCTCTTTTGTGCATTCGTAAGATCAAAAGGGATATGGTGATTGTAAAAATCATTAAAATGATCACCTACAATAGGAAACGGATTTCCCGGTGAGTGGGTTTTGTGATGAAGCTTTTTAAGACCATAGCCCAGCTGGAAGAAGAAAGATTCTTCAAACTTCAGCCTGTTATCCGCTTTTTCAAAATGCTCCATATCCTTTGGAAAATGAATATTTAAAAAAGTATGCTGTCTTGATAAAAACTTAAATGCTTTCATCATATAATCAGGAAAATTTTCTTCAATAAGATTTGGAATTTCCCTGCAGATGTTCCTCAAAACATTTTGAAAAAATCTTTGATTAAGTCCTCTTTTAGTCAGCTTTTCAGAGCTTGGATAAATGGGTTTCAAGCGACTGTCATTTTCCTTATTTTCTTCAGCTTCAATTTCAGGGTGAGGCATGGAAAACTGCCGGTTAAAAACATTGATTTTTCCGAAAATATAAACTTCATGATTGACAGGAATCTGCTCTTTCAGCCATTTTGAATACTGAAACCAGACCAGATCCATTGTTCCCGTATCATCATTGAATTTCGCAGAAAGTCTTTTCGTTTTCCCAGTCTGAATTTCCTGAATCTGTGTGATTCTTCCTTTAAGCTGTATCTCAATACTGCTTTCCTCAAGCTGTGATATCTTATAGACTTTATTTTTATCCAGATAGCGGATAGGGTAGAAGTTCAGAAGATCATCAACGGTTGACAGACCTAACACATTCTTAATGAGTTTGGCTCTGTCAGGACCTATTCCTTTGACGTATTCTATAGAAGTTTCTAAAGTCATTTTAAAAATGAGCCCTAATTTCGGGAAAATAGGTTTAAGATTAAAACTTTTTGCTGAAAATATTTGGTTGTTAAAACTAAAAAAACGGCTTCCAATTTTGAAAGCCGCCGTATAGTTAATCTTTGATTTTAGATTTGAATTTTTTCTGATAATCTTCCCACTGTTCTCTGGTACGGATCTTTTTGAAAAGATCTTTTGAGATAAACTCTAAATAAGGTTCCAGTTCCTTAGCCGACAGTTCTCCCTGCAGAATAGTAATTGGTCCGCCGCTCTCATCTAAAAATACAGTGCTGGGAACGGCAGCGACATTCATGTATTGAGTAAATTCGTGAAGGGAATTTCTTCCTTTTTTATGTTCGGTATTATCATTGGAAAATGTTCTCCCGAAAGCTTCAATAGACTGTTTTTCCTCAGCATTAAATTTTACGGGATAATAATTTTCATTCAAGATTTGGGCAATGATGTCGTGACCATATGTCTTTTTATCCATGATCTTACATGGGCCGCACCAATCTGCATAAAAATCGATCAGGATCTTTTTGGGATTTTCTTTTTGGGCTTTTAAAGCTTCTTCAATGGTCATCCATTTTACCTGAGCAAAGCTAAAATTTACTATAAGTAGAAGGAATATGCTTATAATTTTTTTCATAATTTGATATTTAACATAAAAATAAGCATAATCTGCTTACACTATTTTACATCCTGCATTAATTTTTTCACGAACGGAGATATCAAAATTAATACCACACCCGCAATTACCGCATATAATCCCAATTGTTTATATCCATCAGTGTAAGTGATCAAAGCATCATAGTTGGTAGAACCCTCTTTTGCTGTGGCAAGTCCCGCTCCTATGATCCCTGCAACATACTGCCCGTAAGCAGAAGCCAGGAACCACATTCCCATCATCATTCCCTGAAGATTTTTGGTAGAAAGCTTCGTCATGATTGATAACCCGATTGGTGAAAGGCAAAGCTCCCCAAGAGTGATAATCAATAATGCCAATGTAAAAAAGTTCAGCGATGTTATTCCCTGAAGATCTGCAAAAAGTCTGGTTGCAAATAAAACATAATATCCGATTCCCAGGAAAATAAATCCTAAACCGAATTTAACAATAGTATTGGGTTCAATTTTTCTTTTATTCAGCCATATCCAAAGAAGTCCGATAAGTGGAGCAAGGAAAATAATGAAAAATGCTCCTCCGGAGTTATTTACTCCATTGGGGTCCAGCCCAAGAAGATCTTTATTAAGGTTTTTTGCTGCGAAAATACTTAAAGAACCGCCGCTTTGTTCGTAGATTCCCCAGAATAATATAGAAAATATAATAAATACTAAAGCTGCCCAAAGTTTCTTACGTTCTGAAGCGGTTACTTTAGACATCTCATAGAACAGATAGATCAATGTCAAAGGTCCGATTGTCCACATGAAATAATCTGTATATTCCGTTTTCGCAACCATTTTCATAATAATTGGAACGAAAATAAGTGATAAAACATACACTCCATACTCTTGCCATTTTGGGATTGGAGCAGCTTTTACTTCTGCCAAAGGATGCCCCGGCTGAAGACCAATTGTTCCCAGTCTTTGTTGTGTGAAGATGAAGTTAACGAGGCTAATTACCATTACTATTGCGGCCAGTCCGAAAGCAACATTCCATCTTATTCCTTCTGAGATCGTATTGCCTAAAACTTCTCCTTTTCCAATAGCAATACACAGATATCCTCCAAGCAAAGCTCCGAGGTTAATTCCTGCATAAAAAAGAGAGAAGCCGGCATCGGCACGTGAATCGTTTGGTTTATAAAGCTGACCAACCATAGATGAGATATTAGGTTTGAAGAAACCTGTTCCTACCACAGTAAATGCAATTCCCAGGAAAAAGAATTTGTGTGGATCTGCTGCCAGAATTAAACTTCCGACAATCATCAGAAGCCCACCCCAAAAGAGAGATTTTCTAAATCCAAGGATCTTATCGGCGAAAAGACCGCCAACAAATGTAAAGGCATACACAAATGCCTGGGTAGCGCCATATTGAAGATTAGCTTCTTTTTCATGGAAATTAAGCTGTGAAATCATGAAGAAAACTAACATTCCGCGCATTCCGTAGAAACAGAAACGTTCCCACATTTCAGAGAAAAACAGGCTCCAGATCTGTTGGGGATATTTTCCTTTGAAATTTTGTATTTCATCTAAAGTTAAGCTCATAATGGTATATGATAATTTTAATTAGGGTTTTTATTGTTGTTTTTATCCAGTTCGAAACGGATTCTGTCCTGATCTATGATTTCTTTTAATTCTTCTTCTCTTGGAAGATACAGGAGATATTTGCTGGCAAACAGATTGTTTTTATCATTCAGTACAGAGTATTTTACAATGGTTTCATCTTTTTCTGAACAAAGTAGAATTCCAATGGTGGGATTGTCTCCTTCACCTCGTTTCATATCATCATAGATTCTTACATACATATCGATCTGGCCAATATCCTGATGGGAAAGTTCTCCTGTTTTAAGATCAATAATGACGAAGCATTTTAGAATATAATTGTAAAAAACAAGATCGATATAAAAATCTGAAGTATCTGTAGAAATATGCTGTTGTCTGGCCACAAATGCAAATCCTTTCCCGAACTCCAGAAGAAACTTTTGAATATGATCTATAATAGCTGTTTCAATTTCTTTTTCTGAGATTTTTTCATCAGGAGTTAAACCCAAAAATTCAAAAATATAAGGGTCTTTTAAAACACTGTGGATATTTTCAACAGGAGATTTTTTATGTTCTAAAACTCTTTCGTAAGCAAGAGAGTTGATTTGTCTTTTTAGGTCTCTATAATTCCAGTTATTCTGAATAGCTTCATTGATATAATAATTCATTTTATTACAGTGGTCAAGCCTTATAATCAGTCTATAGTGAGTCCAGCTCAATTCGTGACGCACTGCGTCACAAATTGGAAATGACCGATAAAAGGAGCGCATATTTCTTAAATTACTTTCATCAAAACCTTTTCCAAATTCCAGAGAAAGTTTTTTGGAAAGATTTTTTAATGTTTGCTTTCCATACTCAGCACGTTCTTTCCCCTTCTGTTCATCTTCTACAATAAGTTTTCCGATTTGCCAGTAGGTGAGCAGTAGGGTAGAATTCGCGATCCGAAACACTTTTTCGCGCGACTGCCTAATAATTTCCTTTACGGACTGAAATAAAGAATCTTCGGAAACTTCCATCATACGAAAATAAAAAAAACCTCTGACTTAGCAGAGGTTTTATGATATTTATTGATGCGGTTATTTTACACCGTGCATCATTTTCTTTAAGATTGGAGAAAGAAATGCCAAAATAACAGCTGCAATACCACAAAGTACTACGAATACCATAAAGAATTCAAATAGATTGTGGATTTCAAACCCTGCAAATGTAGGATTGTGCAACGGTAACTGAGCTTTCTCAAATGCTGCTGCCTGTTCAGTAGTTAACGTTACTTTTTTATCTAAAACATCCTGAAGGTTTACTCCGATTTCCTCTGCTTTTTTGAATTTATCACCTGTTGCAGGGATAAGTGCTCCCAATGAACCTGCTAATGCATATCCTGCAGCATTGGAAATAAAGAATACTCCGTATAATAATGAAGCAAATCTTTTTGGAGCAAGTTTACCTACTAATGAAAGACCAATTGGAGATAAGCAAAGCTCACCACAAGTCTGGATGAAATATAGTAGCATTAACCATTTGATAGCTAATAATCCTGAATTTCCAAGATCTTTTACGTTGTGTGCAATAATGAAATAAGAAAGAGCGATCAATGCCAATCCCATAGCTTGCTTGAAAGGAGATACAGGTTCTTTGCCTTTTGCTCTCAGTTTATCCCATGTTAAGCTGAATGGAACTGCTAACAGAACTACGAAAATACCGTTGAAAATCTGCACCATTGAAGGCGGCATATTCCATCCGAAAATATTTCTGTCTGTCTGGTTATCTGCGATAAATGTTAATGAAGATCCTGCCTGCTCGAAAGCTGCCCAGAAGAAAATGATAAAGAAAGATACGATATAGATTACCCAGATTCTTTGCTTTTCAACTTTGTTTTCTGCAGAACTCATGATCAGGAATGCCAGGGAAATACCTGCCGCATAGATGAAAGGATAAATAATTCCTTTGATCATCTGTCCCATTTCTACAGAGTTAAATCCGAATTCCCCTACAAGTAAATATCTGAAAGCGAAGAATAAGACTACAAAAATGAATCCTGTAATACCCAAAGAAGCTCCTGAAAATTTTGCAGTTTGAGTTTCTCCTTCTTCGAAATCCGCACTTGTATTATGCTTTGGTAACCCACCGATAGGTCTTCCTTCAGGAGTTACTACATATTTATTTTTAAGGATAAAGAATGTTACTGTTCCGATGATCATTGCAATTGAAGCAGCTAAGAATCCCCATTTGAAAGCGAAAATATCTCTTACTCCGGTAGTTGCATCTTTCACATCTCCTACGTATGGGCAGATGAACTGTCCCAGGAATGCTCCAATGTTGATCCCCATATAGAAAATGGTGAAAGCAGAGTCCAGTTTAGATTTTTCCTGCTTAGGATAAAGGCTTCCCACCATTGATGAAATATTAGGTTTGAAAAATCCATTACCAAAAATGATAATAAATAAGGCCAACCACATAATCATTTTGGAGCTGCCAAGATCTGCAGAGAAAGTAGAGGCACTGATAAATAACAGGAACTGACCGATAGCCATTAAAGATCCACCAATTAAAATGGCATTTCTGTTTCCGATATATTTATCTGCAATGAACCCTCCCAAAAGAGGCGTTAAATAACATAAAGCTAAAAATCCACCATAGATGATTGCTGCATCAGCTTCTTTTATCAATAAGGAATTTACCATGAAGAGCGTCAGAAGGGCTCTCATCCCATAAAAGTTGAAACGCTCCCACATTTCCGTTCCGAAAAGAACCCACAATCCTTTTGGATGCCTTGAATTCTTATTCTCTACAAGTTCATCCGGTTTCGGACTTAATGCTTCAATATTATCCATTCTATTGTTAATTTTTGTTAAGACTGACAAATATAGTTTTTTTTGAGTTTTTGGCAAGGTTTTAATTTTATATTTAAATAAAAAAGCTGCAGAGGGATTCTGCAGCTTGATATTCTTTATGATAAATAAGGATTAGTGTCCTTTTTCCTTCATGATCTTGTTTAATCTTTTTAACATAGACAGCCCTAAAAGTGTCGCAAATATTAACAAAGCGAAATTTACAAGGAAGTAATTCATTTTGTTATCGTAGCTGTACCATGTGCTTGCCAGAATTCCGGAAAGCTTGTTTCCTACTGAGTTGGCAAGGAAGAAACCTCCCATCATCAATGCGGTAATTCTTGCTGGTGAAAGCTTGGAAACAAAAGAAAGTCCCATTGGAGAAAGACATAATTCTCCTACAGTAATTACTCCGTAACCTGCCACCAGCCATAATGGAGAAACTTTCACCGCTCCGTTATCTCCGGCCATAACGGCAAGAACCATTACTAGACATGACAATCCTGAGATAAACAATCCCAAAACAATTTTTGTAGGAGTCAGAGGTTCTTTTCCTTTTCTTCTTAATAATGCCCAGAAGCCTACGATAACAGGAGTAAGGGCAATTACCCAAAACGGATTGATGGACTGGAATAGTTCCGTATTATATAAATACATCTTGGTTTCAGGGTTTTTCTCTAAAGCAGCACGCTGTTCGGGGGATATATTTTTAAAATATACATCTTTTCCTGTTTCTTTAATGGTATTTCCGTCTTTGTCTTTCTGAGACTGGAACTGGTTGTCGTATACAGGAACTTCTTTGTTCTCATAACTTTTTCCGTCCACCATATAAATGCTTTCGAGAGGTTTTTCTAAAGAAGCAGGAACACTTCTGTCTGTGTAATAGTTAGCCCATCTGGTAAGAGCCGTACCGTTTTGTTTGAAAACAGCCCAGAAGAACATACTGATCAGGAATACGGAAAGCAAAGCGCCAATTGATGGTTTTTCTTCAGGCTTAGCCTTAAAGTAAAGGGAAGCATAGAAATAAATAACAGGAACACAGGCAAAAATAAAGGCATCAGTACTGTCACTTCCGAAAATATTTCCCGGAATAAACCATCCTATAGCTCCCACTGCAATGGCAGGTACAAAAACTTTAATTAGAATTTCAGAAAGTTTCGTGTCACCTTCCTGTACAGGTTTCATCTGTGCTGCATGGATATAGTGCTTTCTTCCGATGGTAAAAATAATCATACCTATCAACATACCAACTCCGGCAGTGATAAAGGCTTCTCCCCAACCAAATTTATTACGCATGAAAGCTGCAATAATATTACAGATAAATGCCCCGATATTGATTCCCATGTAGAAAATATTATAACCGGAGTCTTTATTGGCTTTATAAGGTTCTTCTGAATAAAGGTTTCCTAAAAGAGTGGAGATGGTAGGTTTAAAGAAACCGTTCCCAATGATAATTAATGCCAGTGAACCATAGAAAAGAGGCAGTTCTTTGAAAACTCCCATTCCTATATATCCTGCTGCCATCAGGATTCCTCCTAAATAAATGGATTTGATATAGCCTAAAACCCTGTCTGCCAAAAATCCTCCAAGGAAGGGGGTAAGATAGGTTAAAGCGATATAAGTTCCGAAAATATCATCAGCAGTTTTGTCCGGAAGTCCAAGGCCTCCTTTTAGTCCGGTAGGCTCAATGACATAAAGAACAAAGATTCCAAGAATAAGATAATACCCGAAACGCTCCCACATTTCTGTGAAGAAGAGGAAGGGCAGGCCTTTAGGATGTTTAGTCTTCATAGTTTCAATTTTCAAATTTCCCAAAAATAGGGTTTTAATTTTAATTGATAAAATAAATAGTATCCTATGAAATGATTAATAAAATAAATATAAAAATCCCCTCCAAAAAAGGGAGGGGATCGTATTTTATTTTGATTTTTTTGGAAGCATTGGCGGAGGAGGCCCTTTTATAACTTCTACAATATCTTTTCCTTTTTCAGTTTTTACAAGACCATTAGCAAAGTTTTCCATTTCTTTTTTATTGGCTTCAAACTGATTGGCATAGGTGTACGTAGAAATGCTGGAATACCCTTCCCCGTTAAGGTACAGGTTTGCAATATATTCAAAATCCAATCCTTTAACATTGGCACTGTACTCTATATGGAGTACTTTAATACCATTTATAGTCCTGTATTCAGAGTTTTTTAACCTAAAATAATCTGCATTTCTTTGAATGGCAGGAATCAGAATGTCTTTTAAGTTCTTCAAGCTCTGAACCGGAAGAATTTCACTTCCAAATAAGGCATATATTGAAGAATTAGAATTATTATTAAATGCATATTCCACGAAAGCCGTAGCCCCGGGAGCCTTTACAATTCTCCAGCTTTTGGGATTGTAATAAAAACCGGCATCAATATTTTTACTTCTTACCAAAAAAGTGGATTCTTTTGACTTTTCGAATAATCCTTCATTAGTGGTGATAGTTTCGAGAGTTTTTTCATCACTTTCGTTGACGAATTTCCATGTTTTATTATCGAAAAGAACAACTTCTTTTCCGTCTTCCGTCATAGCCTTCGTCTGTGCTCTTACCGAAAATGAAAATATAATAAATGCTGATAAAATAATTTTATTCATCGCTAGTATTATAAATTATTCAAGATAAAATCTGTCATTTTCTGATACAGCTGCGGTCTTGTCTGGCCTCCATAAATACTGTGGTTTCTATCCGGGTAAGCCATGAATTCAAACTGTTTTTTGTTCTGGATCAAAGCTTCAGAGAATTCCATAGAGTTTTGGAAATGTACGTTGTCATCAGCTGTCCCGTGAATCAACAGGAATTTACCTTTTAACAGATTGGCGTATTCTGTTGGAGAGTTTTTATCATATCCGTCAGCATTTTCCTGAGGTGTTCTCATAAATCTTTCCGTGTATACAGAATCATAGTATCTCCAGTTGGTAACCGGTGCAACAGCAATTCCGGCTTTGAAAACATCAGCTCCTTTCGTCATAGCCAAACTTGTCATATATCCTCCGTAGCTCCATCCGAACATACCGATTCTTGTTTTGTCAATATAAGACTGGCTTCCGAACCATTTTGCTGCAGTAATCTGATCTTCAATCTCATATTTACCCATATTCATATAAGTAACTTTCTTGAACTTGGCGCCTTTATAACCGGTTCCACGACCATCAACGCAGGCAACGATATAGCCTTTCTGTACCAGATGGTTAAACCATAAAGCATTTCCGTTATCCCATGAATTGGCAACCTGCTGTGATCCCGGACCGGAATACTGATACATAAACAGCGGATATTTTTTATTCGGATCAAAGTTTTTAGGCTTCATGATCCATGCATTCATCTGATCTCCGGCACCATTCGGAATAGTGATGAATTCTTTATCCACAAAATTATCTGTTTTCAGTTTCTGTAACTGATCGTTATTGTTTTGAAGCTCTTTAACTGTTTTACCGTTTCCGTCTTTTAAAACAAAAGTGTAAGGTTTTGCAGCAGTGGAAGATGTTTCGATGAAATAATTGTAGTTTTTGCTGAAGTTAGCTGAATTGTTACCTTCCGCATTTGAGATCAGCTGGGATTTTCCGTTTTCAATGTTAACTTTGGAAACTACCTTATTAATACTACCTTTTTCAGTAGTCTGAACGTAAATTTCTTTAGACTTGGGATTGAATCCGTAATAATCGGTTACTTCCCAGTTTCCTTTTGTTACCTGTTTTTTTAGCTTTCCATCTTTGTCATACCAGTAAAGGTGACGGTTTCCGTCTCTTTCAGAACCCCAAAGGAAAGAATCGTCATCAAGGAATTCCAGAGTAGGACTGTCCGTATCGATCCACTTTTCATCCGTTTCTGTAAAAAGCTTCTGAACAGCTCCGGTTTTGGTATTGACCTTTAAAATATCAGAGGCATTCTGGATTCTTTCAGAAGTAATCAGAACAATTTCGTCAGGTTTTGCTGTCTGGATAACATTCGGGATATAATAATTTTTGAAAGAACTCAAATTGATAGGCATTGTTTTTCCGGTATCAAGACGGAATAACTGTGCAGAAACTACAGAATTTTTTTCTCCTGCCTTAGGATATTTGTAACGCATTTCTTCAGGATACAGTTTTTTCCCGTAGATAGGAATGTAGATTTCCGGAACCTGGCTTTCATCAGACTTTACAAATACAATAGCATCTGAATTTTTTGTCCATTCATATTGTCTTGCATGCCCGAATTCTTCTTCATACACCCAGTCTGCAAGCCCGTTGATGATGGAATTTTTCTTACCGTCATTCGTGATCTGGGTAATTTTCCCTGAATTCAGATCCTGATAGAATAAATTATTTTCCGAGATAAATGCTACTTTGGTGGCATCAGGTGAAAATCTGGGCTCCTGAACTGTTTTACCATCATTTAAGCTGATCGTTTTACCTGATTTTAAATCTTTCACATCAAATTTTCCGAGGAAAGAATGTCTGTAGATCTGCTGGCTTTCTTTTAAAAGGAGAATTTTTGACTCATCATCAGAGAATTCATAACTGTTAAATTTCCCGTCAACAATATTTCCTTCCTTCTGTGAAGTTTTGTAAGAATATTTGGCAATTCCTTCCGGCTCAATAACCAAATAGTTTTCTCCGTTTTTCATGGATGTAATACCGGCAATCCCTTTTCCACGGTAATATCCTGAATATATTTTATCTAAAGTGATTTCCTGTGCAGAGACATTATGAAACGCTACAGCTACAGTAAGAGTTAAGAATATTTTTTTCATTTCTAATTTTAATGGATTTCAAAGATAATAATTTTATTAAATGCATAAAAAAGCTTTTTTCATACGAGTTTTGGCAAAAAAATTGAATGTATTAATATACAATCAAATTAAAATAATAATTATGGAAACGAATGCATACAACCAGAAACTGAACCGGTATGTTTTAGCCGATCGGATTGTTTATACAGGATTTTCAAGTTTTAAAGATGCTGAAGAATGTGCAAACAAAAAAGGCGGAACTTTGGTAGAGGTGGGTTTTAAAGATGGAAATGATAATCCGCAGATTACTGATGAGGCCGGGCTGATTGAGAAACAACTTCATTACTATGTATATGCAGGCGATGAGTATAAATTTATCCATTCCTCTGATCCCGGATTCAGAAAATATGCCGATGAACTCCAGAAAATAAAGGCTAATAATGATAAAACCAGCCCGGATGAAAGGTATTTTGCCAATTTTGAAATAGAAAATATAGAAGACCCGATTATTGTGATTAAAAATGATCATTTTGAGTCGGTTACTTCAAGAGAGCGTTCAAAGTATCTGAAGCACGCTAAAGTTTATGAACTGGGGGTATCCCTGCCAAAATCTTAAAAATTTTTATCATGAGCAAGACCAAATATTCAGAGAAAGCTCAGGACAAAGTAGGAAAAGTCATGCACGAGTTCAAAGAAGGGAAACTGAAATCTTCTTCAGGGAAAAAAGTGACCAGCAGAACCCAGGCAATTGCCATAGGTATTTCCGAAGCCCGGGAAAAAGGCCTGAAAGTACCGAAGAAAAAGAAAGATTAAATTAAAATAAAAGAATCCGTGAAAATTTTCACGGATTCTTTTATTTTAGAAATGAAGTTTATTCTATTTATAAAGTACTTTATAATATTCATCTGCCATTCTATCACTGTTAAATTGCTCCTGAACATCATCCATAGCAGTATACTGGATTTTTCTCCATTTATCCGGATTATCATAGTAAGTTGGAAGAATTTCGTTTTCAAGAATTTCGTACAGCTTATTCAGATCATACGTATCCTGTTCGTAGATGCTCATGTTTAAATAATCTGCTTTTGGTACTACAAACGAGTTTTCTCCCGGTTTTGCAAATTCAGGAATCCATCCGTCATCAGTAGAAAGGTTTACAGATCCGTTCATAGCAGCAGTCATTCCTGAGGTTCCGGAAGCTTCTCTTGGAACTCTTGGATTGTTAAGCCAAAGATCTGAACCCTGTTTTAAAGACTTGCTTAAAGAAAGCTCGTAACCTGTAAGAACAGCCATATTTTTATGATTTTTACTTTCCTCCACCAAAGTATTGAAGGTAGAAATAGCAGAATAATCCATCGGATAAGGTTTTCCTGACCAGATGATCTGCACCGGATATTTCGGATTATTTAATAATCTGTGGAATCTTTCCTTATCATGAAGGAGTAAATCTGCACGTTTGTATCCTGCAAATCTTCTTGCCCAGACAATGGTAAAAACATTTGGATTGAACAGGTTTCCGGTCTGATCTGCAACAATCGTGAACAATCTTTTCTTTAAATGCTTTTTACGGTAATCGAAAACAGTTTCATCATTTTCGTCTTTGGCATTATAGAGCGGCTTATCTGCCCAATATTTAAATTCCTGTGCATTGGTGATGGAAGTAATTTCGCAGATTCCCGGATATTTATTCCACATGGCTCTCGAAACCACTCCGTGCAGCTTGGATACACCATTCGCCATTCTTGCCATTTTCAAGGCACACAATGAATGATTGAAACGGTCATCATCTGCTCCTTCAATACTTTTCACATCTTCCATGCTGAAACCTGAAAAATAGGACATATCATAGCACAGTTTAAGATTATGTTTTTCATTTCCGGCCTCTTCCGGGGTGTGGGTTGTGAAAACCAGTTTTTCTTTTACCTTGTTCAGATCACCATTGTATTTTTTCAATAGGTAGAATGCTGCAGGAAGTCCGTGAGCTTCATTCAGGTGATAAACATCTCTATCAGCATTTATTTCGTCCAAGAGTTTGGCGCCTCCTTTTCCTAATAAAATATACTGAGCCAGTTTTGTAGATTCATTGGCATCATATAATTTGTGGCAGATGGTTTTGGAAACATGATCGTTTTCCGGAACATCTGTGGAAAGGAAAAACATCGGTGCTGTATTGAAAACTTCAGGATCAAGGTACCATACCTTTACCCATACCGGTGCGCTGTGAATCTCGATCTGGAATTTTATGCCAGTATCTTCAAGGAAGCTGTACATTTTTCTTGTCCAAACCGGCTGAAGGGTCTGGTCATGGTTTCTGGCCTGATCATAATAACCGAATTTCCATAGAATTCCGATTCCGATAAGGTCCTGTTTCAGGTTGTAAGCACTTCTCATATGGGATCCTGCAAGGAATCCTAAGCCTCCCGAATATATTTTTAAAACCTGTTCAATGGCAAATTCCATTGAGAAATAGGCGGTTTTTTTAGAATATTGTGGATTAACGTTGTAAGGTATTTCAAAGTTTTTAAAATCCATATAAATCACAGTTTAATAATTTGAGCGCCAAAGGTATTGATTATGAAAGTAAACTTTACATTAATTATTTGATAAATTATTTTAAAAGTATCCTGTGAATAGTTTTTTTACTTACCTTTATTATGTAAATTTTTGAAAATCAAAAACTTCTAACGGTGAGAACCAATATGGCATTCGTTCTTTGGTCACATAAAAAAATCACCTATGAAAAAGACATTTTCTGATGAAGATTTAATAAAGAATCTAAGCCTATACTATATGAACCGGCATTTGAAAAAAAAGCCGATAGAAAAGTATCACCAAAAAATAGATGAATCTCTGCTCCACGACCGCGAAAAATATAGAAAGAAATCGGAGATTCTGCTGCTTAATTCATTTATGCATCATTTCCCCGATGTCAAATTTGAAGATCTTACCTGCGAAAGTCCGGACTTTATCGCCAAACTCAACGACAAGAAGATCGGAATAGAGCTGACCGAAGTGATCAACCATCTGGAAATGAAAAAGGCAGAAAGTACCTTAAATAAAATGTTCCGTCAGGCAGAAATATTATTAGAACAGGAAGACACCGCGAAGTATCGTGGTGTTTATTTTTTGGAATTCCACCCGAATATCAGGTTTGACAATATAGAACAGCAGGAAGAAAATATCCTCAGTATTTACAGAAGTATCAAAAAGAATAAGCCTGTAGGATGTGTAAAAGGAATGAGAAAATCTTTTCACCGCAGAAATGTTTTTATTACCCATGAGTACAGCATGAATCTCTTTGACGAGCTCTGTTCCGAAAAAATCCTCGAGCTTATTGATAAGAAAAATGAAAAATTCCCTTATTATGATACTTCAGTAGATGAATGCTGGCTGGTAATTGTTTCCGATATGAATTCCATTGCATCAAGGTATACATTCATTCAGGACAAAGAACACTTAAAGGAAGTGAAGAGCCCGTTCCATAAAATCTTCCATCTTGAAAATCTCTGTGGAAATATTACAAGCATAAAATAGCGGTGTCTTATCGTGTTATATCGTAATCATTATGTGTTTTTATTTAAAATAATTCAATATTTTTAAAATTCTATTGTTTGTGATTAAAATATAGGTATATTTGATGTATGGGTTGTAAATCAGCTCATATCGTTTGATTTTCAAACTATTCACTAAAAACTGTATATCTATGAAAAAACTTTTACTCTTTATTTTTTTCGGTATTTCCCAGATATTCTTTGCGCAGGCAGATTGTTCTACAGCTCTTTCAGTCTGTGGAAATTCCAATATTACGTACAGCCCTACAGGATATGGAAATATCAGGGAGCTTGTGAATTCAGGAAGTTGTATAGATGCAACCGGTGAGCACAATTCAATCTGGTATAAAATTACAATTGCTACAGGCGGAACACTTACTTTTGATCTGGTTCCAAACAATCCCGATGCCGATTATGACTGGGCTATTTTTGGCCCGAATGTTAGCTGTGGAGCTTTGGGATCACCTATACGATGTAACGCTGCAACTGTGATCGGGCCCGGTCCGGCTACAGGATTAAATATGACCAGTACCATTACTAATGCTGTTGGTGGTTCACTTACGCCTTATTGTAAGTATCTGGATGTTTTACCGGGGCAGACTTATTATTTGTTTATTGACAACTGGGTGAGCAGTACCAGCAGTACAACGGCTCCGTTTTCTTTAACATGGGGTGGAACCGCAACATTGGCCTCTCCGTTTACAGATCCTGCTTTACAGCCCAATCCGTTTATCCCGCCTGGGGTTCCGGCAGCCAATCCGGCAGATCCGAAAGAAGTAATTATATGCACAAATCCTGCAGTATTTGATTTCTCTACACTTTCTGCAGGAATCCTGAATGGAAATCCGAACTTTAGTGTAAGCTACCATACAAGTCAGAATGATGCATTAACAGGAAGTAATGCCATTACTGTTCCTACAACCGTAAGCACAACCATTGTTTATTATTACAGCATAAGCTATACGGATCCGACCAATCCAAACAGTCCGCTTAATAAATGTAAACAGATCGGAACATTTAAATTCAGAGACGGCAAAATCACTGCAAAAAATGCAACGTTGACGCAGTGCAACAATAATAATGCAGGAACGGCAGTATTTGATCTCACAACGGCTGATGTTATTACAGATCCAACCGTAACGAAGAAATATTACAATACCCTTTCAGACCTGAACGCAGGTACCAATGAAATTACAAATCCATCAGCATTTACTTCCGCTGAAGGAACAATTTATGTAAAAGTGACTTCGCCCTTCGGATGTACTGCTATTGCACAGATAACCTTGAAATTCAATCCAGTTGTTATTGTGACTGATGCTACATTAAGATCCTGTGCTCTTGAAAACAGTCCTTCTACAGCATCTTTTAACCTGACGGTAGCAACTGTAACCACACAAACTGGTGCTGTTAAAAAATATTACCCTTCTGCAGCAGATGCGGCCAATCAGACCAATGAAATTTTAACCCCTTCACCATATATTGCCCCTAACGGTGTAGTCTATGTAAGAGTTTCCAATGCACAAGGTTGCTATAATATCGCTAAAATTACATTAGTTGTTATTCCTTCTGTATATTCTACGGTTCTTAAAGATAAAATTATCTGTGTGGAAGACAGAACAACTTTAGATGCAGGGCCAGGATTTAACGGTTATGAGTGGAGTACCGGAGCAACTACTCAAACAATTACAAATGTGGGTGTAGGAACTTATTGGGTGAAACTTAAAACAGGAGATTGTATTGTGACGCAAAATGTTAAAGTATATCCTTCCGAGCAGCCTGTTGTTTCCAGTATTGATATTTCAAATACTACTGTTAATGTATTTGTGATAGGGGGAACGCCTCCTTATAAATATTCAATGGATGATATCAACTGGCAGGATTCCAATGTATTTGATAATGTGAAAAGAGGTGATGCTACCATATTTGTTAAAGATTCTTATGACTGTGATCCTATAGATATCAGTATCGTGGTTCCTAATCTTGTGAATGTGATAACGCCAAACGGTGACGGATATAATGATGTTATTGATTATTCAGCATTAGCCAGTAAGAAAAACTTTGTGATGAATATCTTTGACCGTTACGGCAATATGATCTTCAAGATGGATAAATTTAGCGGCTATAAGTGGGACGGAACCAGTCAGGGAGGGTTAAAAGTACCTACAGGAAACTATTGGTATTCCGTAAGCTGGAATGAAAATGATAAACTGAGCACACCAATCAAGTACTCAGGATGGATCGTTGTTAAAAACAGGGATTAAGCTTTTTAATAATAAACTATATAGATAAAACCATTTCGAAAGAGATGGTTTTGTCGTTAAAATAATTCTAAATTAGTCTCATCAACAAAGAAAAAATGAAAGATCTTTTTGTAAATCGCTTTAAATACTATAAATCGCTTGGGGACAAATCATTCATACAGCTTTCAGATGAACAGATCTTCTGGCAGTATAATGAGGAAAGTAACTCCATTGCAGTAATTGTAAAACATATTGCTGGAAATATGCTTTCAAGATGGACTAATTTTTTAACCGAAGACGGAGAAAAGTCATGGCGCAACCGCGATGATGAATTCATCAATACCTTTAAAACAAAACAGGAAGTTATAGATTTCTGGGAAAAGGGCTGGAAATGCTTTTTCGATGCCCTGGATCAGATTAATGATGAAAATTTATATTCTACTATTTATATCAGGGGAGAAGGTCATTCGGTTTTAGATGCAGTTCTGCGCCAGCTTGCCCATTATCCTTATCATATCGGGCAGATTGTTTCCATTGCGAAAATGCTGAAAAATGATGACTGGAAAACACTCTCCATTGATAGAAACAAGTCTCAGGACTTTAATGCCGAAATGAAAAATAAATTTTCTGAAAATAACAAAGAAGAAAGTCCTAATTCATCTCCGGTGTGTTTTCAAAACAGCCATGAAGTAAGGGATGAATATAAACAATAGACTGAATCAATTTAGAATTATTATTAAAATTACTATCTTTGCACCCAGAAAATTCAGGAGTATTCATGTCTACTTTTCACGGAACTGCCGCATTTCATACACTCGGCTGCAAATTAAATTTTGCGGAAACATCTACTATTGCCCGCCAATTGACAGATGCAGGTTATGATAAAGTAAGTTTTGATGATAAAGCAGATATCTATGTAATCAACACCTGTTCAGTAACTGAAAATGCAGACCGCGAGTGTAAACTCCATGTGAAGCGTGCCATGAAAGCCAATCCGGAAGGACTGGTTGTTATCGTAGGATGTTATGCCCAGTTGAAACCTGAAGAAATTTCACAGATCGATGGGGTAGATCTTGTTCTGGGAGCTAAAGAAAAATTCAATATCTTAAGCTACCTGGATGATCTGGAAAAATCTGAAAACGAAGGGATTGTCCATTCATGCGAAATTGAAGAAACGGATTTCTTTATCGGTAGCTATTCAATAGGAGACAGAACAAGGGCTTTCCTTAAAGTGCAGGACGGATGCGACTATAAATGTACCTACTGTACCATTCCACTGGCAAGAGGAATTTCCCGTTCAGATACCATCGAGAATGTTATTAAAAATGCCAAAGAAATTGCGGAAAGAGACATCAAAGAAATTGTTCTTACCGGAGTAAATATTGGTGATTATGGAAAAGGTGAATTCGGAAATAAAAGACACGAACATACCTTTTTAGACTTAATTTCAGAGCTTGATCAAGTGGATGGAATCGAAAGAATCCGTATTTCTTCCATAGAACCCAACCTTTTGAAAGACGAAAGCATTGAGCTGGTTTCTAAAAGTAAAAGCTTTGTTCCGCATTTTCATATTCCGCTGCAGTCGGGATGCGATGATCTGCTGAAAAAAATGAAGCGCCGCTATCTTACGAAACTTTATAACGACAGAGTTAATAAAATCCGCGAAGTAATGCCTGATGCAGCCATTGGTGTAGATGTTATCGTAGGATTTCCCGGTGAAACAGAAGAAAAATTCATGGAAACCTATAATTTCCTGAACGAACTTCCTATCACCTATCTTCATGTATTTACTTATTCTGAAAGAGAAAATACAGAAGCTGCCAATATGGACGGTGTAGTGCCGATCCCGGAAAGAAAAAAACGTAATAAAATGCTGAGAATACTTTCTGAAAAGAAAAAGATGGCATTTTATCAGACCCAGCTTGGGAAAACACTTCCTGTTCTTTGGGAGCATGAAAATAAAGACGGCAAAATGTTTGGCTTCACAGAAAACTATGTGAGAGTCCAGAAAGATTTTGATTCCGCATTCGTTAATCAGATTGAATTTCTAAATTTAGAAAAAATCCTGTCAGATGGCACGGTTTCTGTGCAGTCATCCTTCGAAAGTTTTTTAGCAAAAGCATAGTCTCTTTGCGAAATTTCTACTAAATTTATTTTAACTTTAAATACTACATTCATGAGAGATAAGTTTTTATCTTGGGGAATTGTATTGGTAATTGCTACATGGGCTGTTGCATTACTGATCAGAGCACATTACTGGATACCCATCCTTTTGTCTGCTATCTATGCATTAGGCGTTTACAATGCCTATCAATCGAAACACGCTATTTTGAGGAACTTCCCGGTATTGGGCTACTTCAGGTACTTTTTTGAAAGTATTTCGCCCGAAATGCAGCAGTATTTCATCGAAAGGGAGACAGACGGGAAGCCATTTCCAAGAAACCAGCGTTCTGCAGTGTACAGACGTGCTAAAAATCTAAGTGATACTGTGGCTTTTGGAACACAGTTAGAAGTTAATCACAGAAAATATGAAGGGATCAAGCATTCTATCTATGCAAAGTCCCCAAAAGAAGAACTACCGAGAGTATGGGTGGGAGGAGAGCAGTGTAGTCAGCCTTACCATGCTTCTTTATTCAATATATCAGCAATGAGTTTTGGAGCGTTAAGTGACAGGGCACAGATTTCTCTGAACAGAGGGGCTAAAAAAGGAAATTTTTACCACAATACAGGAGAAGGGGGTATTTCTCCATATCACATGGAAGGAGGAGACCTTTGCTGGCAGATCGGGACAGGGTATTTCGGATGCCGTGATGAAGAAGGAAAATTTAACCCGGAACTATTTGAAAAGTATTCTACCCTTCCGAATGTAAAAATGATTGAAATAAAGCTTTCCCAGGGAGCAAAACCAGGGCATGGAGGGGTGCTTCCTGGTGTGAAAAATACTCCTGAGATTGCAAAGATCCGTCACGTCACTCCGGGAATGACCGTTATTTCGCCACCTTCCCACACTTCATTTTCTGATGCTGCGGGATTGCTGAGGTTTGTACAGCAGCTTAGAGAGCTTTCAGGAGGGAAACCTGTAGGTTTTAAGCTTTGTATAGGTGATACCAGAGAATTCGAAGATATTTGTGTACAAATGAATGTTCTGAAGATCTATCCGGATTTTATTACCATAGATGGAGCGGAAGGTGGAACAGGAGCAGCACCGCCGGAATTTTCGGATGGAGTAGGGATGCCTTTGGAACCAGCTTTGATTTTCGTTAACAGAACTCTTAATAATTACAATTTAAGAAGTAAATTAAGAGTTATTGCCAGTGGAAAAGTATTGACGAGTTTAGATATTCTCAGAGCTGTGGCTATGGGTGCGGATATGTGTAATAATGCCAGAGGATTTATGTTCTCGCTAGGATGTATCCAGGCTTTAAGATGTAACAGTAACAATTGCCCTACAGGAGTAGCTACTCAGGATAAGATGCTGATTAAAGGGCTTGATGTTACAGACAAAAGTGAAAGAGTATATCACTTCCACAAAAATACACTGCATACCTGTAATGAACTGATTGCAGCAGCAGGAAGAAGCTCTTATGAAGAAGTGGATGCCACTATGTTTATGAGAGGAGATGAATTTGATCATCTGGCAGATCTTTACTTCCCGGACATTCTAGGGAATGTAAAGCAGAAAGCGAGATCTTAAAAAAATATAAAAGACAATAAAAAACCGCCCTCAGCTAAGGGCGGTTTTTTTATTTTATAGAGATTATTTATCACTTTCAGGTCTGTCTTTTCTTCCGTATACCTGGAAATTAAATACCATCGAATAATTTCTCAGAGAGTATTGCGAGTTGTAAGGATAATGCGGATCTCTTGCAAAAGCAGCCCTTGAAGGCACTAAGATAACACCCTGAAGGTTATAAGGATTTCCGCTTGGAAGGTTGTTGAATGCCTTGAACTTTTGTATTGCCTCCCTGAAACCTTCAACTTCATAGTAGCTTCTCTGCTTGGCTGCATCTGTGGTTGCTGCATCTCTTATCGGTTTTTTTGCATAATAATACAATGGATCTATTAGCGGAATACCGTTGCCGTTAATTGTATTGCTTATTCCAATTGAAGAAATAAAAGAAACATTTCCGTCAGTATTGGCAGCTAGATAAGCATTAGCTCTTATCATAAGCGTAAGAATATCGGAATCTCCGATAGTTTGTGGCTGATCTGCGTCTGTTGGCTGTGCCCCGTCTCTCATAATGTATATAACTCCGGATGGAAGCGTTTCATAAGGCAAATCAATCAGCTTTTTCTCATTATCATCACTGGTATCTGTAGTGCTGAAAGTTTTTATATTTCCCTGTGCATCCAGATAATTGTCGTTCATAAACTTCTTAATTGCCTGATCGTCATAATTATTCTGAACGGTAATATCTTCCGGTTCTTGATACGTTTCAACTTCATCATCTTTCTTACATGCAGAGAAACACAAAGATCCTGCAAGGATATATAAAAATATTTTTTTCATTTCAAAAAACTTTAATTACTTTACAAATAATATAACGGCAAAAGTATAAAAAATTATGAGAATAGATAAATTTTTATGGTGCATTCGTTTTTATAAGACGAGAAGTATTGCAACAGAGGAAATTAAGAAGAACAGAGTTTCAATAGGAACGTCTGCCGTAAAGTCGTCTAAGGAGGTAAAAGAAGGGGATGTTATTAAAATCCGAAAAAATCAGATTGATTATAAAATAAAGGTTACCCAGATTCCCAAAAGCAGGATGGGAGCAAAGCTTGTTCCCCTTCATATTCAGGATGTGACGGATAAGGAACAGTATGAATTACTAAAACTCCGTAAAATGTCACAGGATTATTACAGAAATAAAGGAGAGGGAAGACCTACCAAAAAAGACAGAAGGGAGATGGATGAATATGTGGGAAATGATATTGCCTCAGACTTTACAGACTGGGACGATTTCTTTGGAGAAACAGCGGACGGTAATGAAGAAAGTGAAGATTAAAATAAAAAAGCTCTAGAGATAGAGCTTTTCTATTATTTCCTGGACAATATCTTCAGGTGTTCTTGAATCCGTACTGACACTGAACTGTGCTTTGCTGTAAAATACATTTCTTTCAAATAAATGCTTGGCGATGAATTCCGGCAGGTCTTCATCAGAAATATTGGCAATTAAAGGCCTTTTTTCCTTCTGTTTGGAAAGTCTTTCATATAAAGTATTTACGGAAGCCCTTAAAAATATACTTTTCGAACTGTGGTTGATAATTTCCATATTATTATAGTAAACCGGAGTTCCTCCTCCCAGGCTTAAAACTACATTTTCTTCCGAAGCAAGGATTTCTTCCAAGGCCTCTCTTTCCAGCTTTCTAAACTGAATTTCTCCCTTTTTTTCGAAAATCTCAGGAATGGTTAATTTATTTCTCCTGGAAATCTCTTTATCGAGGTCAATTAGTTTAAAATTTATTTTGTCGCTTAAAATTTTGGAAATGTGAGATTTGCCACATCCCATGTATCCGATCAGTGAAATAACCATGAATTTTTTTTAAACAAATTTGCAAAAAAGTTTTGAGATAATGAAAAAACTCCTATCTTTGCACCACTGAAAACGAGGGACATTATTCAAATGCAAATCGTTGATAAAGTGACCGACTCGGTAGCTCAGCTGGTAGAGCAATACACTTTTAATGTATGGGTCCTGGGTTCGAATCCCAGCCGGGTCACAAGCGAAAAATTACTGGATTTTTGTAATTTTAAGCCTGCGTGGTGAAATTGGTAGACACGCCATCTTGAGGGGGTGGTTTCCTAAGGATGTGCTGGTTCGAGTCCAGTCGCAGGCACTGCAAAGAAAATTTAATAATTATTAATGAAATTGTTTCATTTTTAATTGTGGCCGACTCGGTAGCTCAGCTGGTAGAGCAATACACTTTTAATGTATGGGTCCTGGGTTCGAATCCCAGCCGGGTCACAAGTTTACTGAAAAGTAAATTTTTTTCATATTAATATTTTGTGATTTGGTGTTTCAAAGGTCTCGTAAGAGACCTTTGATTTTTTTTATAAACATATTGCAGGAATAAAAAAAGAATCTTATCTTTGCAACCTCTTAAAAACGGTATCAGAAATGTAATCGTTATAGAGTGACCGACTCGGTAGCTCAGCTGGTAGAGCAATACACTTTTAATGTATGGGTCCTGGGTTCGAATCCCAGCCGGGTCACAAATTTACTGAAAAGTAAATTTTTTCATATTAATATTTTGTGATTTGGTGTTTCAAAGGTCTCGCAAGAGACCTTTGATTTTTTTGTACTATATTGTAAAAAAGAAAACTCTGATTATATTAAATCAGAGTTGTGTTTTATAAGAAAATATACAAGGGTATTTTGTTGAACAGTTGTTTAATATTAATCCAGATGCATATTATCAATTAATCTTACACCATCTACTACAACTACGATGAATGCTCTGTAATTTCTGTCCTTATAGAAAAAATCCGTTTCTTTCAGTGTGTCCTCATCGGCAATCAAAAAATATTCTAATTTCATTCCCTGCTGATGATCAAAAATATCTGCTACCCTTTCTTTTATTTCGGGAATAGTAATAACCCTGAACCAGTCGTTTACCTTGATTAAAGTCTGATAAATAACTTTTGAGACTTCTTTCCGGTCCTCATGCAGTCTTTGGTTTCTTGAACTTAATGCCAAGCCGTTTTCTGCCCTGTAAATAGGAACACCTGTGATTTTTACCGGAAGATGCTTCTTTTCAACCATTTTTTTGATGATGGCAAGCTGCTGGAAGTCTTTTTCCCCGAAATAGGCATTGTCTGGTTTGATCTGTCTGAAAAGCTCTTCCACTACAGTTCCTACACCGTCAAAATGTCCTGGTCTTGACTTTCCTTCCATTTCATTTTCCAGTCCGTCAAAATCATAATGCTGGCTTTCAGTTTTTTCAGGGTAAATATCAGTTACTTCAGGAATATAAACCGCATCCACTAATCCTGAATTTTCAAGGATAAGAATATCCCTGTTGACATCTCTTGGGTATTTTTCCAGGTCCTCCGGATTATTAAATTGGGTAGGATTTACAAAAATTGAAGAAATAACCAGATCATTATCTTTTCTGGCTTCTTCATACAGGGAAAGATGACCTTTGTGAAGGGCTCCCATTGTAGGAGCGAAACCTATCTTTTTTCCTATTTCTTTCTGTCTTTCAATGAAATCCTGAAGGGTTTTCTTGTTCTTTATAACTTCCATAGTTTATTTTAATACTATTTCAAAAATACTAAAAATATCACATAATTATATGAGTTTTTAATAATTTGAAAATGGGAATTATCGTAAAAAAATGTTAATTAAAATAATGTTGAATGTTTTTTTGTAATTTTGCACATTAAAGCATTTTTACAAAAATATAGATAGAATTTATGCCGAATCAAAAAATACTGTACATTACTACAGAGATGTATCCATATCAGGAAGATACGAATATGGCTGCATTGGTAAACAAAATGGCACTTAAGATGCACAATGAAGGCAATGATGTAAGAGTTTTTATGCCAAGATTTGGACAAATAAGTGAAAGAAAATTCCAGCTTCATGAGGTGATCCGCCTTTCGGGAATGAATATTATTATCAACGATCTGGATCAGCCCTTAATTATTAAAGTAGCGTCTCTTCCGGGGGAAAGACTTCAGGTTTACTTTATTGATAACGAAGAATACTTCAAAAGAAAACAATATTACGTAGATGACGAAGGAAACCCTTTCAGTGATAACGATGAAAGAGCCATTTTCTTTGCGAGAGGAGTTATAGAAACCATCAAAAAATTAAACTGGGTTCCGGATGTAATCCACCTGAACGGATGGATGTCTTCTTTTGTTCCTGTTTACCTGAAAACGTACTACGAATCCGATACTTATTTCAAAGATGCCAAAATCGTCCTTTCTTTATATAATGAGAAAGACGCAGACCTGGACAAGAATATTGCTGAAAAATTAGCATTCGATAATATTTCCGGATTAAAAGCGTTAGATAATCCGACAATCAAAAATTTTGTTATCGAAAGTATGAACTATGTAGACATGGTAGTAAAAGGAGATGAGTTTCTTGATGCAGACCTTGATAAAGGTTTCAATGAAACAACGACTTCAAAGTCAGAATATGTTGACGTAGATTCTATAAACCAACTTTATTAAACACATTTTTAATGACTCATACTGTTAAAAGGACTTTAGCCATGCTTTTTATGGCTGTTTTCGGGAGTGCCCTTCTTTATAATTGCGAGCCGGAAACGGATTCGCTAGGCGAACAGCTTTTTATAGATGGTGCTGCAGAAGGCAATGTAACTTCTTACGACCTTGTTGCTTATAATATTAATAATCATGATACGATCCGAAGCGATGCTGGTAGACTTGTAGATCAGATCAATACAGCAGGTATATCTTCATCCCGTTTCGTTCTGGGAGCTTTTTCTGAGGGACAGTTTGGTATGCAAAGAGCATCCTATCTTACCCAGTTAAGAATGAGCACCGATAATTTCAGTTTCGGAACTACTCCAAAAGTAGACTCCGTGGTTCTGGTAATGAGACCATATTCTATTGCCGATTCAGTAACTACACTTCCTCTTAAGGATGAAAGTTTATTAGTTGGAACTGAAACCGTGCCTGTTTCTACAGAGATAAAGACTTACCCTACTAGTTTTAACTTTAAATATGGTAAAACAAAGCTTGGGCCTGGGGGAACACACTCTTTATTACATATTAATGTAGACGAAATTACTACATTCTTGGATGGTAATGATGCCGCTTTCAAACGTTCCAATGTAGTTGTCAGTACAGGAGCTGCTTTGGGATCAACTGTATTTAACGGAACAGTAACATCTAAGACTATTACGAAAAAGTCGGATAATTCAACTTTATTTACATCTGATGCAGGAATCAGAATTCCTTTGAATAAAGATTTCTTCCAAACCAAGATTCTTGATAAGAATGGCAAACCAGAGCTTATGGATGCTGCTAACTTTACAAGATACTTTAAAGGGATAAAACTTTCTGTTACTGATACAGACGGATACCTTTTACAACTCTCTCCTGAGACGATGGAAATAATAATGTATTATACCAACGAGAAAAATGATAACGGAACTATTACAAGACCTCAGTCTACCTTTAAGTTCCTTCTGTCAGGGGGGCTTGGTAATGCCCGTATCGGCCAGTATGAGTATAACAGAGCCGGATCTGCTTGGGAAAGTGCATCATCAACAATTAATGAGCAGGACGGAGATGCTAAACTTTATGCACAGGGAATGGGGGGACCTTCTATTGCCGTGAAAATTCCTGATGCTACCGTTGCAAACCTTAAGGCATTATATGAAAAAGATAAGAACGCAATTATGAGTGCCAAAATCAGAATCTATACAGATGCTGCAACATGGAGTAATAGCTATAAGAGAATGGACAACAATTTTACCATTCTGCCTATTGATAGCAAGGATACTTCTACGCAGGTTCTTACTTCTTCAGGATTTATTTCAGATGTAACAGCTGGATTTGCAATGATGAAAGCTTATGATCTAGATAAAAATCCTTCTTATTATGACTTTACGGTTACAAAAACGGTGAAAGATATTGTTGAAGGAACAGCAGCAAATAAAGAACTTCTTATTAATATAGGACAGTTTATTCTAACTACAGCAGGTGTGCCGGGAGGCTACAAATATACATCCAGAGCTTTTGCTACGGAAAGAGGCGTTTATGTTGGTACAGATAAAACCAATGCCAACAGAATTCAGTTAAAAATCACTTACGGAACTAAAAAATAAAAAAACACTAGAAATATTATGTGTGGAATTGTAGGATATACAGGATTTCAAGATGCGTATGACATTGTAATCAACGGTCTTAGAAGATTAGAATATAGAGGATATGACAGTGCAGGAATTGTTTTGGAAGGTTCAAACAATAAGTTTGAAGTGGAAAAAACAAAAGGTAAAGTAGATGACTTGGTTGGTATTTCAGCACAGTTGAAAGGTACGGCCAAAATAGGGATGGGACACACCAGATGGGCTACCCATGGAGTTCCAAGTGACAGAAACTCACACCCGCATTTGTCAAACAATGGAAAGATTGCTGTTGTACATAATGGTATTATAGAAAACTATGATACTATTAAAACAATGCTTAGCGAAAAAGGATTTACTTTTAAATCTGAGACAGATACGGAAGTTTTGGTAAACCTTATCCAGTATTTCATGGATCTGAAACCGGAAACAGATTTTCCTACAGCGGTAAGATATGCTTTAAACGAAGTATATGGAGCTTATGCTATCACTGTGCTTCATGAGGATTATCCCGGAGTATTGGTTGTTGCAAGACTAGGTTCTCCTTTGGCAATAGGAATCGGGGATAAAGAATACTTTATTGCTTCTGATGCATCGCCTTTCGTAGAATTCACCAAAGAAGCAATCTACCTGGAAGAAGGGCATATGGCTACTATTTCATTGGAAAAAGGAGTAGATATCAGAACCATTAATGATAATGCCAGAATCGAACCTGAAGTTCAGGAGCTTAAATTAAGCTTAGAACAAATTGAAAAAGGTGGTTATGAGCATTTCATGCTTAAGGAAATCTTTGAACAGCCTAAATCTATACACGATACTATGAGAGGGAGACTTCTTGTTGACGAAGGTGTTATAAAAATGGCCGGAATCTGGGATCACCTGGAAAGATTCAAGAATGCAAACAGAATCATCATTATTGCTTGTGGTACTTCTTGGCACGCAGGTCTTATCGGAGAATATCTTATTGAAGAATATGCAAGAATTCCTGTAGAAGTAGAATATGCATCAGAATTCAGATACAGAAACCCTATTATTACTGATAAAGATGTTGTGATTGCAATCTCTCAATCAGGAGAAACAGCGGATACAATGGCAGCATTGAAATTAGCTAAAGAAAAAGGAGCGTTTATCTATGGTATATGTAATGTAGTAGATTCCTCTATTGCAAGAATTACAGATGCCGGTTCATATACACACGCAGGTCCGGAAATCGGTGTAGCATCTACAAAAGCATTTACTGCACAGCTTACCATCCTTACTTTGATTGCATTTAAATTAGGAAAACATAACGGTAATCTCGGCAATGCTGAATTCATGAGCTTAATTGCCGAATTGGATGCTATTCCTAAAAAGATTGAAGAAGTTTTAAATACTACACACGAACTGACTCAAAATATAGCAAAAGACTTCGTAAGCACTGCAAACTTCCTTTATTTGGGAAGAGGATACAACTATCCTGCAGCATTGGAAGGCGCTTTAAAACTGAAAGAAATCTCTTATATACATGCAGAAGGATATCCGGCTGCAGAAATGAAACACGGACCTATTGCCCTTATTGATGAAAATATGCCAATCGTTATTATTGCCCCTAAAAAAGGACATTATGATAAGATTGTGAGTAATGTTCAGGAAATTAAGGCCAGAAAAGGAAAAATCATTGCTGTAGTTAATAAAGGGGATCAGCAGGTAAGCTCAATGGCGGATTATGTTATTGAAATTCCTGAGACTTCGGAATGTTTCTCACCAATCGTTGCATCAGTGCCTCTACAGCTATTAGCTTACTATATTGCTGTATACCGAGGGGCCAATGTGGATCAGCCGAGAAACCTTGCGAAATCAGTAACCGTGGAATAAAAATTAGTTGTAAATAAAATAAATTTAGATTTCTTCCGTTATTTCAAAAAAAATCTTAAAAGTTTCTTAAAAAAATTATATATTTACGGCTTAATTATAAAAATTAACATGAAAAGGATATTTCTTTTATTATTGTCTGCGTCGGTAGCATCAGTATCTTGTTCAGGTGGTGGCAGTTCTTCTGTAGGGAAGCCTGGAACAAAAGGAGAATTGATACCAAGAGAAAAAACTAAATCATTTGTTGCGGAAAGACCATATGGAATGGTTGGTATTCCAGCAGGTTCATTTGTTGCTGGTCTTGCAGATCAGGATCCAACAAATACTCCTGAAAAAGCTTCATTGAAAACTGTTACTGTTTCCTCTTTCTTCATGGATGAAGCGGAAACTACCAATGCAGAGTACAGAGTATTTATCAATTATGTAAGAGATTCCATTGCGAGAACTCTACTAGCCGAAGCTGCTGGGGAAGGCGGCGAAGAAGGCGGACGTAAAGGAGCAAGCATTGGTGACTATGCATACCTTGCTAAAAAAGAAGAAAATTTAACACCTTATCAAGAATATTTAGAAGGCCAGGGAGGAAGAGAAGACGGAGGTTATGATGCAAGTAAAAAACTTGACTGGAAAATCCCTTTACATTGGAGTACTGGAAAGTATCCTGATGTAGAGTATGCAGAAGTTTTAGAGTCTATGTATCTGCCTGCTTCTTCTAGAATCGGAAACGAAAGAATTTTAGACGTTAGTAAACTAAAATATAACTATCAGTGGGGAGATATGGATGCGGCACTTGCTGACAACGAAAGAGGAGCAAACTACCTTAAAAGTTCAAGCATTGCGATCTATCCGGATACTACAGTTTGGGTAAAAGATTTCCACTTTGCTTACAACGAACCATTGTTCGAGCAGTATTTCTGGCACAAAGCCTATAAAGATTATCCTGTAGTTGGGGTAACCTGGGATCAGGCAAGAGCTTACTGTAACTTCAGATCTAAACTGAAAACAGATTATAACGAAAGCTTAAAAAGAAAAAAACAAAGACCAATGATTTTCCGTCTTCCTACAGAGATCGAGTGGGAATATGCTGCAAGAGGCGGAATGCAAAATGCTACTTACCCTTGGGGAGGTCCTTATTTAATGGACGACAGAGGTTGCTATCTTGCGAACTTCAAGCCTAAGAGAGGTAATTATATGGAAGATGATAAAAAAGGTACTTATACATATACAGCTCCAGTAAAGAAATTTAAGAAAAATGGATTTGGGTTATTTGATATGGCTGGAAACGTTTCTGAATGGACAGAATCTGCGTATAACAACTCTTCTTATGGCTTCTCTTCTACATTAAACCCTTCTACGAAGAATAAAATAGATACGAAGAAGTCTGTAAGAGGTGGATCTTGGAAAGATATAGGATATGCCCTTATGACAGGTGCTAGAGATTGGGAAAGAAAAGATTCTGCAAGAAGCTATATCGGATTCAGAACTGTACAGGATATTCCTGAAGCAGCTGTTAAGCCAAGAAGAGTTAACAGATAATTAACCGGACAATTTTTCAATAACAATTTTATTTAACATTAAAAAAACTAACTTAATATGTTTAAGACTAAAGATGCTTGGATGAATTTCTTTTATTCATTCGGTGCTGCAATTGTAATTCTTGGAGCTTGGCTTAAAATTACTCACATTACCTTGGGACCAATTAACGGTAATATGGCTCTTACAGTGGGTCTTATTACGGAGGCTATTATCTTTATCATTTTCGCATTTGACCCTCCAAAATCAGAAGAGTCTTATGCATGGGAAAACGTTTATCCTGAATTATTGGATAAGCATGCCAATCCAAACCCTTTACACTCTAATGTGTCGTCTAAAAACAATGCACAGCATTTTGCGGAATTAGAAAATTCTCTTTCAAATAAATTAGACAAGATGCTTCAGGATGCAAAACTGGATGTTCAGTTGTTTGACAGACTGAGAACAGGTATTGACAAGTTCTCCAGCTCTGTTGATCAGATCAACCAGACTGTTGACGTATCTGCTTCTACTCATAAATATAACGATCAGCTAAACAAAGCAGCACAGCACATGGAAAGCATGAATGCTCTTTATGCAATGCAGTTGGAAAGCGGTAAAAAGCAATCTGAATTTGCTAACAAATATGTAGCAGATATGCAGAAGTCTGCTGAGCAGTCTGAAAAATTCAATCAAGAATTACAAGGTTTAACAACTAATTTAAATAGCTTAAACAGAGTTTATGGTGGTATGCTTACTGCTATGAAGTCTTAATTCCTAACCATTTCTAAATTTAACTACTTAATCAAAAACTAAAAGAAAAGAGAATGGCACAAGGAAAACAGACCCCTCGTCAGAAGATGATCAACCTAATGTATTTGGTGTTCATCGCGATGATGGCCCTAAATATTGATGCAGAAATCATCAGATCATACTATGACTCTACCAGAGCTTTGAATGAAACAAGAACTTTAACGGAGAAGAAGAACGAAAAGATCTTTGAAAAGACGTTGGAGGCTAAAGCTCAGCAGGTTCCGGATACCTATGCTCAGCCTTGGGAAAATTATAAAGTTTTAAAAGGTAAAATTGATGTTTTAGTAGCTTCTGCTCAGGACATTAAAGTTAATCTTAAGAAACAGTCGGATTTTCATGATAAAGATCCAAAAACCGGGAAGGATATTGATGTAAGCGAAAATTTCGCAGCATTAAACAACAATGAAGCAACTACTGAATATTTCTTTAAAGAAGGAGATGAAAATACACCTTCAAAAGGAGCTTTAGAGTTGAAAGCTAAAATTGACGATGTAAGAAATTATATCAATGCAACTTTTGGTAACAATGCACAGCTAAGAGATCTAGTAGATAGAGCTAATAAATCTCTGATCGCTGAGTATCCAAAAGGAAAATCTCCAAATGATAAGACCTGGTTTCAGAATAAATTCTATCATCAGCCACTAATCGCAGCGATCTCAAATCTTGAGATTATCCAGAATGATGCTAGAAACGTACAGTCTGATGCATTGGCATTATTACTTCAGGAGAAAGTAGATGCAAACATCAAATTCTCAAGCTATGAGCCTATTGTTTCTGGTCCGGTTGATATCCAGGCAGGAAAACAGGCTGAAGTAAAAGTAATGTTGGGTACATACTCAAACAGCAACAAGATTAATATCTCCGGTGTAAGCAGAGTAGAAAACGGAAAAGGTATTATCCCGATTTCCGGTTCTGGTATCGGAGAACATAAACTAGCAGGTACAATTACTTTAACGGATGCTTCAGGAAAACCTCAAAGTTTCCCATGGACGCATACTTATAACGTAATTGCAGGACCAAGAGAAGTAAAACTTGAAAAAGGACTATTGCTTTCTGCTGATAAGATGAATGTAATGTATAGAGGACTTGAGAACCCTGTTTCAGGATCAATCTTAGGTGCTGATAATTCTAAACTTTCATTATCTGCTCCGGGAGCTGCTGTAAGAGGTACAGGCCCAGGAAAATGGATTGTAAAACCTACTACTGGTACTACAGTTAAGCTGACATTATCAGGAATAGACCCTTACGGAAAATCTGTATCTCAGGTATTTGAATATAGAATTAAAAATGTTCCGCCGCCACAAGGTCAGATGAGAGGACAGAATGTATTGTCGATGCCGGCAACTTCTATTCCTAACCAATCTGTACAGGCAGCGATTCCAGACTTCGACTTCCCTGTTTCATTCAGTGTGACACAGTTTATGGTAAGAGTACCTGGAAGAGCAGCACTACTGGTTCACGGAAACACGCTTAGCGATGCAGCCGGATTAGTGAAGAACCTTAGATCAGGAGATGTAGTTTCAATTTTTGATATTAAAGCTACAGCACAAGGATTGGAAGGACAGCAGATTAAAAACATTACTCCTATAATTATTAATGTTCAATAGGACTAAAATTGTAATTTATTATGAAAAAATATATTAGCACCCTTTTAGTATTAGTTTCGGGATTTGCTTTTTCCCAGACTATCCTGAACGCAGCTTCTCCGGAAGAGTTCAGACAGATGAGAGAGGAAAACAAACAAAAAGTTGGTGATACTATTATTGATAACACAGTAAAGCCTCTTGAATATGGTTTTGTAGAAGATAAAGATATCCTTAAGAGTATGTTTGTTTGGGAGATCATTGATATGAATGATAAGATCAACCAGCCGTTCTACTATGACAATCCGGATGGTCTTCTTGCCACACCTACAAGATCTTTATACCAGTTATTACTGGACGGTGCACTAACCGGAAAGATTGAGCAGGTTTATGATGATGAGAACTTTACAGTGAAGCTTTCACCGGAAGGTATCCAGAAGAGATTGGAAAAAGTAATAATCAACGATGCTGCTATTGATATCCTTAACTCTGGAAGACAACTAACGGAGCAGGAGAAAAAAGAATATACCGACGTTTTCAAGACAACTACTGAAAAAGTAAAAGTTCTTAAAATCATGGGTATGTGGTTTATCGATAAGAGAGACGGACAGATGAAATACAGACCTCTTGGTATTGCAGCTATGGGACCAGATCCTGCTGTACAGGGAGTTATTGGACCGGATGGTAAGCCAATTGCAGGTAATGACGAGCTTATCGACCTGTTCTGGATCTTCTATCCGAATGCAAGAGATATTTTGGCGAACAATTATGTTTACAACAGAAAGAACTCTTCCGCTGACCTTTCTTTCGATGATATCATCAATGGAAGAAGATTCTCTTCAGTTATCTACAAATCATCAAGCGGTTTAGGAGACGGTACTATCAAGGACTATATTCCTAAAGATGCTGAAGATCAGTTAGAAGAAAGCGAAAGAATCAAGACGCAGATCCTTAACATGGAGAATGATATGTGGAATTACTAAGATTTCACTTGATATTTATACAAAACCTGAGTACTTTTACTCAGGTTTTTTTATTATGAAACATATAGACTATATAATTGTTGGAGACGGGTATGCAGGCTTGTTTTTTGCCCATCAGCTAATAAAGAATAACAAATCATTTCTGATCTATTCTGAAGGCAGAAAAAGCGCTTCCCAGGTTTCCGCAGGAATTATCAATCCTGTAGTCCTCAAAAAATTCACGACGTTCTGGAAAGCACAGGAACAGATCGACTTCCTGAAAGACACTTTAAACGAAATAGAATCTTATACCGGAAAAAATTATCTTGTCAATTCACCTATCCACAGAATCTTTCATGATGAGAATGAGCAGAACCTGTGGGTAAAGAAATCAGATAATGAAGAACTTTCCAGCTTTCTTGATAAAAAATTCGATCATTTAGAGGTAGTAAAAAACGACTTTAACACTGGAAAGGTCAATCAGTCTGCCAGACTTCAGGTAAGTGGATTTTTCACGGATCTATTTGATTTTTTAGAAAAAAAAGAACTTCTCATTAAAGAAAAGTTTGATTACGAAAAATTAGACGCTTCTTCAGCCACTTATAAAGATATCAGGTTTAAGCATATAGTATTTTGTGAAGGAATGGGAGTGAAAGAAAATCCCTTTTTCTCAGATATCGCTGTTACCCCGAACAAAGGGCATCACATCAAAGTAAAACTTTCCGAAGCAATTCCAAAAGATATTACTATCAAAAAGAAACACTTCCTGTTCCCAACAGATAACGGACTTTATTTCTATGGCGGGACTTATGACAGGGAACAGCTTCACCATCATATTGATGAATCTGCAGTTGCACAACTTGTAAATGGACTGTCTGAAATTTATCCTTATGATTTCGAAGTGGAAGAAGTGAATTTCGGCTTCAGACCAACAGTGAAAGACAGAAGGCCGATTATCGGAAGACATGGATCATTTAACAATCTGTATGTATTCAATGGTCTTGGAGCAAGAGGAATTCTGAATGGATGCTACTTTTCAAAAAGCCTTTATCAGTTTATTGAAGAGAATATTCCGTTGCATGAAGAAGTTTCGGGTGACAGATTTAAATAAATCAGAGTTTAGCTGATTATAAAAACCGCAGAAAATTCATATCTTCAAAAGAGAATTTAAACTATGAATGAAAATGTTCTGGGTATAATAGCAGGTGTTCTCACATCTATTTCAATGATTCCTCAACTGATTAAAGTGATCAGGGAGAAGAATGTAGATGATATTTCCCTTGTAATGCTTCTGGTTCTTATATCCGGGCTTTCACTTTGGGTCTGGTATGGTTTTGTGAAAGATGAACTGCCCATTATTTTATCCAATGCATTTGCTGTTCTGGTTAATATAAGTTTGCTTGTCTGCTATATAATGTATAAAAAATCATAATAGTTACATATAACAAAAAAAGGTGGCTGAGAAACTCAAAGCCACCTTTTTTATATCGTAAAATTTTAAATTCAATTAAGGTTGAAGGACAAATTTAGCCAAAGGAGCCATTCTTGCCTTATTCAGTGTCAGTGTACTGCCGTTTACAGAATAGTTGTCTGCAGCCAGCACTGCTTTTGTAAATAACTGTTCAGTTTCCAGATCCTCACAGGCCATCATTGTAGACATTCCCTGGTTAAACTTAATCCTCATCATATCAGGTTTGATTTCAAAAGTACCTCCAAATCCATTACATCCTGCATGGCCTTCATATCTCATACCTTCTGTATTAAGTTTGAAATAAGGATTGTTTTTAGGGTTTTTAAGCTTGATGGGCTGTCCGTTCAATTCTGTAAGCTTCCATGTTTTTCCGGTAATATCACTAGATTTCTGTGTAGGAGCAGTAGTTTTACATGCCGTAAGAAATACAAGAAACAGCAGAGCGGATAAATAGTAATACAAGTTTTTCATAATTATTATTTTGGGTGTGTTGATGTAATTTTTTAGGTCCTTAAATTAATAAGAAGCCATCTTTGCAGAACCTGATCCTTTTATTTCACTTTTGGTGTGGAACAGAACCATATCTACATTTTTTTTCAGTAAAGTAATATTTCCTTTGATATTGGAATACTGATATTCTTCATTGCTTGCAGTGTATTCGGGAAGGGCATCACTTTTTTTAAGATTATAGGTTTTACCCTCCAGGTGAATGATTGCTGTACCTTTGGAACGATTAATAGTGACCTCAATTTTTTCTCCGTAACTGTCAGTGAAAATGTCTTTTGAGATCTCATCCTTGTTTTCAGGTGATGTTTCAGTAAGCATCTCAGCTTCTTTACCGGGATGTTTACATGCTGTTGAGGAAAGGACTGCCAGTCCGATTAGGACCGATGTAAATAATTTTTTCATAACGATAAGTGATTTGTAAGTGTATCATGAAATAGTGGTATTAATAGTACATAAATTTACAAATATTTTTAATAAATATATGTTAATTTTACATAAATTAATCTGACATTTCTATCCATTAAGCATTACAGGTACTTTACAGGAGCTTTTTATAATTCATAAAAAATGCTGTGTTCTTTAAAGATTTGTAAAGCTGATCACCGCAAGAATGCTGCTTTGAGCTACGGTTTTAAGAATAAAATAATACAGTTTTTTTCATAACTTACATTTGTTGTTTTATGGCTGCAAAAATATCAAAAATTATATAATGCTGATATACAGTAAAAATGATTTAAATCATGCCATTTGATGTCTCTTTTTTCTATCCAATTAAACAGGTAAATAACCGAGCTTTTTACTACTTCTGTTATACAGAGAGATTGATGTAGTTTATTTAAATTAAACAGTAATTTCATGTTTTATAAATAATATAAGATTTTTCTATTCAGGTAATTTAAAGGAGAGTTAAATTTTGTTAATCTACTATGAGGATATACCTTTCTAAATGTACATTTGCCACTTCAAAATGAGAAACTTTATTATTTACTTTTTAACCGGTCTTTTTCTGCTGTTTGTAGTAGAAAGCAGACTTGATGTTAAAACACTCCGAAATGACTATTCAGGTCATGTTTCTCATCATATGCCTAAAAAAGCCAACCGCCTCAACCAGACTTTTGAAAAACTGTCGGTACAGCAGATGGCCGACAAAATGGATAACTCTACTCTTGAGCTTACTGAAGATGACTTTCAGCTGTCAGATACCATACAGTTCATTGCTGTATTTGCAGGAGTTTTCAGTCTTGTCTATATTTTTGGCTTACGTTCTTTCAAAAGCAGAAAACCTGATATCAATGGTTTTCTTTCGCTCTATTCCAATGTTAAAACATTCATTCTGATCCGTTCTATCAGAATTTAAAATTTTATTTTTTCCGATGTATTTTCTGTCCTCAGCTTGGGCGGGAGATAAGCTGCGTTATATATGCCGGTAATCATTCTATGCAGGATCTTTATTACCATCTTTCCATTCAAAACATTAACGATTTATATTAAACTCTAGAATTATGATCAAAAGAGTTGCCTCAGGCATTGCGATAAGCACCCTTTTATTGACTGTTGGCTGCAGTCAGAAGAAAGAAGAAAAAGAAGAAGCCACAGTATATCCCGTCACCAGTCCTGTAAAAATGGATACAGTGATTAACAAAGAATACGTAGCCCAGATCCAGTCTGTAAAAAACATTGAAGTCCGTGCACAGGAAAAAGGATTTCTTGAAAAAATTTATGTAGACGAAGGCCAGTATGTTCATGCAGGGCAAACCCTGTTCAGGATTATGCCTCAGCTGTATCAGGCGGAATTATTAAAAGCAAGAGCAGAAGTGGAGCAGGCCACGATAGAACTGAAGAATGCCAGTACTTTAGCCAACAACAATATTGTTTCCAAAAACGAAAGAGCAATGGCTAAAGCCAAGCTGGACGCGGCCAATGCAGAAATGAAACTGGCTCAGATCCATTTGTCTTTTACAGATATCAAAGCTCCGTTCTCAGGTATAATCAACAGAATCCCTTTAAAACTGGGGAGCCTTGTAGACGAAGGAGATCTATTGACATCTTTATCAGATAATACTAATGTTTACAGCTATTTTAATGTATCAGAACCAGAATATATAAGCTATCAAACCCATGCTGCCGACAGAGGAAGCAATCTGGTATCCCTGATTATGGCTAATGGAGAAATGTTGCCTCAGAAAGGTGAGATCCAAACTATAGAAGGAGAATTCGATAATGAAACAGGAAACATTGCCTTCAGAGCAAAATTCCCTAATCCGGACAAACTTCTAAGAAACGGGGAAACAGGAAAAGTGCAGATGACTCTTCCTGTGCATAATGCCCTTATCATTCCACAGAAATCCACTTATGAGATTCAGGATCAGAAGTATGTGTTTGTTATTGATAAAAACGGAACTGCAAAATCAAGAAATATAAAAGTATCGTATGAACTGCCGGATCTTTATGTGGTAGGCTCAGGGCTTGCAGAAGGTGACAAAATCCTTCTGGAAGGAGTACAGAAAGTAAAAGACGACCAGAAGATACAGACCAAATTCCAGGATCCTAAAAAAGTTCTTCAGTCATTGAAACTAAAAGCAGAGTAGTCTACTCTTAAAATGAAGCAGTATGTTTAAGAAATTCATTCGCAGACCAGTTCTGTCTATCGTGATCTCACTGATCATTGTATTTATGGGAATTCTGTCGCTGGTAAAACTTCCCGTGACCCAGTTTCCCTCCATTTCACCACCTAAAGTAAATATCACCGCCGAATATCCGGGAGCCAACAACGAACTATTGATTAAATCAGTGGTTATTCCCCTCGAAAGAGGTCTGAACGGAGTTCCGGGTATGAAATATATGACCTCTGACGCCGGTAATGACGGGGAAGCTTCCATTCAGATCGTATTTGATCTTGGAACTGATCCCAATGTTGCTGCAGTAAATGTTCAGAACCGTGTATCTTCAGTTGTAAATAAACTACCACCGCTTGTAGTGCGTGAAGGAGTAAAAATTACCCGTGAAGAACCCAATATGCTGATGTACATTAACCTGTACAGCGACGATCCTAAAGCTGATCAGAAGTTCCTTTTCAACTATGCAGATATCAACGTAATGTCTGAACTGAGAAGGGTAAGTGGAGTAGGTTTCGCAGACATCCTCGGAACCCGTGAATATGCAATGCGTATCTGGCTTAAACCGGACAGGCTTACCGCTTACAATATTTCTGCAGACGAAGTAATGGAATCCCTGAACCAGCAGAGTTTAGAAGCTTCTCCAGGTAAAACAGGGGAAAGTTCCGGAAAACGGTCCCAGTCCTTTGAGTATATTTTGAAATATTCCGGTCGTTTTAATAATGAAAAAGATTATGGGAATATTATCTTAAAAGCAAAACCAGGTGGGGAATTTGTAAGATTAAAAGATGTTGCAGATATAGAATTCGGTTCCTCAATGTATGATATTTATTCTACACTGAACGGAAAGCCATCTGCAGCAATTACCGTAAAACAATCCTACGGTTCCAATGCAAGCGACGTTATCAAAAACGTTAAAACTTTGATGGCTGACCTTCAGAAAAATAATTTCCCGAAAGGAATGCATTACGATATCAGTTATGACGTTTCCAGATTCTTGGATGCTTCCATGGAAAAAGTAATTCATACTCTGTTTGAAGCCTTTATACTGGTAGCAATTGTGGTATTCCTGTTTCTTGGCGACTGGCGTTCAACCTTAATTCCGGCATTAGCTGTTCCGGTTTCACTGGTGGGTACATTTGCAGTCATGTCAGCATTCGGAATTACCTTAAACATGATCTCGCTCTTTGCATTGGTAATGGCCATCGGGGTGGTTGTCGATGATGCAATTGTAGTAATTGAAGCTGTCCACGCCAAGATGGAAGAAAAAGGACTTTCTCCATTGAAGGCGACTGAAGAAGCTATGCATGAAATCAGTGGAGCAATCATAGCAATTACTTTGGTTATGGCATCCGTATTCATCCCGATTGCATTTATGTCCGGTCCGGTAGGAGTATTTTACCGTCAGTTTTCAATTACGATGGCTTCAGCAATTATCCTTTCAGGGATTGTAGCTTTGACGTTAACTCCGGCTTTATGTGCTTTGATCTTAAAGAATCATCACGGAAAAGTCAAAAAGAAAACACCGATTACTATTTTCCTGGATAAATTCAACAATTTATTCACAAAAGGAGCCGGGAAGTATGAGAAAATGCTGAATAAAACAGTTACAAAAAAAACGATCACGCTTCCTTTGCTACTTGCATTCTGTGCATGTACATTCTTCCTAAGCAACTCACTTCCATCCGGATTTATTCCTGCGGAAGACCAGGGAATGATTTATGCTATTATCCAGACACCTCCGGGTTCTACTCTGGAAAGAACCAACCAGATTGCTAAAGAGCTCTTAAGAGAATCTGAAGATATTGATGGAGTACAGTCCGTTTCTTCACTTGCGGGTTATGAAATCTTAACAGAAGGTACAGGATCGAACTCCGGAACCTGTCTGATCAACCTTAAAAGTTGGGAAGAACGTAAAGAATCTGCTGCAGAAATCATTGAGAAGCTCGAAGAAAAAGCTAAGAATATTCCCGGAGCCAATATAGAATTCTTCCAGCCGCCTTCCATTCCGGGATATGGTGCTGCGGGTGGTTTTGAACTCCGTCTGCTGGACAAAGCAGGAAGCGGAGATTACCATAAGATGGAGCAGGTAAGTAATGATTTCGTAAAAGAACTGAAAAAACGCCCAGAACTTGGATCTGCATTTACGTTCTATTCTGCAAGTTTCCCTCAATATATGCTGAAGGTAGATAATGATCTTGCTGAACAGAAAGGGGTAACCATAGAAAATGCGATGGATAACCTGTCTACGCTGATCGGTTCCAACTATGAGACGAGTTTCATCCGTTTCGACAGACCTTATAAAGTGATTGTGCAGGCTGGTCCTCAATACCGAGCGCTGCCTACAGATTTATTGAAGCTGTATGTGAAAAATGATAAAGACCAGATGGTTCCGTATTCAGATTTCATGAGAATGGAAAAAGTATACGGATTATCAGAGATCACAAGGCATAATATGTATAATTCCTCAGAGGTGAGCGGAACTCCGGCACCGGGATACAGTAGTGGTCAGGCTATTAAAGCCATTCAGGAAGTTGCAGATAAAACACTTCCTAGAGGTTTTGGTATCGATTGGGCAGGTATTTCTAAAGATGAAGTAAGCAGAGGAAATGAGGCTGTGTTTATCTTCCTGGTTTGTCTTGGATTTGTATATCTGATCCTTGCAGCGCAGTATGAAAGCTTTATTCTGCCTTTACCTGTGATTTTATCTCTTCCTACAGGTATTTTCGGAGCCTTTATATGTTTGAAGTTATTAGGTCTTGAGAACAATATTTATGCTCAGGTGGCAATGGTCATGCTGATCGGTTTATTAGGTAAAAATGCTGTACTGATCGTAGAATTTGCTGTTCAGAAGAAGGCGGAAGAAGGAATTCCGGTAGCACAGGCTGCAATAGAAGGAGCAGCTATACGTTTCCGTCCGATTTTGATGACCTCATTTGCCTTTATAGCCGGACTTATTCCATTGGTAGTAGCCACAGGGCCGGGAGCTATAGGAAACAGAACGATTGGTACCGCAGCAGCAGGAGGAATGCTGATAGGAACTATTTTCGGACTGATGATCATTCCGGGACTGTATTATATTTTTGGAACTATTGCGGAGAAATCGAGACTGGCAAGATATGAAGAGGAGAATCCTTTAACAGAACAAACAGAACCTTATCAACACGATGATAAACATGAAGATTTATAATAAATATATAGCAGCCATCGCCTTATCACTTGTTTTGGCAAGTTGTAAGGCACCAATGGCCACCGTTATAAAAGATGAGGTGAAAGAAAATGTACCTCAGAATTTTAACCAGGAAGATCAGGGAGATGCTAATAATAACAGCGGAACAACACCTTGGAGACAATTTTTTACTGATCCGAATCTAGTAAGTTTGATCGAAACAGCATTAAAAAACAATCAGGAATTACTGATTACACTTCAGGAAATTGAAATTGCAAAAAGTGGTGTTTTAGCTAAAAAAGGAAGGCTTACACCAACAGTTTCAGCGGGAGCAGGGATAGGAGTGAGTAAAGCCGGCCGCTATACAAGCGAAGGGGCAGGTGATGCATCTACAGAGATAGAACCGGGAAGGGAAATGCCGGATCCGCTGGGGAATTTTGGAGGTGGTTTGATGGCAAACTGGGAAGTTGATATTTGGAAGAAACTCAAAACAGAGAAAGAAGCTGCGGTTGCTCATTATCTTTCTACAGTGGAAGGAAAAAACTTCGTATTGTCTAATCTTATTGAAGAAGTCGCGGATAATTATTATGAATTATTGGCACTGGATAATCAATTAGATATTATTCAGCAGTATATTAAGCTTCAGCAAAGAGCACTGGAGATTTCTAAAATTCAGAAAGAAGCTGCTGCTGCAACAGAATTGGCAGTGAAAAAGTTTGAAGCTGAACTGGCCAAGTCAAAAGCTGCGGAATATACAATCCGTCAGGAGATTACGGAGAAAGAAAACCAGATTAATGCACTTCTTGGAAGATATCCACAGACGATTGTAAGAACGAAGGAAAGCTTTATGAGTACAGTACCACAAACTGTTTATACAGGAATTCCGTCTCAGTTGCTGGCAAACCGTCCTGATATTAAGCAGGCAGAACTAGAATTGAAAGCATCGAAGCTGGATGTAGAAGCTGCAAGAAAAGAATTTTATCCATCACTGGAAATTTCTGCGACATTGGGATTAGAGGCTTTCAAACCATCTTATCTTGTTAAAATGCCGGAATCTATAGCTTCCGGTTTAGTAGGTGAGTTGGCTGGTCCGCTGATTAACAAAAGTGCGATCAAAGCAAACTTCCAGGCTGCTGATGCGAAACAGATACAATCACTGTATGAATACGATAAAACCATCTTAAATGCTTATTTGGACGTAGCAAACCTTATGTCTAAAGTGAAAAATATAGACCAGTATTATCAGCTGAAATCACAGGAAACCAAAGCTTTGGATCAGTCTATTGATATTGCAAACCAGTTATTCAAAAATTCAAGAGCGGATTATCTTGAAGTTCTTTTGAACCAAAGGGATGCTCTTGATGCTAAAATGGAGCTGATTGAAGCTAAACAGAAACAGCTGAGTACCGTCGTAGACATCTATAAAAGTTTAGGCGGTGGCTGGAAATAAGACATCATAATTCTATCAATACAAACAGTTAATGTTTTGGGCTGATCCTTTCGGGGATCGGCTCTTTTTATTTTTTACGTGTTACGTTTGTTTCTTTAAAAAACTCTTTTTTATTCAATAATTAAATAGAAAATATTCATGTAAATGAAAATTTAAATTAAATCTCAACATCAAGATTTAAAGTGCGTTAAAAAGTGTTAAATTTGCTGAAAATTATAACATTAATTAAATACACAAACAGATGAAGAAAATCTACTCTGGTGCATGTATTCTATGCACTTTCTTTGGGCTGTCTGCCCAGGAAGTATTGTGGCAAAAAGATATTAAATCCAGTACCCAGGATTTTCTAAGTCAGGTTACCACAACAATAGATCAGCAATATCTTATTACCGGAAGCAGCATCCAGCCAGATGGGGGTTCATCATCAGGTTCTAACCTGCGGTCTGCAAGCTCCAAACAAAATAACGGTTACGATTTTCATGTTGTAAAATTGAACCAGCAGGGAGAAGAAATCTGGGAGAAATATTTCTCAGGACAGAATCATGATTATCTATCCGCAACTGTATCTACTCAGGAAGGCGGTTTTCTTCTGGCCGGTACAAGCTATTCTTCAAAAGGTCTTGGCAAAAAGGATGATTCTAAGGGAGGATCAGACATTTGGTTAATCAGATTGAATGAATTTGGAGACGAACTTTGGCAGAAAACTTTAGGATCAGCATCAGATGAAGAAGCCAGATCCGTAATTCAGAGTACAGATTTAGGATTTTTTGTTGCCGGAAACGTTCAGAACTCTAAAAAAGGTTATGGTTCCAAAGATGTTTTGATTACTAAACTGGATAAGGACGGAAAAGAACTTTCTCAGATCGTTTTAGGCGGAAAAGGCTTGGACGAGGCAGAGAAAATAATTCCTACCAAAGATGGCGGTGCCTTGTTAGGGATCTATTCAAGAAGTAATACCGGAGGTTCCAAGAAAACAGAAAACTATGGTGAAGGAGATTACTGGATCATCAAGCTTAACAAGGATGGAAAGACAGAATGGGAAAAGAACTTTGGAGGAAAAGGAGATGACCATATACGAACACTTTCTTTAACCTCCTCCGGTTATTTGATTGGTGGAGAATCCAGATCTGAGAGATCAGGCAATAAAACTGCAGGTATAGAAGAAGGAACTGATTTGTGGCTTATTTCCTTAAATGAAAGAGGTGAAGAAATTTGGCAGAAATCCTACAATTTTGGAAACAGGGATATTTTGATGGGAACAAGTGTGCTTCATTCAGCGGATGATAAATCTTCGAAGGGAATCCTTTTAGGTGGTTATACCCAGGCGGAAGGGAAGATACAGGGTGATGATGAAACCTTCTGGATGCTGTACTTGGATCAGGATGGTAATGAGCAGTGGAGAAAACATATAAAAGGAGAATCCAGAAAAAGAGAAGAAAGATTATCAGATATAAAGCTGAACAGAGACGGATCCATCATTCTGGCAGGAACGAGTGCAGAAGAACTGGGAAAGGAGAACTGGAAGATTGTAAAGCTTGGTGACAGTCAGATCAATAAACTGATTGAGAAGCAGGACATCAAGATTTATCCGAATCCTGTATCAGATTATGCTTATGTTGAAATAGGTTTTGAATTCAAAGAAGCTGATATTATGCTTTATGATATGAGCGGAAGACAGCTTCAGAGTTTGAAGACAAAGAATAAAGTAATGAAGATCAATACCCAGAATTTAATTCAGGGGGCTTATCTGGTTACGATAAAAACAGATACCAATAAAACAGCGAATGCTAAACTAATAAAGAAATAAATACAGATGCGAAAAATTAAAAAAATAATAACAGCTATTGGTATAATAACCATACAAGTTTTTTTTGCGCAAACTGCAAATAATTTTATGCCTATTACGTACCCTACATCTCCCGATGTCACAAAAATGCAGACTTATGGACAGATTCCAGTAAATCAATATTCAGGTTTAGCTAATATTTCTGTTCCTATCTATACTATAAAGGAAGGAGATTTTGAATTTCCAATTACTCTTGATTATAATACTAGAGGAATTAAAGTGAGGGAAGAATCTACGAGAATAGGATTAGGATGGAGTCTTGGATTTCCAGGACTAATTAGTAGAAGTGTTAATGGAAAACCTGATTATGATGCTGTATATAACTATTCCAATAGATATTTTGGAGCAAAAGCTAAAAATAATACCCTTATTCCTGATTTTAATGGGTATGTATCTCCTATTGATTTTATAAAATTAGGATTGGAAACCAAAATTATGCCCACTAATTATAAAATGGAAAATTATATACAAGGGGATAGATATTTTATTAATAATCCTGATTTTATGCCTGATGATTATTATTATAACCTTCCCAAATATTCCGGAAAATTCATTTTCAAAAGAGACAGAACCCCTATTTTAGAGAAAATACAGGATAAATTGAAAATAGAAATTACTGATTCTTTAGGAGTACAGGGACAGCCAACTTTAAAAAAGCTTAAAATTATTGACCCTTTAGGTACGACCTATATATTTAATGATTTCGAAACTGTTTTTTCCCAAGATCATGAAGGAAGTATAACTATAAATACCACTATAAACAATGCTTGGTATATTAGTAAAATAAAAACCAAAGCAGGAAAAGAAATTAAATTTACTTATGACTTGATAGAAACTATTCCTAGCTATAACTTATATGATTATTCAGGTATTCCTATGAATTTTTTCAATGATGGTAATAATGGCACTACTCCAGTTGGAACGTTCCCTTTTTATCAGGATAAAAAGTATGAAGGATGGAAAGAATTTAAGTGTAAGCTTATTAAAAAAATTGAATTTTCAGAAGGACTTATTGAATTTGACTACGATACAAGACAGGATTTGTATGGAGATAAAAGAATAGTAGCCATTAATATAAGGGATAAACAAAATAGGTTAATTAAAAAAATAAAACTGAATCAAAGCTACTTTGAGAAAAATTTTAATTCAATACTTACTGAGCTTGGAGAATGGCAACAAAGTGCTGCGACTTCTAGCTTTGTGAACAGACAGGATGTTTTAAACAAACGGTTAAAACTTAATTCTATAGAATATCAGGATACCAATGGGCAGATTATCAATACAGAAGGGTTCGAATATTATGATCAATCTATACCCGCTAAAAATTCTACGGCTATAGATTATTGGGGCTACTTCAATGGTGAACCTCAGAACCAGCATTTATTTACAAGTTTTACATTAACTGTTCCTGAGGTTTATGGATTTTATTTTTATATAGCTAAAACAGGTAATCAGCATACTGTTATCATTCCGGGAGCTAATCGTCAAATTAATCCTGTATTTACTAATTCAATGTCACTTAAAAAAATTATTTATCCGACAAAAGGAGCAACTGAGTTTGAATATGAAAATAATACATATGATCCTGCAAAATCTTTTCTATCTGATGCAAATGCAGGAAAATATTCTTTATACCAAAATAATAATGTTAATGGAGATAAATTCAATCTTGCGGGAGGGCAAAGGATAAAATCCTTGATCAATATTGATAACGTAGGAGGAATATATAAGAAAAACTATATATATCATAGTATTAGAGATGATAATAATGATGGTATATCAGAAAACTATTCAAGCGGTTATCTATTAACTCGTCCAAATTTTTTTGATTTCAGACCCAAAACTACTATGGAGGTTGGAGCTAATGGGGGAACCATAAATACTGTTAATGGCTATATTCTATTAAAAAATTCTCCAACATATGATAATGATTTTATTGGTTATGAGAGGATTGATGAAATAACAACTAATGTAACAGATAATACAAAAATAAAAAATACCTATACTTATAATATAGTCCCATCAACTACTTACAGTGGTATATATGATCTGATGAAGGGATTTCAGGCGCCTACGCCAGATTTCAGTGAGCCTCAAAATATGTTTGTAAAAAGTCAGGTAAGATATAATGCATTCCAACTTGAATTTGAATATAAACAGGACCCTAATAATGTTTTTAGAGAATATTATCGGGATTATGCCTTTGATTATAAGCCGGACTTTATTAAAAATGATGTAGATCTTAAAAATGGACTATTAAAATCATTAATTCAGTATTCTTTTAACAACAATTCTTATACACCAATAACTTCAGAAGAATATGAATATAATTGGACAAATTATTTTGCTCCACAATATTGGGGAGTATATTACGATTTTTCAAGTGTAGCGATTCCCCCTAGTGGTGTATCTCAAGCCTCACAAGAATATCAATTCTATAATAATTATACTGCTTTTTATAATTATTTCGATACAACTACAGTACAGACTAGTGGATATTTAGGGAACAGTCAATATAATATTGCTTATAAATCAATAGTTCCTATCTATAATCCTGGAGCTTCCTCCGTTACTAAGAAAGAGTATTTGAATGGAAAAGTAATTACTACAAAAACAGATAATGAATATGCTCCGGTTTTACAGGGACAGTATAACCCAAACTGGGGCAATCTACTTTCACAAAAGATCACATTTCCAGATAATACGATAAAAGAAAGTACTTATAAATATGCTTTTGATAAAAACAATCAAAAACTTTTATCTGCAAATATGATCAGTATTCCCTTGGAAACGGTCATTACAAATAAACAGAATGTAACCGATACTAGTAAAATTATCTCTAAAACTGAAACTAAATATGATAATCCAGCCAATATATTCCCTACTTCTGTATCGACATATGATATTTTAGCTGGTATACTTGGAACTGAGATTACTTTTGATAAATATGATAATAAAGGAAATATCCAGCAGTATACTACAAGAGATAATATTCCGGTAACTGTTATTTGGGGGTATAACCAGACCCAGCCTATTGTTAAAATAGAAGGCGCAAAACTTTCAGATATCCCCCAGTCATTAATTGACAATATTGTTGGTGCTTCCGATAATGATGCCCAGGCCGGAACCGACGCATCAGAACAATCATTGATCTCTACTTTAGATTTGTTTAGAAATAATTCAGCATTATCAGGCTATCAGGTCAGCACATATACCTATGATCCATTGATTGGAGTAAAAAGCATCACACCTCCATCAGGAATTCGAGAAATCTATAAGTATGATACAGCCAACCGCCTTGAAAAAGTAATTAATACTAATGGCCAAATACTAAAAGAGTTTAAATATAATTACAAACAATAAAACCCAGTTTAAAATCATGTATAAAAAAATATATCTAAGCATAGGATTAATATTGGGTATTTATCATTATGGACAGATCGTATTGACTGCTCCTCCAATTCCTAATACGGAAAAAGTAGATCCTCAAAGTATACGTATGCTTCCGGGATTTAGTTTTAACTCTGTCAATGGGACCTTTCGGGCTTATATTGGAGCCACATCTCCCGGTAATCCTGGAAATACGTATACACCCATTACAGTAGATTATTCGACTAATATTCCAAATACTGAAAACTATGTATATACCAGACAGTATTTGGTGCCAACTGAAGTCTCCAACGGATCTCTGCAGCAGATACAGAGTATTCAGTTTTTTGATGGCCTCGGAAGACCCAAACAGTCAGTGAGCATTAAATCTACGCCTACAGGAAAAGATCTTGTTACTCATATCCCTTATGATGGATTTGGAAGACAGGTAGATAGCTGGCTTCCTGTTCCAATGTCATCACAGAATGGGAATATTCAGGCTGGCGTGGAAAGTAGTGTTAATAGCTATTACCAATCAAATGGTATTAATGACTCCTATCCTTTACTTCATAAAAACTTAGAAAACTCTCCATTAGATAGAGTTTTGAGCCAGATAAATCCTGGTAATGACTGGCAAAACAAACCTGTTACTTTTGGTTATGAGACCAATACAGCAGGTGAAGTGAAAAAATTTACTACTACCACTATCTGGGCTGATGGAGCTACTTCTTCCGTATTAAATGTACCCGAAACTTATGGGGAAGCACAGCTGTATAAAAATACTGTTACTGATGAAGATAATGGTAAAACAGTAGAGTTTAAAAATGGAAAAGGGCAGACTCTTTTAGTCAGAAAAGTGATAAATGCTTCAGAAAATGCCGATACTTATTATGTGTATAATGAATATGATCAATTGGCATTTGTTATCCCGCCATTGGCGTCTGCTTTGGCATCAGTTTCCGCTTCAACTCTGGAAAATCTTTGCTATCAGTATAAATATGATGGAAGGAACAGGCTGGCAGAGAAGAAACTTCCGGGTAAAGGCTGGGAGCAGATGGTCTACAATAAAAAAGACCAGATAGTCCTGTATCGGGATACAGTTCTGAAAAACGGAATAACCAGTTTTACAGCAGATCAGTCATGGACTTTCACTAAATATGACCAGTTTGGAAGAGTTGTTTACACCGGAATTTCAAGAGACGGAACTTCCAGGCAAAGTATTCAGACATCCATTGATAACCAGCCGGTGAATACTTCTTATGAAACCCGTGGAGGAAACCTTGTTCTGAATGGAATAAATATAGGATACGGAAATGTTTCTTATCCTACCAGTATTGAAAAAGTCCTTACAGTCAATTATTATGATACTTATCCTGATGCTTCGGCAATTCCGGCAACAATTTTAGGACAGGAAGTATTGCCTCAGGATGTACAGAGTTCGAATGTTAGTACCAAAGGACTTCCTACAGCATCTTATGTGAAAAATGTTGAAAATGATAACTGGACAAAGACCTCTACTTATTATGACAAAAGAGGAAGAGCCATATCTACCTATTCTGTCAACCATCTTGGAGGATATACCAAAACAGAAAGCTTCCTGAAATTTTCCGGTTCACCAGAATATACCCTTACCGAGCATAAACGCGCTGTAGATGGAACAAAAGTAAATATCAAAGAGACTTTTGAGTACGACCATCAGGAAAGACTTGTAAGGCATTGGCATCAGGTAAATGGCGGGGCACAGGAACTCCTTGCAGAAAATCTTTACAACGATCTTGGCCAGATACAGACAAAAAATGTAGGGAATACTACAGGAAATGCGATGCAGAATGTTAAATATGTCTATAATATCAGAGGATGGATCACAAAAGTGAATGAACCTTCCAATCTGCAGAATAACCTCTTTGCTTACGAATTGAGGTACAGCAGACCGGACAGTCAGTTTTCCGGTTCCGCAAAATATAATGGAAACATTTCACAGATGTCATGGATTACCCAAAGTGATGCCGTACTGAGAAACTATTCCTATGAATATGATTCTCTTAACCGTCTGAAAGAAGGACGCTTCTGGGATGCCATGAATTTAGACAGAGGAGAATACAATGAGCAGCTTACCTATGACCTGAACGGAAACATTAAAACCCTGCTCAGAAGAGGAAAACAGCTTCCGGGTTATACGGCGCCTGAAGTAATGGATAACCTCGAATACCACTACGAAAATGGTGAACAGAGTAATAAACTGGCTTATCTTAAAGAGATAGGTACAGGTAATGCTTTAAGTGGCTATCCGCTTTCATCAGGAAGCACTGGAAGCACGATTAATTATGATCTTAACGGAAATATGACTGCCCAGCAGGATAAAGGTATTTCTTCTATTCAATATAATTATCTAAATTTACCTGAAAAGATTACCCAAAACTCTAGAGTAACAGATTATACCTACAGAGCAGATGGAGTAAAAGTGAAAAAGATCTTTGATGCAGTATCTACAGATTATTTAGATGGCTTTCAATATGAAAACGGTACGTTGAAGTTTTTACCAACCGCTGAAGGTTACTTTAATTTTGAGACCGGAAAGTATGTGTATAATTATACGGACCATCTTGGAAATACAAGATTGAGTTATTTTAAAAATGGCGCAGGAGCAGAGATTATTGAGGAGAATAATTATTATCCATTTGGATTGAAACATGAGGGATATAATGTTTTATCTGGAAATCCTGCTTATAAATACAAGTATAATGGTAAGGAGCTTCAAGAGACAGGAATGTATGATTATGGGGCGAGGATGTACATGGCGGACATAGGACGATGGGGTGTTGTTGATCCGCTGGCGGAGAAATATAGAAGACATTCGACATATAATTATACTGTAAATAACCCAATAAGGTTTATTGACCCAGACGGAAGAGGTGTAGAAGAAACATCAATTGGAACGACTTATACTGGAGCTGATGCGCAAGCTGCTTTTAGATCTTTGCAAAGCTCAATGTCAAAACCTATTGATGATGTAACAGTTAATAGTAAAGGTGTTGTCAGTAATATTTTAAGAACAGAAAAAGGCAAGCCGAACAGATTTTTTGATGAGAATGGAAGGCAAATGTATTTTAATGATCCTTCAGGTGTGAATAAAACTAGCTTGAATAGAGAGTACAACATTGGTGATCAAGTCTTTTATCAAATAGATTATTCAGATTTTTTGAGAGCTATTGCAAGCGTTCCTAATAATAATATGATAATGGGTCTGTTGGCAAGAAGTAAAACAGCTGGTTTTCTTGCTCCAAGTTTAATTGCTGCTGCTTATGCCTTGATTGGTTATGAATCAACACAGGGAGAAGCTGATTTTTCTGCACACTATTTATCCAGAAAGTTGGATATTGGAAATAATGTTTATGCAAATGATTCTTCTTATAACTTTAGATTTGGAAATACTAATATAATGTATAGTTTAATGGATGCTGGAAATTTTATGTGGGGAGGATGGTCAAAATTTATCGGTTTATCTTCAGCCGAAGTAAAAGCAGGAAGTAATCTAAACGAATTCATATCAAGCGGAGAAATGGATACTCCTGCTGACCAAAGATCTATGTTTGGTGGAAGGAAATTTTTAATAACTGGAAAATAGCATATGAAAAAAATAGTAAGTTTTTTTAGTCCTATTAAAACCTTAATATTATTTATATTAACTATAGTTATTTATTTGATAATAAATTATATAAGTCAGCATTCAGAACTGACTGTTAAATATGTGTACATTAAGAGAGCTCAATTCTTCAATATTTTTTGTTTTTTACCTACTATGCTATTTTTTTTAGCTATTTCCATATATAATTTTAGCTTAAACAAAAAAGATGAAGATAAAAAAAATATGATTTTATCATCCATTCCTATTTTAGTATTAATGCTATCATTGAGTTTTATTATTATTAAACTAATATATGTGTTAATTTTTACAGAATACTAACTGGCTATTATTAAAATTAATACTTTTTCTTTTGTAGAATGAAGTAAAGAAGCTTTAAAAAATTCAGAACAAAAGAAATAAAAATAGCGTTGATTTTCAATGCTATTTTTTAAGTCAACAATCTTTAACTAATGGAAAAACCTCGCAACATGCGAGGTTTTTTATTTTTATAAAGTTTCTTATTTATTAAGCACCTTTTCCAGTCTCTCCATGATTTCATCCTTTTCTTTCAGCATACGTTCATATAGAGCAATTTTCTCTTCGATCAACTTATCAATAGGATTATTATTAAGTGTAGGACTGTAATTAATCAGCCCTTGTGTATCATGAAATGTATTTGAAATAATATTGATAGCCTGTTCCTCATCAAAATTCTGAAAAGCTTCTACAGGAATTTTCAGTACTTCAGACATTTTTGATATCAATCCCTAGCTTTAGAATTAGCCGTAATTATTTTTATAAATTTATATCCAATGCAAGGGAAATATTTGACTTTTAAAATGATTATAAAAATTTTGTTCAGTATATTTGTTATACCACCACACAAAATCCTACACCATGAAAAAGTTCCTTTTAGCCATTCTTGGTATTGTTGTTATTTTGACTGCCATATTGCTAATCAAAATGTATACTTATCCCTTTAAAAAGAATACATCAGAAACTTCAGAAGGATGGAAACCCGTAAAAAATGATTCTGCCGTAATGCGCCTGTCAGGTGGCCTCAAGATTCCTACTGTCTCTACTGGAAGTCTGGGAGAATTCAATTACGTTCCGTTTGATCAGTTTAAAGAATACCTGAAATCATCTTATCCATTGGTTTACCAAAATACCGAAAACAATGAAGTCAATACCCATGCTTTGGTTTTCAGGCTTAAAGGAAGTGATCCTTCACTACAGCCCATTCTTTTTCTTTCCCACATAGATGTTGTACCTCCCGGAGATGCCGATGTGAAAAATAAAGAACTTAATATTTTCAGGCCGGATGACAAACCGTTGCCTCCAGTTTCAAAAGTTGCGGAAGACTGGGATTTTGAACCTTTTTCAGGAACTGTAGCCAATGGAAGGATTTACGGAAGAGGAGCCATTGATATGAAAGGAATGCTTTTTTCCCTGATGGAATCAATGAATGCTATGGTTAAAAGTAGAAAAGTTCCAAAAAGGGATATTTATATGGCCTTTGGTTTTGATGAAGAGGTAGGCGGCCAAAAAGGGGCAATGCAGATTGCAGATTATTTTAAAAAGAAAGGACTTCAGTTTGATACGGTTTATGACGAGGGAGGCTTAATTATGCAGAAAGGCAATATAGCGGGAGTAGCCTCTGATGTAGCGGTTGTTGGCTGTGCAGAAAAAGGTTTTTTATCTGCAAAAATAAAAGTTAAAGGACTTGGAGGACACTCCTCAATGCCTCCTATGGAAAGTGCAATAGGAAAAGCCGCAGTAATCATGCAACGCCTTGAAGATGATCAGATGAAACCTTCAATAACACCACTTATCAAAGAATTTTTTGATAATATTGGAGGATCAATGCCATGGTCTACCAGATTAGCGCTTTCCAATCAGTGGTTGTTAAAACCTCTTCTTTTATCCCAGCTTACCAAAAATAATACAACCAATGCTCTGGTACGTACAACAACAGCTTTAACGATGATGAAAGGAAGCGACGGAACTAATGTACTTTCCCCGGAAGTGGAATTTGTTGTGAATTTCAGGTTGCTTCCCGGAAATACAGTGAAAGATATTCGTGAGCATATCGCAAAAGCAACAGAAGGTTTCGATGTTGAAGTAGAAGAGATCGACAATACCAGAGAAGCTTCGGCTGTTTCACCTTCCAATACAAAAGGATTTAAATTAATAGAAGCCGGTGTAAAAGAGATTTATCCGGGTGCTATTGTCACCCCATACCTTACTATGGCCGGAACCGATGCTTATAAATATCAGATCGTAAGTAAAAACATTTACAGATTCATGCCTGTCAGAATCAACAGTTCGGAACAACAGAGCATTCACAGCACCAATGAGTATATCAGCATCGGGAATTATCTTAAAATGATCCACTACTTTGAATTTATGATGACGAATTATGACAAATAATTCTGATTAGATAGGAGAGAGACTTGCAAAGCAAAATTCACGATTCATTCTTATTGATTCATTTTACGTTTTACATTTTACAAAAAATATAACACGTCAAGTTTTGTCGCATTACAGCAATAGCTTTGTCATATCAAAATTACAGAGCTATGGAATTGCCGTTTTACTTAACATTTAAAGAATTTGAAAGCCATTATTACGATACCCTTGAAAAATGGTTTGAAGAATATCATAATGCCAGCGAGATAGATTATTTAAAATCCCTGGCAGATCTTTACAGCCCATATCTGTATTACAGTTTTGCTGGCGACAGGCTTTTGGCTGATGCTTCTATGGAAATCAAAGACTGCTTTTTTCCTTATCATGAAAAGATTGGAATTTCTTTCTGCACAAATTGTGAAAACGAGAAACCTTCCAAACCTGCTAAAGGTATGAACCATATATTTGAATGGAAAACCATTACCATGATGGAATATGCCCAGCATATTCTGGATAAAATCAACAGACATCTGTCAAAAAACAATAGTTCTCCGGAAGGAAATAAATCAATTTTGGATTATATCAATGATTATGAGGTGGTTACTTTAAGAGAAGGAGCCGGCTATTGTGTAAACTATAACAGGCATCAGGCTGCAGTTCCTTTTCTGAAGGCTTATCTTCCTTATTATGGGCAGACTGTGAATATTGCAGTGTACAGAGACTTTATTTTTTCTGTTGTACAGATTGCAGAATATATCGACAGGAAGCTGAAAGCCGTACAGGCTTTTGAATACACTGTTTATGCTAAATTAAAATCAGAGGCTAAATTCAAAGTGCAGATGAGTCACCAGTTTTTAACGATCTGTAATTAAAATCTTACACCAAACATTCATATCTAAATTATATTGATGAAAGACTTCAACGGTTTTTCAAACAAATCCCGGTAGAAACACTGGGATTTTGTTTATTTTTTCCTATTACTCATCATTCATCACTTATCATTTATGTTTAAAAGGTAAGTTCCAGATAAGATCAGCCGCCAGGTAATGTACACCGCCCTTCTTTATACTTCTGCTGTTCCGGATCAGATTATTAACATATTCTATATCTATACTGAAGGGAGAGTTCGGAATGCTGAACATATAGTACACTCCAATACGCATTTCTCTGTATCCGAAGGACGTCCATTTCTGTTCCGGCTCATTAAGATAACTTGTGGAAAATAAACCTTCTGCACTTAAAGCCAGCTTCTGATTATTTTTGTTGGATAAATTATAAGTCAGCTGACTTTTAATTCTTGTTCTCAACTGAAAATTTTCTTCAGTTTTACGGAAATCAGCATCAAAAAACTTCCGGAATTCCTGGCGGATTGTATTCTTGAGTTTCCATTTTATTCCGAGATTAAAAGTATAGGCATATCTTCCGTAGATCCTGAATTCCTGTTCCGTAGCTTCTTTTTCATAAGGGGCGGAACTTTCATACTTTGGCTGCCGGCGGTAGCTCACAGCATAACTGTATTGTTGATTTGGAGCAAAAGAATGATAAACTTCGTGATTCAAAACGATAATTGCCTGTTTTGAAACTGGATTGTAATTGTCAGGACTGCTTTTACGTCCCAAAGCAATATAACTTAAAGACTGCTTTTTTCCAAGAGAATCAAGCTGATGTTTAACCCCAAAAGCCGACCAGAAAGCGGTATTGGCATCTCCAAGACCCGGCGGACTGATCTGCGCATGTAATAAACTGTTTGTTAAGCTTAATAAAAATATCCCGATAATAATTTTTCCTTTCCTGAACATCATTACGAATGTAAACCCTTTATCCATTAAATAATTATTTAAAAACTGTCAATACTGTTGATAAACAGGACAAATTAAATACATGATTTAGGAATATTTTAGGAACAGAAAAATTAGTTAAGTTTTCAGATGGAAAAGTTGTAATAAGGTTCTATTAACCGAAAAGTAACACGCTTGCTTAATCAAATCAATCTTTGATTGATTCCTTCTTTGCATCCTTATTATGAATTATGAAACAGGTTCTTTGCGTTAAAAAACGTCAGAAAATATAAAATGTTTTGAGCTTTCTTAGAAAAAGTTAAAATAAAAAAAGCCTTAAACAATTAAGTTTAAGACTTTTATCTTCTTGCAGAGAGGAAGGGATTCGAACCCTCGATACAGTTACCCGTATACTACCTTTCCAGGGTAGCTCCTTCAACCACTCGGACACCTCTCTATTTGAGATTGCAAAAATAGGGTAATTTCTGGAATCTGCAAATTATTATTGAAAATTACTCGGTAATTTCTCCGCAAAGACTCCTGGTGAAGTTGTCTGCGAAGGTTCCGGAGTAATTCGGATTGTCTATCAGGTGCATGGCTTTACTGATGGCACTTTCTGCCGTCATATCCTTTCCGCTGATGGCCCCGATCCTTGAGAAAATATTACTGTTCTCATACTTTCCAAACGAAATACCGCCTGAAATACACTGACTTACCACTACAATCTCAGTTCCGTTGTTTCTGATCTCTTCCAGTGTTTCCTGTGTTTTTTCACTGCTGAAAATAGTCCCGGAACCGAAAACCTGAAGGATTAAAACCTTCATTTTAGGGATTTCTTTAAAATGACTCAGATGCATTCCCGGAAAAATTCTCCAGAACAGAATATCTTCGGAGATATGCTCATCTACATGAAACTCTATTTCAGGATCACATCGGTAAAGATTATCCTTAATGATATTTAAATGAACCCCGGATTGTCCAAGTATAGGGTAATTCGGACTGGCATAGGCATCAAAATACTCGGCAGAATATTTCAATGTCCTGTTTCCTCTTAATAATTTATATTCAAAATAAACTGCTACTTCCTGAATAACCGCTTCATCATTTTCATAAAGACTGGCATAATAAAGACTTGTAAGAAGATTTTCCTTTGCATCCGTTCTCAGATCTCCGATTGGCAGCTGCGAACCTGTCATAATCACAGGTTTTCTCAAACCTTTCAGCATGAAACTTAGAGCTGAAGCGGTGTAAGACATCGTATCTGTTCCGTGAAGAATCAGAAAACCATCATACAATTCATAGTTTTTGAGAATATAGTTGGCAATAACTTTCCATTCTGAAGGTCCCATATCCGAAGAATCCAGTGGTTTTGCGAAAGGATGTACAAAGACTTCGCATTCCATCAGTTTCATTTCCGGCATTTTTTCAAAAATATTTCCGAAATCAAATGCACGGAGACTTCCGGTTTCATAATCTTTTTCCATACCGATGGTTCCTCCGGTATAGATGAGCAGGACTTTTCTTTTCATGAATTACTTTTTAATAAGAAATTGAGCCTCGTTCAGGTTCATAGCTCAAAATTACGTTAATTTGCAAAGATTTGAAAATGAATGAAAGATTTAGCGCAAACTTTTGAATATTTAAAGCAGTTTTTAACAGAGGAGAGATTGGCAAAGATTGAACATTTTTCCCCGGAAAGTTCAGATTTTGTGCTTCCTGTTGTGGAAGATATTTATCAGTTCAGGAATGCTGCAGCCATTGTACGTTCAGTGGAAGCCTGCGGCTTTCATAAAGTGGTGGCTTTGCAGGAAGAATATAGTTTTGAACCCAATCTGCGTGTTACAAAGGGCGCTGATACCTGGGTTGAAGTCGAAAAACTTCCCAGAAACATGGAGTCTTTTCAGAAAATCAAAGACAGAGGCTACAAAATAGTTGTAGTTTCATTGGAAAATAATGCGAAAATGCTGCCTGAATATGAAATTACAGAGCCGATTGCTTTAGTTTTCGGAACTGAAATGGAAGGTGTTTCCCAGGAGATTCTGGATTTTGCAGATGAAACACTGGCGATTCCGATGTATGGTTTTACGAGAAGTTTTAACGTATCAGTTGCAGCTTCAATATGTATGTATGAATTAAAGCAAAAACTGATAAAGTCAGATATCGACTACAAACTTGATGAAGAAAAACTATTGAGAATGAAGATCCGTTGGGCTGTAAATTCTATACGAAGCGGACAGCAGATCTTTGAAAAATATCTTAGAGATCATAATTTGACCATATGAACAGAACATTTCTTTTCCTCCTGATTATTTTAGGTAGCTGCAGCAAAAAAGCAGCGCCGATGAAAGATAATATTGTGAGTGAAGAGAAACCTGTACAGGAAATGGAAAATATACAGACTGATGAAGACACAGCATCTGTTCCTTTTTCCAGATCCCTAAAAAAGAATACATTTACCTTTACGCTTAAAGGGCTGGAAAGACCGAATGGATCAATTGATTTTAAATCAATCACAATACTTGATAAAAAGAAAATTCATCAGAAGATCATTGTAGACACTATATATGTTCTGAATGAACATGAAGTAATTTTTAATATTGATAATGATGCCAATTTCGATGGCTATAATGATTTAGAAGTGATCAATTGGGCCGGAAATTATGCTTCATCATCAAGCTTTTGGCTTTATAATCAGAAGAGCAGGAAATATGACCATTATAAACCTTTGGATACCATCCAGAATATTAAGATTGATTCAAAGAGAAAAGAAATTATCTCAGACTATCATATTGGTCCGTCCAATACTTACAGCAAAACCTATCAATGGGAAAAAGGTAAACTTTTGATAATGAGCGCCCATATTGTTGAAGAGGGTGATGAAATCAATATATACCGGAAAAATGGAAAAATCATTGTAGAATAATCTACTTCCTGTCTTCTAGTCTCTTATCATATTGAAATAATTCCATGCTGCCACAAAAATCCCTGCTGTTTCTGTTCTCAATCTTTGATTGCCGAGTGAAACCGCTTTGATTTTATTGTTGGATAAAAACTGGATCTCTTTTTCTGAAAAATCCCCTTCAGGGCCTATCAGAAAAGTGATTTGTTCCATTGAAGGAATATTTTTAAGTTCAATTCTTTCCAGGTTTTCATGGCAATGCGCTACAAAAGTATGTTCCGCATCAATATTTTTTAAGAAATCTGTAAGCTTCACAGCATCATTAATGACCGGGAAATGAAACCTCAGACTTTGTTTGGAAGCGGCAACGGCCTGTTTTCTGATCTTGTCAATATTTATATTTTTACGTTCAGTCTTTTCCGTAATAATAATGCTGATCTCTGAAATACCCATTTCCACTGCTTTTTCTACAAAAAACTCGATCCTGTCTATATTTTTTGTCGGAGCAATCGCAATATGAAGCTTGGGATTAAAATCCGGAGCATCCGTTTTGATTTCAGAAACTTCAAGACCTGCTTTCTTGCCTTCAATAATTAATTTTCCGGAAGCAACATTTCCTTTACCGTCTGTTACATAAATATCTTCACCATCCTTCATCCGAAGAACTTTTACAATATGCTGCTGTTCCTCATCATTAATGATAACTTTTTGACCTGTAATTTCTCCGTAAAATAATTTCATATATCCTAGCTTAAAAAGGCAACTCCTGTTTTTATGGTTGTGTATATATCCGTATCACAGTCACGGTAAGTACATATAAATACTTCTTCTATCCAACGATTACTGATAAAAATAAGATTTAAATACTCCTGTTTTCTTAAATTATTTTTGATTGATAAATAATCTCCCTCTTGTGGAGTATAAGCAAAACTGAAAACATGCTCAGAATTTATCGTTTCTAAAATCTCTTCTTTTACATCCTGAATATACCCTTTCTCTGAGCTTGATGGAAAATAATCTATAGCATTTTCCGAAGCATCATTTTTCCCTGTAATGGTTTCCAGCACCCAATAATATTTGGAATTCTTTTTAGAATGGGTTCCCAGTACTTTTTCTTCTAAGAGTATTTTCATAAATCGTATTTTGCAGTTGCGGAAGTCCTGAGATCCGTAAATTCTCCGCGCTCATATTTCAGTTGGGCCACCATTGCGATCATAGCAGCATTATCCGTAGTATATTCAAATTTAGGAATGTAAATATTCCAGCCTAGCTTTTCATGATTGTCCTGCATTACTTTTCTCAATGCAGAATTGGCAGAAACTCCACCGGCAATGGCCACTTCTTTTATATTTAATTCTTTAGCTGCTTTCTCAAGTTTAGTCATCAGAATTTCAATGATGGTTCTCTGAACCGAAGCACACAGATCATTTAAATTTTCCTTAATAAAATCAGGATTCTTTTTGACCTCTTTCTGAATAAAATAAAGAACAGAAGTTTTGATACCGCTGAAAGAATAATCGTAACCCTCCATTTTAGGCTTATTGAATGTAAAAGCATCAGGATTTCCTTCCTTCGCAAGCCTGTCAATAATAGGGCCTGCAGGATAATCAAGGTCAAAGACCTTTCCGATCTTGTCAAAAGCTTCTCCTGCAGCATCGTCAATTGTTTTCCCGATAATTTCCATATCAAAATAATCCTTCACCAAAACAATCATGGTATGGCCTCCGCTCACCGTAAGACACAGGAATGGGAATTGAGGCGGCATAGGATTTGCATCGTCAATAAAATGGGCTAAAATATGGGCCTGGAGATGGTTCACTTCAATTAACGGAACATTTAAACTCATTGCCAAAGATTTAGCGAATGACGTTCCTACAAGAAGAGATCCCAAAAGTCCGGGACCACGTGTAAATCCTATAGCTGAAATAGCATTTTGTTGTATATTTGCTTTAGTAAGAGATTTTTCAACAACGGGGATTATATTTTGCTGATGTGCGCGCGATGCCAGTTCAGGAACCACACCTCCATATTCTTTGTGGATGGCCTGATTCGCAGCAATGTTGGACAGAATACAGTTTCCCTTGATGATAGCTGCTGAGGTGTCGTCGCAAGACGATTCAATACCTAAAATTATAGAGTCGCTCATAATAATGGCAAAGTTAGAGAATAATAACGAGAATGAGAATAAAAAATCCGTAACTGAGAACCTTGGTGATCAGGTGCAAAAGACTGTTGAAAATGTAGAAGATGCTGTAAAGGAAACAGTTAAGGAAGCGTCTGAACTGGCATCAGATGCTATTCATCATCCTGTAGAGACGGCTGAAGAATTTGGAAAACAGGCTGTAAAAGATGTCACCAGCTATTCCTGGTGGGCAAGACTTCTCCTTATCCTTTTCTGGCTGGGAGTTATTCTTGTGGGCGGAGTTCTTACTGCCATCAATCTTCCGGCAACCAAACAGTGGGCTGCAGATCAGGCACTTCAGATCGTTAATAAAGATTTTAAATCCGGAATGTCCACAGAAAGTGTAGAAGTGGATTATTTCGGAGATGTAACCATAAAGGGATTAAAGATCAAGGATTATAAAGGTCTCAATTTCATTACGGCAAAAGAATTTCGCGCCAATTCCGACTGGATGTCTCTTGCTTACAATGCTATTTCAGGGAACAGCAATTCATTAAGTTTCAATTCCCTTACCCTTGTTAATGCAGATGTAAAGGTAATTACCTACAAAGGCGACAGTATTTCCAATTTTGTCAGATTTACACAGCTTTTTGACAGCGGGAAAAAAAGAGATCCGAAAAAACCTCCCTTCCAGCTAGATTCCCGTGTGCAGATCATTGATTCAAAGGTTTCCATCATCAGCGAGAATTCTCCGGGAGAACCGGGAAAATGGCTTACTGCCACAAAATTTAATTTAAAAGCACCTAATGTAAAAGTAAACGGAGCCAATGTTTCGGCACTGATTAACAATATGTCCTTCGTCACTACCAGATGGGGGAAATCTCATTTTGTAGATACCTTTTCTACTGAACTTTCCCTAACCCATGAATTTCTTTCGTTAAAGGATCTTACCCTGAATACAGATCATTCACTGCTTCAGGGGAATATTAAATTTAATCTTCATGACGGTTCATGGTCAGAATTTGCTGATCGCGTACGTTGGGATATGGAAATTAAGCAAGGAAGTCAGTTGAGCGGATATGATATCAGCTACTTTGTGACAAACTGGGATAATTTTAAACCATTCAATCTGGCTGGAAAAATGACCGGTCCGCTGAATAAATTCCATTTGGAAAACTTTCTGATCAGGAACCCTGATGTGAATATTGCAACGAAGACAATGAAGGTTGACAGATTGCTGAAAGGAAATTTTGCCATTGAAACAATTGACCTCTCTGCTGATTTTACCTATAAAGATCTGAAAGCGATGATGCCTTCATTTATTTCCAAAAAAATGAAAAACTTTGCTGATGATTTTGGAAAACTGAAATATAACGGAACTGCAAAAGTGACTCCTCAGCAGGTTTATGTTGCGAATGGAAATCTGATGACAGGAATAGGACAGGCTAAAATCTCCAAACTTTCACTTACGGAATACAGCACGGCAATGCCTAAATATTCCGGATATCTGGATGTAAAAGACCTCAATACTTCTGTAATTACCAAAAATAAAAGTGTTGGCCTGATTTCGGGTAAATTTGATCTTAACGGGCAGAGTTTTGATGTGAATACAATGCGTCTGACTACCAAATCTCAGATCAGCAGCATTGAAATTATGGATAAGCAGATTAATAATCTGTATCTGGACGGGTTATTAGACCATAAAAAATATAACGGACTGATCACTGTAAATGATGAGCAGGCCAAAGCTACTATTAAAGGACTTATTGATTTCAGTACTTCAAGAGTTGCCATGAATGTGAATGCAGATGTCACGCATCTGAATATGAATTATTTTACCAACCAGCCGGGAAGCCAGATCGTAAGCGGTCAGGTAGAGGGTAAAATGTCTATGTCCAATATTAATGATTTGACCTTGGACGTTGATGCCAATAACCTTCATTTTGCTACAGCAACTCAACAATATATTATTCCGAAAGCAAAAGTTAAAACTTTTATAGAAGCTGGTGGACGTGTAATTGACGTTGATGCGCCGGGAGCGGCCAGTGGTAAAATTTCGGGAAGATATAACCTTGGTGATCTTGCAGGTATGGTAGAAAATGGAATCGGCAGAATTCTGGTAGGTCCGCCACCAAGAAAATTATACAGAGGACAGAATTTTAAAATGAATTTTGATGTCCAGCAGGGCGTTGTGAATTATTTTCTGCCTGAGCTTAAACTTCCGCAGGGTGCTGTGGTAGAAGGGGAGTACAATGGAGATTCAAATGACCTGATCCTGAATCTGGATGCCAATTCTCTGAAGTACATTATGACGAAGAAGGAGGAGATTACGGATGCAGACAAAGCTTTGGCCGCCGCCAATCCTGAATATAAGATTAATGACAGGAATAATATTTCCAGAGACAGTGCCATGATAGATAGTGTTATGGTGAGGATCAATACTGCCAATCTTAATGAGCAGCTTTATGCAAGAATCAGCAAACTGGAATACAATAAAAATATTATCAAAGATTTTGAACTGAAAGGGAATAATGAAAATAATACGGCTCTTCATCTGGCGACTACTTTCAAGCATGGAAGTCCTGAAGATGAGCTGAATGATAATCTTAAAGCCTATGCTATTAATGTAGATCAGTCTACGAATGCTGCCGGAGATTATGTTTTCAAATTCGAGCCTACGGAAGTTAAATTCAATGAAGTAACATGGGCCATAGATACGAGTCCTGAACTTGACCATTCCATTACCTACAGGAAAAAGACCGGAGATTTTGATATCAGGAATCTGAGGGTGTTTTCAGATAAAAGTGCATTATTTATCAAGGAGGCACAGTTCAAATCAGCCAAGGACTTTTATATAGATGCTGATATTGAAGAATTTGCTATTGAAAAGCTTCTTGAAATGCAGTCCGGAGGGAATCCTATGGGAATAAAGGGGCTTGCAAACGGAAGTGTGAAGATCAAGATGGATAAGAGTACTTTGCAGCCGCTTGTGGACCTTACGGTAGATAATATCGTTATGAATGGAAACCAGATGGGGAATGTCACTATTTCTGCTACAAACGGTTTCTCTCTGAATGTATATGATGTAGATGTAAAAGTGGCCTCAGCAGGAGTTCTTGGAAATAATAACCTGCATCTGACGGGTACCGTAAATAATAATACGGCTTCTCCTACGCTTGACCTGACTGCGGAAATGCGTGATTTTGACCTTGCATTTACCCAGCAGTTTGTTCAGACTATTTTCGGAAATATCAGAGGAAAAGCGACAGGTGATCTGAAAATCAACGGAAAATTAAGTGATCTTGATTATAGTGGTGACATTGCTTTGAAAGGCTTCGGTCTTAAGCTCTTGTTTACCGGAGTAGACTATTCATTTGATGATACTGTGGTTCCGCTTTCCCGCGGGCTTGCAATCCTCAATAATATTGAAGTTCATGACGGAAGATCAAATTCTAAAGGAACGATTTCGGGAGCAATCCAGTTTGAAACGATATCTTCAATGGGGGTCAACCTGATCATGAGGGCAGATAATCTTCTTATGCTGAATACAACTCAGAAAGATTATGACCTGTTCTGGGGAAGAGTTTACGGACAAGGAGATCTATATGTAGACGGACCTGTTTCGGGACTGAGTATTACCACTCCTAATATGAAGGCGCTGAATGGTAGTAATTTTACCTTTAATTCAAGTTCAACATCCAATGTAGAAGAATTTAAAATGCTGAGGTTCCTGAAAGAAGGAAAAGACGGACTTATCACACTGGAAGAAAAGAAAAAAACAGGAGCTAATATGCATATCGACTTCAGTCTTGATGTGGATAAAGGAACTACCGTAAATGTTCTTGTAGGGGATGATGTAGGAAATATTACTGTAAAAGGGACTGCAGACAAGCTGAGATTCCAGATGGGAAGACAGGGTGCCATTGCTATGAACGGAACTTATAAGGTAGATAACGGAACATTTGTTTCTAAAGCTATTCTTAATAAAACGTTCCAGATAGAAAAGAACAGCAGTATCAGATGGGATGGTGATGCAATGAAGCCGGCACTGGATATTACTGCCAATTATGTAAGAATGGTTTCCAATGCAGGGGAATATCTGAGCATGGGGAAACTGCAGCCGATCAGTGTACTTCTTCAGGCGAATATTACGCAATCTCTTATCAATCCGGAGATAGACCTTAATGTGACTGCACTTGATGTTTCCAGCCAGGTGAAAGAAACATTAGCGGCCAAAATGAGCCAGGAAGGCGAAAAAGTACTTCAGTTTGGTTCCGTATTATTGTTGAGTACTTTTAATGTTTCCAATAGTGGAGGAGTAGATTTTGACGTGGCAGGAGTCGCGGAATCTTCCGGATATAATATGCTTCTGAAACAGCTGGGATCCGTTCTTAATACGATGAGCAATGAATTCCAGATCGACCTGAATTATGTGAAGGGTGACCAGAATTCCAATACCGGAGACCGTGCCAATGCAGGAGTAAGTGTGGCAGTCTCACCGAGAATAAATATTAAAACCGGATTGGGAATTCCTTTAAACAAAACGGAAGGTACACAGGCTAATTATCTCTCCGGAGAAGGATCTATTGAATATGATATTTCTAAAAAGAATGACGGAAGTTTGGTTTTAAGAGGATATTCCAAGCCTACCAATATTGGTATGGTAAGTACGAATGGTTCTGCAAATCAGGCCTATGGTGGGGGTGTTGTGTGGAGTAAAAGCTTTAATTCTCTATTTAAAAAGAAGAAAAAAGATAAAAAACCTTCAGAAACCAAAACAGAAATAAAAACAGATTCTACAAAATCAGCTAGTAAATAATCGTAATATTTTAATGATTTTTATCATCCGTGTTAATTATTGTTAATATTTGATATAATTTTTTTAGTTAAATTATTTTTTATAAATTTGCAACAAATACATAGATTTTTTAAGAAAATTGTAATTTAACTAATATGAACTATCAACTGGACGAAATAGACAAGAAAATTCTTGATTTCTTAGTCGAAAACACAAGAATGCCTTTTACGGAAATAGCAAAACAGATGGATGTTTCTGCTGGAACAATTCACGTAAGAGTGAAAAAAATGGAGGATGCAGGTATTATTTTGGGATCATCTCTTAATATCGATTATGGCAAGCTGGATTATCACTTTACAGCTTTCATTGGAATCCTTTTGACAAAATCAAACCGTACTCAAGAGGTATTGAAAGAATTATCAGTACTTCCAAACGTAATTGAAGCTAGCGTTATTTCAGGAAAATATAATATTTTCTGTAAAGTAAGAGCTAAGAATACGGAGGACGCGAAGAGAATTATCTATCAGATAGATGACATTCAAGATGTAATGAGAACCGAAAGTATGATCTCTATGGAAGAGTACTTGAGCGACAAAAACAGATTGATCAACGCTATTTCTATATAATTCAAATTTTAAACGAATATTATATTAAAGAACTTATGAATTTACTCATAAGTTCTTTATTTTTGTACCTATGGAAGAATACAGTTATTTTGATGAGGATCCAAAGAAAGGATGGGGCTTTATTTTAGCATTTGCAGCATTAATGCTGTTCACGATTATGGGGCTGGGAATTGATATTGATGAATATCTTCAGCATGAATTTCTGCAGATCCCGAGATGGTATTTCTTCGTTATTTTTTCCATCGATGTCCTGATGATGTTAGGACTTATCTTAATGTTTTTCTACAGAAAAGCTGGCATCTTTATGTTTCCGGTACTGCTGGTACTGCATTTCTTTATGCATAACTATTACCTGTCTACCTTTTTGTATACGGATGTAACGAATCTTTTCCTGTTTACAGGTTTTGGAATGCTGGCTATTATTCCGAAATGGAAATTCTTTAAGTAATCTTTGACTGTCAGCGTTAGATTTTTAACTCCTTAAAAACGTATAGCTTTTTGTTTTAAGGGGTTCTTACTCCATGCTTTCCATTTTCCTGTATATGGATCGTAACCACATTTAAGAGGCTTGGAAATATCTAATCCATCACTGTTGGTATAGCTGCGTTCGGTATAGGCCCTGCAGTCTGTACAGATGTATCTGAATTCACAGTCTTTGCAGACCTCTATTTTATCTTTGGTAAGATTCCAGTACTTTCTGAACCCGGGATTTATCAAAGCCTCTTCAAGACTTGCATTATAAATGTTTCCGAAATTTTCAGCCATCAGAGGGCAGTTTTTGATGTTACCGTTTATATCTATTCCTATTTTTTTGTGCAGACAGGAATTGTGATTCACAGCTTCTGAAACTTTTGGGAAATTGGTGTTAAAGTATTTAAGGTCTACTTTTCCGCAGGAGGAAATTTCAAGATTTTCATCACTGAACTTCAGGTAAAATCTGAAAACATCTTTAGGTTTAAAAGGAGCTTCCGGGCAACGGTAAAATACTAAACCATAAACCCTTTTTAAAGTTTGATTAAGGCTGTTCATAAAATTCTCATCAACGGCATTATGAAAAGGAGAAAATATTTCAATGCCGTTTAAAACGGAATTGTTGAATTTTGAATCAATATCCTGAAATTCTTTAAGGGAAAGCTCTTGATGAGAATAAATAACCAGATGTTTTACTCCAAGGTTTTCCACAGACTGTTTTATTTTGTCCAAAACCGAAGTACTGTTGATTTCCATGAAAATATTAGAAATTTGATGAGGTTCATGGAATCTGTAGGAGAGTGGCGGAAAATTTCTGTCCCGGTCTCCTTCTGTTATGAAGCCATACTCTTTATCAAGCAGCAGCTCAATATATTCATAAATGAATTTTTGGGATTCTGTGTCGTAATTTTCCAGGATATTTTCTATAGATTTATTCCTTAGCTCTTCTATAACCTCATAGAATTCCAAAGAATATAATTCCGAAGTATTTCTCTGAAGGTCAGAGATCAGAATACGGGTAGGTCCTTTTGTAACCATAATGTTACTGAACAGGTTAAAATAGGTCATATCATTTTTGTAAGCTGTTTTAACGGTTTTTCCCTCACATGATATTCAGTCCCGTATTTTTCAGATGAGACGGAATATGTCATGCTGCTGTGGATTCTACCGACATTTTTTGTTTTAAAGATCTCGATGTATTTGAAAGTAAGGGGAAGCTTATTTTTTTCGTTGTACGTTTTTTTCATAGATATTCAGCGATTTTTTGCTCCAGTGAGTAATTGCATGTGTTGGACATTCCTGTAAACTGTCCAATAGGATTGATTTCCAGAAAATAGTATTTTTCTCCTTTCTTTATAAAATCCAGAGACCCGGAGTTAAGATCCAAATAAAGCATCAGTGTATGGATTTTTTCTTCTAAACAGGGTGGAAGATGATAAGGAACGTTTCTATTAGGTTTTGCAGAGTTGTATTTTCTGAAATCAACTTTGGTCTGTTCGTCATTTTGAGAAAATATGGCCATAGACCAGCATTTGCCATTTAAATAAAAGGTTCTTATTTCAAAATCTTTTTCAATTTTCTCCTGAAAAAAAGTAATAAAAAAATCCCCTTCTTCATGCTCATCAACCACAGATGTATACATAAAACCGCTGTAATTTTTTCTGAGTTCATCCAGCATTACATTTCCATTGATTGTTTTTATGATGGTATTTCCAAGGTCTGTATCATGGGTATTTTCTGCCAGATAATATTCGGGAACATCGAATCCGAGCTCTTTTGCTTTATCAAGTACAAGAAGTTTGTTGATATGAGTATTGCTTTCCTTGTTGATGTGTCTTTTGGATTCGAGTGTTTTGCGGACATAGTCTTCGAGCCAGTGTTGTGTTTCATTCATATTCAGGTTAATAGACCTGTTGGTATACTTTAACCTTTTAAAAACCAATCCACCTCTTCTGAACCAAACACTTTTTATATCATCAAGAAAGAAACTGTTACAGGAGCTTTGCAGTAAAATCCTCTTTTGCTGAACTTTTATTTCAAATATTTCATCTTCATGTACACGCAGGAATTTTTTTCCCATTACAATCAGTTCTTTAATTACTTCTGTAGTGGTAATTTCATTATTTTGAGAGATAATCAGTATCATAATAAGCCTAGTGATTATTGATTTTTCTTTGAAAGTCTTTTGTCATCTTTGAAGACTGTTTTAATGTAGGAAAACCGACTGCTTTTCGGTTGCGGTTTATCCTTGCAGAATCGGCAGCATCAAAATTCGTGTCATAATGTGAATATATGCCGTAAATAGGCTCCAGATAATGGATATACTGGTATTTATCAATCATTTCTATATAATCTCTCGGTGGACATTCACCGGATTTTACATATTCCAAGAGCTTTGTTTTAAAGTATTCATAATGCACAGTTCCCGCCATATGATTAAGAAAGGTTCCCATATGCATGGGCTGTTGATTATTTCCGTTAAGCCCTATTTTCTGTTTTGATGGAAAGCCATAGTTTTTGAATGTCCAGATTAAAAGCTCTGCATTTTTCCTGTCATTAATTACGACTTCTGGGCCTACGCGTCCATTGTACTGGTCACGTTTGTGTGCAATGCTGAAAGAATCTATCAGCGTTTTATTTAAGCTTCTTTTCCATTGAAGAATTTTCTGTTCAACGGTAATGCTGTCAATTCCATACTTTTTAAAGAGTTTGAAAAATTCTTGATCTTCTCTTTTGTACTTCCAATTGGGTGCCGATTGAGCTATAAGTTTATCCAGACTTTTTATACCACCAAATTTTTTATGGAAACGGTCTGCATAGCTGATGTAGGTTTCATATTCTTCCAGTCTTTCATTTTGAACGGGAGGATATTTCCTGAATAGTTTTTTATACCGTTTTATGGTTGCCAAAGTATCTTTGTTAATTCTGTGCATACTGTCTATGGCATATACCTTGTGGTAATAATCAATATAATTCAGTTTTTTACTTTTACAGGAAAGAAAAGAGACTACAATCAGAAAGGCAAAAACAAATTTTCTATATTTCATCGGCATAAAATTTACTGGGAAAAAAGAGGGGGAAATTCCCCCCTCATATTTAGTCAACAGTTATTGTTGCCACCAATACTCCGTCATTGTACATCTGGGTATCGCCTGTATTACCCGCGTTGCCACTAGCTGCGGTTTCCTGTGTTGTTCTCACATTAGATTCTGCAAGTCTTCCTCCGAAAATATTTCCTGGGTTGCTCAATTTTTTGTTTTCTAATGAAGAAAAACCGTTCTTCATTCCTTGAAGCTTTTTCATAATAGAATAAATTTTTAATTAATATTTGTGTTGTCATATAAACCCTGACATGGGTTTTGTCATTCATTATTTTATCCCATACTGTACACTTACAGGCAAAATGCTGAATTTCCTATCAACGTTGATGGTTTCAAAACTATAAATAATTACATCCCATTATTGTGATAAAACGTGTAATTTTGTTGCGGATTTTTAAGGTTGTACATATGATTTTAAGGGAGGAAATGATGATTTATTTTTAATTCAGACAACTTTAGAAAGTGGAAAAAGATATTTTATCATGCAAAGTAAAATATCAACTGAAAATATAATGCAACGCAAAAATTCTATTGTACAAAAAGATTTGATTCAGAATTCAGAGACTAGTGAAAATGCCGGTCAGGCTTATGTTTTATGAGTTATTTATGCATTTGTTAGATAAAACATTACAGAGTAAAATATGCATAATTTGAGATGCAAAAAATCTAATGCGGAAAAAAATGTACAACCAGCTAATAATGCATTGACTCTTAAAAGAGAGAAATTCAACAATTTTTTCAAGAAATATAGAAAACTATCAGAAGTTTTAATCCCGGATTTCTATAAAATGATCTCAAGTGATACTCTGATAATTCCCCTCCTTCGGAGGGGTGGCAAATCGAAGATTTGACGGGGTGGTAAAAAAACTCGGGCTGGTTCGAAGAACCAGCCCGAGCTTATATGATATAGCTTATCTTAGTTTGCTAAAATTCTCTTTACAGCTTCTTTTACAGCCTCTGCATCGATTTTATATTTCTTCATAAGTTCTGCAGGTGTAGCAGATTCTCCGAAAGTATCATTTACTGCTACAAACTCCTGTCTTGTAGGTCTCTTTCTTGCAAGCATTCCTGCAACAGATTCTCCTAAACCACCAAGATAGTTGTGCTCTTCAGCGGTAACAATCTTACCTGTTTTTTCAACAGATTTAATGATGATTTCTTCATCTAAAGGCTTAATTGTGTGGATATTGATTACCTCACATGAAATTCCTTCTTTTTCAAGCTCATCAGCTGCTACAAGAGATTCCCAAACCAGGTGTCCCGTTGCAACAATCGTTACATCAGTACCTTCCTGCAGAAGAATTCCTTTTCCAATTTCGAAAGGCATATCTTCAGGAATAAATACAGGAACTGTAGGTCTTCCGAATCTTAAATATACAGGACCATCGTGCTCAGCGATAGCGATAGTGGCTGCTTTTGTCTGGTTGTAGTCACATGGGTTGATTACCGTCATACCCGGAAGCATTTTCATCATACCGATATCTTCCAGAACCTGATGTGTAGCGCCATCTTCACCTAAAGTAAGACCGGCATGAGATGCACAGATTTTTACATTTTTTCCGGAATAAGCAATAGACTGACGGATCTGATCGTATACTCTTGAAGTAGAGAAGTTTGCAAAAGTTCCGGTGAAAGGAATTTTTCCTGTGATGCTTAAACCAGCAGCAATTCCCATCATGTTAGCCTCTGCAATACCAATCTGAAAGAATCTTTCCGGTGCTTTTTCAATGAACTTCTCCATTTTCAAAGAACCGATAAGGTCTGCACAAAGTGCCACTACATTAGGGTTTTTATCGGCAAGTTCTGCTAATCCGGCTCCGAATCCTGAACGGGTATCCTTTTTTTCTGTATATGTATATTTCATTTTTTTACTGATTATTTATTTTGATTACTATTATTTATTCCTGGACTAGTAATCAGCAGGAGCTTCCAGATATAATTGTTTGAATGCGTTGTCAAGCTGCTCATCATTCGGAGCTTTTCCGTGCCATGCGTGAGAACCCATCATGTAATCTACACCAGCACCCATTTCCGTATGAAGAATGATTACAACTGGCTTTCCTTTACCTGTTTCAGTTTTTGCTTTCTCAAGAATTGCAATAACAGCTTCAAGATCGTTACCGTTTTTCTCTTCCAGAACAGTCCATCCGAATGCCTCAAGTTTAGCATGCAAATTTCCTAAACTTAATACATCATCCGTATCACCATCAATCTGACGTCCGTTATAATCAATGGTTGAAATAATATTATCAACTTTCTTAGCAGCAGCATACATTAAAGCTTCCCAAACCTGACCTTCCTGAAGTTCACCATCACCGTGAAGAGTGTAAACAAGAGAGTTGTCGCCATCCAGTTTTTTTCCTTCTGCTACACCAAGAGCTACAGAAAGTCCCTGACCAAGAGATCCGGAAGCGATTCTGATACCCGGAAGACCCTCGTGAGTAGTTGGGTGCCCCTGAAGTCTTGAATCCAATTTTCTGAAAGTCTTCAGTTCTTTTACCGGAAAGAAATTAAATCTCGCTAAAGTAGAATAGTAAACCGGAGAAATATGCCCGTTTGAAAGATAAAAATGATCCTCATTCTTGCCCTCCATAGTAAAAGGAAGACTGTAGTTCATCACCTTTCCGTAAAGCGCTGTGAAATACTCCGTACAACCTAAGCTTCCGCCCGGGTGTCCTGAATTTACAGCGTGGACCATTCTTAAAATGTCTCTTCTGATCTGCGTAGTAAGAGATTTTAACTCTTCAATACTTTTACTCATTATATCTGATTTATTTGCACGCGAATTTACAATTTTTTAACGGCTTACGGAAATGCAAAAATCCGGACTTAAGATCCGGATTTAGAATTATCGTTCAGAAATACTGATTTTAACAGCCTTCGTTCAGGTATACTGAAATTTCTGTAATGACGTTATTGACAAACTTAAATGAAAGCTGCGTCCCTGCATCAAGATCCTCCAAAGTGAAATATCCTGTGTCTTTAAGACGCTTTTCACCCTTTTCGTCCCATGCAGGATGTACTGTAAAGCTAGGGTGGTTTCTGTAAGCATTGATGAGATCATCTTTCGTATTTCCGATCCCGATTCCGCTTTTTGTTTTAAATTTTTTGCTGGTGGTGGTAAGTCCCATAATGCTTGCCACATTTGGTTTTGCTTCACTGATATAGCTTTCATACAGATCGATCTGAACCGGTTCCCCGCTATACTTAACATTGTTTTTGATGGTCCCGTCTGTTATTTTCAGTTTTGTGCCTGCGATCTTTTCAGCTTCTGCTTTTTCCATAAAGATTTTGTAAGGCCCGATTCTCAGGGTAGAAACCTCAAAATCCTGTGCAGACATCACGCTGAATGTTAAAATGAATACAAAAAGTGAAATAGTTTTTTTCATGGTTTTATAATAGATTTTAGTGGGTTCGTTTTAAAAACAACCGGGAGTTTTAAATAAGAAGTAACTTATTTATTTTCTTTCCAGTACTTTAGTAATAGCCTTCTTAGCGATAGGTTCCATTACTGCATAACCTTCAGGAGTAGGATGAATACCGTCCTTGGAAAGACCTTCACGCATACCGCCTTTTGCATCACGCATAGCTGTATTGTAATCTATGAAAGTAAGTTTACTGCTGTACGAGTATTGTTTTAATCTGATGTTTAAGGCATCCACTTTCTGAGATACATCTGTTATTTCCTTACGCCAGGGAAATGCAGCTGCGGGTAATACGGAAGCAATGATGACTTTAATACCGTTGTTTTGTGCAATATCAGCCATTGCTTTAATATTATTGAATGTAAAGTCAGGGTCATAAGCTCCCGTGTTTTGAGCAATGTCGTTAGTACCGGCATTTATTACTACCAGTTTAGGTTTTAAGGCAACAACATCATTCTGAAAACGCAGCAACATTTGCGAAGAAGTTTGTCCGCTGATTCCTCTACCTATATAATTATTCTCAGAAAAAAATTCTGAATGGCTTTTTACCCAGCCCTCAGTAATGGAATTACCCATAAAAACCGCATCAACCTTTTTCTTTGTACTTAAAATGGCTGTATTATCTTCTTTGTACTTTGCAAGATTAGCAAAATCAGCAGCGCTTTGAGCGTTCATAAATTGACCTAAAAGCAAACCAACAGCAAGTAGAATTGATAATTTCATACTGAATATTTTTGTTTGAGTTACCCGTTGAAAAGATTGAAAACCAATGAAGTTTAATTATCAATGATTCCTGCTAAAATACGGGATTATTTCTTTCTGATCAGCCAAAGCCCTATGAAGGTTAGCAATCCATTAATGATTAACAACTCCAGTCCGATTTTAAAATCTCCGAACATATTTTCCTGGTACTTGTCAATAAAGAAAGAGATCACAGGTGCTGCAATACATACATAAGGCACAAGCTTATCATTTACTCTGTATTTGGTAAGGATTCCAAAGGCAAAAAGTCCCAGTAACGGACCATAAGTGAATCCTGCAAGCTTAAGGATCAGCCCGATCATTGAATTATCATTGATCACTTTAAAGATAATCACCATAATCAGGAACGAAAGGGCCACAATAAGGTGTATTCTTTTTCTGAATTTTTCTTTTTTAGAATCGTCCCAGTCTGTTTTTTCTTTCATTCCGAAAATATCAATGCACAACGAAGAAGTAAGGGCAGTCATAGCCCCGTCCGCACTTGGAAACAGCGCTGATATCAAAGCAATAATGAAGATGATGGATATAAAGCCCGGCATATGATTCAATGCAATATCAGGGAAAAGCTGGTCACCGGAACTTGTTACATGCTCCTGAGCTCCATAAAGGTGAAGAAGTCCTCCCATATAAAGGAAAAGTGAAATTACTCCAAGAAGAATAAAGCCTAAAGTCACCATATTTTTCTGCGAATCTTTCAGTCTGGTTACAGATAAACTTTTCTGCATCATTTCCTGATCAATTCCCGTCATTGTTATTGTAATAAAAGCTCCTGCAAGAATCTGTTTAATAAAGAAACTTTTCTGGTTAGGATCGAAATCGAAAATTCTGGTATAGCCTTTTTCCTGCATTGCTGTAAAACTTTCCCCGAAGCCTAAACCTAAATGATTCAGCATATAAACTGTACAGATAATTAATCCCAAAAGCATGCACGAAGTTTGTAAAGTATCCGTCCATACAATTGTTTTTACCCCGCCTTCATACGTATAAAGGATAATCATAGCTAAAATGATCAGCGTGGTTACAATAAACGGAACTCCCAGGCTGTCCAGAATGGAAATCTGAAGGATATTCACTACCAGATAAAGCCTTGCTGTTGCCCCTACCAATCTGGATACAATAAAAATCCATGCTCCCGATTTATAGGAAAGCTGGCCCATCCTCTGCTGAAGATAGCCATAAATGGAAGTCAGTTTCAGGCGGTAATATAAAGGAAGAAGAACGTAGGCTACCACAATATACCCGATAAGATAGCCCAGTGTGATCTGTAAGTAAGAAAACTTATCATTTCCTACAGCTCCCGGAACACTTACAAACGTAACACCCGAAAGTGAGGTTCCGATCATCCCGAAGGCTACAAGCATCCAGTTACTCTTACGGTTTCCGATAAAGAAACTTTCATTATTACTTCCTTTTCCTGTCCTGTAGGCTACCCACAGAAGTAATGCGAAGTAAACGATAATGATAGACAGTAATATAACTGGAGACATAGTTTTTCAATTAAAATTTTACAAATATAGTTTTTTTATGTTCTGCTGAAAAAGAAAAAGCCTTTCAGAATAAAACATCTGAAAGGCCTGTATCTTGAAGACAAAATTAGTATCAGTTAACTAAAACATCCTGTAATTCTTCACTTTTCTGAAAACTTGCTTTGGCAAAGGGGCAAAGCGGAATAATCTTTTTGTTATTTTTCCTGGCGAAATCTACAGCTGCCAGAAGCATGTCTTTTCCTACACCTTTACCGTTATAGGCTTCTTCCACCTCTGTGTGGTCTATAATAAATCTTTCTTTTCCGGCCCAGGTATAGGTCATTATTCCTGCGCGTCTTCCATCTATGAAAGCTTCAAAACTTCCGTGTTTTTCGTCGTTGTTTTGTTTTACTTCGGTCATATTATGAAAATTTGGTTAGTATTTCTATGTCGTTAGTTAATATTTTGTGTACAGGACAGGCATCTGCAATGGTATGCAGCCTTTTCATCTGCTCATCATCCAGAACCCCTTCAAAGCTGATGTCTCTTTTGAATACAGCTCTTTTCGTCAATGGGAAATTTTCAAGTTCTACTTCTACGTTGATGTTTTCCACATCCCATTCCTTTCTTTCGATGTACATTCTTAACGTGGCAGCAGTGCAGCTTGCCAGAGATGTTGCCAGGATTTCCAATGGGTTGAAACCTTTATTCTGTCCGCCTTTATCTATAGGCTCATCAGTAATAATCTGGTTTTCACCAGCCGTTACTTCAGTATAATATTTTGTTTTTCCTAAACTTGCTTTTACCGTTACCGCCATTATTGTTCTGTATTGAATTTATAACTTAATGCTCCTGAAGGGCATTGGTCTATCTGGTTTTTAAGTTCTTCAGGACTTGCGTTTTCAGCTTTTATCCACGGTCTGTCTTTAGGATTGTAGACTTTGGGAAGCATTTTTACGCAGACAGCCGAGTGGATACACTTTTTAGGCTGCCAGATGACAGTAATGCTGCCGTGGGGATATTCGTGTGTTTCCATATTAATTTTCTTTTAATGATTTTTCGATTCTTCGGTCCGGAATCAGCCATATGAGAGCCACGAGATAATAAAAACCTATGGCAATATAGGGATAAAAAAATGAAACAGCGATTCCAAGTACATAAAATACGATTGAAATATATTCTTTAAATTTTGACTGTATGGCTTCTTTCAACTTGGAACTTTCACCCTCATTCTTAAGGATAAGATTTTCTAAAATAGTATAGGCTACAGCAGACATGATCAGACCAATTCCATAAGCTGCTGTTGGGTTCTCTGCAAAATGAGTCGTTCCGATCCATTCCGTAGCGATAGGCATCAGCGAAAGCCAGAACAGGAGATGAAGATTTGCCCATAAAATGCTTCCGTTCACTTTTTTTACCGTCTGAAACAAATGGTGGTGATTATTCCAGTAGATTCCTACATAAATAAAACTGAAGATATAAGCCAGAAACCTTGGAAGGAGAGGTTTGAGACTGGCCCAGCTGCTTCCTTCCGGAACCTTCAGTTCAAGAACCATGATGGTAATGATGATGGCTAAAACACCATCACTGAAGGCTTCAAGTCTTCCCTTAGTCATTGGTTTTAATCTCGTTTTTAAAGTTTGCGATCTTATCTTTAAGCTCCTTCAGCATATCAGGATTGATCACACCGCTTTCCAGATCAAAATTTTCATAAAACTTCGGAAGCGAGAAAGTATCCTTGATATCTGCTGCAAACTGTGGGAAAAATGTTTTGGCTGTATTCATTACATTTCCGCCTCCGTAACCTCCGGGGGAAGTGCTCATAAGAAGCATCGGTTTATTCTGAAATACCTTTACATTAATCCTTGAGGCCCAGTCGAAGACATTTTTAAAAGCCGAGCTATATGACCTGTTATGTTCAGCAAGTGAGCAGATAATCACATCACATTCTTCAATTTCCTTTAAAAACTGATGGGCTTGATCCGGGAATCCTTTTTTTTCAAGATCTACGGAGAAAACAGGCATCGTGAAATCATTGAGGTCAATCAGATTGATTTCTTCCTCCTGAAAATCTTTCAGAACAAATTTTACCAGTTCCCTGTTGATAGAAGTAGAAGAGGTACTTCCTGCAAATGCTAATATTTTCATAGTTTATTAATCCGTACTGATTATTATTTTCTGTTTAGAATGGCCTTTGGAAGCGGAACGTATTCTTTTTCATCGCCCGGAACCAGAGGAAATGCGTCATGGTTCTGATCATTCCAGTTTACTTTAGCCTGATCGATCATTTCTTTATCTGAATTTACAAAATTCCAGAATATAAACCGTTCCTCATCAAAAGGTTCGCCTCCGAAAAGATAAACCGTGCCGTTTTCACTCATGTCAAATTCACATAGTTTGGTATCTTTGGCAATCATCAGCTGTTTTGAGCCGTAAGTATTTCCTTCCGTGGAAACCGTTCCGTCCAGCACATACATGGCTGCTTCACCATAAAGATCCTTTCCGATACTTATTTTCTTAGCTTCCTTTGTTTTAATCTCGATAAAGAATAATTTGCTGTGAACAGGAACTGCAGACTGCCTTCCGAATGCTTCACCTGCAATTAATTTATATTGAATCCCATCTTCTTCCCATACCGGAATTTCATCTGCTTCAATATGATGAAAAGTAGGTTCTGTCTGTTCAAGATGTTTTGGAAGACCTACCCAGATCTGGAATCCGTGAAGTCTTTTATCGCTGTGTCTTAAATATTCAGGAGTTCTTTCCGAATGCACCACTCCTTTTCCGGCAGTCATCCAGTTAACGGCTCCCGGCTTTATCTCAACTGCGCTTCCAATGCTGTCTCTGTGAAAAATAGATCCTTCAAGAAGATAAGTTAAAGTGGATAAGCCAATATGCGGATGCGGCGGAACATCAAGATTCTGGTAATCTTTCAGTTCGGAAGGTCCCATATGATCGATGAAAACAAACGGTCCAACCGCTCTTTTTTCACGGAAAGGAAGAAGTCTTCCTACCAGGAAATTTCCTATATCTGCTGCTTTTTCTTCTATGATAAGTCCAATATTTGACATAATAAATTGAATGTTTTTAAATTTAAGTTAATGAAAATAGATCTTTAGCTTGCGGCTACAGTTTGTCGTATCCTTCAAATCTTTCATCAACAATACGTTTCCACTCCGGATGTCTTTTGATATAGGCAAAAACGTAAGGACAGAAAGGAAGAAGCTTTTTTTGATTTTCTTCAATATAAGCCAGTGTTTTTTCTACAACGGCAGTAGCCGCCCCGGTTCCTGCAAGCTCAGGATCTGTTTCTGTATGCACTAAAGCAATTTGATGACCCATTTCACGGTAATCGATAAATGCGAAATGTCCGTCAATTTCTATTTCAAATCTTTTTCCTGCTTTTACAAGAGGAATATTTTCAAATTCTGGTTTCATAAATTTCTGTATTGTATATTGCCTGGCGGATCGTAAAGACGTAAAGTGATTTTGAACTGTACGCCTTTACGTTTCACCAAACATAAGTATATAAAGTTAATAAAAAAGGGAGAATTTAAGATTAAGATAAATTTAATTCTACTAATCTTCCAGATAACCGAATTTTCCCGTGTTAAAATCTTCAAAAGCCTGCATGATTTCTTCTCTTGTATTCATTACAAAAGGTCCGTGAGGATAGATCGGCTCATTGATCGGTTCTCCGCTGATAATCAGTATTATTGAATCTTCCTGAGCTTCAATGCTGAATGTTTCACCTTCATTTTTGAATAAAACAAAATGATCTGAGGCTGCTTTTTCCTCTCCGTTTACGATAATGCTTCCTTCAATAACCAATGCAGCTGTATTAAAGTCGGCAGGAAAACTGAATTCTGCTTTTCCGCCTGCTTTTAATTTTGCATTCATCATATTTACCGGGGTAAAAGTATCTGCAGGACCCTTATGGCCATTATATTCCCCTGCGATGATCTCTACAAGACCGTTATCACCTAGATTGACATGTTCCATGGCTGCATTTTCTATAGCCTGATATTTCGGGCAGCTCATTTTGTCTTTTGCAGGAAGATTGATCCATAGCTGGACCATCTGGAAAATACCGCCTTTTTTGGACCATTCGGTTTCATGGTATTCTTTATGAAGAACTCCTTTTGCTGCAGTCATCCACTGCACATCTCCTTCACCTATAATCCCGCCGCCACCGGCACTGTCGTGATGTTCTACTTTACCCTGATAAGCTATCGTTACGGTTTCAAAACCTCTGTGAGGATGAACTCCTACACCTCTTGGTCTTTCAGAACCATTAAAATAAAACTTTGAATTGTAATCAAGCATAATAAACGGGTCCATTCTTTTCATATCCAATCCGTGTACTCCCGGTATAAAATTATGAACCCTAAAACCATCCCCTACAAAATGTGCAGGTTTTGGAGATATCACCATTTCTACTTTTTTCGCTGTCATAATATTGTGAATTTTATATAACAAAAATACAGCAGCGAAGAATCAGATGCATTGATCTGTGTTAAGTTCGTTAGTGTGAAATGCTAAGCTTTTTGACGTTATTCTTCCTTTGATTTCATATTCTTCCCGTCTGAAATATGGAGTCTTCTGAACACAAAGCCGGATATGATCGTCAATATTCCAACGGTAAGGAAAGTGTAGCGGAAAGCGTTATGGGTTTCACCTTTGATGAGGTCAGAACTTTCAAATAATTTTAAAACAATCAGTCCGAAAGCGATTCCGAAACCTATGGCTAGCTGCTGGTTAACCGATATTAATGAATTTCCGCTGCTGGTCTGGAAATTTCTCAGATCTGCAATGGAAATGGTATTCATCGAAGTGAACTGGATAGAGTTGAAAAATCCTAATATGGCAATAATCGGGACAAACCAATATAAAGAAGTATGGATATTGGGAATGGCAAGAAGACAGATCAGAGTTCCAATAATGAAGGTATTTACCATTAAAGTCTGCCGGTAGCCGTATTTATCTAAAATTTTAATAACCGATGATTTTCCGAATATCGCTGTAAGGGCCATTGGAGCGATGATCCATCCGGAAGTGACTGCCGATTGTTTGTAAGCGATCTGGATCATTAACGGAAGGAGTAAAGGAACGGAGCTGATCCCGAGTCTGGTGGCCAGATTTCCGACAATTCCTACACGGAAAGTTCTTACCTGAAACAGGTTCAGTGGAAAAATAGGGTTGCCGTCTCTTTTTGCGTGTTTGTAATAGTAGTACAGAAATAAAAAGCCCAGAATAAAGACAAAAAGTACGGGACTGATATTCTGCATGTCCCCGAACAGTTCCAACGAAACAGACAGGAGAAGGGATGCTGCTGCAAAGATTAAAAATCCTTTCAGGTCAAAGTCAACATCAGCAGATTTGTAGTCAGGCATATACTTAAAGCCTAAAATGATCCCTAAAACTCCAATCGGAATATTGATCAGAAAGATCCAGTGCCATGAAAGATAATCTACCATATATCCTCCGACTAAGGGACCAAGTACAGGCCCGATCAATGCTGGGATAATTGCGAAGTTCATTGCTTTAAGCAATTCGTTTTTATCAAATGTTTTAATCAGGGCAAGCTTTCCTACAGGGGTCATCAAACTTCCTCCGACTCCCTGAATGACCCTTGAAATAACGAGATGAGTCAGGTTTTGCGACATGGAGCAGAATAGCGAACCTAAACTGAAAAGAACCAGCGAGAAAATAAATACTTTCTTAGTTCCAAACCTGTCTGCCAGAAAACCACTTGCAGGCATAAAAACCGCAAGAGTCAAAACGTAGCTGATAATAGCGTTCTGCATATTGAGGGGAGATTCATGAAGATCCCTGGCGATAGAGGGCAGGGAAGTATTCAGAATGGTGGAATCCAGCATTTGCATAAAAATAGCAGTGGCCAGGATAAGCGGAAGGATTTTTTTTACAGAGATCTGTTGCGGACTTGTTTCTATCATTCGGTGTAGACTGGAAAACTGATGGGTTCCAGATTTATTTTTTATTGAATCAGTTTCTGCTTTTAAGGCAGTTTGATTCTTAGATGAAGAATTTCATATAAAATTAAAAAAGTCCTGTGAAATTTCACAGGACTTTTAAATTTATTTTCTAGGTTTTTCTACTCCTTTCCATTCATCGCCGGCTTTTCTGTACTGGCTTAGGATGTAAGTTTTGAAATCTTTTGTTTTGTACTCGATGTTATCGGTGTTTTGTTCAAACGGCATGATGTAATAGTAGTCTACATCTGTTTTGTCTGTTTTGTTTCCCTTTTTCACAGAAGGAACATATTTGGAAAACTTATAGCTTGGAAGATACTGTTTTAATCTTGTATAGAAAGCCTTGTTTTCTTTTTCTTCAGGAATAATATCTACAATATTGAAGTCATCTTTTTTCTTATCAATCCACAGGTAGTAGGTTTTTTCTTCACCTAGGTTTCTGTTTAAAGAGTTGAAGGCAAAAAGTTCTTTGGGAACCAGCTCTTTGATTTTCTCAGGATCTACTTTGGTGTAGAACTGTCCTTTGGAAGGATCAACATAAGTTTCAAGATTATATATCAAAACTGAGTTGTTTTCGAATTTTTTATTCTTAAAATATTGATTTAAAGATAACTCTGCCGTTGCTCTGAGTTCTTTTCCCCTGTCATCCAGTTTTTTTGTAGGATTCTGAGGGTTTACTTTTTTTACAAACTCATACAAAATAACAGGCTTTACATCTTTCAGGTGAGGATAGGTTTTAAGCTGTTCTGCTTTTACCAGCCAGTAGAATTGCTGATAATAATCGTCCTTATCTGCATCTTTCACACTTTTGTAAGATAAAGCAAGCTTTTTTGAATTTAAGTATTTGCCGTATTTTCCCTGTCCGAAAGCAAAACTGATGGATAGTAAGGCAAATAAAACAGTAAGATTTCTTCTCATTTTTTTATAATTGATATTTTCGTTGTCCAAATATAATTATTTCTTGGATATTATTTTTGATTGTCGGTTAAATTATATTGATATTATTAACGTTATTCAAAAGAAAATCCTGTATTTCTACAGGATTGATAATTTTTTATAATCAAAAGCCAGAGATGAGATCTTAGGAATTAGATTTCAGATCAGAAAATCATTACTCATAACTCGTCTCATGTACTTTCACTGCTCTTCCGCTTGGGTCGTTCATTTTTTTGAAAGCTTCATCCCATTCCAAGGCGATAGGAGTGGAGCAGGCTACTGACGGAACTGACGGAACTGTTGCAGCTGCTGTTTCGCTTGGGAAGTGCTCTTCGAAGATGGTTCTGTAGCGATATTCCTCTTTGTTCTGAGGCGTGTTCAGAGGAAATCTGAATTTTGCATTAACCATCATTTCATCAGTAACTTCTTTTTCTGCAACTTCTTTTAAAGTATCGATCCAGGAATAACCTACACCGTCTGAAAACTGCTCTTTCTGTCTCCATACGATAGATTCAGGAAGAATATCTTCAAAAGCTTTTCTTAATACCCATTTTTCGATTTTTCCTTCTGCTGCATTGATCATTTTGTCTTTTGGGTTTACGGTCATTGCAATGTCCATGAATTCTTTGTCAAGGAAGGGAACCCTGCCTTCAATTCCCCAGCTCATTAAGGCTTTGTTGGCTCTTAAGCAGTCGTAAAGATGAAGCTTGCTTAATTTTCTTACTGTTTCATCATGGAATTCTTTTGCGTTCGGAGCTTTGTGGAAATACAGATATCCTCCAAACAGCTCATCCGAACCTTCACCTGAAAGTACCATTTTGATTCCCATAGATTTAATTACCCTTGCCAAAAGATACATTGGGGTAGAAGCTCTGATTGTAGTTACATCATAGGTTTCAAGATGATAGATCACGTCACGTACAGCATCCAGTCCTTCCTGAACAGTAAAATTAACCTCATGATGAACAGATCCGATATGGTCCGCAGCTTTTCTTGCTGCAGCCAGGTCCGGAGATCCTACCAAACCCACTGCAAAACTGTGAAGTCTTGGGTACCACGCTTCCTGAGTATCACCGCTTTCAATTCTCTGTCTTGCATATTTTGCAGTAACTGCTGAAATAACGGATGAATCCAGTCCTCCGGAAAGAAGAACGCCATAAGGAACATCACTCATCAGCTGTCTGTGAACGGCATCTTCAAGCCCTTTTCTTATTTTTGAAATGTCGGTTTCGTTATCTTTTACATGGTCAAAACTTTCCCAGTCTCTTTTGTACCACTGCTGAAGCTCAGCTCCATCAGGGCTGTATACAAAATGTCCCGGAAGAAAAGTTTCAATGGTTTTGCAGATGCCTTCCAAAGCTTTTAATTCGGAAGCAACGTAATAATTTCCGTTTTTATCCCATCCCTGGTAAAGAGGGCAGATTCCCATATGGTCTCGTGCGATCAGGTAGATTCCTTTTTCTATATCATAAAGGGCAAATGCGAAAATTCCGTTAAGCTTTTCAATAAAATCCTTTCCGTATTTTCTGTATAGTGCCAGAATCACTTCGCAATCTGATTGGGTTTGAAATTCAAAATCCGGAAATTCTTCTTTTAATTCTCTATGGTTATAGATTTCTCCGTTCACGGCAAGAACTACTTTCCCGTCTTTAGTGAACAAAGGCTGCTTTCCTGAAGTAGGATCTACGATAGCAAGCCTTTCATGGGAAAATACTACTTTTTCATCCTGAAACACACCACTCCAGTCCGGGCCGCGGTGACGGATTTTTTTTGACATTTCTAAAACCTGGGGTCTTAGTATTTCGGTCTTTTGTTTGGCGTCAAACAAACATACGATTCCACACATATTGTTACTTATTTGAAGCAAAATTAGTTTTGATGTTTAAAAATAACAATAAAAAATATTTAAATGTTAAAAATTTTAATCAATTTAATTTATTTAATTAAAAATATTAACTTTTAAGGTGAATTGTACTGTATTTAATTGATTTTTTTCGCCGGAGAAAAATTAAGTGTATACCCTATACAAAATTAAAATGAAATAATTATTAATATATGGTAATTTATTATATGAATTTTAGCCCTTACTTTGTGGCTCGAAATAATTTTTTTTCATCATTTGTGTTTTTACCTTCTTGCAATTCTCTTTGCAAGAAGGTTTTGTTTTATTGGGACCCTAGCAGAACACCTGATACATTCCATGAACTGAAGCTTGTGCCTTCCGTAGCTCCCTGAGGAATCTTTATCTGTATTGTATGTTTACCGGCCTTCAAATCTCCAAGCGGAATGAAATCAGGATTGGTAACTGTTCCCGGACACCAGTTCGACCTGCTGAGGTCTGAAGAAGAAAGCCCGTCCGGAAAATTCCCCGATGCCGGATTGTAAAGTCTGTACGAACCGCAATCTGATCTCCACGGAACAAAAGAATAGGTCATTTTACCATCTAAGAATATGGAATTGGACTTCGGAACAAACTCGTCTCCGTTTTCCCAGCCTCCGTGTCCGGTAGTAATATATCTCAGCTGAGCATTTCTAATATCCTTTTTTAAGGTGAATTCCACATAAAGTCCTTTGTCCTTGTCAAACATGGTAGAATAATCCTGCCCTGCCATTTCCATAATATTTAAAGTATTAAAAAGCGGAATGGCAACATTGTTCTTATACACTGTCTGGTCACTTTTATGGATGGTGATCTCAAGGCTTACTTTATGGCCTCCTTTATCGTAATTACCAATAAATGTACCTATCCACAGTTCTTTTTCAGAAAGAGAAGGTTTTAATTCTGTAATATCCTGACGGTATGGACTGATAGTCTGCCAGTCTTTTCCTTTTAACTGAATATGATTGAATTTCTGGATTCCGAAAGCAGTAAAGAATCTCATCATTTCTATAGCAGGGCTATAATTTTCTGTAGCTGTTACTCCGTAATACTGTTTTCCGTTGCCGTTTTCATAAACAGGAAGTGTTTTAGCACCTTTTTCAAGTCCGTCAAAAAAAGAGGATGATTGATCCTGAGGAATAAAGAATACAGTCCCGGTTCTGTCATAAGCATCACCGTTAGACTGCTGCTTTACTTCAACAAAAATATTTTCACCTTCTTTTATGGCAGGGAATTTTATTTTTTTAAGGATGATTGTTCCGTTGGCAAATCTTTTTACATTTTCAGCTGATTTCGATTCATCTGAAAAATTGATAGTTTCATTTTCAAAAACTTTCAGTGTGGTAAAGCGGCTTTTCCAAAGAAGATCTTTATAGCCTAACAGGTCTGTAGACTGTATTGTTCCCTTTAAAATAGAAGCAATATCCGTCTTTTTAACTTTTTTGATCGAAGTGGCAGTAATCAAAGAATTTTTATTTCTTTCTACCTCTAAAACAAATCCTAAATTCTGCCCTAAAACCGATGGTCCGCCATTCATTTTCAGATCATTGGTATACCAGACTTCTATGGTATTGGAATTGATCTTTGTGACTGCTTTTTTGCAGGTATAACCCAGAATCTTTTTCGTTTCATTTGTTAATTCAAAATTCTGTTTTCCTACTGATTCTGCATCTGATGAAGAAATAATTTCTCCCGGTTTCAGGAAAGCATATGAAACAACTGTGTTGGAGGGTTTTTCTACCTTGATGATTTCAAACGGATATTCACTTTTCTGCTCTCTGATGGTATTGTTCAGGATAAAATTTTCTTTTCCGTCTGCCCATACAAGGGTAGGAGACTGTTCGGTAAGAACTTTTCCATTATAAGAACTGGTATACTGAATTTCATAAGTCTGTGCATATGAAAGACAATATAATAAGGCAAAGAAGCTGAGAAGAATTCTTTTATGCATAGGTATAGTTTTTCCCGGGGTTTGAAACTATTTATAATATCAATAAGTAAGGAATAATGATACAGATGTTACAAATAGCTTTTCAGAACATATAACTGATTGAAATTTTAAACAAAAAAGCTGCTCTGAAATAGAGCAGCTGTATTATCTTATATTTGAATCCAATAATTAGGAAACTCTTTCGATCAGTGCCATATAAAACCCGTCATAGCCTTGACTAGGCATTACTTTGTCGTCTTTAACTAATTTAAAGCCGGAATTATTTTTCAAAAATTCTTCTACCTGTAAATTGTTTTCAGACGGCAGGATAGAACAGGTAGCATATACCATTTTTCCGCCTACTTTTACCATTTTGGAATAATCCTGAAGAATCTGTTGCTGCTCTTTTTTAATTCTGTCGATGAAATCCTGGTCAATTTTCCATTTGCTGTCAGGGTTTCTTTTTAAAACACCCAATCCTGAACATGGAGCATCAATCAATAAACGGTCTGCCTTGTCATGAAGACGCTTGATCACTTTATTGTCGGAGATCATACGGGTTTCAATATTGTGGGCTCCCGCTCTTTTTGCACGGCGTTTCAGCTCAGCCAGTTTCCATTCGAAGATATCTAAAGCTACAATCTGGCCTTTATTTCCCATCAATGCTGCTAAGTGAAGTGTTTTTCCACCTGCACCTGCGCAAGCATCCACAACTCTCTGGCCTTCTTTTACATCAAGAAAATATCCTATTTTCTGTGAAGAAGCATCCTGAACTTCAAATAAACCTTCCTTAAAAGCTGTTGTAAGGAAAACATTCTTCTTTTCCTCAAGCTGTACCGCATCCGGATAGTTTTTTACTGTATAAGCCACTACATTTTCATCGGAAAGATCAGAAATCAGTTCTTTGGTAGATGTTTTTAAAGTATTGGCTCTTAAAACTGTAGGAGCTTGTTCATTCAAAGCACGCATTTCTTTCTCCCAGCCGGCGCCCAGTTCTTTTTCCAAAGTTTCAGCCAGCCATTCAGGAATAGAATGTTCGATTGCTTTTGTAGGAACAGTATTTTTTTTAAGTTTGGTAAGAATATCTGCAATTTTAATTCCGTCAAATTCTTCAAACTTCTTATAATTGGTCTTGCTCCAAAGCAGATATGCGATAATAAGTTTGTAAATATTGTTGGGTTTTACGCCTTCGCCCATATAGTATTCAAGGCGCTTTCTCCAACGGATAATATTATAGAAAATCTCAGAAACAACAGCTCTGTCCTGGCTTCCCCATTTTTTATGAGCTTTTAAAAGTCTTTCGATTACCTTATCGGCGTATTTATTTTTCTCGAAAAATGTTTCCTGTAAAGCATCGTGAATTCCGATTGCCAGGTTTCTGTGAATAAGTTCCATAAATTTGCTTCGCTGTTTGAATCTGCAAAAGTACGAATTATAGTTGAGAGTTTCGGATGCGTGTTTCTGGGTTTGAGAGTCAGAGAGTTTTAGAGTTGATAGTTGCCGAATAAGCATTTTTGATAAAGCCACTGCCAAAATAATCTGCAGCTCCACATCTTAATCTTAATGTCAGGTATCTAAAATCTTGATTCAGTTCTAAAAAATTCACTATTGACAGCTTATCATCTGAAATCCTGTCTCTTGGGCATAAATAGATTTTACATGAATACATTGTGCAAAAAATTCTACCTTTGCAAAAATCAAAAATATGAGTGATACTGTACTTTGTCCGAAATGTAGCTCTGAGTTTACTTATCCGAGCGATAATATGATGGTGTGTTCGCAATGCTTCTACGAATGGAGCCCTGAGGAAACGGCAGCTGCAAGCGCTAATGAAGGGAAAATACTGGATTCAAACGGGAATGAGCTTCAGGATGGTGATTCTGTGGTGGTCATCAAAGATCTTCCTGTAAAAGGAGCACCGAAGCCGGTAAAAGCCGGAACAAAAGTTAAAAATATCCGCCTCAGACCGGATAGTGACCATAATATTGACTGTAAAATTGATGGTTTCGGATCTATGGCTCTGAAATCAGAATTCGTAAAGAAAGCTTAGGGCTGAAAATAAAAAAAGGAAAGAATTGGACAGTGTAATCTTTCAAAAAGACTTAATTGCAGTGACCTGCTAATGTCCGTCTCAAGGCAGAAAGAGAATTAACCAAAAATTTCCTTATGCTGTGGAAATACAAATGTAAGAAAAAGTTTCAAACTGCTTCTTGGATTTGTATTTTTTTTATCCACATATTAACAATAACTATAAGAAAATCTAAGAGTTATGAAATTTTTAACATTGCATTGTGACTTTGTTAAGAATGATAAAAATGCCTATAGAAAATTGGTAAAGTCTTCCACCGATTTGCTATTTCATTTGTTTAAACAAACGAAATTTTGATGTTTCCTTCTATCTTTTCATCTGTATAAACGATAAGTTCTTTGCTGTAAACCCTGATCTTATTCCAATAATGGTTTCCGGCAAATCTGCTTTCCAGGAGTTCGGCTTCTGTTCCGTTTTCTGATATTTTTATTTCTTTAGGATAATATGAAAATTTAGGAAGCTGAAATTCTGCTTTTTCCTCTTCACTGAAAATATTCACTTCACCAAAAAGTTTGGCTACATAGGAATTATAAGGATTTTTGTAGCTTTCCTCAGGGCTGTCGTTCTGGATCAGCCGTCCATCTTTCAGAATAACAATTTGGTCGAGCCACGGCATAATTTCCTGCAATTCATGGGTAGAAATAATCAGGGAAATCTGATGCTGCTTTACATATCTGAATAATCTTTCGCGAAGTTCTATTTTTCTGGGAAAATCCAGATTGCTGAAAGGCTCGTCTAAAATAAGAAGCTTCGGGAGTACGGAAAGTGCTCTCGCTATGGCAACCCGCTGCTGCTGTCCGCCACTTAAATATTTAGGAAGTATATGGGCAAACTCCTGAAGTCCTACGACTTCCAGAAGCTCCATGACAGTTTCTTTTTTCTGAGTTAAATTGATGTTAGAAATAAATTTTCCTACGTTTTCAGCAACGGTAGCATAAGGCATAAGGTCAAAATTCTGGGCAACCAGTTTCATTTCGGCTTCTCCGGGAACAAGATTTCCTTTAGGTCCCAAAAGTTTTGTCCCGTTAAAAACAATCTCGCCGCTTTCCCAGTCAAGAAGTCCGTAAATCAGGTTGAGCAATGTAGATTTTCCACAGCCGCTTTCTCCCGCCAGTGCAATGATTCTGCCTTCCTCAAAACCCATATTAAGGTTCTGAAACAGGGGCTTATCTTTAGTATGGGAAAAATATAAATTGTTTATTTCTAAAAGCATAATACAAATGTAAGGTTTTTATGAAAAAATAAATTTTTTTATTATATTAGCGGAAGTAATAAAAATATATCAAAAATGAGAAAAAAGTTGTTTTCACTGGCTATTCCTGCTTTATTTGTTGCAGCCGTAGCGGTTTCTTGCAAAAAAGACAAACCGGTTACGAGCGAAAGCAATGAAGTGACAACTACAAAAGACGGGAATCAGTATACAGTGGATACACTAAACAGTAGAGTGGAGTGGAAAGGATATAAAATTTTCAAGTCTGAAAGCACAAGCCATTTCGGAACAATCAAGTTTGAAAGTGGTGATGTAACAGTGAAGGACGGAAAGCTTGAAAGCGGAAAATTTGTTGCTGATATGGGTTCTTTAACATCTGTAGATCTTAAAGATGATGCCGAGCAATTAGGAAAATTGAACAACCATCTTAAGAGCGGTGAATTCTTTGAAGTGGAAAAATTTCCTACAGCTTCTTTTGAGATTACAAAAGTGACACCGGCAACGGAAGGAGATTATAATACGCTTCTTGACGGGAATTTAACGATCAAAGGTATTACAAAACCGGTTCAGTTTAAAGCTAATGTTTCTGTAAAAGATGGAGAAGTAAGTGTGGCTACTGAGCCTAAGGATATTAAAAGAAATGAGTTTGGTGTGAAATTCCAGACTTCTGCTGAAAACGGTGTGATTAAAGATGAGGTGACTCTTCAGATCAACGTTAAAGCTTTGGAAAAGAAATAATTTTTTTATTTAAGTGAAATAAGTGATTGAAGTCTGCCTCCCGTAAAGGGGCAGATTTTTTTATTACAGATTCATTATTAAACTTAAAAAACGTATTTTTGCAAAACATTTTTGAAAGGGTAAAACAATGATAGAAAAGATAGAAGAACTACTTACCGAAGTAAACAGCTTCAATGCTACGTCTAAAGAGGAAATTGAAAACTTCCGGATTAAGTATAATGGTAAAAAAGGTGTTCTGAACGATTTTTTTGAGAAATTTAAAGAAGTTCCAAACGACCAGAAAAAGGAATTCGGACAGAAAATCAATTCTTTAAAACAGGCAGTTGCCGGAAAATTAGAAGATCTTAAAGATGCTTCCCAATCTGCTGTTGTCACAGAAAAAGAAGATCTTACAAGACCTGCTTTTCCATTGGATCTTGGATCAAGACATCCAATCAACCTTGTGAAAAACAGAATCATTGAAATTTTCAAATCCATAGGTTTTGCAGTTGCTGATGGTCCTGAAATAGAGGACGACTGGCATAACTTTACGGCGCTTAACCTTCCCGAATATCATCCGGCAAGAGATATGCAGGATACTTTCTTCATTGAGCAGAATCCGGATATCCTTTTAAGAACGCATACATCTTCCGTACAGATCCGTTATATGGAAGAAAATCAGCCGCCAATCAGAATCCTTTCTCCGGGAAGAGTATTCAGAAATGAGGCTATTTCTTCACGTTCACACTGTATATTCCATCAGATCGAAGGTTTATATATTGATGAGAATGTAAGTTTTGCAGATCTTAAGCAGACGATCCAGTTCTTTACGACTGAGCTTTTCGGAAAATCGAAGATCAGAATGAGACCGTCTTATTTCCCTTTCACAGAGCCAAGTGCTGAAATTGATGTTTACTGGGGATTAAATTCTGAAACCGACTACAGAATTACGAAAGGAACAGGATGGCTGGAGATCATGGGGTGTGGAATGGTAGATCCTGCCGTTCTTAAAAATGTGAATATTGATGCTGAGAAATATTCAGGATATGCTTTCGGAATGGGTATTGAAAGAATCACAATGCTTCTTTACCAGATGAGTGATATCAGAATGTTCTTCGAAAATGATATCAGAACTTTAGAACAGTTTAAATCACTATAAAAAATTAAACCTCCGGAATCCCGGAGGTTTTTGTTTTTAATTACTGACCTAAGAAACAAAACGTAATTAAAAACGATTCTATTGAAATTTACAACGTGATTGTCTTATTCACTGTTACAGTGAAACATTACTTTATATTAACTTTTCTCTTCCTGACAGCTTGTCACGCTGAGCGGAGTCGAAGCGTGATATGAGTACTTTAAGCTCTTTCAGTCTTTATCTCGTCTGTTATTAATAAGACAACCAAAAGCAGAAATCCATTACATCTTCAAATAAAAAATGCCGACAAAAAATTCTTGCCGGCATCCTATAATTTTAATGACTGATGGATAGTCTTATTTAATATACTTTAAAGGATACTTTACATTTTTAAGATCATCAATACTTGCTTTCAATGAACCTACGGCCAATTCAGCCTGCAAAAGCATAGGAATATGATTGGCATCATTAGTTACCCACATCGTTACACCTTCTTTTTCTTTGAAAACCCTTCCGCTTTTTACAGACGGGATAATCTTCAGACAATTGATCTTACCGAATTTTGTTTTCAGATCTTCTGTACCGGTCACTTTTAGCTGAAAAGGAAACATTTCATCATCAATCCATACATTCATATTGATTACCGTTCCTACTTTCAGCTCGCTTGTGCTTTTACTTCTCAGGTAATAGAAGCAGGAAAGCATATCCTGAACTCCCTTTACGGATTTAATCACCTTTGAACCATTTGCAGGTGTTTTTTTATCAGTTAAGATCAGCGTATTGTTGTTATGGTTGAAAACGGTTTCAAAATGTTGTCTGTAGCTTCCTTCACGTACATTTCTTACGTAAAAGCTTGGCAGTCCGGTTTCTGTATTAATAAAGCTTTCATATAAATCTTCTACTTTAAAGAAAGCTTTTACGGCGCCTGTAGTCTGCCCGGTACCTTTCACGTACAGATGGGGAACACCCATATAATTTGTTTTCTTTGTGGTAAGATTGGCGGTTCCCGCATTCAGGATTCCATAATGGATTCTGAACGTAATAGATTCACCGTCAGCAATATTGTCAATCTGGGCATGGCCAAACATAAACATTAATATTGCAAAAAGACTTAAAATTTTCTTCATGGTATGACATTTAACAAAAACATTGCCAAATTTAAGATTCTTAAGTATTTACAGGGATTTGATAAATCTCAGGTTTTTATTTAGAATCAATTAAATATGCTTAGCATTAAAATTAGTAAATTTGCAGTTACATGTATAATTAAATTATCTTATTATTATGATAACCACCGATATATTGATCATAGGAGCCGGACCTACCGGGCTTTTTGCTGTTTTTGAAGCAGGTTTATTAAAAATGAAGTGTCATATTATTGACGCGCTTCCACAGCCGGGAGGACAGCTAGCAGAGCTTTATCCGAAAAAACCTATTTTCGATATTCCGGGATATCCTTCGGTAAATGCAGGAGAATTGGTAGATAATTTGATGGAACAGATCAAGCAGTTCCAGCCTGGATTTACTTTGGGGGAAACTGCAGTTTCTTATACAAAGGTAGACGATGAGTGGTTTGAAGTGATCACGAACAAAGGAACAGTTCACAGATGTAAAGCGATTGCCATTGCAGGTGGATTGGGAACTTTTGAGCCTAGAAAACCTACTTTCGAAAATGTTGCTGATTATGAAGAAAAAGGTCTTGAATATTTCGTTAAAGAACCTGAGCATTTCAGAAATAAAAAAGTAGTAATTGCCGGAGGTGGAGATTCTGCTCTTGACTGGAGTGTTTTCCTTTCCAACGTTGCAAGTGAGGTAACATTGATTCACAGAAGAAATGAGTTCAGAGGGGCTTTGGATTCGGTGGAAAAAGTTCAGGATCTTAAAAACGAAGGAAAAATTAAATTGATTACCCCTGCTGAAGTTACCGGAATTAAAGGTGACGGAAAGGTAGAGGCAATCACGGTACAGATTGAAGGCCAGGAAGCTTACGATATTGAAACGGACTATTTCATTCCTTTATTCGGATTGACACCAAAATTAGGGGAGATCGGAAACTGGGGACTAAATATCGAGAAAAATGCAATTGTTGTGAACAATGCACTGGATTATCAGACCAATATCGACGGAATTTACGCAATTGGGGATATCAATACTTATCCCGGTAAGCTAAAGCTTATCCTTTGTGGTTTCCATGAGGCTACGTTGATGTGCCAAAGTGTTTACAACAGACTGAATCCGGGTAAGAAATTTGTACTAAAATATACGACAGTAAGCGGTGTAGACGGATTTGACGGAAGCCGTAAAGAAGCAGAAAAGGCAGTTGTGAAAAAAATTGACTAATTTTGCATTATTATGTCAGATATTAATATTAAGATCACGGATCGGGAAGGGGTAACTCATGATGTTGTAGCACCTACAGATATGTCTATGAACCTGATGGAGATCATCCGCTCTTATGAATTGGCGGAAGAAGGAACTATCGGTGTATGTGGTGGAATGGCAATGTGTGCCTCATGTCAGGTATATGTGATCAACGATCCGGGGCTGGAACCAATGGGAGATGAAGAAGATGCCATGCTGGCAGAAGCCTATCACGTAAAAGACAATAGCAGACTGGGATGCCAGTTGCATATGATGGATGAAATGGAAGGTCTTGAAGTGGAGATTGCTCCTTATCCTTAGAGTATATTTAATTTAAGTTAATATAAAAAACCTCCTGAAGATTTTCTTCAGGAGGTTTTGTTTTATGTATGTCGAAAATTATTATTATCTGTAGTCAGAAAAATAAATTTTTCCAAAATTTTTAATAGTTTCAACTTCTGTTCTGCTTTCAACCTCTCCGTTTTTATGGGATTCAAATATTCTAACCTTTTTGTGAAGAATGAAATTATTTGAAAGCTTATCATATTTAAAAGTAATAATTTCTTTCATTTTGTTGCCTTCAGGAATAAATTTGTATTCAAGAATAAAAGAAAAACTATTTTTTTTAATTTTTAAATCTTTGAAAGGATCTGTAATATCTTCATTACAGTCTGAACATGGAATAATATTATCGTTCGATGCGGAAAATGAGGGCGTTCCGTCTTTTTTCAACAAGTCTATTTGTACAATTCTACATTTTGGATAATCGTCATCTTCGATATAATGATTTTTGCACTGAATTTTTTCGATTTCAATATTGTCAGGAATTTTATCATTATTCAAATCATTCTTTATATATTTTTTGAAAATATATCTTTGTTTTTGGGCTTTACACAAATTATTAAAGAAGAATAGAGACAATACTATCAGTGTAAATCTAATCATAGTTTATCAGTTATAGTTTTTAAACTTCCTCCTTCGAAATCCACTTTCCGACAGTAGGAGCCTCATAATTTTTCATTTTTTCCAAAAGCTCATCAATGCTGCCACTTATTAAGAGCATATCACGGTTCACTTGCTTTAAAAATCCTTTATCCACCATTGTCTGAACCAGTCTTATCAGATCATCATAAAATCCATTGATATTCAAAATCCCGATTGGTTTTTTATGAAGTCCCAGTTGCGCCCAGGTGATCATTTCAAAAAACTCTTCCAAAGTTCCATAGCCACCGGGAAGAACGATTACACCGTCACAGAGGTCATTCATCTTTGTTTTCCTTTCGTGCATGGTTTCTACGAGGATAAGATCTGTAAGATTTTTGTGGGCAATTTCTTTGGATTGCAGGAAGTGGGGAAGAACTCCAATGACTTTTCCATTTTCATTTAAAGCTCCATCTGCAACAGCTCCCATCAAACCAACATCTGCGCCGCCATATATTAGCTGAATATCTTGTTTTGCCAATGTTTTTCCAAGTAAGGTTGCCTGTTCTTTATAAATATCGTCCGAACCGAAACTTGAACCGCAGAATACTGTTATACTTTTCATTATTGTAATGTTATTTTGAGTTTTTTGAACCATTAAAGCTCAGTGAATCTATTAAAAAGAGAGATAGCAAATATATTTTAAATCTAAAATTAACGCCAATACATCCTGAATGATCTTAAAAACTTAATAAAATCTTAATGTTTAAAACTAAAATATCCAAAATCATAAGACTTTGGATATTCAATACAGCAATTTTATCTTTTTATTTTAAAGGAATGTTCGCTAAAATATCTTTAGTGAAGCTCCAGAATTTCTGTGCAGAAGGAATATTGGCTTTTTCATCAGGAGAATGTGCTCCTCTAATTGTAGGACCAAAGCTTACCATTTCCATCTGAGGATAATTGGCTCCGATGATACCGCATTCTAATCCGGCATGACAAGCTACTACATGAGGTTTTTCACCGAATTTTTCTGTGTAGATCTTTTCCATCAGCTGTACGATCTCAGAGCCAGGCTTTGGTTTCCATCCAGGATAAGAACCGCTGAATTCCACTTTCATTCCTGCCAATTCCGCAACAGATTTTAACTGTTCAGCCACAGAATATTTGGATGAATCTACAGATGATCTCGTAAGGTTTAAAATTTTAAGCTCACCGCCTTTTAATTCTACTCTGGCTACATTGTTGGATGCTTCCACAAGGTCTTTTACATCAGGACTCATTCTGTAAACTCCATTATGAAGAGATTTCAAAGTCAGGATGATCTTTCTGGAATCTTCTTCAGAAATTGCTTTATCAGAAGTTGTTGAGTTTTCGATATTGATCTGTAAGCCTGCTTCAACAGATGCAAATTCTTCCAGGATTTCTTTTTTCAGAACAGTAACCTCTTCAATAAATTCCTGGGCATTTCTTACAGAAATAAGAGCAACACCTTCTCTTGGAATAGCATTTCTCAAACCGCCGCTGTCTATAGAAATCAGCTGGATATTCTGCTTGGCTAGACCATTATAAAGAAGCCTGCCCAGAATAAAGTTGGCATTTCCGAAGCCTTTGTGGATATCCATTCCTGAGTGTCCGCCCTGAAGGCCTTTTACCTCAATTCTTATGATCTGTCCATTTGGAGCTTCAACAGCATAGTTTTGAGTGATGGTAACATCTACACCTCCTGCACAGCCAATATCAATTTCGTCATCTTCTTCTGTATCAAGATTTAACAGGATTTCACCAGTCAGCTGTCCCGGTTTTAAACCTAGAGCACCTGTCATACCGGTTTCTTCATCAATTGTGAAAAGGGCTTCCAGATCCGGGTGAGGAATATCTGAACTTTCAAGAATAGACATAATGGTTGCTACTCCCAAACCGTTATCGGCTCCTAACGTTGTTCCCTTTGCTTTAACCCAGTCTCCATCGACTTCCATTTTGATTCCTTCCGTCTCAAAGTCAAAATTAACATCATTGTTCTTCTGGCATACCATATCCAGATGCGACTGAAGCACTACAGATTTACGGTTTTCCATTCCGGCAGTAGCAGGTTTCTTGATAATCACGTTTCCCACTTCGTCTACAGTAGTCTGCAAACCTAGATTTTCGCCGAATCCTTTGATGAAAGCAATCACTCTTTCTTCTTTTTTAGACGGTCTTGGAACTGCATTCAATTTGGAGAAATTTTTCCAGATTATCTGCGGTTCTATGTTAGATAATTCCATGAAATTTTATTTTTATCAAAATTACAAAATAAAAAATGCTTCTGTGAATTCAGAAGCATTTTTTATAAGGGTTATCAGGCAAAAAGACTGATATAGAGGTTTTACTTTTTTGCGTTCAGTTTTAGCATCCGCATTCACCATAAATTGGTGTTGTTTCAACGGTACCGTCCGGTTTTTCAATCGTCAGGGTACCTTCGAATAATAAAGCCTCTTCACTTTTTATCTTTTTACCTTTTACAGAGATTTTATAGTTGTCGCTTTCAATTTCTTTCGTCAGCTCCTCATCCACCTCCATATCGCTTGACGAAATAAGATTCATAGCTAATCTTTGACCATCAAGTTTCATATAAGCTGTTTTTCCTGCATCATCAGCATAGATGTATTTTTCTGCTTCAAAATCAGCTTTATTTCTTGCGAAATAACATGAACATTCTTTGATCTCTTTTGGAAAAGGGATAATATCTACCAGGATTTTTCCTGATGATGTACCTGTTTTTGCTGAATCTTTAGTAAGGTTTAAAGAATCTGCAGGAGTAGGATTTTGAATAGTTTCCTTATCTTTTTTACATGCGGTCAAAAGAAACGCTGAAAAGAAAATGATTAAATATTTCATTGTCTGTGGTTTTTATTTTTTAGCCTCTTGCTCTTTCCAGAAGAACCATCATCAGTAATGACAGGATCACTAAACTTTCGTCTTCGTCATCAATGTCGATTACTCTGTCAAGCTGGAATCTTCTTCCAAAGAAAGAAGGCATTTTTTTCAGTTTAAAATATTCCTTTCCGTCTATACCTCTTACAGTATAAGCAGGATTAAGAAAATAACCTGTAAACATACCTATGAGTGGAATTTCACTGACCATCCCGTCAAAGAATTTTGTCCATGCATTATCTTCTGTAACGGTGAATTTGGGCTGGTCATTTTCATCCAGGATGTCATAGGAAGATTTCCATAATGAACGCATTCCCTTTCTTGCCAGTCTTCCGTAGTTTTTATTCTCGGTAAGATCACTTAAAGAATAAGAAGCATTGAAATCAATCCATTGATTGGCTTTGATTCTGAAAAGCTCCTTAGTTTTACTTTCGTCATTAAAAACAATAACATCTTCCTTCAGTTTGAACATTTTCTGGCGGACATAAGCCACATAGTTACCGTTTCTGTCCGTAATATTGAAGTCACTCGATAGCGTAGAGATCTTGAATTTGAAATCCAGAGGATAATTTAGATTTTTAAGTACCATTAGTTTATTTTTTTCATATTAGAGTCCCAAAGATAAAGGTTTTTTTAGAGTTTTGAATGATGGATGAGTTTCTGTACAGCGTATTCATGCAAAATGTATTCATGAAACAAGAACCATACTATCGTATTTCAAGCCATTTCTTGATGGTTTAATTGTTACAAGCCTTTTTAATATTAGTAACATTTAATCTTCAAGATTCTGAAAATACTCTGACTCTCCAATCCCCATATTCTCTCAATTCTCGACAATATTCCTTATTTTTGTACTTATGGATTACCCTAGTAAAGTTTTGGCAAAAGCCGTAGATGAAATTTCAGGACTGCCCGGAATCGGGAGAAAAACAGCTTTGAGACTGGCGCTACATCTGCTAAAACAACCCACTTCCAGAGCGGTAGGTCTTGGAAACTCATTAATCAACCTTGTTAACGAAATAAAATACTGCAAAGAATGTCATAATTTTTCAGATTTTGATGTCTGTGAGATCTGCAGCAATGAAAAGAGAAATGGTGAGCTGATCTGCATCGTTGAGGATGTACGTGATGTAATCGCTATTGAAAATACAGGGAAATTTACAGGGAAATATCTGATCTTAGGAGGGAAGATATCACCAATGGAGGGTGTGGGACCCAACCAGCTGAATATTCCCAGTATTGAAAGAAAACTGAATGAAGGAGTGGTGAAAGAATTTATTTTTGCATTAAGTGCTACCATGGAAGGGGATACAACAGCTTATTATATCTATAAAAAATTTAAAAACTTCAGTGTGAATTTCTCGAGTATTGCCAGAGGAATTTCAGTAGGAGACGAGCTGGAATATGCAGATGAAGTATCTTTAGGTAGGTCTATTATTAACAGGTTGCCATACAACGAAAGGGATTAGATATGAAGCTGTCTATAATTATTGTTAACTATAATGTGACCCAGTTGTTGAAAAACTGCCTTCTGTCTATTCAAAAATATACGGAAGGAGAGAATTATGAGGTCATTGTTATAGACAATGCATCAACAGATACATCCTGGGGTGATCTTATTCCGGAATTTCCTGAGGTACGTTTTATGTCTTCTGAACATAATGAAGGTTTTGCTATTGCCAATAATAAAGCTATAAAAACAGCTGCCGGAGAATATGTTCTTCTTTTGAATCCGGATACGGAACTGGAAGGCTCTTATATGAAAGATATCCTGGATTTTGCAGATTCCAAAACAGATTTCGGCTGTTTAGGGATAAGAATGCATGATGCGGAAGGAAATTTTCTACCGGAAAGCAAACGTTCAGTTCCTGATATGTTCAACTCTTTTGAGAAGCTGTTTACCAATCTTAAAAAAAACAATTCAAAATCTTATTATAGAAATGATATTGATGAAAATGCAGTTGATGAAGTAGATGTGGTTACGGGAGCTTTTTTATTGATCAGAAAAGAAGTTTACGAAAGGACAGGTGGTCTTGATGAAAGCTATTTTATGTATGGGGAAGATATTGATCTTTGCTACACACTGTTAAGAAATGGCTACAAAAATTATTATTATGGAAAAGCTTCTCTTCTTCATCATAAGGGAGAAAGTACCATTAAAGATGAGGTGTATCTTGACCGTTTTTATGGAGCCATGCAGATCTTTATAGATAAGTACTATAAAGAATCTAAGCCGTTACAGTATTCATTTTTAAAAGCAGGGCTGAAGCTTCGGCATAAAATAGAAAGGATCAAGTTAAAATAAAAAAGCAGTTCAATTTGAACTGCTTTTGTTTTATATAAGGTAATTCTGTTATTACTTTGCCGGAGCTGCAGGTGTCTGAGCCGGAGTCGTTGTAGTAGCTGCCGGAGCAGTTTGCTTAGCCGGAGCGGAAGTTTCTTTCTTCACAGGCTGTTGTGTTGGTGCTGCTGTAGCAGGTTTACCAGTGATCACAACGCTTATAAGGATAAGAACGATGATTACTGCTCCCAGAGTCCATGTTGCTTTTTCCATGAAATCATTGGTTCTCTGTACTCCAAACTGTGCAGATGATGCACCTCCGAAAGTACTGGAAAGGCCTCCGCCTTTTGGATTTTGAGCCATAACGATGATTACCAATAAAACGCTGGCAATCATAATAAGAACCATCAATAGTGTAAATATAGTATCCATTAATTCTGATATCTTTTTGAATGGGCAAATTTAATCTTTTTTTATCGAATGACAAAGAAGAAGATCGTAAATGTTATTAAAAATAAAAATGGCAGCGTCTGCTGCCATTCTTTCTGTAAAAAGAGTATTGTTTATTTAAAATCAGAATCTTTAGCCTGATTCACTTCATAGGATTTTACATTCATCACCATATCCATACCCATTTGGTTTACTGAGATGGTGTACGGCATTTTCACACCACTTACATCCTTATAGTTAGAGAAAGTCGTAGGAATAGTGATTTCCTGTCCCTGTGCTTTTGCAGTTCTGGTTTCCCCGGTTTTTAATCCTGTAGCTACGCTGTAGTAATACGTTACATTATTACCTTTTACAACGTAAGAATCCTCACCTCCGATTTTCTCGATGCCTGCAACTTTATAATCTGCAGATTTTGCGAAACCCAGTTCTTCAAACAGCTCAGTGTTTTTCTGTTTTTCAGCAATCTGTTCAGGTTTCATCGGGGCTTTTTGTCCCATTTGCTCAGAATATCCTTCTTTCCCGTCAAAAACCTGCTTTTGAACAACCTGTCCCATTGCTGTAACTGCTGTTAATTCTTTTCCGCCCTGAGCTTTTATGATCTTAAAATCGATATTCTGTCCCTGCATAGACATGGAAGCGTTCATAGTATAAGAAGAAATCTTTGCAATATTGGCTTTTCCTCCGATAGCGTTGATGTATTTATCAGCAATAGAAGCTACACTTACAGCGGCATCAACCTTCTGTGTTGTTGGTTTTGCAACTGGATTGGCCTCTTTGTCGAAATATTTTACCGGATAGCCTAATTTTTCCAAGCCCGCAGAAATATCAGACGCTTTACCGGCGATGAAAATTCTGCTTTGATTTGGTAAAATATTAGCTTTTACAGCATTGGAAATGTCTGCGGCAGTTACTTTATCAATTGATTTTAAATAATTGGTATAGAAGTCAGATGGTAGATCCTGAACCTTTTGGTTTAAAGCAAATTTTGCAATTGTTTCCGGTTTTTCCAGAGACATTATGAAAGATCCTTTCAGCTTAGCCTTGGCATTTTCCAGTTCTTCCGGTTTTACAGTAGAAATAGCGTTAAGTTCATTCATAAATTCTTTAACAGCTTTATCTGTCACCTCATTTCTCACACTCGCATCAGCTGAGAAATCAGAAGAATATTTGCCGGCATTCATATCCGAATAAGCACCGTAAGTGAATCCGTTCTTCTCACGAAGGTTCATGAAAAGTCTCGCTTCACCACCACCACCTAGGATGTAGTTGGCCATTGTAGCAGCAAAGTAGTTCGGATCCTTCATCTTAAGATTGTTCAGGTTGTTTACTGACACCACAGACTGTACTGCTGAAGGAACATCTACTACATTGATCTCAGTTTTAGCAAGATTGGAAGCCGGCTCCAAAGCTGTAGCAGGTGTATTGGCTTTTTTCCATCCGCTGAAAGCTTTTTCTACCAATGGTTTTATTTTGTCAAATTTCACGTCACCCACAATTACCAAATAAGCATTGTCTGGAGCATAATATTTTTTATAAACATTTTGTACGTCAGCTAACTGGATTTTGTTGATAGTTTCTACCGTTTCAAATTCACCTCTTGCTGTATTTTTACCATACATTAATGCTTGGGAGACCTTAGAAGCAATAGAAGAAGCGTTTTTTTCTTCAGACTTTAATCCTTCCACAGCTCTTTCCTTTGAATTCTGAATTTCTTCAACAGAGAATTTTGGATTAATGACTGCATCTGCCATTAAGCCCAATACTTCAGGGAAATATTTTGAAAGAGAGTTCGCAAAAGCACCGTTGGAAGAAAAATTCAAATTAGCTCCCAGGTAATCTACTTTTTTGTTAAAAGCCTCTTTACTTAAATTGGTTGTTCCGTTTTCAAACTGTTCAGCCATGATAGAGCTTACCCCCGCTACATTTCCTTCAAGGAAAGGAGGTCTGTCCATAGAAAGGGTAGTGTTTACTCTCGGTAACTTATTATTTTCCACAACCATTACCGTAAGGCCGTTACTAAGCTGGAAAGTTTTTGGTTTTGCAATGTTGATCGCAGGAGTTGGTCCCGGCTTCGGCATTGCATTAATATCAATTTTTTGCGCTGAAACCGTTCCTGCGAATAAAAACGCTGCAGCTATATATGTTAATTGCTTTTTCATTTGTAAAAATTTAATTTTTAATAATCATGTTGTAAACCTGAAGTTTTAAATGATTACTTTTTTTCAGGAACGTAATTAATGATTACTCTTTGATTGGAATTCAGATATTTCTTAGCTGCATTCTGCAGATCCTGTCTGGTGATTGATCTGTAGATGTCTATTTCCTTATTGATCAAATTGGTATCACCCATCAGTACATGATTCGTTGCCAAAGAAGCGGCAATTCCCTGAATACTTGAGTTAGCATTTACAAACTGATTCTCATACTGGTTCTGAAGCTTTTGATAATCTTCTTCAGAAATAAGGTTTGTCTGCAGTTTTTTGATTTCAGCATCAATATCAGACTGTAAAGTCTGCTTCGTTGTCTGTCCCATCGGGATCGCAAAAAATGCAAAAACACTGTAATCCTCAAGACCCTGATTGAAAGCCTGTACAGCAAGTGCTTTTTTCTCCTGATCCACTAATTTCTTATATAAAACCGAAGATTTACCATTGCTCAGGTAAGAAGAAAGCATATCAAGAACGTAAGCATCTTTTTCTTTGTTAGCAGGAGTTCTGTACGCAAAAATATAAGCAGGAAGCTGAATATTCGGGTCTGTAGCCGTTACCTCTTTTTCCTGAGTGATAGGAGCATCTTTAGGGAAATCTTTAGGATAAAGCGTTCCTTTTGGAATTGCTCCGTAATATTCCTGGATCCACTTTTTAGTCTGCTCAGGCTTGATATCTCCAGCAACCACTAGTGTAGCATTGTTCGGAACGTAGAATTTCTTATAAAAAGCCTGGAATTCTTCCAGTTTTGCAGAATTAAGATCCTCCATAGAACCAATTGTAGGCCAGTTATACGGGTGATTGGTAAATAAGTTTTTCTGAATGGTCGGGAAAAGATTTCCGTAAGGTTGGTTGTCCATTCTTAATCTTTTCTCCTCTTTTACAACCTCTCTCTGAGTATCTACTCCGACCTGGTTGATCACGGCATGACGCATTCTTTCAGATTCCATCCAAAGTCCGAGCTGTTCGTTATTGGAAGGGAAGGTTTCATAATAATACGTTCTGTCGTTTGTAGTATTCGCATTATTTTGTCCTCCGTTTGATGAAACGATCTTGAACCAGTCTCCTCTTTTGATATTGGGAGTTCCTTCAAACAGAAGGTGCTCAAAGAAGTGGGCGAAACCCGTTCTTCCTTTTACTTCATCCTTTGCACCTACATGGTACATTACTCCGGTAGTTACTACAGGTGCAGAATTGTCCTGATGAAGAATTACGTGAAGGCCGTTTGGCAGGTCATACTCTTCGAATTTAATTTGCTGTGCGCTCAGAACCATTCCGAAGAAAGATGCTGCTGCAACAGAAAGAAGTCGCTTTTTCATAAAGTAGAAATTGTTTTGGATAAATTAGTAGGGAAATTAAGTAAAATGTTACACTTTAAAAGGATTTTTTGAAGAAAAAGTATATTTATAATTCGAATTTTTCAAAAATGATAATAATATGATTAAAATGCAGAAAATGAGGTTGTTTTTAGTTTTTTATTCATCTTTTCTGTCATTCTTTTTGACCTGGAAATTCAAAAAATACTTCCTTTTAAAAATCGTGGAAATAAAATCATTCAGTAAGAATTGAATCTGATGATCCTTATACGCATGCTTTTCCTTTCTGATAGTAAGGTCTAGATATATTAGTGAGGAATGAATTTTCAAAAATTTGAATTCTCCTTATAATACATTAATTTTGTGTTCCCAAAATTTTTTGCAGTATGGATTATCTGAAAGGACTCAATGAATCACAATATGAAGCCGTTACCTCTCTACAGGGGCCTTTGATGGTACTTGCGGGCGCAGGTTCCGGAAAAACACGTGTACTTACCATGCGTATTGCCCACCTGATCCACAACGGAATTGACCCCTTCAATATTCTGGCGCTTACCTTCACCAACAAAGCGGCCCGAGAAATGAAAGAACGTATCGCGAAAGTAGTAGGGGACAGCAATGCAAGAAGTTTATGGATGGGAACATTTCACTCGGTTTTTGCAAGAATTCTGAGGATTGAAGGTCATTATCTGGGATATCCGTCCAATTTTACGATCTATGACCAGCAGGATGCCCTGAATGTCATCAGAAAAGTAATCAAAGACATGAATATCGATGCTGATCTTTATAAACCTAAAAAAGTTCAGGCAAGAATTTCGACATATAAAAATAACCTGATCACGGTAAAAGCTTATTTCAACAATCCTGAACTTATGGAAGCTGATGAAAAAGCAAATATGAAATTCATCGGGAAGATCTATCAGAAATATGTGGAGGAATGCTTCAAGAACGGAGCCATGGATTTTGATGATTTGCTGTTGAAAACCAATGAATTACTGACCCGTTTTCCTGAGGTTCTGGCAAAATATCAGGACAGGTTCAGGTATATTATGGTTGATGAGTACCAGGATACCAACCATTCCCAGTACCTTATTGTAAAAGCACTGGCTTCAAAATTTGAAAATATCTGTGTGGTAGGGGATGATGCCCAGTCCATCTATTCCTTCCGTGGTGCGAATATTTACAACATCTTAAACTTCAAGAAGGATTATCCTGATGCATTAACGGTTTCTCTTGAGCAGAACTACCGTTCAACCCAGAATATCGTAAATGCAGCTAACGTTGTTATTGCAAAAAATCTTCAGCAGTTTAAAAAAAATGTTTTCAGTGATAATGAAGAAGGTGACAAGATCAAAATATACCGCTCGCTTTCTGACGCTGATGAGGCCAACTTCGTAGCAGGAAATATCTGGGAGCTTAGAAATACGGACCAGAGAAAATACAGTGATTTTGCTATTTTATACAGAACAAACTCGCAGACCAGGGCATTTGAAGATGCGCTGAGACGTAAAAATATCCCGTACAAGGTTTACGGAGGGCTTTCTTTCTATCAGAGAAAAGAAGTAAAAGACCTTATTGCTTATCTGCGTATTCTGATCAATGAAAATGATTCGGAGGCGCTTATGAGAATCATCAATTATCCTGCAAGAGGAATTGGAGATACCACTCAGAATAAACTGATCGTTTTTGCAGATTCTCACAATATTTCCATTTCAAAAGTACTGGACAATCTGCCGATGTATGCTCCTCAGCTAGGCTTAAACAACGGTGTTTTAAATAAACTGAATGATTTCTGGTCCATGATCAAAGCCTTTCAGGTATTATTGAAAACTGACACGGCTTACAGTGTTGCTATGGAAGTGGCCAAACGAAGTGGACTGATTAAGTTCTTAAAAGATGATCAGACTCCTGAAGGGATTTCCCGTGTAGAAAACGTTCAGGAATTAATGAACTCCATGCAGGGATTCATTGAAGAACAGATGCAGCTGGAAGACGGAGACCCGAGCCTTCCGAATTTCCTTGAGAATATTGCACTTTCTGCCGATACTCAGGATAAAAATACGGATGAGGATATGGTTTCGTTAATGACGATTCACCTGTCAAAAGGTCTGGAATTCCCTGTGGTACATCTTGTAGGGCTTGAAGAAAATCTTTTCCCGAGCTTTATGAGTTCGGCGACAAGGGAAGATTTGGAAGAAGAAAGACGTTTGTTCTATGTGGCATTGACAAGAGCAGAGAAGAAGGTATTTTTCTCTTATGCAGTCTCCCGTTTCCAGTGGGGGAAAATCACCGATGCAGAGCCTTCAAGATTTTTAAGTGAAATTGATGACGAATATATTGAATTCTTAAATCCAACTCTGGAAAAGAGGTTTATCAACAACGCCGGAATCAAATCCAATATTTTTGATGAGCATCCTTCCGAGCAGCGTTCTTTCAGAAAAGTTGAAAAGAAGACTATTGAAAAAGGAGACAATTCGAAGCATGCACCGGAAGTAAGAAAACTGAAACCTGTCAGCACAGCAAAAATTATCAATCCGAGTGGAGCTTCTTCCCAGGATATTGAAGTAGGAGATAAGGTAAGACATGATCGTTTCGGAATAGGGGAGGTTTCTTTCCTGGATGGAACAGATCCGCAGAATATTAAAGCCAAAGTGATTTTTATTCATGAAGGAGAAAAAAATCTCATTTTGAAATATGCTAAGCTTACGAAAATATAAATTTCTCAGTATCAGAAACTGATAATAATAATTTTTAAAACGGATTCTATTTGGAATCCGTTTTTTCTTTATACAAAGAATTTATTTTAATACTAAGTTTTTTAACGCAAAGTTTTTACTTAAATACTCCTTATTTAAGGGAAGCAAAGATAAACGGCTATGCCATTGACTAAGCTGTATGATTATTCAGGCGCTTAGTCAATCAATCGAAGATTGATTTTTTCTTTGCCTTCTTAATAATATTGCGCTATTCGAATTAAACTTTGCGTTAAAAACTCTGCAACAATTTTAAAACAAACTTCCTGTTAAATCAATTGACAAGAGATAATTTTCTATTTATTATCCAATAGAAGAAAACAATCTTAAATTTTCATAAAACAAAAGTCTACTTTTTTTGTAGACTAATAAATTTGTTTTACATTTGCCACTCAAAAAAACATAAACTATTAAATTGATGTAAGGGTATGAAAAATAAAAAGACTATTTTATCAGCTTCTGTTTTATTTTTCCTGGGAACGTATGCTTTCGGGCAGGAAAAAGGAAAAGACAGTCTGAAAACCAATAATGTGGAAGAGGTTGTGGTACTAGGTTCAAGAGCCGGTGCAAGATCAAAAGTAGACAGTCCGGTTCCTGTGGATGTCTTTAATATAAAGGAAACTTCTGTGGTTCTTCCACAATCCAGCATAGGGCAAATCTTGAATGCGGTGGCTCCGTCTTTCACTTCAACCATTCAAACCAATTCGGACGGTACGGACCATTTGGATCCTGCCCAGCTGAGAGGATTAGGTCCGGATCAGGTATTGGTTTTGGTGAACGGAAAAAGAAGACATACTTCAGCGTTGGTGAATGTTAACGGAACACCGGGAAGAGGAACTGTAGGAACCGATTTGAACTCCATTCCGTCATTTGCTTTGAACAGAATAGAAGTGCTGCGTGATGGCGCTTCAGCTCAGTACGGATCGGATGCCATTGCAGGTGTAATCAATCTTGAACTGAAAAAAGATATCGGCAGATTAACCGGGCAGGTAAGTTATGGTGGAAATTTAACTCCAACTGCTAATGATCATACCGGAGATTTTGACGGACAGAATATTCAGGTTGACCTTAATTACGGAAATAAAATCGGAAGTAAAGGTGGTTTCTATAATATTACCTGGTCTTCCCAGTTCAGAAACCCGACTTTCAGAGCCGGCGCCGAAAGTGGTACGATCTACAATGCATATAATGCTATTGAAAGGCGTGCTCAGAATGATGGGGTAAACCTTTCTTCTCTTTTTTCGAATATTAATAATGTTCCGAATTCCCAGCAGCTTATTAACTATATTCATCAGTATGCACAGGGTGTAGGTTATTTTTCTCAGGATTTTCAGAATCAGATTCAGGCAGCCAATACAATAAGTACTCTGCAGGGGCTCTTAAAAGGAGATTTTACAGATCAGGAACTGGCTTACAGAGGATTAGACAGAAAAGATTTCAATATGCAGGTGGGACAGTCTAAACTGAACAATCACCAGCTTTTTGCCAATATTGAAGTCCCTATTAATGATAACTGGAAGGTATATACATTTGGGGGGTACAGTTTCAGACATGGAAGTTCCGGCGGGTTCTACAGAAAGCCAAACCAGAGCCGAACTTTTACAGGACTATATTCTGACGGATATTTGCCTCAGATCGGAACGGATATTCAGGACCTGTCACTTTCCGCAGGCATTAAAGGAAACTGGGACGGCTGGAATATTGATTTAAGCAATACATTCGGACAGAATTCATTCACTTATAATATCAGTAATACAGGAAATACATCTTTAAGATTTGCTTCTCCCGATGAATTTAATGCAGGAGGTCTAAGATTCTCCCAGAATACAATCAATTTAGATTTCTCTAAAAAGTATGATGTCTGGAGCGGAATCAATGTAGCCTTTGGAGGAGAGCACCGTTATGAGAATTTTAAAATAACTCCTGGCGAGGAAGCGTCTTATGCAACTTATGATGCTGCAGGAAATTTGTGGAGTAATACGAGTCCGAGAGCAACGGATTTCTTTGGAAATGCACTTCCGGGTGGATCACAGGTTTTCGGAGGATTTAAACCCATAAATGCTGTGGACAAAAACAGGCAGGCAGTAGCAGCTTATGCAGATGTTGAATTTAATTTTACCAATTGGTTATTGGTAGATGCTGCTGCGAGATATGAAAATTATTCAGATTTCGGATCTACTTTCAATTATAAACTGGCTTCAAGAATCAAAGTGGCTCCTAATTTTAATGTAAGATTGGCGGGTTCCACAGGATTCAGAGCACCTTCCATTCATCAGATTTATTATAATGTAACCTCTACTTTATTTACGAACAGCCAGCTTCTTGAAGTGGGGACATTCAGTAATGATTCAGAAATTGCAGGTTTACTGGAAATGCCAAAGCTGAAGCAGGAAACTTCTAAATCTGCCAGTGTAGGATTTACGTACAGAATCCCATCAGCAAGCCTTACTTTTACCGCTGATGGATATTTTACAAGAATCAACAACCGGATTATTCTAACAGACCAGTTCCTAAGAGCAGATGTACCTGTCGCTGCACAGGCTGCTTTTGATGCTCAGGGAGTTAATGGGGCACAATTCTTTACGAATGCCATAGATACAGAAACAAAAGGAGTAGATGTAGTTATTTCCCATAATGCAAGATTTTCAGGATTTAAGCTTGATAATAATTTTGCTGTTAATATCAGCGAAACGAAGAAAGTGGGAGCCACTCACTCTTCAGGACTTTTGCAGTCTCCGAATCTTGAAAAGATCTATTTTTCTGAAAAATCAAGAGTTTATCTGGAAGAAGCGGTTCCAAGGGTAAAAGCAAGTTTATCTCATACGCTTTCGTGGAAAAATGCAAGTCTTTATCTGAGAAATACCTATTTCGGAAAAGTAACAGGTGCGGATATTATTGATGCTAACGGTGACGGAGTTATAGGAGCTACTGAACATCAGCAAATCGGGGATAAAATTATTACAGATCTTTCCCTGGCTTATCAGTTTACGAAAAATATAGGGCTGACTCTGGGAGTAAACAATCTGTTTGACATTTATCCGGATAAAAACCTTACGGCATCCACAAACAATGATCAGTTTATCTATTCCCGTTCTACTTCCCAGTTTGGACAGAACGGAAGATATGTATTTACAAGACTTAATTTCAATTTTTAAGCAAAATAATAATTAGTAAAAAAGCAGTCCGGATGACCCGGACTGCTTTTGTTTTTGTGAAAATTCTATCTTGGTTATCTTTCTACAAGCTCTTTTACAGGTTCTCCATAGAAATCAATTTCTGTTGTTTTGATCTGCAGAAGCTGGTACCATTTGATGAAAGCTCCGATAAACACAATAAGCATCAGAACCATTGCAGTTGCTGCTAGAGCTGCCAGTAAATACTGTTCTTTCGGAAGGTAGATGGTTGTTACCTGAATATAACCTGCCCAGAAAGTAATTCCGGCCATAAAGACCCCGGGAATTGCAGAACATAAGGCGTATTTTCCTCTTTTCATCCTGATCAGCATTGTTGTACAGACAATCAGTCCGCAGGCAGCCAATAACTGGTTGCTGATTCCAAACAACGGCCATATACTGCTTACATTACCCGTAAATACCAGATATCCCCATGCGAAAGTAAACAGGATACTGCTGATGATAATTCCGGGAATCCAGTTCTTGTCATTGAATTTAGGAATAACAGAACCCAGCATTTCCTGTAAAAAGAAACGTCCCACTCTTGTTCCAGCGTCAATAGCAGTAAGGATAAACACGGCTTCAAACATAATAGCGAAATTATACCAATACGCTGTCAGCTGATCCATATAAGGGATCTTATTGAATATATGAGCCATTCCTACGGCTAAAGATACGGCACCACCGGTTCTGCCGTGCAGCTCAATGCCTATTTTTTGTGAATAATAATCAATATCTACCCCATGCAGTGAAGGATGGGCGGCCAGAAACGCATCGTATGATTCTTTTGGGGTATTGATTGCAAAATAATCACCTGGCATTAATGTACATGCTGCAATTAAAGCCATTAAAGCAACAAAACCTTCTACCAGCATGGCTCCATATCCTACAAAAAGAATTTCTTTTTCCTTATTCAGCATCTTTGGGGTTGTCCCTGTTGCGATCACCGCATGGAAACCCGAAATAGCACCACAGGCAATTACAATAAAAATGAAAGGAAGTACAGGGCCTCCTATAACAGGGCCACCGCCTTTTACAAATTCTGTAAGAGCAGGCATCTGTATAGTAGGATGAATAACAATAACCCCTACGGCCAGCATAATAATAGTTCCTATTTTCAGATAAGTTGAAAGGTAATCCCTGGGAACGAGAAGAAGCCATACCGGAAGCACCGAAGCCAGAAAACCATACAGAGGAATTGCGATGGAGATCGTTTTAATATCCCATGAAAAAAGGTTATTCATTGTCTCGTTCTGCATCAGGCTGTGTCCACCAATGATTCCGGCTACTAAAAGTATACCGCCTAAAATGCTGGCAAAAAGTACACTGTTTTTTCTGTATCTCATGATAAGCCCCATGATAACAGCAATAGGCATAGTGATGACAACGGTGAAAAGTGACCATGAAGCCTCATGCATTGCATTGATACAGGCAAGTGATAAACCTGCTAGGGTCAGGATCAGGATAAATAAAATGGCAAATCCGGCCACGGTTCCTGTAGTTTTACCTATTTCTTTGGAAGCAATTGTAGCTAGACTTTGGCCTTTGTGCCGTACGGAAGCGAATAAAACCACCATATCATGTACACCGCCGCCAAGCACACATCCGATCAGAATCCATAATGCCCCTGGGAGATATCCGAACTGGGCGGCCAGAACAGGCCCGACCAAAGGTCCCGCTGCTGCAATGGCGGCAAAATGGTGTCCGAAAAGTACATTTTTATTGGTTGCCACATAATCTTTACCGTCAGCAAATTCTACTGCGGGAGTTGTGTTTTTATCATTAAGCCTCAGTACTTTATTGGCAATGAAAATACCATAAAAACGATAGGCAATTGCAAATACAAGTACCGATACAAAGATCAGCGTGAGTGCGTTGGTGTGATTCAGAAAATCCATATCATCTGTTTTTTAAGGATGAATAATTAAAAATATTGGGTATTTTGTTAAGAATAATTTAAACAAAAGCCAAGTTAATTATTTTATGAATAAAAAATAATGATATGTATATTAATCTAGCAAATTTATAAATTCTTGTAATTTATATTATTGATTATTATGTGTTTATATGAATTATAAGTCTCTGTGTGTATATTTTTTTGCTTTGTGATGAAAAAATAATTGTTATTTTACCAACTCCTCAAAAAGTTTAGTAAAGGTTTTTTCCAGATCTTTTGATTTTCCCGGATGAGGTCTTGAGGTTTGTATCGAAGAGCTTCTTACAGCCGTCAGCCATCGAAAACGTTCTGGAACATCCATCAGGGCGATAGGTCCTCCTTCTTTATCTCCGTTGGCAATTCTCTGGAAGCTTTCAAGATTCTGAATAATGTCATCATAATCCAGTTTGCTGTGCATCAGCCTGAATTTATCCCGACACAAATAAAACTCTACCCGGATGAATTTTTCTTTTTTGGAAAACATTACAAGACCGATATTGAAAAATTCTTCTCTTTCAACTTTCGGTACCAGGCGTATAACAGCGTATTCGTATATTTTATCCTCTTGCATTTTTAGCTTCGTTTACAAAGATTTGAGAATTTTCCAACCTGGTTTTCAGGAACTGAAAGTAGATTTCACGGATTTCTTCAGGAGTTTCATCAGCATCCTCCCAATGTAGCCAGTCTTCAGGAATCAAATTGACAATCTCTCTGAAAAGTGTATCATTCAACACTTCATGAGCAAACTTATCTGCCTCATCCAGCATTTTTGCTTTAGGAAGCAATACGTGATCCTTCACATATTTGAAAGGAGTCTTTGCGGCCGCATCAAAGTTCTGCCATGAATGATGGAAATAGAAAGAGGCTCCGTTGTCAATAATCCAAAGCTCTTTATGCCACATCAGAAGATTCGTATTCCTGAAAGTACGGTCAATATTGGTAATAAACGCATCCAGCCAGACAATCTTTGAAGCCAGAAGAGGGTCTATCTTCACACCCGAATCATAGGTGATGGAGCCTGAAAGATAATGAAGTCCAAGATTCAGGCCTTCCGAAAACTTCAATAAATCCTGAATTTCCTCATCAGCTTCTGTTCTCCCAAAATCAACGTCCAGATTTACAAAAACCAGTTCAGGGATTTTCAGTCCTAATGCTTCGGTGATCTTGCCTCCTAAAAGTTCAGAGATCAGCATTTTAACTCCATGGCCGGCGCCACGGAATTTCAGTACATATTTAAAATCATCATCAGCTTCTGCCAAAGCAGGAAGAGATCCGCCTTCCCTTAAAGGCAGGATGTAACGTACAACGGTTACCGTTCTTAAATCCAGCATACTGCAAAATTAAGGTTATTTTTACAACTATTTAATCAATTCCATAGTTGAAGATTAAGTTTTTCAGGTAAATATTTTTTTATATATTTAGGTTAATGTGAATAATGCAGGTATCACTGTTATTTAAGAATTGTAATTAAATTTTTTATATGGAATTGATTAAAAGCCTTAATATAAAACTGGAAAATTCAGAAACCCGAAGTTTTCTGGCCGATGCAATTTATCCTGAAACCGATGAAAAACTGCCTTTGGTGATTTTTGTTCATGGCTACAAAGGTTATAAAGACTGGGGAGCATGGAGCCTTATGGCTGAAAAATTTGCCGGAGCAGGCTTTTTCTTTGTGAAATTCAATTCATCCCATAACGGAACCACCGTTGACGATCCTCACAATTTTGGTGATCTGGAAGCTTTTGGAAATAATAACTATTCAAAAGAACTGTCAGATTTGGGGGTTGTGATAGATCATTTTGTGAAAGATCCTCATGTAGATGACCAGAGAATAATTCTGATCGGGCATAGCAGAGGAGGGGGAATTTCCATCATAAAAACATTTGAAGACGAAAGAATCAACGGGCTTATCACTCTGGCAAGTGTGGATAGTCTGGAACGCTTTCCGAAAAATGAAGCTCTGGAAAACTGGAAAAAAGAAGGTGTTTATTTTGTTCTGAACGGAAGAACAAAACAGGAAATGCCGCATTATTATCAGTTTTATGAAGATTTTGAAAAAAATATTCACCGTTTTGACGTAGAAAGGGCAGCAGAAATGGCTAAAGCTTATGTACTGGTTATTCACGGAACTCATGATGAAAGTGTAAGTGTGAAAAATGCAGAACATCTTCATATCCTGAATCCGAATTCAGAATTATTCTTAATTGAGAATGCTGATCATACTTTCGGCTCAAAAGAACCATGGACCGGAAATGATCTTCCGCACGACCTGAATACTGCCACAGAAAAATGTATTGATTTTATTAATAAGAATATAAAGTAAAGCTTAAAACAGGTTGAGGTAATTATTTTCTGATTGCTTTTCTGTCGTTAAGGAATTTAACCTCACAAAAAAAATAAAAACCAGCCTGATTACAGGCTGGTTTTATTATTTGGAATTATTGTTTTGTTAAAAGCGTCCAGGCGTCTTCAATCCTGCTTTCCAGAAGTAGTTTCTGGGCATCTAAGTGAACATTTTCATCAGCTTGAAAATCTCCTGCGGGAAGTACTTCTACATTAGCAAGCATTCCCAGGTCGTTTCCGGTAAATACCTTGCTGTATTTAATAGAATCAGGTAAAAGATCAAAGCCGATTCCTTTTGTAACCAATGGTTTCGGAACCTCAAAAAGGCTGTTTTCATTGCTTCTTGAATACCAGTTGCTTCCTAATCGAGCCACCATATCCAGGTTCTGCTGATCTAAATTTCCAGCTTCATTCAGATACTCTTCCCTGATATGGATTTTCTGAACTTCACAGATCACAAGATTTCCTGCACCTCCCTGATCTCCCAGAGGTTTTACTTCTAAAACTTTACATTCAAAATTTACAGGGCATTCTTCAATCAGTTTGGGCTGTACCAGATCTGCATCTTTCATGGTAAGACCGGATTTGATAAACTCATTGACTCCGGTTTCATATTCGGTTGAAGCCAGAGAAATCTGCTGTACAATTGGAAAATTCACTGTTCCGATTACTACTTCAGGAACTTCCAGAACGTTTTTCAGTGTATGTTTGGTAGTATTATCCCGTACTCTTCTCGATGGTGAAAAAATCAATATCGGAGGAACCGTACTGAACATATTAAAAAAGCTGAATGGAGATAAGTTGATGGTTCCGTTTTTATCTACCGTAGAAGCCAATGCAATAGGTCGTGGAGACACAGCGGTCTGCATAATGGTCTGGAGCTGTACGGGGGATATTTCGGAGGGTATTACTGTTTTCATTGTTTTTGTTTAACACTTAAGTTAATTTTAGTCTTTTTGTATGTGTTTAATAAGTACACTTAAGTTTTTGAAAATCGTAGATTTTCATTCTTTTGGCAAACCTTTAAATGATTTAGCAGCAAAAAATTCACAACCTTCATGATACAGGTTGGTAACATTAAAATTGACTAATATTGAACGAGGTGCTTTTAAGAGATTCATATAATTCATCGTTTGAGCTTTATGAATTTGGTGAATTTCAGAAACAGATTTAAGCTCTAAAACAATTAAATTTTCAATCAAAAAATCACATTTCAATTTACAATCTATATGCTGCCCTTTATAAACAAATGGAATTTCAAGTTCGCTTTGATATTTTAAACCTAACAGATTAAATTCTTTTTCCAAACATTGGTGGTACACTTCTTCATATAAGCCAGGACCTGCAAGTTTATGAACCTCTATACAAGCTCCAACAACTTTATAAGAAAGATCGTTGATCAATTTTTGTGTAACCATGGCAGAGAAGCATTATGAAAATCGTAGGTTTTCAAAACTAAAGTGAACTTAAAATTTACCATTATAATGTAACTAAACTAATACTTAAGTGTTTAATTTTATTATTTATTAAATGGTTGGAATGATTTTACCCGAAACCTCACCAAAACCTACTCTCACACCATCTTTTTCAGCCCAGGCCTTCATGGTAACCGTATCATTGTCCTCGATGAATTTTCTTTCCTGACCGTTACTTAATTGTAAAGGATTCTGTCCTCTCCATGTCAGTTCCAGCATAGATCCGAAAGATTTTGGATCGCTTCCGGAAATGGTTCCGCTGGCATACATATCTCCAACTTCCACATTACAGCCGTTTACCGTGTGGTGGGCCAGCTGTTGGGTCATATTCCAGTACATGTGCTTGTAATTGCTTTCGCATACAAGGTTTTGTTCTCCGTTTTCAGGCTGGATATATACTTCAAGGTTGATGTCATAATTTTTATCACCTTCAAATTTTAAATATTCTAAAACTTCAGGATCTTGTTTTGGAGAAGCTGTTCTGAACGGCTCCAAGGCTTCAAGGGTAACAACCCACGGAGAAATAGATGAACCGAAATTCTTGGCAAGGAAAGGTCCCAGCGGAACATATTCCCAGGCCTGGATATCTCTTGCCGACCAGTCATTGAATACTACCATTCCGAAGATAGCGTCTTCAGCATCTTTTGTAGAAATGCTTTCACCCATTTCCGTATTTCTGTTAAGAATGAAGGCCATTTCCAGTTCAAAATCCAGCTGCTTGCTTGGTCCGAAAAGTGGTTTTTCTGCGTCTGCCGGTTTTGTCTGTCCTTTAGGGCGGTTAATTTCTGTCCCTGAAACTACTATAGATGATGCTCTTCCGTGATAACCCACAGGAAGGTGTTTCCAGTTCGGAAGAAGTGCATTGGCCGGGTCACGGAACATTTTTCCTACGTTCGTTGCATGTTCTATGCTGCTGTAAAAATCCGTATAGTTCGGAATATGTACAGGCATCATCATTTTTACTTTATCAAGATCGTAGAATGCGTCTTCAATGGTTTTTTCATCTTTTGAAAGAGCGGACCCTTCCTGAAGAAGTTCCTGAATTCTGGCACGTACCGCATTGGTTACAGGTTTTCCCAGTTCAATAAACTCATTGATGGTATAGGCTTCAAAAATATTGTCATCCAGTCCTTCAATGTTTTCAAAATATCCGAGGTCATAAAGGGTGGCAAGATCAACTACCTGATCTCCGATCCTTGTACAGCATCCGATATATTCTTTATTAAAAACTGCTACTCCGAAGGGAATATTATGTATAGAAAAGTCTGAATCTGAAGAATATTCTACAAATGATTTCATAATTTTTTTGGAATTAAATTAAAATGGTAAGATAGTAAATCTATAAAGATCTGCTACCCGATTCTGCGGGAATTATTTCTTTTTGGAATAAGAGGCTTCATCTATCCATCTGTCTTTTGTATTGACATCGATAAGATACAGGATATCATCCTGCTTGGTCAACAGTAAAGTTTTGGTAACAGGCATCGGAACCCTTTTGTTTTCAAGTTTATCCGCTCTCATGGAAAGAATGTTTTTTTTCCTGATGATATCTCCGGTGAAAACGTTTGAACTGCTTTCTCCGGTCGCTTTGTCATCAAAAACTTCCACATAGGTAGCCTGATTTCCTTTAATAACAATAAAGTCTCTTTCCGTATGATCCTCTGCATCTTTAATGAAGATAAACTTCTTATTGTCAATATTTACCTTTTCAAGATGCTGATTGATGCCCTTTCTTTCTTCCAGACGATTAAGAATTTCATTAAGTGTTCCGTATTGAGCTTTAAGCCCTAATGTTCCAAAAAATAAAATCCCGATTAAAAATTTTCTCATAATGTGTGTTTTTTAAAAAAAAGTTTTGTCAAGACTCCTCATCCTGACAAAACTTATTATTATTTATTTAAATTAAAGATTCCCTCTTCTTTCCTGTTCTCTTTCCAATGCTTCGAATAATGCTTTGAAGTTTCCGGCACCAAAACTCTGTGCACCGTGTCTTTCAATGATTTCAAAGAATAGAGTAGGACGGTCTTCTACCGGCTTCGTAAAAATCTGAAGCAAGTAACCTTCTTCATCATGATCAATAAGGATGCCTAAGTCTTGTAATTTCTTAATATCTTCATCAATATGACCAACTCTTTCAGGTACCATATCGTAATAAGCCTCTGGTGGAGCGGAAAGGAACTCTACTCCGCGTTTTTTTAATTGAGTTACTGTATGGATAATATCTTTTGTAGCCACAGCGATGTGCTGTACACCTTCACCTTCATAAAAATCAAGATATTCTTCTACCTGAGATTTCTTTTTACCTTCTGCAGGCTCGTTGATCGGGAATTTTGCATATCCGTTTCCATTGGACATTACCTTAGACATCAATGCTGAATATTCTGTATTGATCTGTTTGTCATCAAAAGAAAGGATATTGACGAAGCCCATTACTTTTTCGTACCATTCTACGGTAGGTATCATTCTGTTCCAGTCTACGTTTCCTACACAGTGGTCTACATATAATAAACCTGCTTCTTCAGGATTGTAGTCACTTTCCATTTTTTCATATCCGGGCATGAAAGCTCCTTTGTAGTTTTTTCTTTCAATAAACATGTGGACTGTTTCTCCGTATGTATAAATTCCGGACATTCTTACCTCTCCATTCTCATCTGTTAAAGTTACAGGTTCCAGATATGGTCTTCCGCCTCTCTTGGTAGTTTCTTCAAAAGCCTGGTAAGCGTCATCTACCCAAAGTGCCAAAATTTTCACTCCATCACCATGTTTTTTTACGTGTTCGCTGATAGGTGAATCAGATTTAAGGCCTGTTGTTAATACCAATCTTATTTTCCCCTGTTGAAGAACATAAGAAGCACGGTCTCTTACTCCTGTTTCAGGACCTGCATATGCTACAGACTGAAAACCGAATGCGGTTTTGTAATAATGGGCAGCCTGTTTAGCATTTCCTACATAAAACTCAATGTAATCTGTACCGTTGATCGGTAAAAAATTCTCTGCTTGAGCAATTTTTTCGGCAAATGTAAGTGTTGACATATTTCTATTTTACTTTTATTTTTATGTATGCAAATTACAAAAATCTTAGAAATAGCGAAAGCGTTGAATCAGATTCCTTGAATATACTTAACATAATGTTAAAGAAGAGTTCATTTAAGTATATTTAAGTTTCTTTATAATAAAATTGGATCTCTACCTTTGATATCAAGAACAAGTGAAAAAAAAATATTTTCGAAAAAAGGAAAGCCGTAGAATTTTCTACGGCTTTCTCTATTTTTATATTTAGGCTTTTCTATTTAATCGGCCTGCATCGGGATTATAATTATCCCATATTTTCCATGTATTATCTATTTTCCGGATAAAATAGATTTGGGTATTAAGCTGATTTACAAAGTGTTCTTCACCTGTTTCACCCACTTTAAACAACAGATTCCAGAATTCCTGGGCTTCCAGTATTTTCTTGTCGGGTTCATCCGTAACAAGGTTAATATCAAAAACTTCGTAATTGGAACGGTTGTTTTTAGTTACCAGCTGAAAATCCCTTTCACACAATTCTCTGCTGAACTCTGTAGCTCTTTCCAAAAACGGGGAACCGTCAAATACCAGGTCTTTGAAAATTTCTGTTTTATGTTCAGGGAATTTTTTGTAAAATTCAAATACGGTAGCACAGTATTCGTATACCATTTTCGTAAGAAACTCAAGGCTGCCTTCCGGTCCTTTTTCCTGATTGTTTATTTTTAAAGATTGTATGTAATCATTAAGGTCTTTGTAGCCGAGAAATATACATATTTTGTCCAGTGTTTTCAGGAATCTCAGATCATTGTGAGTCTTATCCTGATAATCATTTTCAAAAAAACGCTGCAGAGTAACGTGCGATATTGTATTTCCTATTTCAAATTTTTTTCCTCCTTTCAGTTCTTCAGCTTCAGATAATTCATCTTTTATAATTTCAGAAAGTATAATATAATGGCTTCTTTTCCATTCACTCACATTCCCCAAAACAGAATTTCTTACTTTTGAATGCTTTTCGACCTCTTCTCTTATCGAATTATATATAGTTTTCAATTTCCCTTGGTTTTAAATGAGTTTATCAAAAACATTGCCAAAATGTTAAAGCTTTTTTAAGATTCGTTCTGTTTTTGTTATTAATATACTGGCGTTACTTGTGAAAAATATTCACGGGAGAATTTTATGATGATATTTCCTAGTGTTTAAATCGCTCATAAGCAGCTCTTTCCAACATTTCCCTGTCATCAGGATGAGCAATGCTGATTAACTCTTGTGCCCGCTGGCGGAGATTTTTACCATATAAATAAGCTGTGCCATATTCTGTCACAACATAATGAATATGTCCCCTTGTTGTCACAACTCCGGCACCCTGTTTAAGAAAAGGAACAATCCTTGAGACTCCTTTTTTGGTTCTTGAAGTGATGGCAATGATTGGTTTTCCATCCTCACTTAAAGCTGCACCTCTCATAAAGTCCATTTGGCCGCCAATTCCACTATACTGTAATGTTCCGATGGAATCTGCACATACCTGTCCGGTAAGGTCAATTTCAATGGCAGAATTAATTGCGACCATTTTTTTGTTCCTCATGATATTGATCGGGAAATTCACATCGCTTACGTCTTTGAAGGCAAAAACCGTATTGTCATCTACATAATCGTAAAGCTTTCTTGTTCCGAAACAGAAACTTGTGATTGTTTTGTTATCGTTGTAGCCTTTATATTTGTTGTTGATTACATCATTCTGGATCAGATCTATGACACCGTCGCTCAGCATTTCCGTATGAACTCCCAGGTCTTTATGATTGTTTAAGCATTTCAGTACGGCATCGGGAATAGTTCCGATACCCATCTGTAATGTTGATTTATCTTCAATAAGCTCTGCCACGTTTTTTCCCACAAGCATTTCTTCGGGACCCACTTTTGAACCGTAGTCTACCGTTGGAAGCTCTTCTTCATGCCATACCAGCTTATGAATTCTGCTGATGTGGATCATTCCGTCTCCGTGGGTTCTCGGCATCAAAGGATTTACAACTGCAACAATGAGCTTAGCCGTATCTACAGCAGCCCTTGCAACATCTACGGAAGTTCCCAAAGTACAGAATCCATGTTTATCCGGTGGAGAAACCGTTACCAAAGCCACATCCAGCGGTAATATGTTTTTTCTGAATAAAATAGGAATCTCGCTTAAGAAAACGGGAACAAAATCTCCTCTGTCTGAATTCACAGCATCACGCACAGGCGTTGATACAAATAATGAATTAACAAAAAATTTGTCTTTATATTCTGGTTTGGCAATTTCCACATTGCCCTGTTGGGTGATAGAAACCATTTCCACGTTTTCCAGACGGTGAGACTGCCTTGCCAGCTCATCAATAAGGTAATTCGGAGTACATGCACTTCCGTGGAAAAATACGCGGTTTCCGCTTTTTACAGTATATATCGCTTCTTCTGCACTAATATAATTGTACATAATGAAATTTTTTTATGAGTGATTTTTTATTCCTGAGAACGGTCTTCCATAGTTCTGTCCGATTCTTCCAGCCATGAGGTTTTGTAAGATGGGTCTTCTACTTTTAAGGCTTCTTCTGTAATTTTCAAAGGACGGAAAGGATCTACCATTAAGGCATATTCCTCAGTGAATTTTTTACCGATACTTCTTTCCATAGCTCCCGGATGAGGCCCGTGCACGATTCCTCCAGGGTGCAGGGTAAAGTCCATTAAATCAATGTGATTACGGCTCATAAAGTCACCTTCCGTATAGAATAGAACCTCATCGGAATCAATATTCGAGTGGTTATAAGGAGCAGGAATAGCTAAAGGATGATAGTCATACATTCTTGCACAGAATGAGCAAACTACAAAATTATGACCTTCAAAATTCTGGTGTACAGGAGGCGGTTGGTGGATTCTGCCTGTAATTGGCTCGAAATTTTTAATATTGAATTTATAAGGATAGAAATATCCGTCCCAGCCTACAACATCAAAAGGGTGTGTTGCATAGATGAAATCTGTAATCTGGTTTTCTTTTTTTACTTTAATTAAAAATTCCCCTTTTTCATCTTTAGGTTCTTTAAAAACCGGTGCAATAATATCTCTCTCGCAGAAAGGAGAATGCTCCAAAAGCTGTCCGAATTCATTTCTGTATCGTTTTGGAGTATAAATAGGAGAGTGGCTTTCAAGCACAAAAAACACAGTATTATCTGATTTTAATTCTACCTGATAGATTGTCCCTCTCGGAATAATAAGATAGTCACCAGTGACAAACTCCAGATCTCCGATAAATGTTTTCAGAATTCCGGTTCCCTGATGAACATATAAAAGCTCATCACATTCTGCATTTTTATAGAAATAGTCCATAGACTTTCTAGGTTTTGCCAATCCCATTTTCAGATCATTGTTCATCAAAAGGATCTTTCGGCTGTCCATGAAATCATCTTCAGGCGTTACATTCATTCCTTTGAACATTCTTGGGGCCACGTTTTTTTCCACAGCGATCTTCGGAGTTACATCTTTTGCCGATCCGATGGATTTGATCTGTGTAGGTCGGTGTATATGATAGAGCAATGAGGAAATTCCGTGAAAGCCTTCCGTTCCGAAAAGCTGTTCATAGTAAAATTTATCTTCCGGCGATTTGAAAATCGTGTGTCTTTTTTGTGGGATGTTTCCCGCTTGATGATATCTCATTTTACTTTTATATGTAGTTTCTCAAATTTAATCATTTTTCGTGAATTGATTCTAACAACATTTGTCATGGTGTTTTGTAATTCAAAAATAATTGTTAGATTTGTCTAACAATTTTAATTTCATGAAGCGAATACTATTTTCTGTTACTCTTTTATCTTCTTTTTGTTTTTCTCAGGAGACAGACAGTCTGAATTTAAACTCAACTATAAAAAATGATTCTACCACGATTTCCAAAGCGAAAATAAAAACGAGTAATATTGAAGATGTTGTCATTACCGGGACCATTAAACCTTTCAGCAGATCAAAAAGTCCTGTGGCTGTAGAAGTTTACAGTCAGAAATTTTTTCAGAAAAACCCTACACCAAGCATTTTTGAGGCTATTGCGATGGTCAATGGAGTAAAGCCGCAGCTCAACTGTTCAGTATGTAACACCGGCGATATCCATATCAATGGTCTGGAAGGCCCTTATACCATGATTCTGATCGACGGAATGCCCATTGTAAGTTCTCTTTCTACGGTATATGGTTTAAGCGGAATCCCCAACAGCCTTGTTGACAGAATTGAAGTCGTGAAAGGCCCGGCTTCTTCTATTTATGGTTCTGAAGCAATGGGAGGTGTGATCAATATCATCACCAAGAATGCATTGACTGCCCCGAAACTGAGTGTCGATCTGATGACAAGCACATGGAGTGAAAATAATCTTGATGTTTCAACAAAATTTAATGTAGGGAAGAACGCTGCCTCTTTATTAAGCTTAAATTATTTCAGCTTTAAAGAGAAAATAGACCAGAACAAAGACAATTTCACAGATGCAGCATTACAAAGCAGGATTTCTGTTTTTAATAAATGGAATTTTAAAAGAAAGGAAAACCGCCAGGCCAGTTTTGCCATGAGATATTTATATGAAGACCGCTTCGGAGGTGAAATGCAGTGGAACAGATCTTACCGCGGGAGTGGTGATGTATATGGCGAAAGTATTTATACCAACAGGGCAGAAGTGTTCGGGTTGTATCAGTGGCCCCTAAAAGAATATATTGTTACCCAGTTTTCTTATAATTACCATGATCAGGACTCTTTTTATGGCAGTAATCCTTATAATGCCTTGCAAAAGGTGGCTTTTGCCCAGACCTACTGGAGTAAAAAAGTGGGAAATCATGATCTTACCGGAGGAATTACTTTTAAAAGAACATTTTATGATGACAATACGCCCGGAACCTTATCTGGTGACGGAACCAGCAATGCACCGATGAAATCGCCAATCTGGGGAGCTTTTGTACAGGATCAGTGGGAAATCAATGACAAGAATACTTTACTGGCAGGTTACCGTTTTGATTATGATAAAATTCACCACGAAGTACATTCACCGAGGTTTGCGTGGAAGTTTTCCCCAAATCCTTATCACACTTTGCGGTTCAACTTCGGAACGGGATTCAGGGTGGTAAATCTGTTCACAGAAGACCATGCTGCACTTACCGGCTCAAGAGAAGTCGTGATCAAATCTGATCTGAAGCCCGAACGATCTGTCAACGGAAATTTGAATTATATCTGGAAAATTCCTGTGGGAAGCCGTTTGCTTCAATTGGATGCATCTGCATTTTATACTTATTTCAGCAACAAAATTGTAGGAGATTTTGATACCGATCCGGATAAAATTATTTATGATAATCTTCACGGATATGGAATTTCAAGAGGAGCATCAATGAATGTGGATTTTAACTTCAGTTTTCCTTTGAGCGTAGGTTTGGGAGTAACCTATTTAGATGTTTATCAGAAATTTGACGGTGAAAATGAAAAATCACAGCAGCTGCATGCCCCGAAATGGAGCGGAACCTATAATCTTTCATATAAATTTCCACATGATCTTACTGTTGATTTTACAGGACAGTTCTACGGACCCATGAGACTTCCGGTACTGCCAAATGACTACCGTCCGGAGTATTCACCGTTCTATTCTTTAGCCAATATTCAGGTTTCAAAAAGCTTTAAATCTGGTTTTGAGGTGTATTGCGGGATCAAAAATCTCTTCAATTTTACTCCGAAAGACCCTCTGATGAGACCTTTTGATCCATTTGATAAATATGTGGACGATCCGGTAAGTAACCCAAACCATTATACTTTTGATACTTCTTACGGTTACGCACCGATGCAGAGGATCAGAGGCTTTCTGGGAATAAAATATACCTTGAAATGAAAACTTTTATTTTATTTTTAATGTTAGTGCCCTGTTTTTGTCTGTCTCAGATGAAAACAGGCACTTTTTCCGATCTTGAAATATCCATGAAAAAGGATCCGAAGCCCGTTATTATCCATCTGTATACAGATTGGTGTTCAGTCTGTAAAATGGAAAAACATGTTTTGAATAAAGACAAAGAAACTGTTGACCTGATTAATGAAAATTTTTATCTTGTCAATTTTGAAGCTGAAAAAACAAAAGAAAATATAAATTTTCAAGGGAAGGAGTTCAGCTATCTCCCGAATGGAAGTTCAGGAATCCATGAGCTGGCGTTGGCGCTGTCTAAGAATAAAGATCAGCCTGTTTATCCTTTGTGGATTGTTTTGGATAAAGATCAGAAGCTGGTATATTATCATGAAGGGCTGCTGACACCGGAAATAATGAAGCAGAAACTTTTGGAAATTTCTGCTTTGTAGTTACTTTTGGTATTTTTTGTTGGAAACTTAACGAAAGGAGGATGAGGTAGTTTTCTTGATTGTGCAATATTGGTAAATCTGAAATCTTTTAATTTTCTGCATCAATTAACACTGCCAATTGGATGCACGGTTCTTCAGACCGGTTACTCCACGCATGATTGGTTCCTCTCTGAATGACAATATCTCCAGGCTTGAGATGTGTTTCACCTTCTTCCATCATCAGATAAAGTTCGCCTGAGAGAATAATAATATAATCTAAAGTTTGGGTCTGATGCATCATAGGATGAGGTTCTCCGGTTTTGAACTCTACTCCAAGATCTTTATCCGGCGGAATGGCCACATAGCGGAAATAGGTTCCGTTTTTAGGTGTTTGTGGAAATCCTGTGTTGGGAATTTTGGTTTCAAAATCAAGTGATGCCGGCATTTTTTGAGTATTCCATATATCTGAGATCATTAAGCCGGGAAGATGTTCAACTGCATTTTCTGTCTGGTGATCTTCAATAATGGCAGATTTTCCGTCTTTGATTCCTGTTACGATTCGTCTGGGTATGGTTTTCATCTATTTATTAATGTTTCATAATTAGTTTGTGACCTTGGGTTTCATTGTTTTTCAATATGGAATGGGCTTTTAAAACCGTATCCAGGGAAAGTTCTCCTATTGTTTTATAGTTGGGAGGAACGATAATCTCATTTTCAATAAGCCTTGAAATTTCTTCTAAACTCCCTTTATAATATTGATAATCTTTGTTCATACTGTATGAATAATTAGAGATATTCATAATGACTGCCCCTTTATTGAAAAGGGTTTCGTGGGCGTCTTTCGAGATCAGTGCGGTTACATCTGCGTATGTACCATTTATTTTTAAAACGTTTGCAGTGATTTCCGACATATAATTTCCAACAAGATCAATTCCGAAGTCAAAAGGCTTATTATCATTTGCTTTCAAAATATTTGCTTCAAGATTTTCTTCTTTATAGTTGATGATCTGATGGCTTTTTAAACCCAATTCAAGAAGAATCTGTCTGTTTTCTTTACTTCCGACAGTAGCTGTAATATTATTAAAACGATTGGCTCTTAAAAATTTGATCACAAAAGAACCGACTCCACCTGTTGCTCCCGTAACCAAAACAGTATCATTACTGTTCAGTTTTAAACGTCTGACTATTTGTAATGCAGTAAGCCCCGCAGAAGGTATGGCAGCAGCCTGTTCAAAAGAAATATTTTCAGGCTTAAATGTTACAATAGCTTCCGGAACAGCAATGTATTTTGCATAAGTTCCGTTACTTCCCATAGATCCGCTTGCACAGTATACTTCATCCCCAATGTTGAACTGGTGGGCTTCCGCTCCTTTTTCCACAATAATACCAGACAATTCCCGCCCTAGAATGGGTGAGCTGATCAGTTTCCGTTCCAGTTCGTTTTCAAGCATCTGGTAGTCGATAGGATTGAAACCACTGGCTTTAATCTGGATTAAAACTTCATGATTCTTTAGAACAGGTTTTTCTGCCACAGCATCTTCAAGCTGGAAATTTTTATTTAATACAATAGCTTTCATAAAAATAATTTGATAGACAAATGTAAAAAGAGAATAGTTTATATTTGCTACTAGTTAACTATTGGTAACCAGTTACCTGAATGAAACTATTATGGCAAAAATTATTGAAAACGGAATAGAAAGAGAAGCAAGCTGTACGGAAGAATTATTCGCCATGCGTGACAGCCTTGATGTATTGGGTGGAAAATGGAAACTGATGATTCTGCGCTACCTGACCAACAGAACGGACCAGCAGATTCATTTTAAAAAACTGCAGCGGGGAATTGACGGGATTTCTGCCAAAATGCTTAGTAAAGAATTAAAAGAGCTGGAAGTGAATCTTCTGATCACAAGAACGATTCAGGATACAAAACCCATTACGGTAACTTATGCAGTCACGGAATATGGAAAATCTGTTTTACCGGTAACTGAAACTCTTGTGAATTGGGGAATTATACATCGGGAGAAGATCAAACAGTCGATGGGGTAATTTGATTTAAAGATTCAAATATTCTGGTCTAATAAATATGCCTCAATAAAGGAAAATCTGCTTAATCTGCATGATCTGTGAGAAAAAATAACTTCATCATTCTGTCATTGCAAACCTTAAGTGAAGTAATCTCAAAAATATTCAAGCAAAATAGCCTATGAGATTGCTTCGTCGCTTCGCTCCTCGCAATGACAACGCAATTTCGATTACCAATAATAATTAAAAGGTAATTCTAGAAAGAAAACTAAATAACTTAAAGCCTATTTCAAAAGAACAGCAATAATTGCTAATATCGCCGGCAATGCCTGTACAAAAAATATTCTTTTTGTTGCAGAAACAGCTCCATAAATTCCGGCTACTGCTACACAGCCCAAAAAGAACAGTGCAATATTATCCTGCCATTTCGGATCTTCAATTAAGAAAGACCAGATCAGTCCTGCAGCAAGAAAACCATTGTATAATCCCTGATTGGCAGCAAGTCCTTTTGTGGGTTTAAACATTTCCGCCGGCAATGCGGCTTTAAATACTTCTTTTCCTTTGGTTTCCCAGGCAAACATTTCCATCCAAAGAATATAAAGATGCTCCAGTGCAACGATGGCGATCAGAATTTTGGCTACGAGTTCCATTATTTAATGTTTTTGACATTGTAAAACTAAAAAAATAAAGTTAAGTTTGGTTATTCAATTGCAAAGATGGATAGTTTCAAGGCACATTTAAATAAATTTATCACAGTCACGGATGAGGAATATGTTTCTATATTCTCTTATTTTAAAGAAATGGAAGTGAAGAAAAAGCAGACTCTGATGTTTCACGGTGAAATCTGCAGATCAATGTACTTTGTGTCGGTAGGCTGTCTGAGAAAATTTTTTATTAATGAAAAAGGAGCGGAGCAAACGACTGAGTTTGCCATAGAAAACTGGTGGATCACGGATACTTTTGCTTATGAAAGACAGATCAAATCGGATTTCTCTATTCAGGCGGTGGAGCGTTCTACCATCCTTGTCATAGACCTCCAGCAGCAGGAACTCTTGTTGCAGAAACACCCGGTTATGGAACGTTACTTCAGGATGATCTATCAGAGGGCTTATGCAGCTTCGGAAAGACGCATCCGTTATTTATATGAAATGTCCAGGGAAGAACTGTATGTGCATTTCAGTACTTTGTACCCCTGGTTTATCCAAAGAATTCCTCAATATTTAATAGCTTCTTTTCTGAACCTTACGCCGGAATACCTGAGTGAAATCAGGGCAAAATTACGTTCTTAAACCAGTTTAAGATTTTTCCCGATTATAAACCGGAAATTTGTCATGTTATTAAAAGCCAAGATCATGACAGATAAAAATATTCAGTTTCCACAGCTATTTTTAAGATTAGCCATTTCTGTGACCAAGCTTTCTGCTGTGGCAGACAGGTTTGGTTTTTGGGGTAAAGAAGCTGCCTGGGGAAACTGGGCCAATTTTGAGGCTTATACCAGAAAGCTGACCTTCTTTCTCCCTGAAGGCTTAAGCGTATTTTCTGCTTATACCGCAACTTTTTTTGAAATACTTTTCCCTTTGATGCTGCTTTTGGGCTGGAAAACCAGAATTGCAGCTTATGGAGCAGGTTTTCTGCTGCTTGTATTTGCTTTGTCAATGACGCTGGCATTAGGATTTAAAGCCCCTTTGGATTATTCTGTCTGGGTAGGCAGTGCCGGAGCTTTTTTATTGGCTGTTCAGCCGAAATATTTTTTTAGTATAGATCATTTAACCAACAAATTATAATATTATGAGCGCAAGATTAAATATTGCCACTGTAGATTCAGCTGCTTACAAAGCAATGATGGGATTGGAAGCATACCTTCAAACCATTTCTTTAAACCACATTCAAAAAGAACTAATTAAAATCAGAGCTTCACAGATCAACAAGTGTGCTTTCTGTCTGGATATGCATACGAAGGATGCCCTTAAATATGGGGAAACAACTCAAAGGATTTTCATTCTTGACGGATGGAGAGAAGCGAAAGAGTTTTTCACAGAAGAAGAGCAGGTACTTCTTGCTATGACGGAGGAAATTACCCTGATCAGCCACAATGGTCTTACTGAGGAGACGTTCCAGAAAGCAAAACAGTATTTTGATGATGCCCAGATTGCCCAGATTATCATGGCTATTGTAACCATCAATGCATGGAACAGAATTGCAATAAGTACTCATTTACCGGTTATGAAATAATTTTTCAACGGTATTTATCAAAAGAGCCTTTCAATTTTTTTGAAAAGCTCTTTTATATTATGAATGGGAAGAGCTATATTTCAATATTGCCTTTCAAAAAAATGACTGCGTTACTTTTTATAACGGTTCTGTTGTCCTTTAATTCAACTTCCATACTGCCTGTACGTGCGGAAGACTGAAAAGCTTTCAATACTTTTTTATTCAGCTTTAATGACCAGTATCTGCATAAAAAGCTTTGTACGCCACCGGTAACGGGATCTTCATCTGATCCTGACCACGGCCAGAAATAACGGTATTCAAAATCATATCCGGCTTTTGATGACGGAGCAGTTACCAGAACTCCACTGATAGAGGTTTTGATGTTTTTCAATGTATTGAAATCAGGAGCCAGATTCTGCAGTTCGCTGCTGCTTTCTATTTCTGCCATCAGGATATTATGATCTTTGTTGTATTCACAACTGATGACATTCTTAATTCCGATTGCTGTTTTTAATTCTTCTGAAATAACTGCTTCTTCAGTTTCATGAACGGGAAAGAGCATTTCAATATGGGAAGGCTTTTTTGATATTTCAAGAATCTGTCCGAATTGGGTATGAAAGGTTATTTCATTCAATTCGGTATTCTCACTGAATAAAGCTTTTGCAGAAGCCAGTGTAGCATGGCCGCACAATGGAATTTCTGTGACAGGTGAAAAATAGCGTATGGAATAAGTATTGGATTGCTGATGAATAACAAAAGCCGTTTCCGAAAAACCAAATTCCTTTGCCATGTTAATCATTATATCTTCACTGACCGGATTTTCCAGAATGCATACTCCTGCCTGGTTTCCTTTAAACATCTCGTCTGTAAATGCATCAACAATAAATGACCTGATCTTCATAAGTACTGATAATTTATTTACAAAGTAAGCACAATCCGGGATCAGATTCGATCTATTTAATCTATATCAGTGATCAGATTTATTGCTAATTAAAAATGATTTTTTGGGATGGAAAAAAACAAATTTCCCTGATGTAAATCGGTATTATTAATGGTGGAAGTTACAGATACAAAATTTCTTCCTTATAAAATTAGATATTTGTTTACCTTATTGGTTTAATTCACGTATTTTTATTCTGAAATTTTTGAAATTTAAAACTTAAATGCAACTACCAATATTATTTTTATCTGCCGGTTACTTTATATATATTGGCCGCGCTATTGATACAGTTGTTCATGAGCATCATGCCATACAGATTGCTGTAAGTTTTGACGATGAAATAGAAGTGCTTTCATCCGGTTCAGTCATTAAAAGTAAAGCTATTATTATTAATTCTGATGAGCCTCATGAATGCAGAACCCGTACCAATACATTTTTACTGATCAATATAGACCCCGAGTGTAAAATAGGGATAAATCTCAGAGAAACTTACCTGTCTGACCAAAAGGTGGTAACATTGCCTGAAGCAGCTGTGGGAGAGCTGTTGGACGATTTGAAACCGTTGTTAGGCAGTGATACAACTCCTGACCGTATTTTTGATACTATACTTCAATTTCTTCGGGGATTATCAGATACAGATGTGAAGGAAGTTCTGGACGACCGGGTCGCCAAAGTTCTGAAAGTCCTTAAAGAACCGGGATATGAATCCTTAAAGATTGAGGATTTATCAGCTTTAGTCCATCTTTCCCCAAGCAGGCTTATTCATTTATTTACAACGCAGGTGGGTATTCCTATCAGAAAATATGTTTTATGGGCAAGGCTTTTAGCGGCACTGCAATGTATTATTGATGGCTGCAATATCACAGATGCTGCCCTCGAAGCCGGTTTCTCCGATACACCACACTTTAACCGTACATTCAAAAGAATGTTTGGACAGGCTCCTTCACTTTTATTGAAAAATGACCAAATCATACAAGTTTATGTAAGATGATATTGGCAACTTTGCCATTATAAATCTATATATTATGTATGCAATTAACCATGCTGCGACAGCTTTATTAATTAAAAAAAATGCACCTAAATTGCCGTTGTTTCCATTATTGGTCTCCGTGCAGCTTGTAGAAGTGTTTTGGGTCTTTTTCAATTACGTAGGTTGGGAGCATTTCTCAATTTCAGGAGGTAAAGTACATCTCGATTTCCTGCCTTATTCACATTCCATTTTTTCGGGAATTGCGGCGGCTGTGCTTTCGTTTTGTGTGATTAACTGGGGTTATAAAAACAGACAGCTTGCCATTGCTTTTGCTATTGGCGTTGTATCGCACGTTATGATTGATGTGATCTTTCATGAAAAAGATATTCAGCTGTCACCATTCTTCGCTAAACCGGTTTTAGGACTTGGAATTCTTGATTATCCCATCCTTAATTTTATCATTGAATTTGCTTATGGATTATTCTGCTGGTGGTATTTTAAAGGAAATAAGGCGTTACTTTGGACCATAATAATATTCAATGTACTTGATTTGCCAATCATGCTTTCACATGGGGATGCACTGACTCCTTTTGTTAATTATCCGTTTCTTTTGCCATCAGTTATATTGTTCCAGATACTTATCACATGGTACTTTGTTTTTCGTTATGCAAGCTCGAAAAATGAAAAGCAGCAATCCGTAAGCGAAATTTAATTACAGATGAAATTTACAAATGAAATTTTTATAGCACGCTCTCCAGAGGTTACTTTTCACTTTGTGAGCGATATTAGTAATACACCCTTATGGAACTATGCAGTTGTAGAGACTCAAATGGTATCAGAAGTTTTTGCAGGTGTAGGTACAATGTATAGACAGCAAAGAAGGTTTTTAAACAAAACTCTGGAGGATACTTTTGTCATTACTGAATATGAAGCTGATCGTTTATTGACCCTTAAAAGTATTGAAGCAGAATATCCTTTTTTAATCAGATATTCCTTTAAACCTTCGGAGCATGGAACAATTTTAATTAATTCTTTTGAGCTGCACGGACGGCTATTTGATAATCTTTTGAGTATTCTGTTTGAAAAAAAGGTCAAAAAAGCCGTTGCCAAAAACTTGGGAGTATTAAAAGAACTTATTGAAAGAAAATAGTAATTCATAAATAAAAGTAATTTATAAATAAACGAACCTTTGTGCACAAATATGGATTGGGACTTTATTTGATTTTCTCCTGAAATGAGTACTATGATATTCTCAATTGAGATGGATTTTTAAGCATTTATAATCCAAAAGTTTAATCTGAATAAGATATGTGAATTAGATCAGTATTTTGAAGTGGGATTTCATTTCAAAAAGGGAACCGTTTATCTTTTTTGGGATGTGATATGAGGGCATCATAGTTAATCACAACACCTGGAAAAGTAAATCTGTATGGGTTTCTGATAATGGCATCAGCTGATAAGTTTTTAACAGTTCCTCTAAAGCTGCTTTACCAAAGCTTCTTGCTGATTGAGGGCTCTGTAATATTCTCTGTAAGCCTTTGAAATATATTATTTTATATCATTTTTCAATAATTATTTTAATAACAATGTATTTGTATTAACATGATTATTATTTAATAAACACTCAGTATGAAAACAAAAATACTTGCTACTGTTTTTTTTGTGATAATTTTTTCATTCTATAAAGCACAGAATTATACTATAAAGCAGATAGACAGCTTAATTTCTTCTGCAACAGAGCTTTCACGTAAAACACCGAATAAAGCCGTTTCTGTGAATGAAAGAAACTATAAAATAGCTCAAAAAGCAAATTATACAGCAGGAATGATTAAAAGTTTGAATATGCTTTCTATATCATATTTAAATATGGGCAACTTTGAGAAAGCGCTTTTCTGTGCTAAACAAACCGAAAAAAAGGCTTCAGAAATTGACGATTACAAAAATATATGTAACGGGCTGCGTATCTCTGCCTCATCATATTCCTTGCTGGGTCTTGATGCAGAAGCACAGGAGATGATGAATAAGGCTTTTATTATGGTTGATAAAATAGCTGATCAGGATGGTTTTTATGAGACAAAAGGGAATTTATACTGCACTAAAATAGATATAATGGTTTATGGCAGTAAAGAAGTTTCGGTTCCCAAACTTTCTGAGTATACTAAAAAATCAATAAATGCATTTTCAAAAATTAAGAATACAGAGATCCGGAATTATTCTTTGGGTCTGGCTTATTCAAACTTAGGGCTGATTTATGTTGAACAAAAAGAATTTGACTCAGCCTATTATTATATGAATAAATCTTCAGACCTGGCCACAATTGAAAGAAACCCTTATAATAAGTGTGTTGCCTTGAATGGTTTAGTATATGCTTCAATGCAGCAAAAAAAATATAAGCAGGCAATCAGCTATCTGGAAGAATTGATACCACTTTCAAAAAAATCTAATGAATTTAACCTTTTAAAATCTTCATATCAGAGTATGGAAAGGTCCTATGACAGCATAGGAAACAAAGAAAAAAAACTAGAGTATCTTACTAGATTTAATAAACTTAGCGATAGTCTTTCCAAGGTTGACAGAGCATTAAGAGATACATCTATTGAAAAAATCGTAAAAGAAAAAGAAGAAACTTTTATGAAAGACAGACAGAGGCTTTATCTTCTTATTGCTGCTGTTTGTTTATTATCAGTTCTGGTCTGCTATTTCAGTTATAAAGCTTTCATCAATTATAAGCAGGAGAAAGAAAAAGCACAGCATAAAGAAAATGTAATTGAAGAAAAAGAATCTGAACTTATCGAGCTGAAACAAAAAGTAAATAATGCTTTTGAAGAAGTAATTGAGTTGGCAAAAAATAACGATCCTCCTTTCTTAACAAGGTTTCAGGAGGTATATCCTAACATTATAAAAAAATTACTGCAGATAGATCCTCAGCTGCAAAGCAGTGAACTCAGATTCTGTGCAATGCTGTTTCTTAATTTTTCCTCCAAAGATATTGCAGAATATACTTTTGTTCAGCATCAGTCGATACAGACAAGAAAAAACAGATTAAGAAAAAAATTAAATATTCCTACTCAGGAAGATATTTATCTCTGGCTGAAAAATCTGGACAATTAATTTTGAACTTTACCCATAACTTTACGGAATAATGATTTAATATGATCAATCTCGGACTGATAGTTCGTCTTTTTTCTGCAGCCGAAATAAAGGGTGTTTTCCAGTCTTTTTTCGCCTTCCCAGATGAGCTTGATTTCGCCTTTCTCTATTTCATTTTTGCACAGGAAATTAGGAATAACGGCCAGTCCGGTTCCACCTTTAAGGCAGCGGATAATGGAATTTAAATTAGGCACAATGTAATTGGGGCGGAAATTCGGCTTATGTCCGAAATTCATGATCCAGAACTGAAAAAGATGCTCCATATCTCCCGTTGTGCCATACCATTTTTCCTGCTTCAGCCATTCTTCGGCATGCTCGATTCCTTTTGTTTTAAGGGTCTCTTGGAAACTTTCGGTATCTATATCCTTTCCTCCTACAAGAATGATCTGTTCTGAAGAGAAGGCCTCGTGCTCAATATTAGGCGAAACTCCTTTTTTAGGCGTGATGATCAGATCTAAAATACCTTTATCCAGCTGATCCAGCATTTCCGGATATTCTCCGAAGCTGATGATCAGGTTAAAAGGCAAAGTAGAAACATACTGCTCCAATGTCGTCTGAAATGTTTCAAAACACATTCCCACACTGATTGTAGGAGTCAGTTTTTCCGTAGATTTCTGAAAATTCTTCTCTACATCTTCCAACTTGGAAATCGGTTCGGAAACGGCATTAAATAAAACTTTTCCTCTTTCGGTAGGTATCATTTTCCTTCCGGTTCTGTCAAATAATTTGTATCCGACATAAGCTTCAAGAGAACTTAAATGCAGACTTACGCCGGGCTGTGAAATAAACAGAGAATCTGCAGCACCAGTTAATGTTCCGGTTTTATATATTGCTTTAAAAGTACGGTACCATTCTAAATTGACCATGGCTTTAATTATAAATATTCTGATACAAAATTACAAAATAATTATAATACTGATGATTTTTCATTTCTCAGGAAAGCAGCATAATAATCAGGTATCCCGCTTTCCTCAATTCCACGGACAGTTTCTTCAATTGGATAAGCAATCTGAACAATCTCCGGGAAAATCTGTTTTTCATCTATGGTAAGAACCAGGTAAGAAGCAAGACGGTTTTCCTCTTTGGAACGGCCTACAGAACCACAGTTCACAGCCCATCCCTTAGTTTCAAAATGTTTTTTAAATGATAAATGGGTATGTCCCATCACAACGATATCGGATTGGGATTCTTCGAGCATATCAACAAAAATATCGTCATTTTCAGACTTATAAAGATAGGTGTCATTGCTGGCCAGAGCTGAATGTACCAACTGGATATTCCAGTACTTTTTCCCTATTTTATAGTTTAATTTTAAATGAAAAGGGAGCTCTGATAAAAACCTTTTATTCGCCTTCGTAATATTTTCTTTAGAATGATCAATAGCTATAAATCTTGCGTTGGTTTCTTCCTGTGAATGTTTGGGTAAAGGGATTACAGGAATATCAAAAGCAATTCTTTCATCATGGTTTCCCATCAGACAGGGGATATTCAGATTTCTGATCTTTTCGATTACTTCGTTTCCCCAAGGGGCAAAATCTACCAGATCTCCCAGACAGAACTTTTGCTGAATTCCTCTTTTCTCTATGTCTCCAAGTACCGCATTGAATGCAGGAAGATTTCCATGCACATCACTAAAAACCGCAATCTGTATCATATTCACTCTGTTTCCATAACAAAATTACAGGAGAAGTTTGATAACATGACCAATAAATGATATGACATTTAACCATGAATGAAATAATTACAACTATCATTATTCTAATAGTTAGTTATGAATTATCCTATTTTTATTATACAAAACCTGAATGTAACTTTGCATCATAAAATTTAAACAATCATAAAATGAAAAAAGTATTGATCATTAACGGAGGACAAAATTTCGGACATTCCGGAGGAAAATATAATGACACTATTGCTGAAAATACATTGGAAACCCTTAAAAAATTTGAAAATATAGAAATAAAAACCACCCAGATTTCAGATGGATATGATAAAGATGAAGAAGTAAAGAAATTTGTATGGGCAGATTTTATCATCTATCATACTCCGATCTGGTGGTTCCAGCTTCCTAACGGCTTCAAGAAATATATTGACGAAGTTTTCACAGCGGGCCATGCCAAAGGAATTTATATGAGTGACGGAAGAAAAGCTGAAAACCCTGAAATCAACTATGGTACTGGAGGAATGCTGGGTGGAAGAAAATATATGCTGACAACAAGCTGGAATGCTCCTGAAACTGCATTTACACTTCCGGGAGAATTCTTTAATGAAACAAGTGTAGATAATGGACCATTATTTGGATTCCATAGAATGAATGCCTTTGTTTCTCTGGAAAAAACGGAAAGTTTTCATTTCCATGATGTAGAGAAAAATGCCAATATTGAACGTGACATGAAGCTTTACAGAGAACATCTTGAAAATGTTTTCGAAAAAGAACTTAAACCACAATTAGTCTGATGAAAAAAGTTTTTATAACAGGAATCACTGGTTATATCGGTGGCAGTATTGCAAAGAAACTGTTAGGGAGAAACTACAGTGTAACAGGACTCGTTCGTAATGCGGATGCAGCAGAAAAATTAAAGCAATCAGGAATTGAACCCATCATAGGGAACATACATGATGAAGCTGTTTTAAATGCTGCGGTTTCTAATGCTGATGCGATTATCCATACTGCAGATTCTGCGGATGATGCCTATGCTGCAGACAGTTTCATTAACGCACTGGAAGGAAGCGGCAAAACATTTATTTTCACTTCAGGTTCAGCTATTTTTGGAGGAAAGGAGAATGGAGAAAAAAATGATTTTGTATACACAGAAGACATCCCTTTAAATCCGAGGCTGGAAATGGCTTCTAGAATATTGATTAATAATTACGTTCTTCAGTCTGCCAGGAAAAACATAAGAAGTATCGTTATTGTTCCTACAATGGTTTATGGAGAGGGACTGGGTTTAAAAAAAGACAGTATTCAGCTTCCTGCCTTAATCAATTTCTCTAAGGAAAAAGGATTTGGAGCTTATTTTGGAAAAGGTGAAAACGTATGGTCAAACCTCCATATTGAAGATTTGGCAGATCTATATGTTCTTGCCCTGGAAAAAGCAAAAGCCGGTTCGCTTTATTATGCGGAAAACGGTTCTTCAACCATAAAAAATCTTGCAGAAAATATAAGCAGACAATATAATCTGCAACCTGCACAGTCTGTCAGTGTGCAGGAAGCAGTCAATACATTCGGTCCGGCAGGCGGGTATTTCGGCTTTGCATCCAACAGTTTATGTAATGCCGACAAAGCAAGAACAGAATTAGGCTGGAAACCACAATATCAATCTATCGAAAAATTTATTTAATTATGAAAATCTATCTTACAGCAGTTATAAAAGCTAAAGAAGAGCACCAGAAAGAAGTACTGGAAATTCTTCAGAACATGGTAAAGGAAACCAGAAAAGAAGCGGCATGCGAACTATATAGCCTTCATCAGGGAATTGAAGATAAGAACCAGTTTGTTTTCTACGAAATCTGGAAAAGCGAAGAAGGGCTTGCACAACATAATCAGCAGCTTTACATTCAGGCTTTCGGTGCAATTATTGATGAGAAATTACAGGAGAAACCACAAATTTATACGACTCACATTATTTAGTATGAAGAAATTAGCATTTTTATTTTTAGCCTTATTTGCAATAGTATCTATTCAGGCACAACACTCAAAGTCTAAACATATGAAAAAGAAAATTTTATTTGTCGTAACAAGTCATGACAAAAAAGGAAACACCGGGGAAGATACAGGATATTATCTGGGGGAAGTTTCTCATCCATGGGAAGTACTTCACAAAGCAGGATATGAAATTGATTTTGTAAGCCCTAAAGGCGGAACCCCTCCGGTAGACGGATTCGATTTAAAAGATCCCGTAAACAAGGAATTCTGGGAAAACACAGAATATAAAAACAAGATAGATCATTCTTTACAGCCGTCTCAGGTAAATCCTGACAATTACGGTGCTATCTTCTATGCAGGAGGTCACGGTGCGATGTGGGATTTTGCAGACAATACAGAATTAGCAGGCATTGCTTCAAAAATTTATGAGAACGGAGGTATTGTAGCAGGAGTATGTCACGGTCCGGCTGGGCTTGTGAATATTAAGCTTAGCAACGGGAAATATCTGGTAGACGGCAAAAAAATCAATGCTTTTACGAATGAGGAAGAAGCTGAAGTAAAATTAACCGATGTAGTTCCTTTTCTTCTGGAAAACAAACTGAAAGAAAGAGGGGCAAAATTTGAAAAATCAGGGCTTTGGCAGAACCATGTAGTAACTGATCAGAGAGTTATTACAGGGCAAAACCCTCAATCGGCAAAAAGCGTTGGTGAAGCCATTGTAAAAGAATTGAAGACATTATAAAAACTGATTAATTAATGCTATTATTAGAGACCGTACGGATTTATTTCTCTAGATGTTGTAGTCGTAAGGAATACCTGTTCCGGAATCTATTTTCTTAAAAACAAAGTTACAGGCTCATGTGAATAAGAGGATAATCCTTTCCTGAGCCATCTTTTTCCGATCTCCCAATCTTTTTGAAGCCCAGTTTTTCATAAAACCCTATGGCTTGGGGATTCTGTTCATTGACATCTACCTTGGTTAAACCGGTAGTCTGCTTCATAAATTCATAGAGTAGTTTGCCATATCCTTTTCCACGCAGATCATTATGAATAAAAAGCATTTCCAGATTACCCTCGGCCACAGAAGCAAAACCTGCAGCTTTTCCATCCTCTGAAATCAAATAGACTTCCAGATTCGGGAGATAGTCTCTTGGAATGGCTTCTTTAAAATAGTCAAAATCTTTATCAGAAAGGAAATCGTGGGTGGCTTTTACAGAAGATTCCCAGATCTCCATGACTTTAGAATAATCTTTGGCTGTAGCCAATCTGATTTGATGAGGCATTATGATGAGTTTCTTACAAAAATAGGGAAAAATAGAAATTAGAAGCAGCCAGGCTAGTATTAAAAATTATAATAATATATATACCGTTTGCTTCGACAAAATCAATTTGAAAAATTGATTTATTCTTTGCATTCCTTAAAATATGCATTGTGAATATAAAACTTTGCGTTAAAAAAAGATTGGCTTATAACTAGCAGAAAGCTTTTTCAACGCAAAGTTTTAAAAATTAAGTGTTTTAGTTTTAAGCTAAGCAAAGAGTTGTGGTTTCATCACTTAATAAGCTTATGTATAATATAAAATTGTTGGATATTGTTATTTTAAGCAGTTTTTCAGCAAATAGCAAAAGATGGATACTTAAAAAAGTAAGTTTAAAAACAATAAAAATAGTAAGCCGGATTTTCAATTTTTTATTGCAAATTTGTTAGGCTTTAAAAATTAAATTAAAGAATTATGCAAAAGAAAACATATACGGGGCAGCCTGTAGTGACATTAAATAACGGAGTGGATATCCCGGCTTTAGGTTTTGGAGTATGGCAGATGGAAAATCTGGATGAGTGCGAAAAAGCAGTGATAAAGGCTATTCAAACAGGATACAGGATGATCGATACTGCAGCTATTTACCAGAATGAAACAGCAGTAGGGCAAGGAGTGAAGGACAGTGGAGTAAATAGAGATGAACTATTTATTACTTCAAAAGTCTGGGTTCAGGATCATGGTTATGAACAGACAAAAAAAGCATTTCAGAGAACATTGGACAGGCTGCAGATGGATTATCTGGATATGTATCTTGTTCACTGGCCATACGGGGATTTTTTAGGGACATGGAAAGCTTTAGAAGAACTATATACTGAAGGAAAAATCAAAGCTATTGGGGTATGTAACTTTACTGTAGAAAAACTGGAAGAGTTAAAAGCAAATTCAACCGTCCTTCCGGTAATCAACCAGATTGAGCTTCACCCGGTTTTCCAACAGAAAGAACTTCAGGTATATGACAGGGAAAACAATATCATAACACAGCCTTGGAGCCCGCTTGGAAATGGTAATGCAGACCTTTTGAACAATTCTCAGCTAAAAGCAGTTGCTGAAAAATATAATAAAACAGTAGCTCAGGTTATTCTTAGATGGCACCTTCAGGAAGGATTTGTGGTGATTCCAAAATCTGTGACACCTTCCAGAATTGAAGAAAACTTTAATGTTTTTGATTTTGAGCTGATTGAGGATGAAATGAATATTGTCCGTTCTTTAGATACAGGAAAAAGATTGTTCTTTGATCCTAAAGACCCTGAATGGGAGCAGAAAATGTTGAAATCCGTAGCGGATATTTAATAATAGATTTCCTATATGATCTCTCCTGCAGATTAAACGGACGGTACAGATTATAATGATCTGCTGAATCGGTTTAATAGGCGGGAGATTTTTTTTAATTTTAGATAAAAACCATGACTGCAGTACAATTCATAGAGAAACTGTCGACCTTCAGAAATGAGAAAGAGGTTAATAAGGTTGAAAAATTTTTTAAAGGGAATGATGGCATAACTCAGCCTTTTAATGTAAAATTTGGTGATGTTTTTAATACTGCCAAAGAATTTTCTGCATTGCCACTGGAAGAAATCAATAAGCTTCTGGACAGTGATTTCTATGAAGTGAGAATGGGTGCGGTGAGCATCATGGATTTTCAGGCAGGAAATAAAAAAGCTTCCGAAGAAAAGAAAAAAGAACTTTTCGATCTGTATTTAAATCGTCATGACCGTCTGAATAACTGGGATTTTGTGGATAGAGGAGCACGGAGAATTGTTGGAGACTATCTGATTGACAAGCCTAAAGATATTTTATATGAATTGGCAAAATCTGAGGATCCGTGGAGGAGGAGAACTGCAATAGTCAGTACTCATGCTTTTATCAGAAAAGGGGATATTGCAGACACCTTTAAAATTGCTGAAATTCTTGTTCATGATTCTAATGAACTTGTAAATAAAGCTGTCGGAAGCTGGATAAGGGAAGCTGGAAAGAAGGATTCAAAAAAGCTATATCATTTTCTTGATCGATATGTGAAAACAATTCCTGCAGCTACCTTTTCTTACGCTATAGAAAAGCTTGATCCTGAAATGAAAAAGCACTACAAGGACCTTCGGAAAAAATTATAGTTTACTGCTTTCTATTAAATGCTTATGAGCAATATCATGCTTAGTAAGCTATCCGTGTCATCATTTTTACGTAAATTTTAGATAAAATAATTCTTATGATCTGGCCGGATACAATCAGTAAAATTTTAGATATAAAATATCCTGTAATTCAGGCTCCGATGTTTGGAGTGAGCACCCCTCAGATGGTTGCTGCTGCTACAAAAGCCGGTTGTTTGGGATCATTGGCATTGGCTGATCTTTCTGCGGAAAAATCTGCTGAACTTATCAGAAATACTAAAATACTTACTAATCAGCCTTTTGCTGTTAATATTTTTGTTCACAATATTCCTGAGCTGACTGGCGCTTTGAGGGAAAAGTTTGTTGAAGTTAAACAGTTTATGATCCAGCTGGCGAGAGAAAATCATATAGAAGTCAAACTCCCGGATCTTGATGAGATCAAAGTGAGCAGTTATCATGAACAGCTGGACGCTATTATTGAAGAGGGCTGCAAAATTCTGAGCTTTACTTTCGGGAACCTGGATGATCAGAGTATTCAAAAACTTAAAGAGAACGGAGTAACACTTATAGGAACATGCACTTCAGTGGAGGAGGCATTAATTCTGGAAAAGTCGGGTATTGATATAATCTGTGTACAAGGAATTGAAGCCGGAGGACACAGAGGAACTTTTGATGCTGATAATATTCCAAAGATAGGTGGGTTGTCTTTATTATCAGAAGTTTATGATCATGTGAAAGTTCCACTGATTTATGCGGGTGGGATTTACAATGGAAAAACTTTAAGAGCAGCAAAAGAACTTGGTGCTTTGGGTTTTCAGATTGGAAGCATGTTGTTAGCATCACAGGAAAGTGCTTTACAGCCTTTTGAAAAAGAAAGACTGAAAAAAGTAACAGAAAAAGATATTGTTCTTACAAAAAGCTTTTCGGGACGGTATGCACGAGGAATAAAAAATAAATTCATAGAAAATATTGAAAAATCCGGCTTTATCTTACCTTATCCTTATCAGAATAAACTGACGAATGAATTACGGAGAGTTTCAAAAACGCTGAATAATCCGGAATTCGTAAGTATCTGGGCCGGGCAGTCTATTCATGATTATAATACTTCTTCTACAGAAGATATTTTGAAAAATCTTATTACAGAAATTGGATAAGTCCTTTTTTGTAGTCGAATTTTAATCCCCTTTTTATACCCGTTTCTATAAGTTGTTAATAATTCAGAAATAGTTAACAGTTTTTATCATTCTTAAAATTGAAAGTAAGTAAGAAAAAAATCAATATCTTTTTTAAAGATTAAGAATGTTTTAAATTTTATTATGTGTATTTGATACGCGCTTGTTTTTGCGTGCAATAACTTGTGCACTCGTGAGTGTTTATGAGTGTGTATTTTGTTTGTATTTAGAGGTCAATAGGAATATTTTTGTTAAAGGAAATTGTAAAAAGTATTACAATTCATTATCATTTATGTACAGGTAGGTATTAATGCAAACTATGACTTTGAAAAACAAATTTTCTTTAAAAAAATGGCAATTATCAAGATTTATTTCTACATGGGGAATCAGCGAAAATGCTAACGAGCTTGAAAGGTGTTTTACTGTACTGATTAACCAATATCTGATATTGCTTTTCTTTATTTTTTTCTTTCATAGTATTTCTATTGTCATATTTTTAGGAATTACAGTGAACAGTATTTTTTTAGGAGGTATTTCTTTTTCCTGGATATTGGTGATGCTGCTGAAAGAATACCGGGAAAATAAAAGTCTTATTGCCTCCAGCTTCATTTGCCTATCATTAGTCGTTACTTACTATTCTTCATTTTGTGGCCAGGAAAGCGGTGTTTATTTATTTTATTTTTCACTTTTATCGGCACTTCCTTTTTTTTTTGAGCTCAAAAAAGACAAAAAAATTATTTTCTTCATTGCCGGTTTTATACTTGCACTTCTATATATAACAATATTATTTGACTTTCGCCTGGTTGATAAGAACTCGCTGATTACTATTAAAAAGTATGAAAAAAAGCTGATGATCTTAAATGTGACCTTTAGCATATTGGTTTTTATGGTTGATTATTATTTTATAGAAAGGAAAAGATCAATTGTTTCTACACTGAATTCTGAAAATGAATATAATATAAATGCCATAAAATCTTTACAGAACAAAAATGAAAGATTGCTTAAAAACCAGTTTGCAGCAAATAAACTCACAGAGGATAATATCAATGAGATTATGAACCTGGCCCAAAAGAACGATCCATTTTTCCTGAATAAGTTTGAATTTTTTTTCCCTGAGTTTTTCTCCATATTGGATGACAGAGGTGCAAAACTTATTCTGTCCGAGCAGCATTTATGTGCCATGATGAGGCTGAATTTAGATACTAAGCAGATTGCAACCTATACTAACACAACAATAAAATCTGTAGAAGGGAAAAAATACAGATTAAGAAAAAAGCTTAATATCCCCTCTGATACTGAAATAACTCAATGGATATTAAGTATTTAATTAATTATTTTTCGAGTTTTTACCCTTGCGGGTGTTTATGAGAGTCTTTTTTTTTGTCTCCAAAACAGATTGCAAAGTAATTTCGCAGTCGAATCTAAAAAAACACAACAAGGCTAAACATCAGTACTATGCCCGAATCTTGCAGATCATGATTGACTGCAATCTTTGTAATCCATTAGATTCGATACAGGAGCTTTAACTATAGGATTTTATTTGCCTGTTTACTATTTAAATAGACATTCTAAAGACCAGATCCTTAAAAACAACCGGAAATTTTCATAGAATACCCCTCATATTCTCGAAAAATTTTCAATATGTATGATGACAAAAAAACAAATGATGAAGATTTTTTTTCCAGGATGCTTTCTAACTCCCAGAAAGTATCTTGGTTTTTCCTATCTGATTTTTGGGTATTCATTACCCTATTCGGTAACATTAACTTATACAGAAAGACCTCCTCCTTATCTATTGTATAGAGACTTATAATACAGTAAGTACATTTTATCTGCTCTGTTTCGATGAAAATAAATTGAACAGATTCTTTCTTTAAAAAAATATTAAAAACAATAAAAATTCGATGAAAAAAATACACAAATCGATACTATTGATGTTATCTGCATTGAGCATCAATGTTTTTGGACAAGTCGGAATAGGGACCTCCAGTGTGGATCCTGGTATTGTTCTGCAGATTCAGAGTACCCCTCAGCAAAACAGCTCTTATTTTGGCGGAATCTTATTTCCGAGAGTAGCACTTACTGCTACAGATATTTTTGCTCCGGTATCCGGAACAGCTGTTACGGGACTTATGGTATACAATACGACGGCTAACGGAACCGGTAATAAAGCTGTTGTTCCCGGTCTTTATTATTGGGATAATGCAGGCTTAATCTGGAAAAGAATAGGACAAAGCCCCGCTAGCCCTAATGATACTGCATTATTTGCGAATCAGGATACATCAACAGATCTTAATGGAACTGATGCTGGTATTGCCGCAGATTTATTTGCAAATGTGAGATTTAATAGCAATCCTGCTCTCTATGAAAAAATAGATGCCAAAACTTTGAAAATAAATGAAGTAGGCTATTATAAGGTCATTCTGAATCTCGATCTGGCTTCTACCGGTGGAGCTGATAATTTCGGTGTTGAAATTATGGTTAACGGATTGGGTAATATTGTTTCGGACAATATGTATATACCTGGAAGGTGGGACAGTGGAGGAGGTTTGGAATCTCATTTCCCGAATGGAAAAAGTTTTGTGATTTACGTGCCTATTAACGTAGCGGGATATACTATGAGGGTACGAACCTATGAAATTGACCCGGCCACTGATGTTCACTTTAAAAACCCCAATAGCTCTACAATATCTATTGAAAAAATCAGATAATTATGAAAAAGAATTTATACATAGTCATTTTGACAATTTTTACAGCAGTTCGCATAACATCCCAGGTCGGAATCAATACAGGCAATATAGCAGAAGGTGTAATGCTTCAGATAGAATCCTCGAACAAAGGCGTTTTGTTTCCAAGGGTTGCTTTAACCTCGCGTACTTCAACTTCACCTCTTGCTTCTACAATTCCTACAGGAACTATGGTTTTCAATACTGCAACGGTAGGGAATTTCCCGGATATAATTACCCAGGGTTTACACTGGTGGAGTGCGGAAGAGCAGCAATGGACAAGTTTAAATGTGAATCTGAAGCATACTTTGATGAAATATATCAATACTGAGACCTCTACTAATTATAATATAAATTCCTGGCAGAATGTAAAGCTTTTTGGTAATAAGATTATCAATGAAAGTGCTGCTGTATATGATGTAAGCACCGCTGGCCAATCGGTTACCATACATGATCCGGGGCTGTATTCAATCTCTGCTTTATTGTCATTTAACAGAGATGACGGAGATGATGAAGGGCGTGTTTCTCTAAGTGCCAGAATTTATGTAAATGGCAATCCGGCAGGTACAGAGCAGGTTTTCTCGCCGGGCTTCACTGCATCTGTTAATGATAACAGGGGACTTTTTTCCCATTCTTTTACAGAATATCTTGAACTGGCAGATGGGGATGTGGTTACCATAAAAATTAGGAAAACTCCGGGAACTTATTGTAGTGATTGCGCCACAGCACAAGTTCGTTTTTATCAAGGTGGAGATTCAAGTATTGCTATACTTCGTATTCGTTAATATCAATTAAAAAAGAAAAATAGGATGAAAAATATATTCAAACTTTTATTAATCTGTTTTTGTACCTCTAAAGCTTTCGGGCAGGTCGGAATAGGTACAACTGCTCCTGCTACATCTTCCGCATTAGACATCACATCATCTAATAAAGGAGTTTTAATACCCAAAGTAGAATTAACAGCTAAAAATCTTAAATCACCTTTAGCTGGTAATATTCCCGACGGGACTATGGTTTTCAATACATTGAGATCAGGAACAGGAGCTGATGTTTTAATTCCCGGAATCTATGTATGGATGAATAATAAGTGGAACTTTCCTGCAGAACTGGGAACAGCAGAATCAAAAGCAGTAAAGTTTGCGAGCTCACCTGCAAGTACAACCAATTTTAATCCTGCTACAGTTGCATCCCCGGTGGGAATAGATATCTTTAATTCAGCAGTTTTTAATGATGACGCTGCTATGTTTGAAAAGATAGATGATTACCAACTGAAAATTAACCAGAGCGGTCTTTATCTTGTTTCTTTAAATCTGGCATTAAAGCAGGCTCCGGCTGTTGATCAGTCCAGATTAAGCGATTACATTTATTTTAATTTGAATGGAAATCTGGCTTCTGCAAAGGTGATTACATTGGTACCTCAATATAATCCTGGTGATATAAATATAGGTGGAAGGTTTGCATTCGGTTTGAATTCATATATCCAGGTAACAGCGGGTTCCGTTCTCACTCTTCGTTCACAGAGATATAAAGACGGAGCGGATTATAACGGAATATTGAACTTTGACGGCGTAAGCACATCCAGTGTGACGATTGTAAAAATTCAATAAATCTTAGTAGTTTTTCTATGTAAGCCCCCTGATTAAGTCAATGCACACAAATGATGGGAGAGAATCTCAAATAAAGGGGGCTTATTTCTTATTTTCTAAAAATCGAACCACCACTATCCATTATATCAATTATCTATCGAAAACTAGTGACATTATGGCAATTAATTTTAAAAATATACATATTGGAAATTTAATATACCAGAAAGTAGAGGAGAGCCAAATAGGAATGCCCCGTATCTGTAATTTTCTAAAGCTGCCTGAAGATAAAATATCAGAAATGTTTCAGGGTGAAAGCCTGGATTCTGATATTCTGTTAAGATGGAGCAAGCTTCTCAAATATGATTTTTTCAGGCTGTATTCTCAGCATCTGATATTGTATGCACCTCCCGGAAATGTGTCGCCTTCCAATAAAGAAGCAAGTAATCTGCCCATATTCAGAAAACACATTTATACCAAGGAAATCATAGATTTTATTTTGGAATTGATTGACTGCAAAGAGAAAACAAAAAAACAAATTATTGAAGAATATAAAATTCCGAAAACAACCTTATATAAATGGATTGCAAAACAGGAAGATAAATAACAGTAAAATTTAAAGTATGAATCATCCGGATTATAATAAAATTTATATCGATTTGATTGAAAGGAAGTTTCCTGAAAAAAGGGAAGAGTTTACTTATTTGCTTTCTAAGAAAATAAAAAATTCACTTGAGCTTATTAGGATCAATAGTGCAATTTTTGACTGCCCTGACAAAGGAAATGTTTTCTTTAATCAAAGGCTGCGTTCTTATGATAAAGTGAGTATTAAAAAAATTTTAGAATATCAGGAAACTCACAGACTCAATAATCAGGAAGCAGCTAAGCTTTTTAATGTCAGTAGAAATACAATAGGCAAATGGAAAAAAAGATTTGGAATGACAATGATGAATTGGGAATGATAGATAAAATGTAAATAGACTATTAAAAGTAGCTTTAAATAAAAAGCCTTTCACAGAATCTGTGAAAGGCTTTTTAATATTTATATGTTTTTATTTTGTCAGGTCCAGTCCTCCGAAGTTGCCGGAGCTCATCATAAGGAAAACACCATCGGTTTTATCTAAAGTTTCCCAGTATGCATGAAGATCTGCAGCATTTGTAAATACTCTCAAACCGTTATTTTTGAATTTTTCTTTAATAAATTCGGGGGAAATAGGCTCCATTCTTTTGATTTTTAAAGCATCTTCAGAATAGAAAACAACAGCTTCATCCAAACCGTCCATAGCGTGGTCATACTGTTCAAGAAACACCGGATTTAAACTTGAATAGGTGTGAAGTTCCAGGAAACCGTATTTCTTTTCTTTTTTAAACTGTTCGCAGAATGCTTTTACTGCTGCTTTTACCTTACTTGGTGCGTGGGCAAAATCTTTGTAAAGAGTTCCCTGATCTTCTCTTTCCACTTTTTCAAGACGTTTTGAAGCTCCTTTGAAGCTCATAATAGCTTCGTAGAAATCTTCGTCCATAATACCCAGCTGCTGGCAGATATGTCTTGCGCCTTCCATATTCAGCAGATTGTGAGATCCAAAAACAGAAAGAGGAATATCGCCCATTTCGGTTTTTAAATATACTTTCCCGTTGCTGATCTCATACTCAGGAGTTTTGTATGGAATTTTTCTGAAATAATTTTCTGCGGCTTCCACTACTTTTACTACTTCCGCATCCTCTTCATTGTATACAAGAACACCGCCGGGAGTAATGCTTGCAACAAATTTTCTGAACTGATCTATATAATCGTCAAATGTTTTGAATACATTGATATGATCCCATGCAATACCGCTCATTAAAGCAATATTCGGCTGATACAGAAGGAATTTTGAACGAAGGTCAATAGGAGAGGACAAATATTCATCACCTTCAAGTACCATAAAATCGTTCTCCTGTGTTAGCTTTACCATGCAGTCAAAACCTTCAAGCTGTGCGCCCACCATAAAATCCACATCTTTCCGGTGAAAATTCAGCACATGAAGAATCATGGAAGTAATGGTCGTTTTACCATGCGATCCGGCAATTACCACTCTTGTTTTGTTTTTCGACTGTTCGTAAAGAAATTCAGGGTATGAATAAATTTTTAAACCCAGTTCTTTTGCCTTTGCCAGCTCAGGATTATCCTGATGGGCATGCATTCCAAGGATTACAGCATCAATATCTGCAGTTATTTTTTCCGGGAACCAACCCAATTCCTCAGGCAGAATTCCTTTCTTTTCCAGTCTGGATCGTGACGGCTCAAAAATAGCATCATCCGAACCTGTTACCTGATATCCTTTGTCCTTTAACGCAATAGCAAGATTATGCATGGCGCTTCCGCCGATAGCAATGAAGTGGGTTTTCAACTTTATTTACTGTTTTTTACATTGTTATTAATGAACTCCTGAAAAACATTCAGGATATTGTTCCAGTTTGTAGTAAAGTTAGGCATCATCAGGCTGCCGTCAGACTTGCTGCCTTCATTCGGGCCTTTCTTTACATTAATGGAAGTGGTCACATTATCATACAGTTTTTTGTGATCTTCCTGTATCCTTCTGAAGTTGTTCTGGGAAAGCGTCTGATCCAGTTTCTTCAAATCTTCATCCGAAACTTTGAAGTCCTGTTTGTGTTTTTTCCCCCCTTCTTCAAGAGAATAATGGGCATTATTACCTTTGATGAGTAAATTCTCATATCTGGGAGCATAACCTCCGCTTCTGGAATAGCTTATATCAAAGTCTGAATATACTTTCTGGCTGTTACACGAAACTAATACTATGACCGTGAATAAGATCCCTAATATTTTGTTCATAATTTTCTACTTACTTTAATTATTTGAATCCTTTTGTTCTAATTTTTTAGCTTTAAGTTCTTCATCATAATTGTGTAGTACATTGAAATCTTCTGTCTGCTCAATGGCAGTCATGATTTTCAATAAAATTTCCGGCGCCTTTTCGTTATCGTAATCTATATCCAAAGGTGCTTTGAACTCCATGGTAGGTTTTACGCCTGTAACCTTTACACGGAGGCCTTTCTTGTCAAATGCCCTTCTGAACCCGTTGATCTTGATAGGAATCACAATCGGGCGCTGATTTTTGACCAGTTTGGCTGTTCCTCTTCGTCCCTGGGCAAATGCAGATGTAGTACCTTGAGGGAAGGTAGCTACCCAGCCGTTGTCCAAAGCTTTCATAATATTGTCAACCTCAGTGAGGTCTACCATTCTGTTGACTGTTTTACCCTCTGCTCTCCAGGTTCTTTTTACCGTTACAGCACCGGCAATCTTAAAAATCTTCGGAAGAATTCCTTTATTCATGGTTTCTTCTGCTGCCACATAATAAAAATCGATCTTTGGATTGAGCAGGTAGATAGGGTTTTTAATCGTGTTCAGATATCCGTTGTTTACAGCACAGAATGCATGGTACATTGCTGCTACATCTGCAAAATAGGTTTGATGGTTGGATACGAAAAGCACATTGGAATCGGGAAGATCCACAAGGTGTTCCGTACCGGTTATACTTAATTTATTAAAGCCGTTGAACCTTCTGTAAGATACAATCCCTAAAATAAAAATAATAAACCTTTTTAAAAAATAAGGTGTTCCGAATGCATCGGTGAAAATATTTTTCTTCGCCATCTCTCAATTAAACACGGTAGTGCAAAGTTACATTTTTTTCAGCAACTGGCTAAACTCGCTCAATATCATTGCTGTAGCACCCCAGATAATATATCCGTTGAAATTAATAACCGGAACTTCATGTCCGGCAGCACCGGGTATTGCCATAATTTCAGGGCTGTCCGGAAGATTCAGGAAAGAAGTGATAGGAAATTCTATAGTTTCTACCGCTTCACTCTGCTGGAGAACGAAAAGCGGATTCTTTTTAGTATACGAAATGTAAGGATATACATAAAAATTGCTTGGTGGAATATAAATAGGAGACATCTCCCTGATCACCCTTATATAATGTTTGTCGATACCAATCTCTTCTGACGTTTCACGTACTGCAGTTTCAGCAAAGTCTCTGTCCATCTCTTCGCGCTTGCCGCCTGGTAAGGAGATCTGTCCGCTGTGTCTGTCATGTTCGTTAATGGTTCTTTGAATCAATGGGAAATACCATTCATTATCTTTTAAATAGAGTACGATATTAACAGCTGCAAATTTTGGATTTTTTGCCAACACTTCATCATACGTAAATACAGGTCGGGAAGGAGGTGAAAATACTCCATGGGCATTTATCCCCGGGAGCTCTACATTTGTAATTTTCCTCAATAAATCTTTTCCAAAACTTTCCATACCTCAAATTTAGCAATATATACTGAAGAAAAGAACAGGCATTAACATTAATTAACCATCAGACTCTGATTGAAAAATTAAGGAGATTAAAAAAAATAAAAATTTATGAGATGTAAAATTATATGGATAAAATAGGAGTTATTTGTTTTATCTGTATGAAAATCACTGTGTAATGTACCGTATTTTCACGTAACTGAAATGAGTGATTCCGAAGAAACGGTAAACAGTTACTTTCAAAACTGTAAACAGTGATTTTGAAAATTTACACTTTAGCAGTGGTTTTTCATTTTGGTTTAGCATATACCTTTGTCATACTATTAACCAATTAATTTTTATCAAAATGAAAAACTTTATTACAGGTGTATTTACACTAATGGCCATGAGTTTCAGCTTCGCACAATCAAATATTGATGTTACTGCCCAGATCGGAAACTTGAACGTTGCTACTGTTGACCAAACAGGTCTTTTGAACATCAACACCCTTACACAGGATGGGAACCGTAATACGGCAGATATTGATCAGGTAGGTGCTTTTAACGTTAACACTGCTCAAAGTATTGGTAACAGAAACTCAGTTGATGTAGACCAAACAGGGCTTGCTAATGTCAATAATGTATTACAGTTAGGAAACAGAAACTCTGCATCAACCTGGCAGTTTGGCGCATTTAACGCTACAGATCAAACTCAAATCGGAAGAAGAAACGATGCATCTTCTGTACAGTTGGGTATAGGAAACACTGTAGTGCAATATCAGGATGGTAGAAGAAATGATGCCTCTGCTATTCAGCTAGGTAGTGGAAATGATGCTTATCAGATTCAGCTTGGAAGAAGAAATGATGCAAGTGGTGTTCAGGTGGGTAGTGATAACCTTTTGATACAGTATCAGGATGGTAATGATAACAGTGCTACACATACTCAGGTAGGAAATAATAATATTGCTGCTTCAGTTCAGCTCGGTAATGATAATATGGCCGTGGGGGTACAGGTTGGAAACAGTAACCAGCTATATCAAATTCAGGCAGGAGATTCTAATACGGCAATTGATACTCAAATGGGTAATAATAACTTTACCTGGGTGAGTCAAAGCGGAGATGCCCATGTCCATTTAGGAACTCAAATGGGTAACGGAAACTCAATGGTTATAAATCAATCCAATTAATGATGTACTGTAATTTAGAATAAAAAGGAGAAGCTATATGGTTTTCTCCTTTTTTAAATTAAGCTTTTCATGATGAACATACCCAGAAACCATGATTTTACATCTGTACCTGCTGGGTGTGTTTTTCTCAATTCTCTATTCGTGTACCTTTATTAAAAATTAATACCATGTTTAAACTGGGATGGGGTGCCTTTACACTTTTCGCAGTACTGTGCGTACAGGCACAGCAGGTAGACTGGGACAAGGTCAACAGCAATACGGTTCTTGATCTTATACTGAGACAGCAGACAGAGCAGCAAGGGCTTTACGGTTCCAACGTTATCCAGATAGGGGATTACAATAATGCGGAACTTTTCCTTAATGCTAAAACAAATATCGCTGTGCAACAGCTGGGAGACTTCAATACACTTTACTTTATCAATTCTTTTACAGATAAGGAAACCAAAACAGCTGTTACTGCACAAGGGAATAACAATATCATTGATATTACCGGAAGCAACAGCGTCTCAGACGGAATGCAGATCCATGTAAAAGGTGACAACAAAACTATTTTTATGAGAAATTATTAAAACACAAGTGATGAAATTTTTATATTCCTTAAATCTGTGCACTTTATTTATCTTCCTGTCTGCTATGGTTGATGGGCAGGAAGATAGAAAAGTGAATGCAAAGATTGAAAGCAGTATCCTCGAAAATCAGATCAGGCTCAAAGCAGTTGTGACCAATAATACAGCGGTTTATAAAGAATTGAATTACCTGTTGATTTCCATTAAAAAAGGAAACTCCGGAAACCTTTCCAATAACAAGCAGAGCGGAAAATTTTCCATTAATCCCAATGAAGTAAAAGTTCTATCCGAGATCAATGTCAATCTCGAGCCAAAAGACGCTCTGAAAGCTTTCCTTTATATAAAAGATGAAGAAACCCAGAAACTGATTGCAAAAGACAGTCTGGAACTCAATAACGATCTCTTCAAAAAGAAAACAGCTAAGGTGGAAGAAGATGCTGTATTTGAGCTTAAAGGTCTTACCATTGACGAAACCAAAACCAAGGTTGGAAAAGACTTTTATGATCTTTTTTATATACAGTACAGCCAGATTCCCGACAAAAGCAACGGTGCAGTTACCATTTCCGAACTTCCTCTTCGCGGTACCAGCGGCCAGATCAATATCCAGATTGACGATAAGGTGATTTACAGTTTTATGACCAATCCAAGCGAAGATTACCTGAAAGAACAGCTGGCAGCCAGCTTAAAATATATCAAAGAATTTAATGCCAAAAAAAATCTCATTAAAAATGAATTTATATACTAAAAACGTCCGCCATGAAAACTTTTATCATTATTTTAATGTTTATTGCGGGTATTTTCTCCGGAAAAGCCCAGCAGCTAGTTTATAAGCCCGTCAATCCGGCATTCGGAGGTGATACTTTTAATTATCAGTGGCTTTTAAGTTCAGCAAATGCCCAGAATCAGTTTGATGAAAAAGATAACGATTTCAGCAGTTTGCTTGATAATGTTAATTCTCTGGACAGCTTCAGCCAGAGCCTCAACAGGCAAATCCTGAGCGAACTGTCCCGGAAATTGTTTGAAGATCAGTTCGGGGAGGGCAGTATAAAGCCCGGAAATTATCTTTTCGGATCGCTTTACCTGCAGATTACTGCAACAGCCCAGGGCCTTTTGATCAATATTTTGGATACCAGTTCAGGCGATCAGTCCGAGATCGTAATTCCAAAATAAAAAATAACTAAAAACCAGACTTACCATGAGAACTTACACTTACACCAGAATTTTTTTCTGTACGTTCCTGCTGTGCATAATGCAGGCCTGCAGTTCAATCCTGGGTCTTCCTTCCGATCCTGAAAGATCTACGATGGGAGAGCTCACACCTTCTACTACGGAATTGAGGAACCTTCCTCTTCCCCAGGAAAAAATAGTCATTGGCGTCTACAAATTCAGAGATCAGACCGGTCAGTATAAGCCGTCGGAAAACGGAAACAACTGGAGTACGGCTGTTCCTCAGGGAACGACGACTATTCTGATCAAAGCACTGGAAGACAGCCGGTGGTTTATTCCGATTGAAAGAGAAAATATCGCCAATCTTTTAAATGAAAGACAAATTATCCGGTCCACAAGACAGGAATATATGAAAGATGCTGATAAAAACAGCCAGTCACTTCCACCTCTTCTCTATGCGGGAATTCTTCTCGAAGGGGGTGTGATTTCTTACGACAGTAATATTATGACCGGTGGCCTTGGGGCAAGATACTTCGGAATAGGAGCATCTACACAGTACCGTCAGGATAGAATTACCATTTATTTACGTGCGGTTTCTACCCTTAACGGTGAGATTCTCAAAACTGTTTACACTTCGAAAACCATCCTTTCCACAAGTGTGAATGGAAGCTTTTTCAGGTATATAGATACGGAAAGACTGTTGGAGGCTGAAGTAGGGCTTACCCAAAACGAACCTGTACAGCTCGCTGTAACCGAAGCGATTGAAAAAGCTGTAAGATCTCTGATTATTGAGGGGATCAGGGATAAAATATGGGGTAAAGCATCAGAAAACTTAAACGGTTATCAGGCGCTCATCAACAGTTACAACAGAGAGCAGGATGAAAATGTGGGTAGAACGGTTGGTAATAAATTCCCTGAAAACTACAGACAAAAGATGTCCATTTTTGCCAATATAGAAGCTCAGAAAATTAAAGATGATTATGTAAATCCTAAAATGAATGTGGGTGGGAAATTCGGGATAAAGTATTTTATAAGCCCCAATTTCAATCTTGAAGCCAGTGGGAGCTATTTCACTTTAGAGAACGAAAATATAATTAAAAGAAATTATCTTGTTCCTGAGCTTAATCTCGAATTTCTGCTGTTCCCGAAATACAGGCTCAGCCCATATGTTTACGGCGGGGTGGGTGCTATGTTTTCAAAGTATAAACCTCAGTATAAAGGCCAGGTTGGCGGAGGACTGGAATTCATGATCGGGAATAATACCGCAATCCGGGCTTCTTCACAATATGATATCGGTTTTAAAGACAACTGGGAAGGAATGGTGAACGGGAAAAGAAAAGATCAGGCACTCCGGTTCGCGATTGGAATCAACTTTTACATTGGAAACAAATAAAAACATGAACTATGAAAACTTTAATCAAAATACTCAGCATATTCATCCTTACTTTTTGTCTGTTTTCATGTAATGAAGACCTCATAGAACAGGCTCAGACAGGATCATTGAAAGGAAAGGTTGTAAAAAGAGGTACGAATGTGCCTATTTCTAACGTGAAAATTTTCACAGCACCTACTACACAGACGGTTTTCAGCGGAACAGACGGTACATTTGAAATTGCCGCGATGCCACTGGGAAATTATTCTGTGAAGGCTGAACTCTCAGGCTATATCACCACTTTTCAGGGTGTTAATATACAAAACCAGAACCAGGTTGTTACCGTGGTTTTTGAAATGGACGATGACGAATCGCTCAATTCTCCTCCTTCTGCACCGCAACTGCTTAGTCCGGTAGATAATGCGGTAAATCAACCTTTAAACGTTGAGCTGACGTGGACCGCTACAGATCCTGATACGGCTGATGTTTTAAGATATAGTTTAACAATAAAAAATAACCTTGACACGAATGTGATTCAGGTTAATGATTTGGCGGCGAATCATTATTCGCTTACCAATTTGAAGTTTGGTGTTAGTTACTTCTGGCAGGTGTCTGTTTCGGACGGCATTCACCCGCCAGTTTTAAGCTCCATCAGTAAATTTACAACCAATACGATTCCGGCAAACCGCTATCATTACGTACAGAAACAAAACGGAAATTTTGTGATCATGTCCAGTGATGAGCAGGGAAACAGTTTCCAGTTTACCAATTCATCTTATAACAGCTGGAGGCCAAGGAAAAACAATAACGCCGGACTGATTGCATTTCTGCGTACGGAAGGCGGAAGTACCCATATTTATACGGCAAATCCTGATGGTTCAAACCCTTTTAAAGTAACTACGGTAGCTGTAGCAGGGTTTAATAATTATGAAATGGATTTTGCTTGGAGTACAAACGGCCAGGAAATCCTCTATTCAAACTTTAATAAATTATACAGGATCAATAAGGACGGTAGCGGACTGAATCTTGTCTATACCACTCCGGATGGCAGTATGATCTCTGAATGCGACTGGAGCTATGACGGCAGCAGGATTGCTTTAAAAACAAATGATTATAACGGATACAATACAAAAATCTACATCATAGATATGACAGGAAGTGTGTTGAAAACCGTTCTGACAGGAACTGCAGGAGCTGCAGGCGGACTGAACTTCTCTGTGGATGGGCAAATGCTGGTCTTCACACGTGATATTTCAGGATATCAGGATGGAAGCGGAAATTACCGACAGCTTGATTCCCATATCTTTATCTACAATCTGACAAATGATACAGTATACGATATTTCCGCGGAAAGCGAAAAACCAATGGGAACGAATGATCTTGACCCAAGATTCTCACCGAATAATGCCCAAGTCATCTTTATGAATACTTCCAATGACAATATATCACAGAAAAATGTGATGGTCATTGATCTCAACAGTACAATGACTGATCTTTCAAGAGCTTCTCTTTTCAGTAACGGCGAAATGCCGGATTATGAGTAGCGAAGTACGGTCAATGGGGAATGGTCAATTGTCGAAAGATAATTGACCATTTTTGTATGCAGAAGTATTTGTAGGTTATGAGACGAATGGTAAATTATAAATGATGAATGATGAGGACCGGAGCAGATTATTGTTTGAAATCTTAAATGTTACTTTTGGTTCTGAATGATTTATTTGTAAAGCTAGGTTTCACTATTGATTTCGATTACTCCCCAAAAAAATTCCAAACCGAAGGTTTGGAATTTTTTTGGGGAGTAATCGAAATGGTCTTTTTTTCATCAGTCGATAATGTGGTTTTCTAAGGCGTATTTTACGATTCCTACAGAATTTTTTGCGTTTAATTTTAGAAGGATCCTTTTGCGGTGGGTTTCTACCGTATTAATGCTTATGAACAGCTTTTCAGAAATATCTTTGCTGCTGAAGCCGTCGCATATCAGTTTAAGGATCTCCATTTCTCTGCGCGTAAGAGGCTCTTTAATGTGCGGATTCGGTTTTCCTTCCTCACTGCTGATGAAGTTGATCATTCTTTCCTTTGCGTTGTCGCAAATGTAGATCTCATTCAGAAGGAGGATATTGATAGATTTTAGGAATTCATCGTATCTGCTGTTTTTATCAAGATAGCTTTTTATGCCTTTGTTAAAAAGCTTCCGGATGTCAATCATATCATAATTATTGCCTATGACAATAATTTTGATGTTTTTGTTGTTGGCGGTAATTTCTTCTACAAGTCTGAAAATATCTGTAAGCATCAGCATATTGGAGCTTATAACCAGTATTTCCGGAGGATTTTCTTTTAATTGTTTAAATAGAGGTTCATAAGAATTACAAATGTCAATCGTGTTAAAGATTTTGCTCTGCGAGAGCAGTCTTGATAAACCTTCTGTATACAGCAATGGCTCATCAAAAATGGTTAATCTTGGTTTCATCATGGTTAGTTTTGTTTATATAAAAATATAAAAAAATATTCACATTATATAAAAAAATAACAATTAATTACAATTTATTGCAATAATAATGATTAAGAAATTGAATTTTTATTGATTATTTGATAAATAATTCTCTTATTGTGGAGTTTTGAAAGATAATTTTAGAGTTATTTTAATTGAAACCTAGTATTGATGGTAATTTATATGATATTAAACTTAAATTAAAAATTATTTAACTAACAGGGTAGGGATATGTTCTACCGGGAAATTAACCGACTTGGCAATAAAACAAAATTGTCCTGCCTTGTAATGAAGTTCCTTTGCTTTATCAACCATTGATTCGTCTGTAACGGTAACAGTAGGATGTAAGGTAACTGATGTGAAATGCCCGCTTCCATCAGCTGTTTCTGTCATGATTCCGGTGGCTTCGTCTGTATAATCGGTGACAATAATGCCTTCTTCAGAACAGAAATGAAGATACCAAAGCATATGGCAGGAGGAAAGTGAAGAAAGAAACAGGTCTTCCGGATTGTGCTTGGTTTTATCTCCACGGAATGCAGGGTCCGAAGAACCTTCAATAAGGGCTTTATTTTCTATTTGAACGGTATAGCTTCTTTCGTAGTTTCTGTAGCTGCTGGTCCCTGTTCCTTTGTTTCCCGTCCAGTTGATTGTTGCTTTGTAATGATGTTCTTTGCTCATTTTTAATTAAATAATTTGGATTTATACATAAAAAAAGTACCTGCTAAAATTAAGCAAATACTTTTTAAATCAAATTTATGGAGTTTTATCTTTTAATTCCTGATCAGTTTTTTTGTTGAAATTTTTCCGTTTTCAAAGGTTATTTTTGCAACATAAATTCCTTTTGGAAGTTCTGAAATATCTGAGTCGTCTTTTTGCATTGTTTTTAAAATTTTTCCGTCAAGAGAATAAATTTCAATCCTGTTTACTTTTTCTTTTGAGCGGTAAACCAGATTTTGTTTAGCCGGATTTTCAAACGCGATTTCCGGATTGTTTTTTACTGCTTCTGTAGCAGATAATGTGGAATTGTTTAAAAGGTATTTTACGATATATCCGCTTCCGTTAACAATGATATTATTATCGTTAATAACCATCTCTTCTATTGAACTTAAAGCAGCTGCTTCCGAATAATAACCAAAGCTGGAATTAATGGAGCCATTCTGATTAAGTTTTGAAATGAAATAAGTAGATGAGAAATCTCCTTCACCATTTCCGCCGATGTAATAATATCCGTTTTTTTCTACAATGCTTTGAATCCATGCACCGCCATTAAGGCCGGAATAGGTATCTAAATTATAATTGAATGTATTGTCAAGAGTTCCATCAGGATTTATTCTGAAAATTTCATGATCCTGGTTTGAATAAACAATCCTGTTATTGCTGTCCATCATCGCGCCGCCTGCATACCCCAGGTTAAAAGTCATTTGTAAAGTGCCATTATCTCCAAAACTTGTTATGGGCTGTCCTTCCGAATTAAATTTTTTCATAATACCATTAGCATTATTAGCAGAATTGATATTGGAGAGAGTAATGATATTGGATTGATTGTCAGTAAATACAAATGTGCCATTTACAGGATTTCCTGCCGTGCGGAAAGAGCCGCTGTTACCGAAAGTACTGTCAATGCTTCCATTGGTATTGAGTCTGGAAACCTGGTGCCAACCTGTACCATTCGGACCATCTATCATACCATGAATAATTATTTTTCCATTCTGCTGTAAAATCAGTCCATAAGAACGGACATTTATATCACTGCCTGTAGGTGGAATTGTCGAAATGCCTCCTGTTCCAAAGGTGGGATCTAGTTGACCATTAGGAAGTATCCTGTATATTATACCTGCTGTGTTGCTATAGCCAAAAATTATCAGTTTTCCGTCTGATTGTATTTTTAGCTGGTTCTGATAGGTATGATGAGGTAAGTGAACTGTTCCGCCGTTTCCGAAAGAGGGATCTAAGGTTCCATTGGTTGTTAGCCTGAATAAGACAGAGTCAGTACCATTGGGATCAGTATAAGATGAGTAAATTCTTCCGGCAGAATCCTGAACCATTGTCCAGGAAAAGTAGACATTAATACCGGAATTGTATATTCCGTTTGTGGCAAAAGCATTGTCTTTGGAAATAATCTGGGCAGAGATATTCTGGATCACCAGAATAACCAGTAATAAAATTTTTTTCATTTGAGTTTTTAATTGTGTTTTAATGAACTGATAAAATTTTAATTTTTCAGAACCTCGCGAAGATAACAAAAAAACCTCTTACAACAGGGTAAGAGGTTTAAATTTTGTTTAATTAGAAAATTCAATCAATTCTTCTTTCTTCGAATTGTAAATTTTGTATTCTAAATATTTAAAAGAATCCCTTGGGATAATGGTTACCCATTTTTTGTATTTCATGAACCATTTTACCTGGATACTTTTAATGCCTTTGGTAAGGTAGGCTTCCACGAATGGGTGTACATGCAGGAAAACTTTTCCTTTCTCTTTCTGCAGGATGCTTCTGAGAGTTTCTCCCATTCTTTCCACGATAACGATCGGAGCTACAATTTCTCCGTCTTTGTTCGGGTTTTCTTCTTTGGTTTCGATCTGTTTTTCCGGGCGGTTTCTTTGTCTGGTGATTTGGATCAGTCCAAATTTGCTCGGTGGAAGAATTTTGTGGCGTGCTTTGTCACGTTTCATTTCTTCTTTCAGATGCTCGTACAGATCCCTTCTGTGTTCGGGATTCTGCATATCGATGAAGTCGATGACAATAATGCCTCCCATATCGCGGAGACGAAGCTGTCTGGCAATCTCAGTGGCTGCCATTTTGTTTACTTTCAGAGCATGTTCTTTGTTAACTGCTGTTCCGGTTGTGATATTGTTACCGGAGTTTACGTCGATTACGTGAAGTGCTTCTGTATGCTCTATAACAAGATAAGCACCTTTTGAACTTGGAATATTAACGTGTTTTCCGAAGCTTTGTTTAAGCTGCTTTTCAACGTTGTAATATTCGAGAAGTGGAATGTGTGAATTATAAAACTGGACAATATTCTTTTTTTCCGGGGCTATGACTTCTACATAGTTGGTCATTTCATCTACCATCTGTTCATCGTCACAGATGATGCTTACGAAATCCTGGTTGAAATTGTCCCTTAAAATAGCTGAAGCTTTATCTTCTTCGCTTAAAACTTTAGCCGGAACTTTGCTTCTCTGGATGTTTTTGAACGTGCTTTCCCATTTCTGGATCAGCTGATTCATATCATTGTGAAGGTCTGCTACTTTTTTCCCTTCCGCTACGGTTCTTATGATGACTCCGAAACCTTCAGGCTTGATGCTGTCAATAAGTGTTCTCAGTCTTTCTTTTTCCTCGGTGGTTTTGATTTTTTTGGAAATGGAAACTTTGTTGTCGAAAGGGATCAGGACCAGAAAACGTCCTGTTAAAGAAACCTGGGTAGAGATCCTCGGACCTTTGGTGGAAATGGGTTCTTTAGTAATTTGAAGCAGAACAAGATCATCTTTTGCAATGACTTTGTCTACGGTTCCGTTTTTGTCTATTTCGGGTTGAATCTCGAAATTTTTTAAGCTTGAAGTACTCTGTTTTTTAGAAATAGTATCTTTTAAAAACTTTCTGTAAGTAAGATATTGCGGCCCCAGATCCTGATAATGCAGAAATGCATCCTTATCATATCCGATATTTACGAATGCAGCATTCAGGTTAGGTGCCAGTTTTTTTACTTTTCCTACAAACAGATCTCCAACTATAAATTCGCTTTTGTCCTCTTGCTCATGAAGTTCACATAGTCTTCCGTCTTCCAGCAGTGCAATCTTTGTAAGATCATCTTCATGCGAAACTATTAGTTCTTTCTTCATTTTGTATAAGATAAAAATTTATTAAGATTATAGGAAACTGGCGTATTTTTTAGCGAATAAATAATTTTAAATATAAGAATTTAGAATGAAATTGCTATACCTTTTTAAAAATATCTGCAAAAGCCTTTGTCTTTTCCTGAGAATCTTATGGTTGCAAACAAAAATATAGTCGGTGAACTCTAAATAATTAAAACCACCAACTATATTATTATATTGTAAATCCCGAAAAAAAGAGATTATTTTTTCTTATGTCTGTTTGCTCTTCTTCTTTTCTTTCTTTTGTGAGTTGCAACCTTGTGTCTTTTTCTTTTCTTTCCGCTTGGCATAATTTTAATTTTTTAGTAACTAGTTAATATTCAGTTAATTCTTTATTTTACTACAACTTTTGTTTTTACTTTCTCTACAAAAGATTTTGAAGGTTTGAAAGCAGGAATATTGTGAGCAGGAATCTCAATTGCAGTGTTCTTAGAAATATTTCTTCCTGTTTTAGCAGCTCTCGTTTTAATGATAAAAGATCCAAAACCTCTCAGATAAACGTTATCCCCATTATACATAGAAGTCCTGATCTCCTGCATAAAAGCTTCTACAACTTTCTGTGTTTCATTCTTTTCTGTTCCCAACTTATTTGAGATGGTGTTTACCAATTCTGCCTTTGTCATTTCCTTTTTTAATTTTAAATTTTAGGTGTGCAAATTTAGTTAAAAAAATTGAATACTAGCAAATTAGTGGCAAATTATTTTTGTTTAAAGAGTTGGAGTTTTAATGTTTACCCCATATTAATATTACATTAAATCTCCCTACATGCTGGAATTGTAGTATCCATTTTCCACACAGAAACGGATGAGATGCAGTTTTGTTTTCAGTCCCAGCTTTTCTGTAAGCCTGTTGATGTACGTATCTATGGTACGGGTGCTCAGGTTCAGTTTTTCTGCAATTTCTTTATTACTGTAGCCTTCATAACAGAATTTCATAAGCTGAATTTCAGTAGGGTTGAGCTCTTCCTGGCCTTTCTTCTGCCTTTCCATATAGTTCTGCACTGCAAGCGGCTGCTGTTCCCATTCCTTGGAATATTTTTCATAATCGAACCCGTCGGAAGCAATACTTCCTTTAATGAGATCTTTTATGATATTGCTCTTTTTCTGGCAATAGTAGATATTAGGGATTTTCGAGAGAATCTCGGCCATGTCTTCCTGGTAGGTGCTGGAATAAGTTACAATAGGAGTTTCCGTATTGTTTTTCCTGATATACTTAATGGCTTCTATACCGCTTAATACCGGCATGAACAGTTCTATAATAAACACATCTTCCTGTCTCCTGTAAATCCTGTTCACAAGCTCATGCCCGTTATTACAGTCATTCAGAAGCATATAGAACGGGTTTTCCATAAGCGTTTTAATCATGATCTTCTTAAAATAGAAGTCACTGTCAGCTATAGAAAACCGCACTGTGTTTGATAATAATTTACTCACTTTTAATATCGATTTGGTGTGTGATATTGAAAATTCAGAGGCCTAATTTATGAAAAACTTATTAAAGTTGAAATTAAACTTAGTTAATTAGGGGTTTTTACTAAATTATGTTGGGGAAAATACGTATTGTGCATCAAATTTTTTTTTTATATTTTCACAGGCCAAACAAATCACATAAATATGTCTTCTAACAGAGAAAAAAAATTAAACAAATCCGATGTCAGAGCGGGCATTTGGAAGTTTATTCTATCCTTTGTCATTCTGTCAATGGTATCTTTTCTGTGTTTATTCCTCTTTTTTAAAAGCTATAATATGCAACGGGAAGGAATCGTAAGAGATGCCGATGCTTACAAAGAACTTATGATGCGTGGCGATGTTCTCAGAGCTCATGTAGATAAAATCTATGACCAGATGAACCAGCTTAATATCAATAAGGTAGAAAATGATGTTTTCCTCAAAACCAGGATTATGGATGATGTGCGAGAAGTGAAAAACATTATGGGCAAAGACAGTGTTGATAATTTCAAACATTATGCTGTTCTGATGAAACAGATAGTCCCGATGCTGAACCTGAAAGCAGATATTATGGGAGTAGAATATAATAAAAAGATAGTCCTCAGAGATCTTGAGGAGTGTATGGGAAAAGTAGGAAAAGCAAATACTCAGCTTAGAAAAGATCCTACAAGAAATTTTACCGGGGGCAGACGAAAATAACAAACAAGAAAGCATATGCAGGGAACTATTACACTATCTAAGAAAGAAAGGCATTATCAGTTTCTTTATTTAATACTGATGCTTTTAGCAGCTATGATATTCTTCGGGATCATCTTTTTAAAAGGTTACGATTCTCCATTCTCAGAAGAAGATGTAAGAGGAATTCAAAGTCTTGAACAGAAATCGGCATTCGAAGGTCATCAAAAGATTTTGCAGCCTGAAATGGACAGCACTTACGTTATGATCAGCAGGATTGCAGATAAATCTCCGGAACCTTTTGCGGAAAACAATATTTTTAATGGGATTAATGGTCTTGCCAGTTATTTTCATGGCAATGATGTAATGGACATCCGTAAAGATGCCTATCCGCAGATCGCTAAATTCTACAAAATGTATTTTGAGGATAAAAAGGTGATTTCCACTACTACTGAAGATATAAAGCGATTCGAAAAAGAAGTGGAAGACTGCAGAATAGGTTTTAAAGACAAGCAAAACCGCCTTTACGAAAGACAGAATGCATTAAGGGAAAGAACTCAGTAATCCCAAAATATACCTTATAAAAATTAAACATTAAAGGAATACAACACATCACACAATCACTTAACTATGAATTATTTTCAAAAAAACAAAAAGAACATTATTATTGGTGTTATCGCAACGCTGCTCATTGCGGCACTCGTTGCGTTATGGCTGCAGAAAAAGGTGATCCATTCTGCCGATGATATTGTGGGAGTAGTCTATCCTTCCTCATTATCTGTAGGAGATACGCTTTTATTTGAGGATAAAACCCAGTTCGCAAAAACCAAAAGATGGAATTTTGGAGACGGGACCACCTCGGACAAAAGTACCGGGATACACTTTTATAATAAACCGGGATATTATTCGGTAAGTCTGATTATTGACAATAAATATACCAAGACCTTCCCCGTGATGGTTTCGCCAAGGTATCAGAAGCAGAAAGACAGTACAAAGATTGTTACCACTATAGAAGCTCCGGCGCAGGCAATGCAGAATGAAAACGTACAGTTTCGTGCCGTTTCAGAAGCCAATCAGTTTGCATGGAAGTTCGGTGAAACGGGAAATACAGATTCTAAAGACAAACTGGCAATCTATTCCTATAAAAAACCAGGAGATTATCGTGTTACATTATTCACTGAGGAAAGTCAGGAACCTATCTATCATATGATAAAGATCCTTCCGGCATACAACTCACTGCAGGAAGATGAAATACCTGTGGAAGATTCTTACAAAAAGGTTGATGATGATTTCAAATACCACCTGCAGCAGATTGCCAACGGAAACAGTTTTAATATGCATTACAATTACCTGTTAAGGACTTATCTGTGTAATAACGAAAATACCGTAGTAAAGGTAAGCGACAGTAAAGCAAATAACTTTTATATGTACTGTGCGGGACTTCAGTTTGATAAAAATGTTGTGATCCAGAGTGTAAAAGTTAACTTGGATGATAAGCAGAACTGTGTAACGAAAGTTGACATCAACCAAAGCAAATAATATAATCCGGCATCCGGATACACACCAATCATAAAAATAAAATAGCATGAAGAATAAATTTCCTCTAGCAGCATATTATATAGGGTTATCAGTATTACTGGCAAGCTGTCAGGTAAAGCTGCCCTCAAAAAGAACCCCTGAGCCGTCACAATACGGGCAGGTAGATAATTCGCCGGTAGTGAACGGCTATCCTAAAAAATCAGTCCCATGGATCGTTATTTCAGACAGATCCAGAAATACGGCTTATCTTGATAAAAGTGACGAAAAGTCTTACAAGGAAGTTAAATTTCTGGAGCCTTTAATGGTTCTGAAACATAGAGACGGAATGGTAAAAGTAGCAGAATACGTTCCGGATGCCTTGATGAAAAAAGTCTCATCAAAATCCATTAAAACCTATGGCTGGATCCCTGAATCTGACCTTCTTCTGTGGAACAATTCTTTAAAAAGCGAAAAAACAGGTTTCCCTGTAAGAGTAGCCGTAGTTCCGAATCACAGTGAAGTGATCCGAAGTGCAGAAAGATATTATAAGAATGATTCCATTATGGTATTCAACTCACCCAGCCTTATAGAAGCTGCGAATGTGAAGATTCCAAACGGACAGATGGTATACGTCTATAAACAGGCGGAAAATAATAAGAGATTCCTGGTAGGTAAGAAACCTTCTATTGATATAGACAGCATTAGCACCAATCTTTACGGATGGGTAAATGCGAATGTAATTTCTGCGTGGGGTGAGCGTTCCGCCGTAAAACTGAAAAACGATACAAAAGTTACAGAAACTACATTAGGAGTGCATGAAGGATATCCGGGAGCATCAGATTCAGAGAGCAGAACAGCGATTCTTCTTACTGACACCAATAAGAGAACTCCTTTAGAGAATATTTACCCCGTAAGCCTTGCATTAAATGAAGCTCCCACACCGGACTCCAAAACAAAATATTTCACCAACATCTTAGATTACAGTAAAAACTATGTATTCAATGTTTTAGGGGAACAAATTGGTTTTGACCGTTACAGGGAGATTACGGAAAAAGACAAAAATATCAACATTGTCTTTGCTTTGGATGTAAGTGCTCCGAATGCTCCTTACGCTCCGATTGTGAAATCCCTTCTTCAGGACCTTCAGCTTAGATTTGAAAAGCCTTCTTATTTCAGTGGAGTAAAATATGGAGTTGTTTTATATAAAAATAATCCTTGTGGAGAAAATGTACTGGTTTCCAATCTAAGCACAGACTATAGCAAAATCACCAAATTCATTGACGAAAAAACCAATGAAATGAACTGTGCGAGCAACAGCGGATATCAGCCGGTAGGTGAGGCGCTTTCTGCTGCTGGAAACCTGCTTTCCAATGTTCCGGATGAAACCAATGTAGTAGTGACTGTGGGTACTTCTGCCAATCAGGACGGGAATATGTATAGTGTGATCAGTTCTCTTACACAGGCTCAGGCCAGACTGATTATGTTCCAGACCAGCGCAAGATCATCCGATACTTACAACGACTTTGTATTAATGGCTGAAAATGTAGTGACCAATACTGCAAAAAATATTGCCGAACTGAAAAAGCAGAAGATCATCAACCAGAGTGATGTTCTTACTAAAAATAACTTCAACCTTGTGGAAGGTGACGATGGATTTTTCTCACTGGACTATCCAAAACAAAGTATGTCCCAGGGATTTGTTATTTTCCCTAAAAAAGGTGACGTAGCAACACCCGGCTACCTGAAAAAATCTGTAGACAGCCTTATTGCTCAGGTAACTTTAGATAATGCAACAATTGACAAATCACTGAATGAATATTTCCATTCTTCAGTAGGTGCAGGAAGAACAGATGTAGATCTTAAATATAAATACCTGTTCCCGGGGCTTACCAACCCTGTTTCTGCAGGAATTGCTGCACAGCTGATCAACTATGGAAATCCGTTCCTTGTAAAAGGCTATATCCCGAAAGAGCTTAAAGATTTCAAACCGGGTATAGAAAAGGGAATCCTTATCTCTGAAACGGAATACGATAACTTAAAGAACTTCTATACTGAAGTGTATCATAAGACTGAACCTGAAAGAGCAGACTTCAACCAATCGAGAGCCGTTAAAGAATATATCAAGCTTCTGAAAAAATATAATCCTACCTTAACATTCCTGGATAAATCTGAATTATATGAAAAGCCAATGGCTTATGCAGTAGGAATAAGTACAGGATTTGATAATTCAGAAGACGAGCTGATGTCAAAATACAAGCTGAAAGGATGGAAAAAATCCAAAATTGTTTTAAAAGAAACGGTAAGAGGATATTTCAAGAACTATAAGCAATTGGCAGAGCATATGCTTTCCCACAGAAATAATCCGGCAGTGAAGATTCAGCAGAACGGGCAAACTTTCTACTGGCTGAATGAGTATTTCATGCCGACCACTCAAACCGTGGACGAGCCGGAATACACAAAACATTAACCATTAATTGTATCATATCAAAGCAGGAGTATAACTTCTGCTTTTTTTATTTATAAAAGACCAAAAACTTTCAGAACTTCAAACCGGAAATAGATGATTTTTTAAACAAGTGGTTCAAAAACTTTCATTTTAGAACCCGATTTTGAACTCCAAAAACGATCTATTTCTCATTTAAGTGTAAAATCTCTCGATTTTTGTACATATCCCTATAACTGCAAACCCTTTTCTATTGATCTCTGAGAAGGATTTTTAAATCAAAAGTCGTAGAATTACTACAAAATGTGAAATTTATATCGAAATACTTTTGAAATAGAAATAAGCGTTCTATATTTGTTAAACAATCACACCACATCACAAAATATTAATAGTGAATAAAATTTACAATTATGACGGAAAATTCAAAGAATCATAATATTCAATGACGGGGAATTACAAAGTTATTGGGGCTGGAATACAGCGATGATCTGCGAATTGGAAGCATCTGACAAAGACACACTATTACACATCAACATTCATAAAAAAAGATCGTCCCCAAAGGCGGTCTTTTTTGCTTGAAACTTTAAGATTAAAAAACATTTGATGCCATCAGACAGAAACTTATTACTTCTCTAATCAAAGAATTAACTATCTTTACCCTACACACATTTTACATAAAAAAGATATATTTGTAAAAAGACATACTTTGACAGATTTCACCAAATAATCTGATACAACTAAAAGAAACACAAACATATTAATATTAAAAAATTATAATGGGAGTACTAGTAACCAACGAAACAGTAAAACAGCTATTTCATATTGCTCAGTCGATAGCGAAAGAAAATTATAATGCCACATATGGCGGTCCGCATATCCTGCAGGCTTTAATGCATAAAGATATCGGCCTCAGCGAATTCCTTAAAAGCATTGATAAAGATCCCGGCTACTTTTATGAATGGGCAGATGTCCGCATTGAAGAATATCCGAAGACAGCCCATCTCCCGGATGATGTACGCCCCGATGATGTTGTGGATACCCTTACAGAAGAAGCAGATGATATCCGGCTGAAACTTGGGCTGGATGAGATCACACCTATATGTATCCTTACCGCTATTGTAAAGCCTGAAGTTGTTTTTGCATTACAGCAGCTGAAATCACTTCCGCTTAGAGAGCATGAGATCTTCAATTTGTATAGAAAAGATACTCCTTTTGCAGTATCGGCAGACGGAGATTTTGCTTCACTTTTTTCAAACGGATCAGATTATACAGATTCATCATTTCCGTCCATTAAAAGTTATTGTGTAGACAGAACAGCACAAGCCAGAAAAGGGGATCTTGAAAACATCATAGGAAGAGATAAAGAACTCAGAATGCTTGTTGAGATCCTTTGCCGTAGAAGCAAACCGAATGTTATTATCATCGGTGAACCCGGTGTAGGAAAAACAGCTTTGGTAGAAGGTTTTGCCATAGAGATCACCAAAGGAAACGTTCCTGAAATGCTTAAAAATGCAACCCTGTTGGAACTGGATACAGGAGCATTACTTGCAGGAACATCCTATAAAGGCGAAATTGAAGACCGCCTGAAAAAAGTAATCAACGAATGTAAGAAAATTGAAAAGGCCGTTCTTTTCATAGATGAAATTCATACCCTTTTAGATCCGAAAGGAAGCATCGGAAATGTAGCGAATCTTCTTAAGCCTGAACTGGCAAGAGGTGAAATTACAGTTATTGGTGCTACAACACAGGAAGAATACAGGAAAATAATCGAGCCTGAGCAGGCTTTTAACCGCCGTTTTGAAGTTCTGACCGTTAATGAACCGGATGAACAGACGTGTGTAAAAATGATTGACGTACTTCTTGACGGTTACAAAAAACATCACGGCATTGAAGTGGAAAAAACATCTATTCCAGAATGTGTACGTTTAGCAAAAAGATATGCAAAAGGCAAAAAACTGCCGGATGCAGCGATTGACCTGTTAGACCGTACCATGGCTGCTATAAAAATGCTGGATGAACTTTCAGAAAAAGAACTGGCAAGCTGGAAAGAAACTTACGAAGCTATTTTAAAAGAAGAATTTACAGATAGCAAAGACCAGGCGAACGAACTGATCTGGAATTATAATCTTCTGAGAGATAAGATAAGCCCGATTCTTTGGGGATCATTAAATGAACAGCCGGTTATAGACAATTCTATGCCTGTTGACCAGATTCACAAGATCATTGATGATACCTATGCAGAGCTTTTACAGCATGCAGCCAAAAAAAGAGAGAAAGTAGACCGTTTGGAACTGGCGGCAGTAATGGCGGCAAAAACCAATATCCCAATTGGGAAAATCCAGGCTCAGGAAAAAGAAAAGCTCCTGAATATGGAATCCCTTTTACTAAACAGGGTAGTAGGACAGGATCATGCCTTAAAAATCCTTTCAGATGCCATTGTTGAAAACCGAAGCGGATTGAACAAACCGGGACAGCCAATCGGATCATTTTTCCTTCTGGGACCTACCGGGACAGGGAAAACCGAGCTGGCAAAATCTATGGCAGAACTTCTTTTCAATGATGAAAAAGCTATGGTACGTTTTGATATGTCCGAATTTAAAGAAGAACATTCTGCGGCATTATTGTATGGTGCGCCTCCGGGTTATGTTGGTTATGAAGAAGGGGGAATGCTGGTTAATAAGATCAGACAGCAGCCGTATACCGTTGTTTTGTTTGATGAAATTGAAAAAGCTCACCATTCCGTTTTTGATGTATTCCTGCAGATTATGGATGAAGGAAAAGTTCATGATAAACTTGGAAAAGAAGGTGATTTCAGTAACGCTCTGATATTATTTACATCAAATATCGGAAGCGAAGAGATTGTAAAACAGTTTGAAGAAGGAAAAGTTCCGGAATCTTCCTCACTGATGCAGATTATGTCCAATTCAGGAAGATTCAGGCCGGAGTTTTTAGCCAGGATTACAGAGATTATTCCTTTTGCGCCGATTACAGAATCTATTGCAGAAAGAATTTTCAATATCCAGCTGAAGTCCCTGCATACTTCACTGACAAGATTGGGAATGACCTTAAAGATCAGTGATGAAGCGGTGAAAAACCTTGCATTGGGAGGATTCAGCAGCAAGTACGGAGCAAGACAGATCTCAGGAGTGATCCGCGCACAGCTGGCAAGACCGATTTCTAAAATGATTGTAAGAGAGGAAGTGAAATCCGGCCAGACCATTTATGTAGACTGGAATAACGAAGAGGAAAAATTAAGCTGGAAAGTAGATTAATTATAAAACAGAAAGGCTTATTGGCAGATTTGCTTGTAAGTCCTTTTGTCTTTTAGCCATAAAACATATTAAAATGAAAACCGCATTCAAGAATATCTTTACAGCACTGATGCTTACAGGGACTTTTTTAATGATGAACGGACAATTTCTTACAGCTTCCGATACTTCAGAAAGCAGCGTAAGAAAATATACCAATATTATAAATGCCAATAAAGAAATCGTTGAATTCATCGAATATTCACTGGTACAGAAAGGTTTACCCAAGCATTTGAGAAATCTTGCCCTGATTGAATCTCATTTCAACAGAAATATAACTTCGGGAGCAGGAGCAGTGGGAATATGGCAGTTTATGGCTGCACATGCCAATCAGTATGGTCTTACGGAGCAGAACCGTACAGATGTATATAAAAGTACGAAGACAGCAGTTGTTTCCCTGGGAAATCTTTACAGAAAGTATGGTGACTGGATCACTGTTGTTGCAGCGTATAACTGTGGTGAAGGAAATATTGCCAAAGCCATGCAGAGTGCAGGCTCCACACAATATCATGTTTTTTCCAAATATCTCCCGGCAGAAACGATCAATCATGTAAAAAAATACCTGAACGCATGCTATGCAACAGGTGAGTTGGAAAGTGTCTTGAGCAACTATAATTCTTCAAGGCTCAATAAAGTTTTCTTTACAGAAGGTGGGAGTGGGAGAAATAATGCTGCGCCTCTTCAGGAAACGGAAATCAATGCAGGATTCAATCTGGATGTTATTGCCGATGAACTCGATGTGGAAATGAATGAAATCCTTGCCTGGAATCCTGGAATCCTGGATGAATTGCAGAAAAAAGGAGAAAGCATGTTCTATCTTCCTACCGATATTATGCCGGATTTCCTACTTAAAAAGAATAAAATTCTTTCCCGATCCATAAAAGAAGGGAGCCGGGTACAACAGCAATAAACTTTTTTATATAATTCTTAAAACCGTCACTTTTAGCGACGGTTTTTTTATAATGATTAATGATTGTTAAAACCATTATAATTATTCTTAAAAAGTCTTAATATTTCTCTTCTTAGTGTAAAAATGTATTTAAAAGTACAGCTTTGATTTAAATTTAATTAATTGAAAACCAGTTGATTGAAATGTGTTTTTAAATCTAATATCGTAGAATTACTACATGAAGTCGTAGAATTACTACAAAATTTCAAATTTATATTCAAAAGCTTTTTTAACAAATTTTGACGTTATATATTTGTTACGTAATCAATCACCAAATCACAAAATATTAACGATTAAAATTTACAAATCATGGCAGCAAATTCAAGAGGAATCTTAAAATTCAACAACGGAGAAGGTCAGAAATTATTAAAGCTTAACTATAGCGTATCCAGATCTACAGACGTTTCAGGACGTGTAGCATCAGATCCATCAAATGCTCTTATCAAAGTAACAGTAGAAGCTACTGAAAAGTCTGACATCCTTGAAAGCTTACTGAACGGGAAATACAAGCCTACAACAGGTGAAGTTACTTTCAATAAATCTCACGAAGAAGGTACATTAACTACTTTAAAGTGGGAAAACGGATATGTAATTCAGCACGAAGTAGACTTCGATGCCGTAGACGAAAACAGTATGCTGATCAGTTTTGTGGTAAGCGCAGAAGTTATCACTCTTGGTAACTCTGAGTACCGCGGAATGTGGCCTTCATCAGGTCATTAATCCTGAACAATCACCTCAATAAAAATAAATTGGTACAGAATAGTGTATTCGTAAGAGTATACTATTCTGTTTTTGCCATTTCGGGCAGTATAAATTAACTTTTTTCCATGCCTGAGTTTTTATAGGGAATATTCTTTTCCACATGATTATAGCGTTGGAAAGCATTCAATTGTATTATTTAATTAAAAAAACACACATTATGTTTAAGGATGATCAATCGATAAAAGTACAAAGCCCTAAAAGCAGCATACAAGATGCAGCAGGAGAGCAGCTGAAAAATGCTGAAAATATAGCTGTACAAAAAGTAGATGATAAGCTTCATAAAGCAGATGAAGCAATTAAGAAATCTGCAAAAAAGGCTCAGGAAGTTTATTCCGGTGCCTCCCAGGGCTCCAAAATGTTCATGAATCAGACCTTTGTACCTAACAATCCATCTGTGATTGAAAATAAAGTATGGTCAAAGCAGCCTACATCCAAGATACATAACGCACAGGCGATTCCGGAAAGCATTATTGCAGGAATCAACCGTGTTGTCATGCTGGACATTGTGATAGAGGGGCAGATTATCAGGCATTTCAAACATTTTAAACTGGTTCAGAGCGCTTCAAAGCACCATGAATTTAGGCTGATGTTGGCTTATGATACTTTAGGCAGTGCAGAAAATCATAATCTGCAGGAAGCCCAGAACTTTTTAGGAAAAAGAATCACAGTAATATTTAAATATAAAGATATAGAACAGGGTCCTGAGCGTAATTTCGTCGGCGTTATTACAGAAGTAGGTTTCAGCCAGGAAAAAGGAAGCTTAGGAAATATTGTTCTTAAAGGTTTCAGTCCGACAGTGCTGCTGGATGCGGCACCTCACATTCAAAGTTTCGGAGGAGGGCAGGAAGTAAGCCTGAACAGTATTGCTGATCATGTGATAAAAGAAGGTCTGGGACAAAATAAATTCGATTTCAGGGTAGATGCCCAGCACGGAAATGTTCCTTACAGCTCTCAGTACGAAGAAACCCATTATAATTATCTGGCAAGGATTGCCGAAGCATACGGCGAACAATTTTATTATGATGGTGAAGTTTTACATTTCGGTAAACTTCCGCCACAGGAAAAACCTGTTAAGCTTACCTATGGAAGCAGTGTAAGTGATATTGCTATCACAATGAAAGCTCAACATGTAAGCCCGAGTTTTTATGGTTATAACAGCAGTAAAAATGAGAGACTGACTACAGGAAGCTCAAAAATTAGCCATACTTCAGATATTGCCAAGCGTGCTTACGAAATATCGGAAAAAACCTTTAAAACCCCTTCTCTACGGGTTGCTCCTATAAAAGCCACATCATTTATGGATATTGATGCATCTCAGAAAGGGACAGCAGGAAGTAAAGCATCTGAGGTTTTCATAACTTCAGGGTCTACAACGGTTCCGTTCTTATATCCGGGATGTACAGCAGATATTGAAATGCGTAAAGCAGATACCAATGATACCTCTTATTTTACAAAATTAATGATCATAGGGGTTACCCATGAAGTAGACGGCAGAGGTTATTATGATGGCTCTTTTGAAGCCATTGCAGCAGATACAGGATTTATTCCCCGTCCGGAATTTGAAAACCCGAAAGCAGAACCACAGTTTGCCAAAGTTATTTCCAATACAGATCCTATGAATCAGGGAAGAGTGAAAGTACAGTTTGACTGGCAGGGAGGGCAGGATACTACGGAATTTATCCGCGTGATGTCTCCGGATGCAGGAAGTAGTGATAAAGTAAGCAAAAACCGTGGTTTCATGTCTGTTCCGGAAGTAAATGACCAGGTAATTGTAAATTTTGTTCATCAGCATCCGGACCGTCCTTTTGTGATGGGAGGTATGTTTCATGGAGGCGTTGGTGCAGGCGGAGGTGCTGGGAATAATGTCATGAGCCTAAGCAGCAAAAGTGGGAATATCATTCAGTTTCATGATGGATGCGGAATTGAAATTAAAGATAGAAGCGGAAATCATGTTACACTAAGCGGTACAGGAGATATTAAGACAGATGTTAGTAATGACAGTACGGAAAATATTGGGAATAATCAGACTGTTAATGTAAGCACAAACAGTACGATTAACGTAGGCAAAGGAAAGTCTAAAATAACAATGGATAATGCTGGGAAAATCAATATTACAAGTGCTGCAGAGATAAAGCTTGAGACTGGAGGTAGTTCAATTACGATGGATAAAAGTGGAAATATTACAATAAAAGGAACTAATATTACAATAGAAGGTACTAACACTAAAGTTATCGGAAGCTCACTTGCCCAAATTGGTAAAAAAGAGGCAGATCCGGGAATATCTGTTGATGGTAATGTAACAATCAAAGGAGGAAAAATAATTGAAAATTAATATGAAGTTCAATTTGTATACAATTCAATTAAAAGAAAAGGATAGTATTTCTGATATAGCAATAGATCTTGGAATAGATTTAAAGATTCTCATAGAATATCATAATGCCAGTTCACAACCACATGAATGGATTAGAAAAGATTTGACGGTTGCACCATGGGTCAAAGAATTGATTATTCCAGATACTGCCGAAAATTTAAGAAATTTAAAAAAACAGAGGGAGTCTCCAAATATTGTTAATTTAGTTCATAAAGAGTTAGAAACAAGATATACAATTCTACAAAAGATTGATATGAAAGTTTCTGGAAGCAGCATGATTGATTCTGAAACCGAAATTGTCTGGGAATTTAAAAAATCAAGAAAAAAAGATTTTTTTAATGGTAATGTTAAACAAACATCCCATAAAATAAAATATATTAAATCAATGTATCGTCAATTGACTGAATATATGCAGAGGTTTAATAAACCTATTGAAAATCTTGTAGTAGAATTAACTCCTCAAGGATCAGTAAAAACAATTTCTAACCAATCGGAAATAGAATCAGAATGGAAAAACCTTAGAAAGGAATTACAATCTGAGATGGGCGATACATTAGAAGAAAAAAATATGTTGGAAGGAGGAGATAAAGATTTTAGTGATACTTTACCGCTTATAAAAAATAATATTCTTTATAATTTATTTTTTAATGAAGTATTCCAGGAATATAATAATGTGGGAGAATTTGTTCAATTAGGGCAACAAAAATATAACTCCCAGATTTTTAATAATGAAAAAGTGAATATTACAATAAAAAGAAAAATAGAAAAGGAAGGTAATATTGCTAAGCTAAAATTTTATTCTGAATCTCAATCTGATAAAAATGAGCATTTAAGAGAGCTTTATAACACTAAATTAAGAGAGTTTTTGAAAGAAGATTATGGTTATCTGCTTACCTGGTCTTTAGAATATCATTATGATATTGAAAAAGGTAAAATGCTATTCTGTCATTCTAAGATTAAAGAACAGGCAAGCAACAGTTATAGTCATTTAATGGAACATATTATAAATCCCACATAAATAAAATAATGAGTAAATTATATGTACCTGACGGAGCATGGTTAGTCTGCTCGGATGGAATGAAAAAACAGCAGATAAAAGTTACAAGCCAAAGTACAGTAACTATTGCTGGAGGCTATCTTAAAGCTACAACAGATGATCGTCCCGGGGGAAACTTTATGTGCGCAAAAATGGTAATTGGAGGAGCGATACTGGGAGCAGCAATTGCTGCGGTATTAGTAGCAGGTTCTATAGTTACAGGTGGGGCTTTGGCTGTTGCTGCAGGAGCTGCTATTGGTGCAGGAGTTGGCTTAAGGGCGGCAATGTTGCCGTCGATTTGTGGTATGCTATTAAAAGATTGGACACCCTATGATAAAGATGTTCTGACGGTGGGAAAACACCCTCTATTAGAAAACTCAATGATACCATGCCGTTTAGGAGGAAATGTTATGATTTTATATTCGGAAAAAGCAGCCGATGAATTTACGGATAAAGTTATAGCAGAAACAGTATTAACAGTTGGGGCTATTATTTGTGTTTCTTATCTTGCTACAGCTCTAGCTACTGCTATTGTGAGTGGAGTGGGTACAGTAATATTAACGGGTTTAGAGTATGGTATAACTTCTGCAGTTGTACAAGGAAGTAGTATGGCAGGTATTTTCATAATGTCATATGGGGTAAATGCTGGATATGATTGGGTTAAAGATTATACCGGCTTTGAAAACTATGTGACAGGTGAAGCCTATGGCCTGAATAACATGCAAGAAAATGTAGAAATGGTAGAAGCTACAGATAAATTATATGGGGCTGCATCTGATGGATTGGGAGCAGGTAAAGATATTGCAAATGGACAGATTTCAGGATATGGCAGCACAACTGCAAGTAATTCTACATTGTCTCAAAATAGAGTGTTTATTGCCGATAATGCCGGGAATGTTACTCCTCCCGGCACTACAGTTACAAATTCAACAATTTCTGCTAATAATCAATTGCCTAACTCCAGTATTGGTGCAAGCAGGATAGAGGTCAGTCAAACAAATTCCAGTATTAGAATCACTCCGAACACTACCACAGCCTCTACTACAAATGTGACGTCTGTTTATGGGACCCAATATAACAACTCTTTGAGAAGCAATATGTCAACCGGAGTTAAAGAAACCTTTGGAGGTGGTCGTTTAAGAATAAATGGCTTATTGAAAGGACTGGGGATCAATTTAGGTATTGATATATTCAGAGCTACAGCAAATTGGGCTTTAGCTTCTCAAATAAAAGATTTAAATAGCGCCATGCTTAATGAAGAAGCTGCGGCACGGGCTAAGATAACTGTATTGGCAGGAAAAGATTAATAAAAACAAGTATACATGAAAAATATCCTTTTTGCATTAATTCTTATATTTCCATTAATTGTTACCCTTTTATGTGTTTCCAAAGTACGTGATATTAGTTCTAAACTTCAATATATCAGTGAGAAACCAATTGCAAAGGAAAATAGTAAGGTAAAACTCTACATTGATAAACATGCAAGTAAAAGACGAATTTATTTTTTTGTAAAAAAAGATTCTGAAATAATACAGTATAAAAGAAATTATAGAGGACTGATTACTAGTTGGAATGTTGTCTCAAAAAACAAAGATTTTGTATATGAAAACCAACTTTCATTTTATACAAATTTGAGTAAGCCAGATGATGATAATGAAGTCCCTTTTTTTAGTCTGAATAATGAAAAAAAGAATTTTGATTATTATTCAGATATATTTCAATATGTAAAAGAGAATTACTTTTTTTACTTATTAGTTATTTGTTTAATTTATGTAGTTGGATCCGGCTGGATTTTAGATTATCTGGGTGGCGTTACACAATACAAAACTATGGGGATCCTATTTTTTTTTGATGTACTTTATCTCGTCATTTTACTTTTCTGGTAATTCAAACTGATTATTCAACATATTATGAAGAAGATATTACAAATTATTATCCTGATTATAGCTTTATTATTGCTGGGTGTTATTATAAAATATAAGTTATTTACTGATAATGACACTAAATTTTATAAAGATGGATGGACAGCCTACGAAAATAAGCAATATGATTTGACTATTTTTTATCTTAATCATGTGGATAAAAATAAGTTTCCTGATGTATTAGCTCCATTGGGCTTTTCTTATTTTGAGAAACAAGATTTTGAGAATGCGATAATAAATTTACAAGAGGCTCACAACAAGAGGATAGGTGAAAAAGAAGGGTATTATGATAAAATATCCAATACTCTTGGGATATGTTATATGGAAAAGGGAGACCTCAACAAAGCAAAGTTGTTTTTACAAGAAGCGCAGAAATCAGGAAATCCAGATAGTAGAAGAAATCTGCAGATCTTGGACTCTTTAGAACATATCCGTACAAAGTAAAAGGTCATTTCAAGCTATAAAACTACTATGCTAAAAAGTAAGGTTTTTGAAATTTTACTTGTTGTTTATTTATTTTTAGGAATCTTAATATTATGAGAAAACTAATTGCTGTATTAGGAGTTTTAGTATTACTTGCCGGAATGGCTTATCTATTTTTATTTAAGAAAGGGAACGATAATTTTTTTTGACCGGGGAGTAGAATATTATGGGCAGAAAAATATAATGAAGCTCTGTTTTATTTTGAAAAATCTGAACAATTAGACAATGCTGAAGCACTAAAGTATTCAGGAACAATATATCTGGAAACCAATGAACCTCAGAAAGCCGTTGCTAAATTTGAAAAAATATATAAATAAAATTGGTTTGAATGATAAAGATTCAAAATTTGCACTCAATGATTTAGGAGTTGCTTATTTTAAACTTAATGATATAGAAAATGCTAAAATATTGGAAAGAAGCAGCAAATTTAGGAAATACAACAAGCTTGAATAATTTAAAAGAATTAGAAACCAAAATGAAATAATTGTTGTTTGTTTAAACAAGTATAAAGAAAGACCTAAAAGGTCTTTTTTATTTAATATTTCCCTTTAAAGTGTAAAATAATATGCATTTTACTTCATTATATATGTGTTAAACCTTTACCAATAAGCATTTTCTGCATTATGTTAAATCAAAAGTCGTAGAATTACTACATCAAATCGTAGAATTACTACAATATTTCAGATTTGCATTCAAAAACTTTTTCTTTACCTGTGTCGGGGCTATCTTTGCTCTGTAATCAATCACTATTCACACAATATATAACAATTAAAATTCACCAATCATGGCAGCAAATTCAAGAGGAATCTTAAAATTCAACAACGGAGAAGGTCAGAAATTATTAAAGCTTAACTATAGCGTATCCAGATCTACAGACGTTTCAGGACGTGTAGCATCAGATCCGTCAAATGCTCTTATCAAAGTAACAGTAGAAGCTACTGAAAAATCTGATATTTTAGAAAGCTTACTGAATGGAAAATATAAGCCTACAACAGGGGAAGTTACTTTCAATAAATCTCACGAAGAAGGTACGTTAACTACTTTGAAGTGGGAAAACGGATATGTAATTCAGCACGAAGTAGACTTTGATGCAGTAGACAGTAACAGTATGCTGATCAGTTTCGTAATCAGCGCAGAAGTTATCACTCTTGGTAACTCTGAGTACCGCGGAATGTGGCCTTCATCAGGTCATTAATAAGACCCAAGTCTTTTAGTAAAAAAATAACAACTGAACAGAATAGCAGAAATGCTGTTCTGTTTTTTTTATGTCATTTCGGAACATTTCAGGAAAATACTTCCCAAAACTTATAACTCATAATTCATTACTTATAACCTATGAAAATATTCCTATTTTCTTATATTTGTTCATTATAGACATTATGGACGCAACACAAGATAAAAGACTCTTTCTCATCGATGCTTATGCGATGATATTCAGAGGATATTACGCATTGATCAGGAATCCCAGGTTAACGAGCAAAGGTTTGGATACTTCTGCTATTTTCGGGTTTACCAATTCCCTGATTGAACTGATCAGAAGAGAAAAGCCAACCCATCTGGCTGTCGTTTTTGACGTAGGGCAGGCAAGTGTAAGAACGGATGACTATTCAGACTACAAAGCCAACAGGAGCGAAACTCCTGAAGCCATTAAAATAGCTGTTCCATATATTCATAGAATTCTGGATGCCATGCATATTCCGATTCTAGGAGTAGAAGGATATGAAGCGGATGATGTGATAGGAACTATTGCCTGCAAAGCAGAAAAAGAAGGCTATACCACTTTCATGGTAACGCCGGATAAAGATTTCGCCCAGTTGGTTACAGATAAAATCAAGATTTATAAACCCGGCCTGAAAGGAGGCGATATAGAAATTCTTGGAGTAGAAGAAGTAAAAGCAAAATACGAAATAGAAGATCCGAAACAGGTCATCGATTTCCTTGCTATGATGGGAGATGCAGTAGATAATATCCCGGGACTGGATGGTGTGGGAGAAAAAACTGCCATGAAATTCCTTAAAGAATTCGGAAATATAGAAACCCTGCTCGCCAATACGGATAAGCTGAAAGGAAAACTTAAAGAAAAAGTAGAAGCTTCAGCAGAACGTGGAATTTTATCCAAAAAATTAGCAACCATTATCTGTGATGCTCCTGTAGAATTCCATCAGGAACAATATGATCTTGACACACCTGACTTTGAGAAAGTAAAAGAAGTTTTTGACGAGATTGAATTCAGGAGATTATATGAAAATCTTTACCGTGCATTTGCCTCTGCCCCTGCGGAAACAATGGTAGTAAGTGAAGTTGAGGTCAAACAGACTCCCGCAAGTACTGAAATAAAAGGACAGGTGATGCAGCTGGATCTGTTTGCCAATTTTGAAGAACTCGATCAGGCAACGTCCACCAAAAGTTCTATTGACCAAAATGATCATCTTTACCAGTTTGTAGATAATCCTAAAGCACAGAAAGTCCTGGTGGATAATTTGTTAAAGCAGAAAGTAGTTTGCTTTGATACAGAAACCACTTCATTGAACGAATTGGAAGCAGAACTTGTTGGGATGAGTTTTTCCTATAAAAAAGGATTAGCTTATTATATCCCTTTATCTGAGGACAAAGGCGAAGTGCTTCAGACGCTGGAAATTTTCAGACCTTTCTTTGAAAAGGAAGATCTTTTGAAAATCGCACACAATTTAAAATTCGATTATAAAATATTAAAACAGTACGATATTACGGTAAAAGGCGCCATGTTTGATACCATGATTGCCCACTATCTGCTGAATCCGGACGGAAGACACGGAATGGATTATCTTTCCGAAGTTTACCTGAATTATAAACCTGTTTCCATCGAAACCATTATCGGGAAAAAAGGAAAAAACCAGGGTACTTTCAGAGATGCAGACCTGAGAACCCAAACTGACTATGCTGCCGAAGATGCTGATGTAACTTTCCAGCTGTATGAGCTGTTTGCACCGCAACTGAAAAAAGAAAACCTGGAAGAACTTTTCTTCAAAATAGAAATGCCTCTGATGGAAGTTCTGGCTAAAATGGAACTGGCCGGAATTTCACTTGATGAAAAATGGCTGGCCCAGGAAAGTATTGATCTTGAAAATGATCTGAGACAGCTGGAAACCAAAATTTTTGAATTTTCAGGAGAAGAATTCAACATGAATTCACCGAAACAGCTTGGAGAAATTCTCTTTGAAAAAATGCAGCTGGATCCAAAAGCAAAGAAAACAAAAACCGGACAGTATGCAACTTCCGAAGATGTTCTTCAAAAGCTGAGCTCAAAGCATGAGATCATTAAACATATTCTGGAATACAGAACCTACCAGAAATTAAAATCCACTTATGTAGATGCACTGCCTTCACAGATTGATAAGCAGGACAAGAGGGTACATACCAATTTCTCCCAGACTACAGCTGCTACAGGGCGTCTGGCAAGTGTAAATCCCAATCTTCAGAACATTCCGATCAGAACACTGCGCGGACAACAGATCAGAGGAGCCTTCGTTTCAGGAGAAGGTAAAAAAATCATCTCTGCCGACTATTCTCAGATTGAGCTTCGTCTGATTGCCGAGATCTCAGGAGAAGAAAATATGATCAAAGCTTTCCAGGATGGTGAAGATATTCACGCATCAACAGCAGCAAAATTATTTAAAATTCCTTTGGAAGAGGTTTCCAAGACTCAGAGAAGTCAGGCCAAGACCGTGAATTTCGGAATTATCTATGGGCAGGGAGCTTTTGCTTTGGCAGAGCAGACCGGACTTTCAAGAACTGAAGCCAAACAGATGATAGAAGCTTATTTTGAAACTTATCCCAAATTAAAGGAGTATATGGCAGAGCAGGTAAGTAAAGCCCGCCAGATAGGATATGTGGAAACAATTTTAGGAAGAAAGCGTCATTTAAAAGATATCAATTCCAATAATTTTGTAGTGAGAGGTCATGCAGAAAGGAATGCTGTAAACGCACCGGTTCAGGGAAGTGCAGCAGATGTTGTAAAACTTGCTATGATCAAAATTGACAATGAGCTTCAAAAACAACAGCTGCAAACCAAGATGCTACTTCAGGTACATGACGAACTTATATTTGAAGCTCCGATAGATGAGATTGAAGCGGCTTCAAAACTAATTAAAACCGAAATGGAAAGTGCTTTAGAAACACAGGTGCCTTTACTGGTAGAAGTGGGAGTCGGGAATAACTGGCTGGAAGCACATTAAGAAAATATTATAGAACAGGAAAGGTGGGTTTTAACTCACCTTTTTTGTGAACAATTACGAAATAATAAGTTATTAAGAAAATCTTCCAAAAGCCTTGAAAATTCAAAATGATTGATCTTAAATATATCATAAACAAAAAGAAGACTAAAAACTTTAGCCTTCCAAAACTTTCTGCATTGGCAGGAAATTTTTTGTAATCATTTTTCACCTCATTGATTTTACCTTCGTCTCGGGTTTTTAAGGTCTGTATTTTAAAAGAATGAATGTTCATTCAGTTCAATACAAGCTAAAGATAAGAACTTTAAACTTCTTATGAAATACTACTTTTGTAGTAATTTTAGAAAAATTATTAATTATTTCACGATTCTTCGTTTGTATCTTTCAGTTTTGTCAGGTTTTCAAGAATATTCGGGACAAATCTTTCAGCAAAACCGGCAAGGAACGACCAGACGAGAAGCTTTGCCAGAGCCGCGGGAATGTAAACGATGTAATAAAACTCATCAGAATTAGGGAATAACGTACCGCCAATCATTTCACCCATAAAGATTAAAGAAAGAATAAAAGCAAAAACCGCCCCTATGGTCTGTATGGAGATTAATTCCTTAATGGTGATCTTATGATTGAAAACACCGGACCTTCTTGCACGGGTGATAAGGCTTACCGCTGCACCAAGTGCACCAAAAGATAAAGCAGAACTGAAAATAGCGACCCTTGTTAACAACTTAAACTGTCTGGATTCCGCATCATTTCTCCAGTCTTTTACGACGATAGTTTTTCCATCCTCATCAATGTTCTGAAAATTTGAATAATGAGGCTGTCCTTTAAGGTATAAAAAGTAAATAAAAGGAAGGCTCAGAATAATGCTGTACAGGATGGCAGTAACGATAAAAGGACTTGTATTTTCCTTTCCTAAAAGTCCGAAATGTAGAGTTTTCATGGTATTGTTGTTTTTAGTTTGTTTTTTGTTGTATTGGCTTTTTCAAACCCGATAAGACAAATTTCAAACAATAACAGCACGATATCAATTACCCTTTTTCGCTACTTTTCAGATGAAGTAAAATTTTATTTCTCATTTACAGACCCGTAAGCTTTCTGTATAACATCATCCGGAGAAGTTTTTTCAAATAAATATCTTTCTTTTCTGAGATGAAATGTTTTTGATTCCGAAGGCATCTCTTCCTGCATGGTATTTATGGTCTCAAGAATCAGTTTTCCCTTCATCGGCTCATAATATAAAGCTGAATGGGATCCTGCCCCCATATTATACGTCTCAATATAGATGAGAATGAGATCTCCGTTCAGGTATTTGAATCTGCTGAACTGATTTCCATAAGGACCGATATCATATAGGTTAATAGATAATTCTCCTTTTTCAATAGAAATATCTTCCGGATCATGTATCTTGTAGCCGGCTTCGTTATATTCATCGGGAAGAACGGTATCTGAGATTTTATCCAGACTGTAAGTTGTATCAGTATTTTTTAACAGGATCATCATTTTTCTACTTGCTAACGTATCTTCTTTTTTCCTGATAACAAGGGCCATGTCAGAAAGTCCATCTTGGTTAAGGTCTCCTTCCGCATCATACTGAATTTCATATCCGTTGGGAACAAGATCAGAAGGTTTTTCGCTTTTGAGGAGGGCCTTATGTTCAGAAACAGAATTATTTACTGTATCCTGTTTTATAATTTTTTCAGGTATCTCATCTTTCTTATCAGTACTGTTTTTATCTTTTTTGCAGGCGTAAAGAAACAGAAGAAGGAGTAGGGGAATAATTTTTTTCAATAGTTTTTGTTTTTTGTGGTTTTTTTGAAATCTAATGATACCTCATAAGCTAATACTTTCGTATTATTCTGATGATTGCAAGATCGTCAGTAGGTTTTAATCCGTAATGATGTTCCAATTTTTTTAATTTTTTATTAAGCATTTCTTCACTATCATCTTGGGATGAATCAATCATCAAATATTCAGTAGCATTAATTGTTTCCGGGGTATTCGTTTTTTTTACCTTTGAAAAGGTTAGAATGCCATCAGTGGAAATAGAAATATCATTCAAATGGTCAAATGAAATTTTTTGATTTTGCTGAATATACCACTGTTCAAAATCTTCATGAAGATGATATGCTAAATAGTCAGGCTTATTGTTTCTATCGAATTCTGTTATTTTGCCATTAACACAGATCACACCGTCTCCAATTGATAGAATAATACCTTTATTCTCTTTAATATTGTAGAGAAGAATAATAAAAGTGGTTAATAATTCTTTTTCATCAAGCATAAGTCGGTTTTTAAGAAAAAATATTTCTTTGAAAAGACTTTGTACAATATCCTTCAGCTCTTCATCCAGACTTTTAATACTGTTATTTTCATAAAGCTCTTGATAACCTTTTTCGACTGCTATTTTTCGTAAAAGTTTTCCCACTAATGTTGAGGAAAAGTGACTATCCATAGCGGTAGAGCAGCCATCCATTACAGCACATATAATTTTATCAGAGCTAATTTTTTTAGTTATTAAATAATCTTCACAGTGATGGGTATGATAATCTCCCATCTGAGAGGTAGAATAAATGTTCATTTAACTGTAAAAATAGATTAAATTTGAGAAATTAAAAGAAATTTATATTATCTGACAAATGAATGCAGTGGAAGTGTATATCAGCAAAAGAAACAGAATCTGTGTCATCAGTAATTTATTAAACCTAGGATAATTAAAATTTTCAATAAGGATAATTGTTTTTGACTACTTCAAGCCTCATATCCAGATCCAGCAGTGTTTTCTCATTAATAGCAGGCCAGTGGTCATGATTCTCAAGTGTAAATAGTTTATATATGGTAAGCAGATCCATAAAATTGGCTTTGAAAAGTCTTAATCTTTCATAGACATCATTCAGATTAAACTCAATATGTTCATCAAAACGGTAAAGAAGAAACTGTTCATCAGTAGTAAGCTTTTCTTCATAGGAAATATAGGTCGCGATTTCAAAAACAGTTTTTAAAAAGACTTTCTCATCCTGAAGTATATGATACAGAATCCCCAATACAGCTCTGGAAGTAATTTCCGGATCTGCATCTGTAGAATTCTTCTTTAAAATTTGGATAGTATCATGCACATTATCAGAGGTAGATAGTTCAATGAATGCATACTCAGACTCATCTTCATCAGCTAAAACGGAATCCGCCCATGCCGTAACATCACCTTTCCTAATGACACCATAATTCAGAAGGATCATAAAAACCTTCAGCAGATTCTTATGATCCTTTATTGAAGCACTTTTCATACAGGGCTAGATAGTATATTCAATCTCGCCGATATAATATAGTGCATATTCTTCATCATTCACGGAAACGGGTTTGGGAACCGCATGTCTGTTGGCAAAAATAATGGCATTTACAGGTGTTTCCAACCCAAGTTGATTGATCTTTTGCTCAACAACCGGAAGCCACTGATCAGCATAAGAATAATCTGTAAACTTTTCGTAGATACCTAAACTTTCCTCCTCGAAACCATACTCTATAAAATCATAATCAAACCATTGTATGTGCTGTGATTCTGCAAATTTTGAAACGTAAAGGTCCTCATTTTCCTCTTCCGTGTAATATCTTTCGTCCTCTTCCGCAAAATCATTAAATGCCTCTTCATTTTTAAAATATCCCAGCCAAAAGTGTGAAATCTCTTTCTCCATAAATTATTTTTTTAAGTATATTGTATGTTATTTTAATCTTTTCAGTTGTTCGCTTTCACGGATAACTTTTTCCAGTCTCGATAGCCTTGTTTTCTCCTGTTTTGCACTCATCAGCCAGTGAATAACTGTTCTTTTGTAAGAAGGAGCCTGCTTTTCGAAAAAGTTCCACGCATTTTCATAGATTTTAAACTGCGCTTCATACACAGGGTCAAGAATAATATTCTCTTTTTCATGCGAATAAATACCTGTTTTTTCTTCTTTTCTGGCTTCAAATGCTTTTTGTCCCTCCAAAGTCATCAGTCCTGCTTTCGTCAGCTCTTCCACTTTTCTGATATTGATAATACTCCAGTTGCTGTTCGGCTTTCTCGGTGTAAAACGATTGGAAAAGCTTTCTGAATCTAAAGACCTTCTTACACCGTCTATCCATCCGAAACACAATGCCTGATCCACAGATTCAGACCAGTTCATAGAAGGTTTTCCCGTACCTTTTTTATAGAAGCCTACCAGAATTTCCTTTTCTTTTGTATGATTTTCCTCCAGCCATTTTCTGAATTCTTCTTTTGTTGCAAAAAATGTAGGTGTCATTGTGAATCCTTTTAGTGGTATTAAAATGTAATATTACAAAACTTTTCTTTTAAACCGGAATTTTCATCAATACAAAGCCTGTACTCAGAAGATAATTTTTTATTGTAAATTTATTCAGATAAAACTTGATACAATGGAATTCCTTCAGGATCATTACGCGGTACAAAACGAGCTGCTGCTGATACTGATCTCCGTCCTTCTGGGACTGCTGATCGGGGCAGAACGTGAATACCGGAACAAATCAGCAGGTCTCCGGACCTTTATTCTGGTGTGCTTCGGATCCTGTCTCTTTACCATACTTTCCGTTAAAATAGGAGTACAGAATCCGGACCGCCTGGCCGCCAATATCATTACCGGAATTGGTTTTCTGGGAGCAGGTGTGATTTTTAAAGGAGATAATAAGATAGAAGGAATTACTACCGCAACTACCATTTGGGCTACTGCTTCAATAGGTATGGCAGTAGGTTCAGGCTATGTTTATCTTTCACTGCTGGGGACCGTTTTGGTACTTTTGATCCTGAGTGCATTGATCTATCTTCAGAATTTTATTGACAGCAGCCATAAGATAAGGGAATACAGGATAACTGTTGCAGGATCAGAAGATATTAAATATTTAGAAAAAATATTTGATGAACATCATCTAAAGCATTTTATGCTGAAACTACAGTATACACAGGGAAGTCTTTCTATAACCTGGAGGCTTACAGGAAAGCATACAAGACATGATGAGGTAATAAAAAGTCTGATCAACGACCCTAAGATTACAGCCTATCAGTTTTAGGACAAAACAAAAAAATAAAGGCCTGAGCCTTTATTTTTTCTTGAAAATATATAAGTCTTTATTCGGACCTGTTATTTCTTTTCCTTCCATATCCAATTGGAATAAGACATTTTCGCCTACTTTATATTTATAATTTGCGCTTTTGCCCTTTAGTGTAATTACACTTCCTGCAGCGTCCCATTCAAAAGTCCCTTTATCCTGGTTTTTTGAATTTCTGTCAATGTACTCCTCAGTAATGCTAAATGTTTTATCATTATTAATGGTAAGGGCTGTCTTGATTCCCGGACAGTCTGCACACGGCACTACAGCCTCATAGGTTCCCGGCCAGTCAAGAGAATTTTCCGAAGTATCACCCGCAGCAATAGGAGTTGCTTTTGTAATACTGTCAGATGGTGCTGTCTGTACAGTTGCAGAATCCGTTGTTGCATTGGTAGTTTCAGTAGTTTTTTCTTTAGGGTTGCACGATGCTAAAAATGCGGCAGATGCAATTCCCAGAATGAACATTTTGTTATTCATCATGATAAAATAATTTAGATATATTAATAATTTAAGTCCTTCATGCAATGCAAAAATTAAGCCATAGGAGGAGTTATAATGCTGTAAAATCTCAGAATTTACGGGTGTTTGGAGTTTGATGTATACACGAAAGAATGAAGATGAAGACCCGGTTTCTGTTTATTAAAAATTGATTATTTACTTACTCGTTAAAATTCACCATTGACATCTATCTTCTTCCATCCATCAAAAACCAATTTTCGCTGTCATTTCATAAGGCATATGTATAATATTCTTTGTAAATTGGGGCAAAATTTTGATTATGACAAAAAAGATACTTTTATCTGTATTTCTTTTGCCGGCTGCAATGGCATTTGCACAACAATATGGAGGAATGTGGATTCCTACAGAGCTGAATGAAAAGGAAATGAAGGATTTGGGAATGAAGATCTCTGCCAAAGACATTTTCAACACTCAGAAGCCGAGCATAAAAGATGCAGTGGTACAGTTTAACGGCGGATGTACTGCTGAAATCATTTCACCTAAAGGATTATTATTGACAAACCACCACTGTGGATATGGCCAGATTCAGGCACATTCTACCGTTCAGAATGATCTTCTTTCCAATGGTTTCTGGGCTAAAAATCCGGACGGGGAACTTCCTAATCCGGGGGTAAAAGTAGACTTTATTGTTGATATCAAAGAAGTGACAGATCAGATCCTCGAAGGTACGGATAACCTTGTAGAACCTGAGCTGACTAAAAAGATCAATAAAAATATCGAGGTTTATAAAAACTCTCAGAAAATAGAATCTTACCAGTCGATCGTTGTAAAATCAATGTATTACGGAAATAAATATTACGCTTTTACTACTGAAACATACAAAGATATCCGTCTGGTTGGAGCACCGCCACAGAGCATAGGTAAATTCGGAAGTGATACGGACAACTGGGTTTGGCCTAGACATACCGGAGACTTCTCAATGTTCAGAATTTATGCAGGAAAAGATAATAAGCCTGCAGAATATTCAAAAGACAATGTCCCTTATGTTCCGAAACATTACCTTCCGGTTTCCATAAAAGATAAATCGGAGAACGATTTTACATTTGTATTCGGATTCCCTGGAAAAACTACAGAATATCTTCCGGCAGTGGCTGTTGAAAAAATCATGACGGATATAGATCCTGCAAGAATTGCAGTACGTGAAGTGGCTCTGAAGACGTTGGACGAAAAAATGCGTACAGACAGCGAAACCCGTATTAAATATGCTTCAAAATATGCTTCAGTAGCCAATTACTGGAAAAAATGGATCGGTGAGGTAGAAGGTTTGAAAAAATCCAATGCAGTTGAGAAAAAAGTAATGTACGAAGGTTCTTTGGTCTCTAAAAATCATGAGATCAAGTCTACACTGGATCAGCTGAATAAACTGTACAATGATCAGGCTCCTTACGCTCTGAACAATGCATACTATACAGAAGTGGTAAAAAATGCAGAAACATTGAAGCTTGCAGGTGATTACTACGACTATATAGCTTCCGTTGAGGCAGGAAAGATGGACGAAAAAGATCTTGCCAAATTAAAGACCAAGCTGACTTCATTCTATAAAGATTACAGCGCAGAGCTTGATGCTAAAGTGACGGCAAAATTGCTTGCCCTGTATGCCAATAAAACTGCTTCCCAATTCCTGCCTGTAGGTTTTGCCAAATATAAGGACGAGAACCAGAACATTCCGATGATCGAAGAAATGTCTAAAAATTCAATCATCACAGGAAGAACCCAGGTCAATGGAGCAGCTCTGAACGGAGATATTGAAAAAGCATTCTCCAATCCGGACAAATTGGTTAAAACCTTGAAAAAAGACCCTGTTTATCAGCTGTATGCTTCTATGAAAGAAACATATATGAAAAATGCTGATCCTCAGTTTACTTCTCTTCAGGGGAAAATTGACGATCTTCAGAAAAAATTCATGGCACAGCAGATGGCTACCGATAAAGACAGAAAATTCTTCCCGGATGCCAATTCTACACTTCGTGTAACTTATGGAAAAGTAAAAGGCTCTACACCTAGAAATGCTGTTTCTTATGATTACCAGACCCATTTGTCAGGAGTGATGGAAAAATATGTTCCTGGAGATTATGAATTTGATGTTCCTAAAAAGCTGATCGATCTTTACAACAAAAAAGATTACAGCATTTATAAAGACAAAACAGGTGATGTTCCTGTAGGATTTACGGCTACCAACCATACTACCGGAGGGAATTCAGGAAGTCCGGCGCTTGATGCCAACGGAAACCTTGTCGGACTTAACTTTGACAGACAGTGGGAGGGAACAATGAGTGACATCAACTACGACCCGCGTTTCAGCAGAAACATTATGGTAGATACAAAATACATCCTTTTCATTATCGACAAATATGCCGATTCCAAATGGCTTATCGACGAAATGAAGGTGATAAAATAATACATAAAAATCATACCTTTAAGAATCTATTTGAATACATTTTGAATAGATTCTTTTTATTTAATAAAGATGAAAGATAAGATCATCAGTTTACTCGCCGCTTTTGAGACGGAAAATATTGGAAAATCTTTTCCAATGGATTACTGTCTGCCTGTTTATCACTGTGTTTCTGATGAAAATTTACCGCATATCAGACACATTATTCAGTATAAAAATACGAAGCAGTTTGAAGAGGATCTGGATTATCTTTCAAGGCATTTTCAGTTTGTAAGCTGGTCAGAATTCAAAGACTTTGTCAAAGGAAATTTTAAACCTAAGAAAAAAATTGCCCTGCTGACTTTTGATGACGGTTTCAGGGAGTTTTACGATGTAGTTCTTCCGGTTCTGGAACGGAAAGGAATATACGCCTGTAATTTTATCAATCCCGCATTTATTGACAACCGGGAGCTGATGTTCAGATGTAAGGCAAGTTTAATTATTGACGCTGCAGAAAAAACAAAAACACCGGATCCGGAAATTGATAAGTTGCTTTCTTTAAAAAATTCATCAAAAGAAAGTGTAAAACAGGCAATTTTAAAGATTAATTATCATAAAAGAGATTTTCTGGATAAACTTACCGAAAGAATGGAAATTGATTGTGATGCTTACTTAAAAGAGCACACTCCCTATCTCACAACAGATCAGTTAAAAACACTTACCGGAAAAGGATTCGGAATTTCCTCCCACAGCTGGGACCATCCGAAATACGGGGAATTGTTATTAAAGGAGCAGATGGAAAGTACGGACCGGACTTTTCATTATTTAAAGGAAAACGGATTTATGTACGAAAGCTTTGCATTTCCGTTTACGGATTTTGGAGTAAAAAAAGATTTCTTTGATGAGTTATTTAAAAACGAGGATATGTTCTGCTGTTTTGGAAGCGCAGGGGCAAAATTAGACAGTGTCCCGGGACTTTTCCACAGAATTCCTATGGAAATGGGAGAAAGTGCAGAGAAAACAGTAAAAAAGGAAACGGCCTATTTCAGGTTGAAAAAAATCATAAATAAAAATAAAATAGTGAGAAGATGACGGAGCTGAAGACATTTAATAAAAAAGAACTTGAGGATTTTATTTCATCAGGAGAATTCAGCAGCTATGATTTTCTTCCCATTTCAGAGCACAGGGCAAAATCCCAGATCAGGAATCCAAAAGCTTTAGATGACCAGACTCTTCTGGTGCTGGCTTTTTATGATGGCAAACTGGCAGGGTATGTAGGATGTTTTCCCGATAACTATCTGATTGACGGAAAAATATTCCATTATGCCTGGCTGAGTACGCTGTTTGTAAGTGAAGCATTCCGTGGAAAAAGGATTGCAAAAGCTCTGTTGAATAAGATGTTTGAGGAATATGACGGCAATATCATCGCAACTGAATTTACCAAAGAAGCAGAAGCTCTCTACAATATGCTGGGTGTTTTCGAATATGTTTATCCAAAAGTAGGGAAAAGATATTATTTCCGTTCCGATGCAGCCTTTATTATTCCCGAGAAGAAGCCCGGAACAAAGGCACTGAAACCACTTTTCCAGGTAGCGGATGCTGCTGCCAATTCTTTATTGAAGGTAAAAAATATTGCTATAAAAAAGCCTGAATTCAGGTTTGAAATCCTTGATCAGATTGATGAGGAAAGCTCTGAATTTATGTCTAAATTTCAATGCAGACGTAGCGCTGGTGAAATCAATGTTTACATGAAAAATCCGTGGGTTCTGGAAAGTAAAAAGAAAGAAGACCAATATCTGTTTTCGAGTTATGCTGAGGTATTTAAATATATTTGGGTCAAAGCATATGGTATTAACGGAGAGCTTGCGGCTTGTTCACTGCTGCAGCTCAGGGACGGAAACCTTAAAATTCCTTACCTGTTTTCAGAAACTTCAGATTTAGATTATTTTATTGAATTCCTGAGCTATTATATTGTTCAGCATAAAATAAAAAACTTAACCAGCTATCAAAAGGAACTTAATAAAAAGCTGGAGAAATCTAAAATATTCCCGAAAATCTACGAACGTGATTTTGAAAGGAGATATCTTTTTCACAAACAGCTGATTGAACATCTTCCTGAAAGATTTGATCCCGAATATCAGGATGGTGACGGTGATTGTATGATGACATAAGAGTAAGGAATCTCAACATTAAATATAGATTTTTTCTCTTGAAAAATAAATTTCAATTGCATTGACCTATGTAACTTTAAGAAAAACTTCTTATGGAAAGTAATACTCTCAGAATGTGTACGGAATGCGGAACACAATATCCAGACAGTTATACCGGAAATGTATGTATAATCTGTGCTGATGAACGTCAGTCCGTACCACAAAGCGGCCAGTCCTGGACCACTCATGACAAGCTGTTGGAAAACCACAGCGTAAAAATCAAAAAAATAAACGATAACCTCTATGAATTTACAGTAAATCCCAGATTTTCCATAGGCCAGCGTGCTCTTTTTGTAATTTCTGAGCATGGAAACCTTATGTGGGACTGTATTCCCTTAATTGATGAAGGAGTCATTGAATTTATCAAATCAAAAGGCGGATTAAAAACTATTGCTCTTTCTCATCCTCACTATTACTCCATTATGAGAATGTGGGCGGAAACTTTTGACTGCAAAATTCTGATTCATGAAAATGATAAAGAATGGGTCGTAAACAGAGGAAATTCAGTAGAATACTGGAGCGGTGAAGAACTGGAGCTTTGGGATACTTTGAAACTGCATAATATCGGGGGACATTTTGACGGAAGCTCTATTATTGAAATTCCTTGGATGAGTGAAAACGGAACCTTATTAATTGGTGATACCATGTATTTATCTCCCTCTATGAAGCATTTTGCCATTATGAGAAGTTATCCAAACAGGATTCCGTTACCATTGAGTGAAATTAAGAAGATTGAAAACCGTTTTGAAAATATCCGCTTTGATACGATCTATGGTTTTTATTCTTATCAGAATGTAGAGAAAAATGCAAAGGAAATTCTAAAAGATTCTATTTCTAAATATCAATAAAAAAGCGGGAAACAATTCCCGCTTTTTTATTGATACATTGTTTGATTAATGTCCGAAAATCTCTTTCAAAGTCAATTCTTTAAATGTTCCCATCTGGTTCACTGCATCCATATCCAGGTTTTCTTTCTTACCGATAATGGCCGTATTAAAATATAAAGGTTTGATTTCTGTCTGGTAGAACTTTTTCAGTTCTTCAAAGTTCAGATTCTCAATCTGTCCATAGATATCTTTTCTGAAATCATGATAAATTCCCAGTTTTTTTAGCCGTAACGTATTGAAAAATATATTATTACGGGTGATTCTTGTTGAGGCAATCTGTTTCAGGGCAGCATTTCTGGCATTTTCAAACTGGATCGGAACTTCAGGAAGTTCACTCATCAATTCTCCCATCGTGCTTACAGCAGTCTGAAGTTTATCCGGCTGTGTTCCGATGTAAGTGGTGACATAATCGGGATGGCCCAATTCTGAATTGGCAGCATAAGAAACATAAGCAGAATAAGCTAAGCTTTTACTTTCGCGGATTTCCTGGAAAACAATAGATGAAAGCCCTCTTCCGAAATACTCATTGAAAACATTGACCTTTCCAAAGTTTGATGTATTCACCTCATGTCCTCTTCCCACTTTGCTCATTTCCATCTGTACCATGTCATAATTCATGAAATAAACGTTTCCGTCCGTTTCCGGTTCAGGATATTTTTTAGGCTCAGGAATCTGATAACTTTCATTTTCGACGTATTTTCCAATATACTGTCTGAAATTTTCAAGATCTTTTCCATAGAAAAATACTTCATAAGGGTATTTGAAAAGTTTTTTCATCCTGTCTGTAAACACTTCTGCATGGCTGCTTTCAAGCTCCTCTTGCGAAATAATATCCGTGTACCGTGAAAAACTGCCCAGTTTTGTATAGTTGGTCAGGGCGGTCATGATACGGTTTTTGTCCTTTTTCGTAGCCTGACGGTTTTCCAATACTGTCTCTACAAACTGCCTGTAAATCTCCTGATCCGGCTTCACTCCATACATCCAATGTTGTAAGAGAGCAATTCCTTTTTCTATATTTTCTTCCAGTCCGCTCAGTGAGATCAGAAGCTGGTCATTCGTTGTTTTAAAATCATTGCTGATCCCGATCTTAAAGAATTCCTTCTTTAAATCCTCCGGCGAAAGATCTTCAGTCCCGAGATATTGCAGAAGCTGGGTGGAAATTCCAAGATCCCTGTCATGATCACTTCCGAAAGGAAAAATAAAATGAACCTGCGCTATATCATTGTATTTATTACGGACAAAACTCAGCTTCTTATCCTTTATTGTTTCTGTCTGAATTTCTTTCTCATAATCAATAAATTCCGGCTGTATATCTTCCGTTTTTTCTGAAATAATTTCCTTTAGAAAATCAGACTGTGCGTCACGGTTTATTTTGATTGGTGTAATTCCGGGATTTTCAACCCTTATCAATTGATCATTAACACCTTTCTCCTTATAAACAATCACATAATTGTCCTTAAAAAAAGTATTGGCAAAATCTACCACATCTTCCTTCGTGAAACTCTGATATTCATCTAATTCATTCAGCTCCTGCTCCCAAGACCTTCCTTTGATGTAAGTATCATAAAGATTGGTAGCCAGTCCGTCGGCTGTTTCAAGTCCCTTCAAACGCTGAAGTTTAAAATCACTGATGATGGCAGGAAGCATCCAGTCGGGAAAATCTCCTTTTTTAATCAGTTCGATCTGTTCCAGAACCATTTCTTTTGCTTCATCCATCGTTTGTGTTTCCTTTGGAACAGCTACAATGGAAAAATATCCGTACTGCTTCAAGCCTACAGAAAACGCCTGTGCCCAAAGCATTTTTTGCGTCTGATTGATATTAAGGTCAAGAAGGCCGGCTTCCCCTTTATTGCTGAGAATATTGGCTGTAATATCTGCAAGCATAGCCTCTCTGGTACCATAGCTGTCCGTTCTCCAGGCTAACTGTACCCTTGGAGTGGTAGGGCTTTTTACTGTTCTTTTTACAATTTCAGTTAATGGCTGTTCAACTACCGAAGTTTTTTTCGGAAGTTCTCTGTAAGGAATACTTCCAAAATATTCGTCAACAAGTTGAATAGTCTCCTCAAAATCCAGATCTCCCACCAAAACCATAGCATAATTATTCGGAACGTAATATTCATCGAAATATTTATGGATTGCCTTCATCGAAGGATTTTTCAGATGTTCAGGCTTTCCGAGTGTCGTTTGCTGCCCGTTCGGATGCGTTGGAAAAAGAGCGCTCATCAGCTCATAATTCACAAGCCTTGAATCATTATCCTGGGCTCTGTTAAATTCCTCATATACAGATTCCAGCTCTGTATGGAAAAGACGTAATACAATTTCTGAAAACCTCTCTTTTTCTATTTTAAGCCATTTTTCAAGCTCATTATTCGGAATATTATTTTTATAGACCGTTTCATCAAACCAGGTATGGGCGTTCGTACCGCTGGCTCCCAGTGAAGAAATGACCTTATCATATTCATTGGCGATAGCATACTGGCTGGCTTCCTGGGATACCTCATCTATTTTTTTATAGATTTCCTTCTTTTTATCAGGACTTTGTTCCGCTTTATGCTCTTCATATAAGGCAGAAATCTGGTCAAGAAGCTCCTTTTCTTTTCCCCAGTTCTGAGTGCCGATCCTGGAAGTTCCTTTAAACATCATATGCTCAAGATAATGCGCCAGACCTGTATTGTCAGATGGATCATTATTACTTCCCGTTCTTACAGGAATGTAAGTCTGAATTCTCGGAGCATCAGAATTCTGGGCAAGAAAAATCTTTAAACCATTCTTTAAAGTATAAATTCTTACCTTGTTTTCGTCATTGGGAATTGTGATATATTCGTAGTTGTTTTTATCTGTGTGAACCGTTTCTTTGTATCTTTTGTCAATCATAAGCTAACTCATTTCATTCTTAAAAATCAGAATGCATTACAAATGTAAGGAATCAGAAAAGAACAAACCGGAATTTCCTTATTATTGCATCTATGGTTTTCATTTACATTAAAATCAGTAAATATTAAAAAACGATCATTCCCTTTCTTTGCTTCTTTTCCAAAATAAAATCAATAAGTTTGCAGTAGTTTTCCAAAAATTCACACCATGCACGGAAACATTCTGATCATCGATGACGAGATCAAGCTCCTGAAATTATTAGGAATGATTCTTTCCCAGGAAGATTTTAACGTAAAAGAAGCTTCAACAGCACGTTCCGCAATGACTATGCTTGAACAGTATGAATTTGATGTCGTTTTATGCGACGTCCGGCTTCCTGATGCTTTCGGAGTAGAGCTGGCGGGATCCATCAAAACCAAATATCCGCATCTTGAAATTATTCTGATGACCGCTTTCGGAAATATCACCGATGCAGTTCAGGCCATGAAAAACGGAGCTTATGATTATCTGGTAAAAGGGGATGACAACGAAAAGATCATTCCGCTGGTGTATAAAGCCCTGGAAAAAGTAAAGGATAACCGTTCGAAAATTAGCCAGAAAACCGTCATATCAAAAGGATTCGGGCAGATCATAGGAACTTCACCACTGATCCTTCAGTCTAAAAAACTGGCTGAAAAAGTAGCTTTAACGGATGCTGCCGTCCTTCTGACCGGAGAAACAGGAACCGGGAAAGAGGTTTTTGCCAATGCCATCCACGAAGGAAGCGAAAGAAAGAAAAATAATTTTGTGGCAATCAATTGTTCGGCATTCAGTAAAGAAATTCTGGAAAGCGAACTTTTCGGGCATAAACAGGGGGCATTTACCGGTGCGGTAAAAGACAAGAAAGGTCTTATAGAAGAGGCCAACGGGGGAACTTTATTTTTAGACGAAATAGGAGAGATGCCGGTAGAATTACAGGCCAAATTGCTTCGTGTTCTGGAAACGGGAGAGTTTATCAAAATGGGAGAGACCAAAGTTTCCAAATCCAACTTCAGACTTATCGCTGCGACCAACAGAGATCTGGAAGAAGAAATAAAACAGGGACATTTCCGGGAAGACCTTTATTTCCGTTTGAATGTTTTTGAAATTCATCTTCCGCCGCTACGTGAAAGAAAAGAAGATCTGAAAATGCTGGCCAAAAATTTCCTAGATATTTTTTCCCAAAAACTACATCTTTCAGGCCTTCAGATAAGTCCGGACTACTATAAAACATTGGAGAAAAACGACTGGAAGGGAAATATCCGCGAGCTTAGAAATGCAGTGGAAAGAAGTCTTATTTTAATGGAAAACAATATGCTGGATGCAGAAAGTCTTCCGCATTATTCGGATAAAGCTGTCCCTGAAAACGATTCTTTAAGCATAAGATCTCTGGAAAAAATACATATTCAGAAAGTTCTTCAATATACCAAAGGAAACAAAGCTGAAGCCGCAAGACTGTTAGAGATCGGGATTGCGACACTTTACCGCAAACTGGAAGAATATGGATTACGATAATAGGTTTCAAACAATTTTTTAATCTCTGAACATTATCATTTCAATAAACGAGCCTATCATTTTGATAGGTTTTTCTGTTTTTATATATGAATGTTTTATAATTTAAATAATTGTAAATCAGTTTTTTATGTAGTTTGTTTTTAAAATGGACTTTATTTTGGCCTGTAGGTTATGAATAAAATATTTTAAAAATGACAATTTCAAGAAAAACGTTCAAAAAACGTGAACATGCCGTCTTCAGCCGGCTGTTGGTATCGTATGTAATTCTGACCCTTTTAATCCTGATAATTTGTATATGATGCTTATTGGTTTAATCCTGCTTTTTGCAGTGATGTTCTGGCTTCTCTATAAATCCGTTGAATTTTTTGATAAAATATAAAATTATGTGGAGTTTATTTTTTCTTTCAGTTCTGGCTTTTGTGTACATCTGCTATGTTCTGATAAAACCTGAAAAATTTTAACCGGTCATGAATACAGAAATTATAGGCGTTATTGCCATGTTTGTGATAACATTAGTGATTGGAATATTTCTTGGAAAATACATTGCTAATGTATACGGGTACAAAAAGACCTTTTTAGATCCCGTTTTTGAACCTGTTGAAAAATTAATTTATAAAATATCCGGAATCAACCCGGTTCGTCAGATGACCTGGAAACAGAATATGTATGCCATGCTGACGATCAATCTGGTTTGGTTCATTATAGGATTCCTGATCCTGCTGAACCAGTCGTGGCTTCCTTTAAATCCTGACGGAAACCCGAATATGTCACCGGATCTTGCTTTTAATACGGCTATTTCCTTTTTGGTGAACTGCAACCTTCAGCATTATTCCGGAGAAACGGGAGTAAGCTATTTAAGCCAGCTTTATCTGATGTTCCTGCAGTTTGTGACCGCAGCCACCGGAATGGCGGCAATGGCTGTCCTTTTTAAAGCTTTCAAAGAAAAAACCACCACAGAATTAGGAAATTTCTATGATTTTTTTACCAAATCTGTAATCAGAATACTAGTTCCGGTAAGCATCCTTGTTGCCTTGATTCTTTCTGCCAACGGAAGTCCGATGACTTTCGAGGGAAAAGACCATATAACAACGTTAGAAGGTCAGAAAGTTGATGTTTCCAGAGGTCCTGTAGCCGCTTTTGTAGCGATCAAGCATTTGGGAACCAATGGAGGAGGTTTCTTTGGTGCCAATTCAGCACACCCGCTTGAAAACCCTAATTATGTGACCAATATGACTGAAATGGTTACTCAGATGATCATTCCGTTTGCATTGGTTTTCGCATTAGGATTTTACCTGAAAAAGAGAAAACTGTCCTGGGTGATCTTTACTGTAATGACAGTCGGTTTTCTGGCACTCGCCGTTCCCAATATCGTAAATGAAACAAACGGAAATCCTCTCATCACACAAATGGGTGCCGACAGCAGTCTTGGTGCTATGGAAGGAAAAGAGATCCGTTTCGGAAGTGCTTCTTCAGGATATTGGAGTATTGCAACAACAGTGATCTCAACTGGTTCCGTAAATGCCATGCACGACAGTACAATGCCGCTTTCAGGAATGAATGAGCTGCTGGCCATGATGATCAACTGTTTCTACGGAGGCTGCGGCGTAGGAATCCTGAATTATTTCATATTCATCATTCTTGCTGTGTTCATCAGTGGTCTGATGGTGGGAAGAACACCTGAATTTATGGGTAAGAAGATTGAAGCTAAAGAAATGAAGATTGCAATGATTGTAGCCCTTTTTCATCCGTTTTTAATACTTGTAGGAACAGCATTAACGGCTTATTTGCCGGAATTCGGAGCCAAAACATTGAATAATCCTGGCTTCCACGGCTTCAGTGAAATGCTGTATGAATTTACTTCTTCATCTGCAAACAACGGTTCCGGATTTGAAGGGCTTGGCGATAATACTCCCTGGTGGAATATCTCAACAGGAATTGTGTTGCTGTTATCCAGATTTATTCCAATTATCGGACCTATAGCAATTGCCGGATTATTAGCTCAGAAAAAATTCATTCCGGAAAGCTCAGGAACATTGAAAACGGATACGGCTACTTTTGGTTTTATGACTTTAGCGGTGATCCTTCTTATTGCAGCACTGTCTTTCTTCCCGGCACTCACATTGGGGCCTATCGCAGAACAGATCCAGTATTTCTCTAAATAAATATTAAAAAATTAAAATCAATAGTAACCCATTAGGAAGGTTGAAATATAAGGAAACTAGTCTCATCAAACATTCACCTGAATATATTATCCATTTTCACTCCTTGCTGTTTTAATCTGTCTTAATGGTTGCCGTTGGTTTATAATGATATAACTCTTTCAAAAAAATGAAAAATCAATCCCAGACATTGTTTCAAAAAGATTTGGTAAACGAAGCCATTAAACAGTCCTTCGTTAAACTGAATCCGAAAATCATGTTTAAAAATCCTGTAATGTTCCTGGTGGAAGTAGGAACTGTTGTCATGCTCATCGTAAGTCTTTTCAGTCTTATGGGAGATACATCACAGGGAAGCTTTACTTATAATTTTACTGTATTTATTATATTATTTTTTACTGTTCTGTTTGCCAATTTTGCGGAAGCGATCGCAGAAGCCAGAGGAAAAGCACAGGCAGACACCCTTAGAAAAACGCGCGAAGAAACTCCTGCTAAAGTAGTTTTGGAGAACAAGCCGGGATTTCAGGTAGAGACTGCTTTAAAAAGATCCGCCGAAATGAAGCTTGGAGATATTTTCCTGTGCGAAACAGGAGATCAGATCCCGATGGACGGTGAGATTATTGAAGGACTTGCCACCATTGATGAATCTGCCATTACAGGCGAAAGCGCCCCTGTGATCCGTGAAGCCGGAGGAGACAAAAGCTCTGTGACTGGCGGTACAAAGGTTCTTTCGGACAGAATCAAAGTAAAAGTAACCACTAAACCGGGAGAATCTTTTTTAGATAAAATGATTGCCCTTGTGGAAGGTGCTTCAAGACAGAAAACGCCCAACGAAATTGCATTAACCATACTTCTGGCAGGATTTACCCTGACCTTTATTATCGTTACACTCACTTTAAAACCTTTTGCAGATTATGCGCAGACTCCGATTACCATTGCGGCATTTATATCACTTTTCGTTTGCTTGATTCCTACAACTATTGGAGGTCTGCTTTCTGCAATCGGAATTGCCGGAATGGACAGGGCTTTAAGAGCAAATGTAATCACCAAAAGTGGTAAAGCAGTAGAAACTGCCGGAGATATTGATGTTCTTTTGCTTGATAAAACAGGAACTATCACCATAGGAAACCGTAAAGCAACAGAATTTCATCCTGCAGACGGAATAAGGCTGCCGGATTTTATTAAAGCCTCTGCATTAAGTTCTGTAGCAGATGAAACGCCGGAAGGAAAATCCATCATAGAATTAAGCCAGCTGAAATCTGAGGACCTTCTTGTTCCCAATCCAGTTTATATAGACTTTACAGCAGAAACCAGAACCTCAGGAATTGATTTTGAAGAGACAAGAATCAGAAAAGGAGCTTATGACACGATAAAAAAACTGACTGAAAAAGCCGGGAATAGCTTCCCGAAAGAAACCCAGGCTGCCGTTACCAAAATCTCCGAAAACGGAGGAACTCCTCTTGTAGTAAGTGTAAATGAAAAAGTATGGGGAGTGATTGAGCTTCAGGATATCATTAAAACAGGAATTCAGGAACGTTTTCAGAGATTGAGAAAAATGGGGGTGAAAACGGTGATGGTAACCGGAGATAATCCTCTGACTGCAAAATTTATTGCTGAAAAAGCTGGAGTAGATGATTTTATTGCTGAAGCCAAACCTGAGGATAAAATGAATTACATCAAAAAAGAACAACAGGAGGGAAAACTGGTCGCCATGATGGGAGACGGAACAAATGATGCTCCGGCGCTGGCCCAGGCCGATGTAGGTGTAGCAATGAACAGCGGAACTCAGGCTGCCAAAGAAGCAGGAAACATGGTGGATCTTGACAATGATCCGACAAAACTGATTGAAATTGTAGAAATCGGAAAACAATTGCTGATGACCCGCGGAACGCTGACTACTTTCAGTATTGCGAACGATGTTGCTAAATATTTTGCCATTATTCCGGCACTGTTCATCACTTTTATTCCTTCACTTCAAAAATTGAATATCATGAATCTTCACAGCCCGGAAACCGCAATATTATCGGCTGTTATTTTCAATGCTGTGATCATTCCTTTCCTTATTCCATTAGCCTTAAAAGGAGTTGCCTATAAGCCGATCGGCGCCAGTGCGCTTTTAAGAAGAAACCTTTTGATTTATGGTTTGGGTGGTGTGATTGTTCCGTTTATCGGTATCAAAATTATTGATTTATTGATCAGTTTATTCTATTAAAATTTAAAAAATGAAAAATCATATTATTACAGCATTCAGGCTAACTTTGGTAATGCTGGCTGTTATCGGAATTTATCTATTAATTGTTTATGGAGGTTCGAAAGTATTGCCTACCAATGGAAATGCTGAGATCATTGCCCAAAACGGACAGAAATTTTACGCAAACATCGGACAGGAATTTAAATCCGAGAAATATTTCCACGGGCGTCCGTCATCCGTTAATTATAATGCGGCAGGAAGCGGCGGAAGCAATAAAGGTCCAAGCAATACGGAATATCTGGAAGTTGTTCAGAAAAGGATAGACACCTTAAAGATGGAACATCCGGGAATGGAAAATACAAGAGTTCCTGTAGAACTGGTTACAGCAAGTGGAAGCGGCTTAGATCCTGATATCTCTGAAGAAGGTGCTTTGTATCAGATAAAGAAAATTGCACAGGTAAGAAATATTTCTGAGGAAAAATTAAGAGATTTGGTTAAAAATCAGACAGAAAAACCACTTTTAGGGCTTTTAGGACCTGCAAAAATAAACGTACTGAAGCTGAATATAGCTTTGGATCAATTAAAATAATAAAAACTACCGTGAAAAGATATATCATCATCAGTGCAGTATTATCAGGAATATTTTTCCCAAAAGCACAATCATCGGATTCATTAAAAACAGAACATAAAGTAACATTTTCTGCCTATGCGGAACTTTTCTATACTTATGATTTTAATGAACCGTCCAACCATATCCGTCAGAATTTTTTGTATTCTTACAACAGACATAATGAAGTCAATCTGAATTTAGGATTGGTAAAAGCAAACTACCAAAGTGAGAACCTCCGTGCTAATGTAGCTTTAATGGCCGGAACCTATGCTCAGGACAATATGGTGGCCGAGCAGGAAGCTTTACGTTATGTAAATGAAGCCAATGTGGGAATCAGGATTTCCAGAACTAAAAACCTGTGGATTGATGCAGGAATCATGCCCTCCCATATCGGTTGGGAAAGTGCAATAGGAAAAGACAATACCAACCTGACAAGAAGTTTGGCCGCTGAAAATTCGCCATATTTCGAAACCGGAGCCAAGATTTCCTATACATCAGATAGTGGAAAATGGTTTTTAAGTGGTTTGGTGCTTAATGGCTGGCAGCGTATTGCAAAACCGGAAGGAAACCAAAGTATCTCTTTCGGGCATCAGGTAACCTACAAACCGAATGAAAAAATTACACTGAACAGCAGTTCATTCATCGGAAATGACAAATCTAAGGAGGAAAAAAGAATGCGCTATTTCCATGATCTTTATGGAAGTTTTCAACTGATGGAGCAATTTTCAGCTTTACTGGGTTTTGATATCGGAGCAGAGCAGAAAACGAAAGGAAGCAATAGTTATAACATTTGGTACACTCCAAACATATTGATGAAATATCAATTTGATAGTAAATGGGCTCTTGCAGGAAGGTTTGAGTATTATAACGATAAAAACGGAGTAATTATCAGTACAAAAACTCCAAATGGTTTTCAAACATTCGGGTATTCCTTGAATATAGACTATGCAATTCTGAAGAACGTAGTTTTCCGTACAGAGGCGAGAGGATTTACTTCCAAAGATGCCATTTTTGTAAAAAATGATGAAATGAAACAGGGAAATTTCTTTATCACAACAAGTCTGGCAGCATGGTTTTAGGTAGTGAAAAATGGAGATTGAAAAATAGTATAATTAACCACAAAAGTCATAAAAGTTTTACTCTGCCAGTTTATAAAGGTCTGTATAATCCGTGTACTCTGTGGGAGATGAAAAATATTAACTATAAAGATAAGACAGTTTTAAAATAACCAAAGATTCTGGCAATAATCACTATCAAATTACCCGACAAGAATTCCCCTCCCTTGGAGGGGTGGCGAAAATTCAAAGAATTTTTGACGGGGTGGTTTAAAAAAACATTCAGAATAACTGTAACTTACTTATGTATGTCGAATATCCAAATTTTGTCCCTTTTGTAGCAAAAAATAAAACAAAAATCAATGTCATCAGCAAAACATTTTTTAGAATTGATCCAGAAATCCCGGAAAGGAAAATTCAAAATCTATATCGGGATGAGCGCAGGTGTGGGGAAAACATTCCGTATGCTTCAGGAAGCGCAGTCTCTTTTGCGTAACGGCATTGATGTAAAAATAGGGTATATAGAAACCCACGGCCGGGAAGAAACGGTAGCTCTTACAGATGGAATCCCTGAAATACCAAGAAGATCAGTCTTTTATAAAGGCAAAAGTTTGGAAGAAATGGATGTTCAGGCTATTATCAACGAGCATCCGGAAGTGGTTCTGGTGGATGAACTGGCTCATACCAATGTAGAGGGTTCAAAAAACAAAAAAAGATGGCAGGATGTGCTGGAAATCCTTGAGAGCGGGATTAATGTCATCAGTGCGATGAATATCCAGCATATCGAAAGCCTGAACGAGGAAGTAAAAAATATTACGGGAATAGAAGTATCGGAACGTGTTCCTGACAAAATCCTAGGCCTGGCTGATGAGGTAGTCAATATAGATCTTACCGCTGATGAACTGCTGACCCGTCTGAAAGAAGGAAAGATTTATAAAAAAGAAAAGATTCAGACTGCGCTTACCAATTTTTTTCAGAGCGGGCATATTCTGCAGCTTCGGGAACTTGCTTTAAAAGAAGTTGCAGCCCATGTTGAAAGAAAGGTAGAAACGGAGATTAAGACAGAGAATTTCAAGCCTATAAAATTTCTGGCCTGCATCAGCAGCAATGAGAAAATTGCCAAAAACATCATCCGGAAAACAGCCCGTCTGGCAAGTTATTACAACAGCCAATGGACGGTTTTATATATTCAGAAGCCTTCGGAAAATCCTGAAAAAATTGCGCTTGACAAACAGCGGTATTTAATTAATAATTTTAATTTAGCACAGGAATTGGGGGCAAAAGTGGTCCGGGTAAAAGAAAACAGTGTCCACAAAGGAATTCTGGACTATGTGATTGCCCATAATATCACGACAGTCTGTATTGGGAAACCTCATGCACAGCTTTGGCAGCGTCTTTCCGGTTACAGTTGGATTTATACGCTAATGAACAGGCTGAACGAAAGACAGATAGATATTATTATTTTATCTTAGAAGTAATGAAACTTAAAACAAAACTCACCTTAGGCGTAGGTCTTTTATTTTTACTGATCGTTCTCATGTCAGTGATAGGGTCTGTCTATATCAATAAACTGAAATCAGATACTGAAAAGATCCTTACTGCCAATTACAACAGCCTGGAATTTTCCAAAAATATGCTTCTTGCGCTGGATAAGATCAGTACCGACAGTGCTGTTGCCGTTACGGATTTTCAGAAAAACAATAAACTACAGGAAAAGAATCTTACTGAATTTGGAGAAAAAGAGGCTACCCAAAGCCTGAATCTTCATTTCAACAGTTATCTCAACCAGCCTTCTCCGGAAAAGGAAAAACTGATCCGTGAAGATCTTGCCAAGATTATGTCCCTGAATATGAAAGGCATTGAAAGAAAAAGTGATATTGCTATTATTACTGCTGAAAATGCCACTTTTTGGATTGTAAGCCTGGGAACCGTATGTTTCCTGATTGCTTTTACCCTGCTTTTTAACCTGCCACAAACTATTGCAGAGCCTATTAACCAGCTTACATTCAGTATCAGGCAGATTGCTGCTAAAAACTATAATGAAAGGGTACATTTCAAAGGGAGTGAAGAATTTAACAGCCTTGCAGATTCTTTTAATACCATGGCGGAAAAGCTTCAGGAATATGAAAGCAGCAGTCTTTCCAAGCAATTGATGGAGAAAAAAAGAATAGAAACGCTGGTGAATAACATGCATGATGCTGTAATAGGGCTGGATGAAAACCATTTCATTTATATGATTAATGATGAAGCATTAAAGATCACCAATCTTCATAAAGAAGAGATCATCGGAAAAACGGCTCATGAAGTGGCGGTCAATAATGACCTGATGCGCGAACTGCTTAAAAATATTGATCATCCGGCGAAAGAACCTATCAAGATCGTTCGTGATAATAAAGAGAATTATTTTGAACAGGATATTGTTCCAATCAATATTGTAAAGACCGGTGAAAAGGAGACAAAATATATCGGAAAGGTAATTCTTTTGAGGAATATTACACCTTTCAAAGAGCTTGATTTTGCCAAAACCAATTTTATAGCCACTATTTCCCATGAGCTTAAAACGCCTATATCTGCTATAAAAATGGGTGTGCAGCTGCTTGGAAATCAAAAGTTCGGGGAGCTGAATGAGCAGCAGCAGGAGCTTCTGAAGAGCATTAATGATGACGGACAAAGGCTGTTGAATATAACAGGAGAATTATTAAATCTTTCACAGGTAGAAACCGGAAATATCCGACTTACAGTTGAAAAATGTTTGCCGAAAGAAATGGTACAGACGGCTGTGAAGAATGTGGAGAAGCTGGCAGAACAGAAAAATGTTTCCATTAATACTGAATATCTTATTGGTGATAATGATTTCGTTAATGCAGATTTCGACAAAACAGTCTGGGTAATCAATAATTTCCTTACCAATGCGCTAAAGCATTCTTTCCAGGACGAAAAAATCCAGATTCTGGTAGAAAAGATAGATGCAATGATTCAGTTCAGTATTACCGATACCGGAAGCGGGATTGATGAAAAATACCACCGCCAGATCTTCGACAGATATTTTCAGGTTCCGGGTGAGCAGCAGAACGGAACAGGCCTTGGGCTGGCTATTTCCAAGAATTTTATTGAAAAGCAGAACGGCGAGATAGGCGTGATGAGTGCTCCGAACCAGGGTAGTACTTTTTATTTCAGACTGCCTTTGGTTTAAATTGATTTTAAATAAATTCTTTTTAAATTTACAAACCACAATCACAAACCCACTCATGAAAAAATCAGTTAGTCTGTTATTATTTCTTTTTTTCATTTTGTTTCATTCACAGGTATCGGGACAGGTTTTCAAACTGGAAGAGCTTGCTGGATTCAACAAACTTGATATGGATGCTTTTAAAACAGAAATTAAAAAGCTTAAATACACATTTTATGACCGAACGGAAAGTCCCAAGTTTGTCTTGTACGAATATGAGAGTCCGGATTATACCTACAAGATCGGAAAATTTGTATATACGGAAGAGGCTTCCCAGAATCATATAGAATTTCAGTTCAAGGACAGGAAAGAATATGATGCCTATGTAAAAGCAGTTCTTACTGCCGGCTACAAACAGACAGAAAAAGGGAAAATCATTACTGGTGAAAACTATATGGATTACTTCAAAGGTAAATCACAGATCAGGATTGTTCAGCCTGAAACAGCGCAGGATGCTTACGCGATCCTTGTTTTTAAATAAAAACAGAGCTGTAAAAATTACAGCCCTGCTTGAGATATAGTTGAAGTTATTAGTTTAATTTTTGATGAACTTCTGTACCGTAGCTTTATCTTTGGTAAATAATTTGATGATATAGTTTCCTTTAGCCAGCTCAGAAACATTCACCATGTTGTTCTTCAGTCCTGTAGTATTTAGAATTCTTCCGGCTGCATCATAAATTTCAGCTTTTGTAATCTCTTCATTGGATTTAATGTAGAGAATATTCTGTACAGGGTTTGGATAAATGCTTATACCTTCTTTATCTGCCTTAGTTTCCGTAACAGCCAGTACATTTCTTACAGTCGTTGTATATGTATTGGTAATAATAGGAGCATTGTAATCAAAATAAATACCTGCGGTATTACTGAACGCATCACCGGTTGCCAAGGTAGATTTAGTCTTGATCTTAAACGAAACATAGCCGTCATTATGATCATCATCAAATGGAAGCTGTATATTTTCGAAAATAAATTCTGCGACATTGGCTCCGGAGATTCTTGTTACAAAGCTGTGACTCGCATTTAATGGAGTTAATGTAGAAATATCAAATTTTGAAGTATCAATTGCATCTTTCACCACAATATTTTTTGCATTGGCAGTACCTGTATTTTCAAATCTGATCAGGTAATGTACATAATCTCCTACCTGGGTTTGTGCGATCATGGTTCCTTCCAGACATGTTTTATCATTAGGATCTAAAGAGTTTACAACCGTTTGGTTCAGGGTAAATATATTATCTGCGGGTGTATCATCAGTCGCTCCGTTGATTTGGGCTGTGTAATGCAGGACATCACCATCATTTACCGGAGGAATATCTGTAGGGGTATTCAGTTCAAATTTAGCTTTGATTTCCCTTGTTTCAAAAGGAAGAAGACCTGTGAAATTCCAGCTTAAGCTTCCTGTTGATTGTGAATTAGGAGTCACACTGGCGTTCAGAAAATCCATGATATTGTCATTATAACTGAATACAGCGGTTCCGGACTGCATAGTGGTTCCCTTATTTTTGAAAACAATTTTATAATCTGAATTAAATCCCGGAACTGCAGAATCCAATGGAATGATTACAATTTCAAGATCCGGATGGGAACCGTTAGCCGTAATACAGAAATTCTGAGTCAGCGGACTTGTCTGCATTGGGAAATTAGCGGTAAAAGAAGCTGGTGATATACTGAAATAGGCAGGGTTCTCGAGAACCGGAGTGATGGTATGAGCTCCTGCCGGTACCGGAATAGAATAATTTCCCGAATTGTTACTTATAATACTTCCCGAAGTTCCGCCTCCTGTAATTGTAAATTTCTGGAACGCTTTATCCTGATCTGCCGGATCGCAGCCGTTCCCGTTAAGGTCATATTTTGTATTTCCTTTGATGGTATAGAAGGTTCCGCCGGGAGTGAAAGAGCAGTAAGAATTTACGACAACATTATTGTAGCCGTACGAATTGTTGGTTGCAATGATTTGATTAATTTCAGAATCATCACAGCATATATAGCTTAAATTGGGATTGTTCTGATAGAGGCCGGTCGTATTCCTGCCGTTTTTCATAAATATGCTCTGTAAATTGTTATTGGGAGCATTAAAATTATTCAATATCGTGTTATGGGTAATGTCAAGAGAAGTCAGTTGGTTATTATTAAGGAAAAGGGTCTGCAATGAAGGGATTGCAGAAAGATCGATACTTGTGAACTGATTGTTGATAATCCTCAGGTAATTTAATATCGGACTTTGATTTATAGTAAGGGTAGACAGATTATTGTAACTCGCTTCAAGTGATTTTAGCTTGGGAGTATTCTGAAGAATAATAGAAGTAAGCTGATTGCTCGAACATACCACGTCTTCAAGTTTTGTCAGGTTGCTTAAATTCAGGCTCGTCAGTAAATTTCCGGAAATATGAAGCCTGTACAGATCAACAAGTGAGCTTAAGTCAATATTAGCTATCTCATTGTCGCTGCAAAGCAGGTATTTCATTGTTGTACTTCCTGCATAATTAATAGTCTGAACTTTTCCTCCCGTACAGGTCAGGATATTCATTTTAGGTAGGTTGGAAATATCAAGATTTACAATGTGTGCGTTCTTAACACTAATGTTTTCCAATAAGGGACAACCCGTAAAATTAGCTGAAGACATATTGATATTATTATCAAAGCTTACCAGTTTTACCTTCTGCATACCGCTTATATCTACCGAAAGAATATTCGGAGAGTCAGATACATCCAGATATTCCAGATTGACGAAAGATTTTACGCCTTCTATTGATGAAATCTGGAACGGACTGCCATTTGAACTGTAGATTGTAATATCCCTGATATTGGCAGCTTCGGAAACCTGAATTTCTCCGTCGTTATTGGTATCCATAGCTATCCAGTTGCCTGCCAGATCTTGCGTTATATGGTTTGTAGCAGTACCGGAAAGGAGATTGGCCTTAAATTGAGCGTCAGGAATGTTTACAATCTGTGCTGCGACAGATAAGTGTGCCAGAAATAGCACAAAAAAGTAGAATTTTTTCATGGTGTAGTGATAATTTGTTTTTATAAATATATAAAAAATTATATTATGAAAAATAATTACTTTTTCTTTTTTATAATTATTGTTTGTTTCTTATTTGTTGGTTTTTATTTAATTAATTTATTGAAATATTGATTTAATGTTATTTTGTTTTCAGTTGAATTTGTTATTCTTTTATTAGGGGATAGATATAAATAAAACCATTGAAATATAATCTCAATGGTTTTATTTATTATTTGTTAAAGAAATTATTGCTTCTCTATAAGATCAAGAAATTCCTGTTCATCCAGAATTGTGATGGTTCCGATATCCTGAGCTTTTTTCAGCTTGCTTCCGGCCTTTTCCCCAACAACGAGGAAATTAAGATTTTTAGATACTGCAGAAATATTCTTTCCGCCGTGTTTTTCCACCATTTCCTCTGCCTGCTCTCTCGTGAATAATGATAATTTTCCGGTGAAAAGAAAAGCTTTTCCTTCCAGAACATTAGACAGAACTTCATTCGTGCTTTCTCCTTTTTCAAGCTGTACACCATAAGATTTCAGACGTTCGATCATCAGAACGTTTTCCAAATTCTGGAAGAATTCTACAATACTTACCGCGATCTTAGCACCAATATCTTCCACCTGACAAAGTTCCTCCACAGTAGCGGCTTTCAGTTCATCAATTGTCGCGAAATTTTTCACCAGTTTTTTGGCAACTGTTTCACCCACATGCTTGATCCCGATTCCATACAGAACCTTTTCAAAAGGTATTTCCTTTGATTTTTCAATTCCTGAAATAATATTCTGTGCAGACTTCTCCGCCATTCTTTCCAAAGGAAGAAGTTGTTCTTTAGTTAAAGCATAGAAATCAGCAGGGTTTTCAATTAAACGTTCCCTGTAAAGCTGTTCTATTGTTTCGCTGCCCAGGTTTTCAATATTTAAAGCTTTTCTGGAAACATAATGGATCATTCTTCCTACCACCTGAGGCGGACAGTGAAGTTCGTTCGGGCAGAAATGGATCGCCTGATCCTCAACTTTCACAAGCTCTGTAGCACATTCAGGGCAGTGTTTGATATATTCTATCTCTTTGCTTTTTTCCGTTCTCTTGTCTGTATTTACAGCTACAATTTTTGGAATAATCTCGCCGCCTTTTTCCACATAAACAAAATCATGCTCATGCAGATCAAGCTTTTTGATGATGTCCTCGTTATGAAGAGAGGCTCTTTTTACAATAGTTCCTGCCAGCAAAACAGGTTTCAGGTTGGCAACCGGAGTAATGGCTCCCGTTCTTCCCACCTGATAAGATACACTCTGAAGCTCGGTTTCTACCTTTTCAGCCTTAAATTTATAGGCCATCGCCCATCTCGGTGATTTTGCGGTGTAACCAAGTTGCCTTTGCTGCTGTAAGGAATTCACTTTTAAAACAATACCGTCAATCTCAAAAGGAAGATTATGACGTTCCGTATCCCAGAAGCTGATAAACTCCTTTACCTCATCCATGGTTTTGCAGAGTTTTGCCTGCTGTGACGTTTTGAAGCCCCAGCTTTGTGCTTTCTGAAGCAGTTCCCAATGGCTTTGTGCAGGAACATCTTCTGAAATATACTGGTAAAGTACGGATGACAGTCCGCGTTTTCTTACTTCTCCGCTGTCCTGCATTTTTAAACTTCCGCTGGCTGTATTCCTCGGATTCATAAAAGGATCCAGACCTTCTTCTTCACGCAGTTTATTGATCTTATCAAAGTTTTTACGGGTTAGATAAATTTCACCTCTCATGAAAAAATAAGCAGGGAAGTCACCTTTCAATGTCAATGGAATATCTGAGATAGTACGGACGTTTGCCGTAATTTCATCACCCTGGAAACCATCGCCACGCGTTACAGCCTGAACCAGTTTTCCGTTTTCATACAGGATGGAAATAGAAGCACCGTCATATTTCAGCTCGGCAACAAACTCTACAGGATCATTAATTGTTTTGATAATTCTCTTTTCCCAGTCTTCAAGATCGTCAAAATCATAAGAATTATCCAGGGAATACATTCTGAATTTGTGCTGAATTGTCGGGAAAACTTTAGTAATTCCGCCGCCTACACGTACGGTAGGTGAATTTTCATCGTAAAATTCAGGGTATTTTGCCTCCAGATCCTGAAGCTGTTCCAGGAGCATATCAAATTCAAAATCAGAGATTGTGGCTGCATCCAGAAGGTAGTAGTTTTCATTATGCTGGTGAAGTTCTTTTCGGAGCTGTTCTATTTTTTGCTGTATATTTTCAGACATTGCTTTCTATCTTTTGAGCAAAAATAGCTAAACTAATTTCATTAGAAAATACCATTATTAAATAATATAGAAATATTAAAAAGCTGTAATATGCCTTAAGTTGTTGATTATCTTTATTTTAAAACACTTGTTTAAATTAATTTAACATAATGTTATGATTTAATTGAAAATTTGTTAAAGCTCCCTTAAACAGACAGCCCGGAAAGTCAAAATACCTTTGCACATCTAATTTGAAGAGATGAGAAAAGTAAAGATTGTACTAGGATTATTGTTTTTGGGATTTGGAACACTGGCTTATGCGCAGACTACGCAGGCTTCTATTGTGGGAAAAGTAACCGGACTGGGCAGTGCTGCTCAGGAAAAAGTGAAAGTAACGATCGTGAACGAGTCTACAGGGTTCAGGACGGAGACGGAGACCAACTCGAAAGGAGAGTATATTTTTAAAGAAATTCCTCTTGGCGGGCCTTATACGGTGATTGTGAATGAAGAGAAAAAAGAAGGTTACACAGTGAACTTCGGAGATCAGGTGACTGTCAACATGAACTTAGACGGAGGACAAAATCAGATAGAAGAAGTTGTGGTAACCGGAAATCTGAAAAATAAAATCGGGAACCTGGGAGCAGCCACAGCTATTTCAGCTAAGAACATCAGCATGCTTCCGGTGAATGGAAGGAATTTCAACAATCTTACCGAACTTTCCCCGTTAAGCGGTAAAGGCGGAAACTTATCAGGTCAGCTGGGCTCTTCAACGAACTTTACCATTGACGGAATGACGGCCAAAAATCCAACTTCTGCCGGAGCAACAACCAGCCGGAGTGGTGCACCGTTTTCTATTTCGATAGAAGCGGTCCGTGAATTTAAAATTACCACTAACCAGTACGATGTAACACTGGGAAGAAGTGGCGGAGGAACGGTAAGTGCCGTTACCAAATCCGGAACGAATAAATTTTCAGGAAGCGCATGGGAATATCTGAGAACAAACTGGCTTTCCAGTCCATATGACATCAGAGGAAATAAGAGGGAGAATGATTTCTCTACTTCCCAGTTCGGGTTTTCATTAGGCGGACCGATTATTAAAAATAAATTACACTTCTTCGTGGCATGGGATCATCAACTGGACTCAAGGCCGCTGATCATTGCAGATATCAAATCTCCGGATGATGAGAAAAGGTTTAATACGACTACTCAGACGCTTAATCAGTTTTTAGACATTGCAAGATCGAAATATGGTGTGGGAAATAGTCCGCAGTTCGGAAGCTTTGATAAAGTAAGAAATTCTGATGCAGGATTCCTTCGTCTGGACTGGCAGATTAACGAGAAGAACTTATTGACATTAAGAAATAATTTCACGTATGATCTCAATAAAAACGGATTGACAGACAATACTGCGATCAATTTCTTTGAATCTTACGGAAATGATAAAAACCTTGATAACAGCTTACTCTTGACTTTAAGGACAAACATTAAGCCGAATATCACGAATGAATTAAAAGCGCAGTATTTATATACGTTTCAGGACAGTTATCAGAACGACGAGTTAGGCAGGACGGTTCCCAGAGCTGTGGTTGAAGGGGTCGCTTCCAGTGTCGGGACAACCAATATCCAGATCGGAGGCCATCGTTTCGGTCAGGAAGGCTTCAGGAATAATGTATTCCAGGTAGTGGATAATTTATACTACAACACAGATAAAATCAAATATACGTTTGGAGTTGATCTGATGTACACCAGATCCAAATCTGTCTATGGAAGTGAGGTGAACGGAAGATTCCAGTTTCAGGGAATGACGAATTTCAACAATCTGACTCCTTACAGATTCTACAGGGAAGTACCTTTAATGGATGATCCATCTGTAAAATCCAGCATCTGGAATGCAGGGCTATATGGCCAGATTCAGACTAAAATAGCTACAGGTCTTGACTTTATGGCCGGACTGAGATTCGATTACGGAGGATATCCGAAAGCAGAATTCAATCAGAAGCTCTTTGACGAAATGGGAATCAGAACGGATAATCAGATCAAGTCTTTTGTTATTCAGCCAAGGTTTCAGTTTGACTGGAATATCAATGAAGGAAATAAGGATTTCGTAAAATTTGGTGCCGGAATTTTCTCTTCCGATATCAATAATTATATGATCATCAATAATCTTGTTTTTGACGGAAACCACCTGGCAACAGTAGATGTGAATCCGGGTACAATTGGCCTGACTCCTGATTTTCCTGCCTATAGAAATGATTACGGAACGGTTCCTTCACTTTCACAATATCAGATTCCAACGATCAATTATACAGGAAAAGATGCAAAAATTCCAATCGTTTATAAAGCGAATATTTCCTATACTCACTTCTTTAATGAAAGATTCAGAGCAGGAATTGCAGGATATATGGCCCTGGGAAGAAACAATTATTTCTACTACGACAGAAACATGGTGGCCAATCCGTTCTTCACATTAGCCAATGAAGGGGGAAGAGGAGTATATGTGCCTGCCGGTACTATCATTAATAATGATAATAAAAGTGTCAGTATCGACTGGAAAGAAGGAAGAATCAATAAAAAATTCGGAAGAGTTCTGGAGTTAGTAAGTGACGGTAAAGTGAACCAGTTTTCATTTGTAGTGGATACCAGCTACCGTTACTGGAAAGACGGGGAGATTACGGCAAGCTACACCTGGTCTGATATCAAAGACAATACTTCATACAACGGGAATGTGGCGAATTCTGCAACGCTTTCCACGCCGGTTCAGAGCGATCCGAGAGATTTAAGAATGAGCTATTCGGATAATCAGTTCAGAAATAAAATTGTGGTTTACGGTAACTCGCCTACCATTGCAGGATTTACGCTTGGTGTCCGTTATTCAGGAATCGGAGGAACACGTTTTTCAGTGACTGCCGGAGGAAATATCAACGGAGATTTTGTGGATTCCAATGATCTTGCTTATATCTTCCCGGAAATCATTACCCAGCCGCTTCTTAATGATCCGGAAGTAGGACAGGCGCTGAAAGATTATGTTGAAAAATACAACAATGCCATTGCTGAACGTAACGGAGGTAAAAATGGTTTTTACGGTGTATGGGACGTTCGAGTAGCCAAGAAATTTAAATTTGAAAAGATTGGTGCATTTGAGCTTTCCGTAGATATTTTCAACCTTGCCAATCTCCTTAATAAAGAATGGGGTGTGAACAAATCCTACGGAAATATGGCACTGTACAGGGTGACAAAGTTCAATCAGGCTACCAGACAGTTTGAATATCTTAAAAATAACAGCGGTCTGGCACCGCTTTCAGGAAATCCTTACCAGATCCAGATCGGGGCCAAGTACAGTTTTTAATATTTAAACATTACCTTTATCAGATGTTTTTAGATTTTTTATTTAATAATGAAATAATATTATGAAAAAATTTATCTTAGGGTTAGCAGTTTTAAGCACAGTTGTAATGAAGGCACAAACCCAGATTATCGCGCACAGGGGCTATTTCCAGGCCCAGCCGCCTACCACGGAAAATTCTTTAAAATCTTTGGAAAATGCTCAGAAACTAAAGATTTACGGATCTGAATTTGATGTGAGAATGACCAAAGACGGTATTCTTGTCATTAATCACGATGAGCATCACGGAGAAATGGAAATCTCTGAAACCAATTTCAAAGAACTGGAAGCAGTAAAGCTTTCTAACGGTGAAAAATTTCCAACACTGAAAGATTACCTGAAGCAGGGTAAGAAAGATCCTTCCTTAAAGCTTATCGTTGAGATCAAACCTGCCAAAACTCCCGAAATAGAAAACGAGATCACTCAGAAAACCCTGAAAATGATCAAGGATATGAAGCTGGAAGGGCGGAGCGAATATATTTCCTTCAGCTTAAATATCTGCAAGCAGATCAAAAAACTGGAACCGAAATTCAAAGTACAGTACCTGAACGGGGAACTTTCTCCTGAGCAGATCAAAAAAGAAGGTCTTGACGGCATGGACTACCATTACAGTGTCTTCCAGAAAAATCCGACATGGATCTCGGAAGCAAAGACCTTAGGCTTAATCACAAACTCATGGACAGTAAATGATCCTGCGGTTTATGACGAGTTAAAAAAGCAGGGAATCGGCTTTGTCACTACCAATATTCCTGATCAGTTAAAGAATAAATAACAGATTAGGCTTAAAAATAAAGCCGGATAATAATTTACAGCCTGTCTATTTTTGAAGACAGGCTTTTTTTATATACTTGATTTATACAGGAGTAAATATAGAGTGATTCTTTTTGACGCAAAGATTTTATAATAACATTGTCAATTTAAGAATGCAAAGAAGAAAATCAATCTTTGATTGATTCGACTAAGCGTGTAATATCCGACAGCTTAATCAATGGCGAAGCCATCACCTTTGCTCATCTCGAATAATAAGTATTTAAATGAAACTTTGCGTTAAAAAAGAAACCTCAGAATAGTAAGTCTGATTAATAACAAAGAAATTGATCAAATTCCTCTTATTTGAAAGAGTTTTGTTTATTTTCCCAGAGCAAGACAATAAAGATACATTAATGAAACTGTAAACCGACATTAAAAATTATTAATTATTTAAACGTTTGGTTATCAATGTTATGTGTAGTATGTTAAAATTGTGTTCATGTTTTGTTTAATAATATTTTAATAAATGTTAAAATCGTATTAAAATCATAGCCATAATGTAGTTTTAATTTTGCGCAAACAAAAAGGATATGCGTAAAGAGACACAGAAACTGTTGGTTTTGTCACTGTTAGGATTAGTCAGTGTCAATCTGGCAGCTCAGCAGAAAGTAAAAAAAGATACTGTTAAAGGTATTGATGAAGTGGTGGTAACTGCTTTGGGAATCAAGAGACACGACAAAGCTTTGGGATACGTTGCTGAAAAAGTAGGCTCCGAAACATTTGAGGAAACCCAGAACAACAACTGGGCGCAGTCGATGGAAGGGAAAGTGGCAGGATTAAAAGTTCAGACAGCAGGAGCAGGGCCGCTGGGAACTGCCAGAATCACGCTCAGAGGTGAAAAATCCATTATGATGGATCATAATTATGCTTTGATCGTTGTAGATGGTGTTCCTATGGGAAATTCCACAACAGGAAGCGATACACCTGCCTATGGTGCGGGTTCCGGAGGGGACGTTCCTATCGATATGGGGAACGGCCTGAACAACATCAATCCTGATGATATTGAGTCTGTAACCGTTCTGAAAGGAGCTTCTGCAGCGGCTTTATACGGTTCAAGAGCTGCCAACGGAGCTTTGATGATCACTACAAAATCAGGAAAAACCAAAAACGGTAAGCTGAAAGTAACTTTTAATTCCTATTCAAGTTTTGATACGGTACTGAAATGGCCGGACTGGCAATACGAATACGGCCAGGGAACACTTGCTAAAAATTCTGCAGGTCAGTTTTACTACTCTTACGGTCTTTCAGCAGATGGAGTGAGCACAGGCGGAACAAGTAGTGCATTCGGGCCCAAATTTGCCGGACAATATTATTTTCAGTATGATCCTACCGTACAGGGCCAGAGCAAAGAAAGACAGCTGTGGAGACCTTATGAAGACAATATCAAAGGCTTTTGGAGAACAGGTTCCACTTATTCAAACAGTGTTTCTTTGGAAAGTTCCAACGAAAAGACAAGTTTCAGAACATCGCTTACCTATCTGAATAATGAGTGGATGATGCCTAATACAGGTTTTGACAGGTTCAATCTGGCGCTCTCTTTCGCTCATCAGCTGACAAAGAAATTAAAGATCTCAACGAAATTCTCATATAATACAACAACCAGTGACAATCTTCCGGCTACAGGATATAACAACCAGTCGATCTCTTACTTTATGATCTTCCAGAATCCCAATGTAGATCTTGAGTGGTATAAACCTATCTGGAAATATGGTCAGGAGCAGGTTGACCAAATACACCCGTTCAGTTCCTATATCGACAACCCATATCTTATTGCTTATGAAATGTTGAATGGTGTAAAGAAAAAGACCATTACGGGAAACATTACAGCAGATTATCAGTTCAATAATAATTTCAGTTTGATGCTGAGGTCCGGTATTGAAATTTTAAATGAAAAAAGAACTACTAGAAGACCTTGGAGCTCTGCAAACTATTTAAAAGGATATTATAGGGAACAGTTTATCAAAAACCATGAGTATAATAATGACCTTTTATTCTCCTATAAAATTGATCTGAACAAATTCAGTTTGTCAGCTTCCGCCGGAGGAAGTATGCGTTATAATGAATATGTAATGAATGATTACCAGGCTATCGGTTTAAAAACCGCAGGCGAATACAACCTTACCAATGCCTTATCGATTCCCGTTAAATATCCGGTTCCGAGGGATAAGCAGGTAGACAGTGTTTATGGTTTATTTACAGTAGGATATGACAATAAGATTTTTGTGGATGTAACAGGTAGAAATGACTGGAGCTCCACACTTCCAAAAGCAAACAGGTCTTTCTTTTACCCATCGGTAAGCACCAGCTTCATTCTTTCTGATATCTTTAATCTGAAAAGCAATAGCTTAAATTTCTGGAAACTGAGAGGCTCATGGGCAAAAGTAGGGATAGACAGTGATCCCTATTTGCTGGATAATTATTACACAGCAAGTAATATCACGGGAAGTGTAATATCTCCAACCACGTTCAACAATCCTGCTCTGAAGCCGGAAAAAAATACCAATATTGAAGCCGGGATGGATTTCAGCCTTTTCAAAAGCAGACTGAACCTTAATTTTACAGCCTATCAAAACGTCAGTGAAAATCAGATCATTCCCGTGTCCTTGCCTAATGAGAGTGGATTTTCCAAAAGAATCATCAATGCCGGGAAAATCAGGAACAGAGGGCTTGAACTTTCAATGGATGCTTATCCTGTAAAATCTAAAAACTTCTCATGGAAGATCGGAGGAAACTGGTCTACCAACGAAAACCGGGTGATGAGCGTTCCTGAAGGATTTGACGGAATTGTTTCGAACGTAGGTGGTGTAGTCTTCTATAAAATGGAAGTCGGCGGTTCTCTTGGAGACATGTACGGTTACAAATTGCTTCGTTCACCTGACGGAAAAGTTGTTTACAGGGACGGATTAACAGAAATTCCTGCAGGAATAGAAAAAGTAGGAAATGCATTCCCGAAATGGAGAGCAGGTCTTCAGAATGATTTTAAAATTAAAAACTTTACCATCAGCTTTTCATTTGACGGGCAGTACGGCGGTATTGCTTACTCCCAGTCCCATCATAAAATGTCTGAGCAAGGTAAGCTTAAATCTACACTTCCGGGAAGAGAAAACCCAGGCGGGATGATTATTGGAGATGGCGTCGTCCAGAATCCTGACGGAAGCTACAGTCCAAATACCAAAGCTGTGACGGTTTCATCATATTACGGAGATTATTACAGAAGGGCAAATGTGGAAACCAACAGCTTCAGCACAGATTTTATCAAACTCAGAGATGCAAGAATATCCTATTCCTTCTCAAAAGATATGATACAGCCTCTGGGACTTGAAGATCTTACTCTGGCCATTTTCGGTAAAAACCTGTGGATGTGGACCAAGTTCCCGATGTTTGATCCCGAAGTGGCAACTCTGGATAATGCAACTATTACTCCCGGTGTTGAAATGGGACAGCTTCCTACCGCAAGAACAGTTGGTTTTCAGTTAAATCTTAAATTTTAAATCTTAGAAAATGAAAAAATTAATCATAAATCTTACATTGGCCGTTTCTGTTTTCGCCCTTCACTCGTGCGACAGAACCTTTGAAGAAATTAATACCGATACCAGCAGAATCAAGGACCCGTCTGTAGGGAGTCTTCTGGCGCCTATCCAATATGAAATGGGAAGCTATGGATATAACAAGGCAGATGATTTTACCTTCGATATCATGCAGGATGCCCTGGATTTTCCTAATGAAGGGAATACATTCAGCAGATATTATTTTAACGAAAAAAGCGGGGCAGGATATTGGGATAATTCCTACAGGTGGCTGAAACAAGTCGGTGATCTTAAAAAATATGCCATTAAGGAAGAGAATAATAACTATCTCGCCATATCAATGGTTCTTAATGCATGGATTACAGCCAATCTTACTGATGCTTTTGGGGATATTCCTTTTTCTGAAGCCGGAAGAAGTGAGGAAGGAATTTTAAAGCCTAAATATGACAGGCAGAAAGATATTTACGTGCAGCTTTTAGATGATCTGAAAACAGCCAATTCTCTATTTGATGCTACAAAAGCTCTTTCGGAAACAGATCTTTTTTATAATGCCAACGCCAATAGCCAGACGGGTATTTTAGGATGGAAGAAATTCTGTAATTCGCTTTCATTAAGACTTCTGACGAGAATCTTAAGCAAAAACGGAGAAGTGAATGTGTATGAAAGAATCCAGGAGATCGTGAATAATCCTTCACAATATCCTGTTTTTCAGAATAATAATGACAGTGCTGTCCTTTCTCTTTCCGGGATATCTCCATATCTGCCGCCAATTGCCCGTCCGCAGGATTTTACAACATCGAGGGCTGCAGGTGAGTTTTTCGTAGATGCTCTGAAAAATAATAACGATCCGAGATTAGCCATGTTCTTTACCAAAGCTAAAAATACAGCAGGAGCAGATTTAGGCTACAAAGGAGCCCCTTCCGGTTATGCTTTGGGAACCATATTCAATTACCAGCCTTCTAACTTGAATCAAAATCTGGCAAAAGCACCGTTAAAAGTTTTGATCATGACTTATTCCGAGGTGCAGTTTATTTTGGCAGAACTTGTTAATAGAGGTGTTATCGCGGGAAGTCAGCAAACATTTTACGAAACAGGTGTGAAATCTATCATTGAACAGTGGGGAGCTACCGTTCCTGCAGGATACTTCACTAATGGTTATGTGGCTTATGATGGGTCTTTGCAGAAGATCATGCTTCAGAAATATATTTCCCTGTTTTTTGTAGATCATCAGCAGTGGTATGAGTTCAGACGTACAAAACTTCCTGTGCTTCCTAATAACGGTGGATTGCAGAATGGTGGAGTAATGCCGGTAAGATTCATGTATCCTACCACTACAAAAGTGATGAATACTGAAAATTACAATGCAGCGGTACAGGCTATGGGCGGAGATAATATCAATGTAAAAATGTGGTGGAATAAGTAAATTAAAAAATAAAAAATAAGAATAAAGAAATGAGTATCAGTATAAAACTTTTAATGCCTTGTATATTGGTTTCTGCAATGGCATTTTCACAGGATTCTGTTTCAGGATACGTGTTTGAAGATAGTAATAAAAACCAAAAAAAAGAAAGCCGCGAAAAAGGAATTGAAGGAGTTGCAGTCTCCAATGGAATTCAGGTGGTTCTTACCGATAAAAACGGAAGATACAGCTTACCTGTTCAGGAAGATCAGACAATCTTTGTGATCAAGCCGTCAGGATACCAGGTTGCTTTAAACAGTAATAATTTACCTCAGTTTTATTATCACCATAAACCGAAAGGCTCACCTGCTGATTTTAAATACAAAGGAACGGCGCCAACCGGAGAGCTTCCGAAAGAGCTGAATTTTCCTCTTTACAAAAAAGAAGAAAACAAAAATTTTGATATTCTTGTTTTCGGAGACCCTCAGCCCTATACAGAAAAAGAGCTTGATTATTTCAAAAGAGCAATCGTAAATGAAGTAAAAGGGACCAAAAAAAATGCAGTACTGGGAATAAGTTTAGGAGATTTGGTGGGAGATAATCTCAGCCTTCAGAAACCTTATGCCGATGTAATGAAAGAAATAGGACTGCCGTGGTATAACGTGATGGGAAATCATGACATGAATTATGATGCTAAAGAAGACCGTTTCTCAGATGAAACCTTTGAATCCAACTTCGGCCCAGCTAATTATTCTTTCAATTATGGAAATGTACATTTTATTATTTTAGACGATATTCTGTATCCCGATCCAAGAGATGGGAAAGGCTATTGGGGCGGGTTCCGTGAAGATCAGCTGAAATTTGTTGAAAATGATCTGAAACTGGTTGATAAGAATAAACTGATCGTTGTCTCTTTCCACATTCCTTTGGAGCATAAAAACGAAGATAATTTCAGAAATGCAGACCGTCAGAAATTATTTGATTATCTGACACCTTTCCAGAATGCATTGATTTTATCGGCTCATACACACATTCAGCAGCAGATTTTTTATGGAAAGCAGGCTGGCTGGAACGGTTCAAAAGACCTTCACGAATACAATGTTGGGACTACTTGCGGCGACTGGTGGTCAGGAACAGCCGACGAAATAGGATTACCAACCTCAACGATGAGAGACGGAACAGCAAAAGGATATTCATTTATCAGCTTTAACGATAACCAATATAAAGTTAAATACAAAACAGCCGGAAAACCTGATGACTATCAGATCAAACTCTATGTCCCGAAAGTAATTCCTCATCCTTCGAAAACTTCTGCGAAAATCCTGGCCAACTTCTTTATAGGAAGTAAAAAAGATAAAGTGGAATACAGGGTAGACAACGGAAACTGGGAAGAAATGGAATACGATGAATCTGTAGACCCAAATTTCGCACTTTCGGTATTCAAATGGGATTCCACGCAGAATCTTTTTCCGGGAAGAAGACCTTCCAACCCTGAAATGTCAAAGCACATCTGGACTGCAGGTTTCCCTAAAAAGCTTGATTTAGGAAAACATAAACTGGAGGTGAAAGCTTCAGATATGTACGGAAATCAGTTTACGGCTTTTGAAGAATTCGAGGTACAGAATGCTGTACAGATTCCTTAGCTTTTCATTTACTACTATACTTTCAACAGAAACCGGCTTTTTTAAGTCGGTTTTGTTTTTTTTGATTTTAAAATGTTTGTGGCTTAAACCACCCCGTCAAAAATTCTTTGAATTTTCGCCACCCCTCCATGGGAGGGGAATTTTTGCCCATTAGTTCAATAGTTGCCAATTCTGGAATCTTTATTTTTAAAGTTGCTCTATCTTTATAATTAATATTTTTATCTCTCGCAGATTATACGGATTACGCAGATTTTTTTATGTCTTTTAAAGAATAGGGAACTTAAGTGAACTTTTTATCCTTGAATCATCAGGCTCTAAAATAACTTAAGTGTCAAAAAAACTTTTGTGACTTTTGTGGTTAAAGAAGAATGCAGATGCTATTAAAATTCTATTAAATCTATCTCCTTCGGGCTTTGTAAAAATGATCTTTCGTAAATTTGCAAAACGAAACAATGCTATTATGAATATAAATGGAAAAAATGCCATCGTAACCGGTGGCGGAAGAGGACTTGGAAAAGCAGTTGCCTTAGCTTTGGCTAATGAAGGAGTAAATGTTGCTGTTACCGGAAGAAACGAAGAGAATCTTAAAATGACGGTTGAGGAAATCAAAAAACTGGGAGTGAACTCAACATATGCTGTTTTTTCTGTAGACAATGAAATTCAGGTAAAAGCAGGAATAGAGTCTTTGGCGGAACAATTGGGAGGTATTGATATTCTGATCAACAATGCAGGGATCGGAGATTTCGGAACTATCGAAGAAATGCCTTCTGAAACCTGGGAGCAGGTCATTAAAACCAATCTGTTCGGAGTATATTACGCGGCAAAAGCAGCTCATCCGTTTATGAAAGCCAAAGGAGAGGGGGATATTGTAAACGTGGCTTCTACAGCGGGTTTAAAAGGCGGTCCGAACATGTCGGCTTATGCGGCATCAAAAGCAGCGGTAGTTTCTTTATCACAGTCGATGATGGCAGAATGGAGAAAGCAGAATATTCGTGTGATCACCTTGACACCAAGTACAATTGCATCTGATATGAGTATCCAGGGAGGACTTACAGACGGAAATCCTGATAAAGTACTTCAACCTGAAGATTTTGCAGAATGGGTAAGGGATATTTTAAAAATGAACAGAAGAGCATTGATTGCCAATGGTTCTATTTTCTCAACGAATCCGTAAAGGAGATTTATGCAGTAAATTAACTGAACAATAAAATATTCAATAGGAGCGGGCTTTAGCCCGCTTTTTTAATTAATACAAATTAATCTGGCTTTAGTCAAAATATAAAATAGTCAAATTTCCCCAGCCTCTGTTAAGTATCAACGTCATTGCAATCTTAAAAACATATATCTTTTCAAAAAAATCGCGTCTTTGCGTTTAAATAAAACCATTATTCTCAAAATATGCAATTACTCATAGCACTTCAATTTTTTTAACAGTAATAACATCCTTATTTTTGCATTAAATTATTGACTCAATGCAAAATTATTTAGAATTCAATTTCAAGATTTCTCCGTTACAGCCATGGAACGAGATATTAATGGCAGAGCTTATCGAAATAGGTTTTGACAGCTTTACAGAAGAAATCGACGGAATTTTAGGATATATCCAGAAAGAGCTGTTTAAAGAAGAAGAACTTAAAACGCTTCCTCTTCTTGAGAACGAAAATGTACAGATCAGCTATACTTTCGAAGAAATGCCAAACATCAACTGGAATGAAGAATGGGAAAAGAACTTTTCACCCATCAATATTGATGATAAAGTGCTGATCAGGGCAGAATTCCATGAATCTGTACCGGGAATGCATGAAATCATCATCCAGCCTAAAATGTCTTTCGGAACAGGACATCATCCTACTACACACCTGATGATCCAGCAGATGATGGATATTGATTTCAACAATAAAAAAGTGCTGGATATGGGCTGTGGAACCTCTGTACTGGCTATTTATGTAAAACAAAATGGTGCAGGAGATACAAAAGCTATTGATATCGATGAATGGTCTGTAGAAAATTCAAAAGAAAATGCTGCCAGAAACAGTGTGGAGCTTGATATTGAACAGGGAACAGCAGAAAACTTAGGCAAAGAGCATTTTGATATCATTCTGGCAAATATCAACAGAAATATCCTGATCTCCGATATTCCAACTTATGTTTCTGTAATGAATGAAGGTGGAAAACTACTGCTTTCCGGACTGTGTTTCTTTGATGTGGACGATATCCTGGAAGTATGTAAAGAAAGTGGGCTTGAGCTTAAAAAGAAGCTTCAGCGTGAAGAATGGGTAAGTCTCCTACTTGAAAAATAATGAAGCAAAATAGACATATGAAATCTTTATTGACGGTTTTATGCCTGTTGTTCCTGCAGTTTTTTTCTGCGCAGGAACAAAATACGGTCTATGCTGACGGAGTTTTCAGCTTTGAGGAAAATAAGTCCCAGAAAATTTTTACGGACTGGACCAGGGTAAGAAGAGAGCCGGATGTAAAATCTGAAGTAACGGATTCATTACAAACCAATCAACAGGTAATGATTCTTAAAAAAGAAGAAACAATTCTCAGGCTGGGGGAAAGAGGAGCCAATTGGTATAAAGTTTCTTATCAGAAAGGAAACCTGGTTTCGGAAGGTTATATCTGGGGAGGAAATCTTTGTGTAGGATACCGAAATAAAAATGGCTACGACTTTCTTTTCGGGCTTTCTAAAACAGTAGACCGGAAGAATAAAGATTATAATGAAACGGTAAAGCAGAATATTGCCGGAATAAAAGTTATTGAAGGTACCACTTTAATTGATGAGGTATACTTTGATACAGGAAAGGGAGAAGAGCTAAGCTATGCCACGTTTACCATTGAAAGTGGTCATAAGCTTCAAAATGTAGAATTGACCCTTAAAGCTATGGTTTCCGGTGAAGCATGCGGAATTGCAAGCTATGATCAGTACGTTTTCTTTAAAGATAAAAAACTGGTTATCCTGCCGCAGCTGATGAACGTTGGTGATGCTGATGTATATTACCATTCTGAAGAATTTGTTTTTCCTAATGATAAAGGAGGAACACCCAATGCTTTTATCTTTAAAATGGAGGAAATGGAAAAAGATGATAAAGACCGCGAAAAGAAAAAGCGATCTTACAAAACATATCTCTGGAACGGAAGCTCTTATAAACTTAAATAAGATCACATTTTAAAATAGACCACTGTAGAATTACAGTGGTTTTTTATAAAAAAGGATCATGTAAAAAAACAAAAAAGACTCAGCATTTCTGTTGAGTCTTTTTTAAGTGAGCGCGAAAGGATTCGAACCTTTGACCGTCTGCTTAGAAGGCAGATGCTCTATCCAGCTGAGCTACGCACCCATTAAATAATTTTGAAAAATTACTAAAAAAAAGTCGGGGCGGCAGGATTCGAACCTGCGACCTCCTGGTCCCAAACCAGGCGCGATGACCGGACTACGCTACGCCCCGATTGATGGTCATCTAAGCGAATTTTACTTCGTTTTTGCGAGTGCAAAGATAGAAACTTTTTTTGAATAATAAAAATATTTTTAAGAAAAGATTGATTAAAAAATAAGGTGGATCAAAAGGTAATGGTTACGGGAAATAGTACTTTTCTGTAAACAGATGATATTGTCTGTTAAATATCAGTGTCTTATCGATAAGGACGTCCAGATTTTAAAAATTGTATAAAGTTTTAAGATAAATAAAAAATCCTCCGGAATTTTCCGAAGGATTAATTATCAGTGTAAGAAATAAGTTATAAAATTTGATTTACTTTTTTATAAATTTTACACTTTCTGTTTTCTTGTCGTTTTTGAATGTGATGAAATACGTTCCTTTTGTCAATTCAGCTACATGTATTTTCTGATCTTCAATAGAGCCGGATTTTACAATTTGTCCAACAGCGTTGTAGATATCATATTTGGTATTGTCAGCTATATTTGTAACATTTAAGATGTCATTTACAGGATTTGGATAAATACCTGCTGTATTTTTATCTTTTGTTACTTCATTCGTAGCTAATGCTCCCAATACTTTAAATTGTTTTTGTTGGCTGTCTGTAAATTCACTTCCTGCAACTACGATAGCTCCTGCTGAGTTTTTAATTCTATAAAAACCGTCATAATCATAGATACCATCACCATAACTGTCATTGATAGTAAAAGTATAACAGTCATTAAGAGGCAGAACCCAGTTTTGAGTAATAAGAGCAGGGAAATTGGGAACACTGTCAGGATAGCCTCCTCCACTGTATAATATAGTACCTGCACTGTTCTTTAAATCCCATGTTGTTTCTGTTCCAAAATAATCAAGCTGTAGTTCGAATGTAAAGTTTGTACTTGCTACAGGTGCAGTGTTTCCTAAAGCTACGGATGAATAGTTATTGCTTGCTCTTTGATCTGCAGTTCCGTTTACAGAGGTAATCTTAGCTGAAATGCTGCCTGCTCCTGCTCCTGAAGGAATATTGATGATAGCATACTTGTCCTGAGCTAGGTTTCCGCTCCAGTTAGTAGTCTGTTGAGGACCTCCATTTACGGAATAAGTAATAACAGCAGCTGTAAGAGGGCTTGTTCCTCTGTTATATAGGGAGAACTGGGCTGTAATTATTGCAGGAGAATCAGCACATGATGTTTCATTGCAGTTTCTTTCACCTTTTAATTCTGCATCATTTGCAAATAGCGGAATAGCAATGTCAGCTGTGGATGATTTTAGCTCCATTCTTCGCGGTGAATTGTTCATTACTGCTGTAATCCTGTCTTTTTGATTGATGGTAAAAATATTCATACATGCATCATTTGTATAATCCATGTAGTTTTGAACCATTTCATAAACAGAAGGGTTGTCACAGCTGGCTATTGTAGTATTACATGTATAGTTTTCCTCATGGGCAGTAGGGGTATCAGCACAGAAATCATCTCCGCAGGTATCATCTCCCCAAATATGTCTTAAACCCAGGAAATGACCTACTTCATGGGTCATTGTTCTTCCTAAATTATAAGGAGCATTTAATAAAAAAGTTCCGTCATTATAAGTAATGCTTCCAAATGTAGAATAATTGGCAACAACTCCGTCTGTATCTGCATATCCGCCATCAACGTCTAGTCCTGCAAGATTGGAATTGGAAGGGAATTGTGCGTAACCAAGCAGGGTATCATCTGAAAAATTAACACTCCACATATTCATGTATTTTGTAGGATCCCAGATTGTAACAGGTTTTACGTAACTGTCAATAACTGAAGTAGACCAGGAAGGTTGACAAAGGTTTACACGGTCTATTCCGTTCGTTGGGTTTCCTTTAGGGTCTACTTTTGCCAGTGCAAACTGTATCATAGTGTCTGCCCCTACAGGATTGGTATTATATCCCGGAGTACCTGTTATTTTTCTATAGTCATTATTCATCACAGTGATCTGTGACTGTACCTGTGCATCGGTAATATTAGGAGCTGTACCTAAAGGCTGTCCGCTATGGATAACGTGTACTACGACAGGAATTGTAATGATTCCTCCGTTTTGAGATTTGTTGCTCTGTTTATTTGCATTGGCAATTAATGGTCCGATCCAGTTTTCAAATTCCCTTTCAGTCATTCTGTTTGGATCTTTTTTCTGCAGCATGGCTTCATATTCTGAGGAAGCACATCTGATCACTCCGTTTGCTTTTTTTAGCTCATCCAAAGTATAGGTTTTGCCAAAAACAATCTTATCATTAAGATTTTTTCTTTGACCAAAAGCAAAATAGAAAAAAGTTAAAAAAAGTAAAAACGGTAATTTAAAAGTAATTTTCTCTTTCATCTAAATATATTTTAATTAATATTGTAAATATATTTATTTTTACTAATAATTTAAATTAAATTTTCAAAAAAACATAAAATGAATATCAGGCTATTAATTACATTTATTTCCATTGTTTTGTGTAATGTGAACTGTACTTCTCAGCAAAAAGGAAATTCAGGTGAATCTGCATCAAATACTGCCCAGAAAAAATCTAAGATTGAAAAGATCGAGGTAACAGAACAGACGAGAGGAACCAACAGACTCATTACATTTACTCCAGGCTCTAAAACAACATCTTTAAACGGGAATGTATCAGTTTCTGCATTGTCAACTGCAGACTGGGCAGCCATTGTAAAACAGGCTGAAATAATAAATCTTGATCAAATAGCATCATTCAAGTCTTCTTCAGAAGGAAGGTTTTCAGACAGAGCTTTAGCCTCCAGTATTCTGATTACGGCCAATGGTAAGGTATATGAGTCATCAAGTTTTGATGCAGGAAGACCTCCAAAAGAATTAGAAGGATTATATATGGCCCTTTTTAAAGATACAAAAGCCAAACCGGCCCTTCCTAAGAAGAATTTCCGTTAAAAAAAACTCTCCGGAATCTTAAATTCCGGAGAGTATGATAAATATTTTAATTTCCTTTTTTCCTGACAAACAGATAAAAGCTTACTGCTGTAAAAATAAATACAGCAGCTATATTGCAGTAATCAAGTCTTTCAAAGGAAATGTTTTCACCCATAAAGTTTTCATATGACTTAAAACCTCCGGTATAAACTAAAAAATCTGAAAACATTTTGTCCTTTACCATTCCTGAAAACAGAAGCATGAACATACTGAAACCGATAGGATAAATGAAATTTTTGAATACCAGACTCAAAGCCAGCTGTACCATTGCAATAGCAGAAAGAGTGATATAGAATTTTAAGAAAACATAAAATATCACTTCTCTGTAATCATAATTCTGGAAACCTAGGTCGGGAAAAAAAATCCCTAAAACATAACCGCTTCCCAGAAATACAATATATGACAGCAGGATGGATAACAAAACCGTTATCAGGATAAATAATGCTTTGGAAAGAAAAATTTTCGATTTTGAAACGGGAATCGTGAACAGGATCTTATAATTATTATTCTTATATTCCACATCACAGCAGGCATGAACAAAAAGAGAAACCAGAATAGGGTAGAGCAGATAAAAAAACATAAATACATACCTTCCCAGTGTCAGTTTCCACGGATTTCCGTTTCCTTCCGCACTTCCGGAGCTGATAACGTCATAAATGATATAGAATGTAATAGCCAGAACAACAAGAGCGGGAATGAGAAGTATTCCGAAAATTTCTTTGTTTTTGGAAAGTTTATACTGCTCAGAAGAAAAGGCTTTATAGAAAGTATTAGTCATGGCTTTTAGAAATTAAGTTAATAAAGATCTGTTCAAGATTGGCACTTTGAGACTCTATGTCATAGATTTCAATATCATTCTCTATCATCGTTTTCAGGAGCGTATTGAATTCCTTATCATCATTGGTTTTTACTGAAATTTTATTGTTTTCGTTCTGAGAAACAGAAAAAGTTCCCTGTAGGACGGATGCTGCCTTTTCTCCATTGTTTACTTTTAAAATAATGTTCTTTTCAACCTGGCTCAGCAGTTCATTTTTTGTTCCCTGAAAAATCATTTTTCCACCCTCGATAATCCCGATGTGAGTGGCTGTTTTTTCTAGTTCACTCAAGATGTGGCTTGAAAGAAAAATAGTCTTTCCCTGATCATTCAGATTCTGGAAAAGCTTTCTCATTTCAAAAATTCCCTGGGGATCAAGACCGTTTAAAGGTTCATCAAGAATCAGCAGCTTTGGATCATGAAATATGGCCATAGCAATTCCAAGACGCTGTTTCATCCCCATAGACAGGGCGCTGGCTTTTTTCTTTTTCTCCCTGTGCAAATCTACCAGCTCCAGAACTTCATTAATTCTTTTACTGCCTTTATTGTAAATAATATCCAGATATTTTAAATTTTCAAAAACCGTCAGTTTCGTATAAAAACAAGGAGATTCTATAAGATTTCCTGTTGAAGAAAGAATCTCTGTCCTGTTTTGGCTTAAACTTTTATTCTGAATGAAAATTTTATCGCTTGTTTCTTCCAGAAGCCCTAGAAGAAGCTTTATCGTAGTGGATTTTCCTGCTCCGTTTCTTCCCAGATAGCCATAGATGCTGCCTTCAGGGACACTCAGGCTGATATTGTTTAAAATCATTTTAGAGCCTATAGCATAGCTCAGGTCCTGTGTTTTTATGCTTTCCATTATTTTTTGCGTAATGTTAAAGTGGTATTCGTGTCTATATAGAAGATCCCGTCAAAAGAACGGCTCCAGTTTCTTTTCTGATCAATTCCCTGATTGATTGTAGATACAAACTCCTTTCTTAATAATGAGCTTTCGGGAATATTCCTTAAGTTGATAAAGAAATAAGGGGTTTTTGTTTCGTGAAATATATTTTCAATGGCAAATTTTCCGGGTCTGTTAATGAGATTGCCCTTTTCACTCCTTTTAGCGTAAGATGAAAAGTCAAGCATATAAGAAGCTTTGCCATATTTATTCTTGATATAAGTTCCCAATGGAAGATAGTTTTTATCATACCTTTCTGAGAAAGTATGGATATTGGAACACCATACGATGACCTTTTTATCTTTGTACACAGAATCAATCTGATGAATAAGATTTCTGGCCATCAGAGAATCTCTGAACTGCATACTGGGAATTGACCCCGGTTTGTATTTCCAGGACTTCTGAAAATTATTTTTCATATCATGCAGATATTGGGCATACACTATATTTTCAGATGTTTTCTCCAGCTTCAGAACGGTTTGCTCAAGCCTGGTGATCTCTTTGAGAAGTTCATTTTTTTGATTTCCTTTAAGCAGTTTATTTGTATAATATTCAAAGGTTAAATTCTCGAGTTCATTGATGTTTCTGTTAAAAACGGGAAAGCTGTTAATATTGATCTTGTTTTTGTTTAAAAAATCCTTCAGAAGTTTGCCCCGTCTGCCGGAAAGGTTGTCTCCGGTAAACTGAATATCAAAACCTCCGAGCTCAATAGGAGCACCGGAAATTTTAGTCTTCTCATAATATTTAATAAGCGGTTCTGCTTCATTAGTTGCCCACCAGAACCAGAAAAGACCCAGTCCGCCAATGGAATCTGCAGGAACTTTCATGCTGTGATTGTTCATTTCCTCATTCATAATCCAGGTATCATATTGTGCGGCTTCATACAGGACAACATTATAGCCCAGGTTCTCATGAAGATATTTGATCAGTCTGCTTTTGGCCTGAGAAGTGGCCCCGTCATAATGAGTATTTTCTCCCAGCATCAATACCTGATTGTCTTTTAAAACAGAATCCAGTACTTTAAGATCACTGTTATCACGGTATTCCATGGAAATACTCTTAACAGGATGTTTATAATGCGTAACCTCAGAAAGTAATTTCTGTTTTTCCTTTTGAGGAATTTCCTGATAAACCACTTTGTTCAGAACAAAAGCTGCAATAATAGAAATTATGAAAGCATAAATTATTTTCTTCATTAATTGAAATTTACATAGTTGTTGGATAGTATGTTTTTTTCTTGATAGGTGTTATTTTAGTAAGTATTGTTACTCTTTTGTGTGAATTATTTTTATAAATGACGAAAACAATGCCGGTAGTAAGGTTACTGACGGTTTGACATTATGCTTTAGTCAAAATGAAAAAGGATTATTAATTAACAAATAGGGTAGAAGCCAAGACTCATGTTTTATTATTTTTAGTTTTGTTATTGCAATGTAATTCAATAAGGAAAGGCTGTTGATTACAAATTAATAAATGTATACTTTCCCTTAGTAAGCGTAATATATTGTACGCTAATTGGGATAAGAAAGACATAATAAAAAGTAACAGGAAATGCTGATGAAAATAAAGGCAGCCTGCATACATAAAAATGTACCAGACTCTAAAATATTGAAAAGCCTATTTCTGTATATTTTGTGATTTCTGAAAAGGGAATTGGATAAGAGATTGAAGGATTAAAAACAAAAAAGCTCACAATAAAAATTGTGAGCTTTTTGTGACCTCGACAGGACTAAACTTGAACACTTTTATAAAAGACTTGGAAAGAATTTGTCTTTTGATAGCGTGAAAATTATTGCTTGATAAAAATTTTTAGTGCCCTTATTTATATAAAAAGGGCATTTTTGTAACACGTAATTTGCCATATTACAAAAACTCCTTTTTCTTGCCGTATTGCGCCGCAAGAAAAAGGAGCAAAAAGAAAGCCGCTATTTATAATGGATTATTTTTATACTGTCTAATTAATCGTTAGATAAAAGATACACAAAAGAAAAAAGCCATATACAAAACAGAGAATAGTCGGAAACGATAGAAAAAAACTAATATCGAAGAATGGCTGTTTTAATTTTTTATACTTTATATAATTGGACCAGAGGACCCATATTGATAAAACCAATCCTATAATTAATAGCGGCATTATAAAGCAATAGGTCAAATGCCAGTTTAAACGTGACCTTGCAGGAATAATTTCAAAACCGTTAACTAATATATCTTTCAGAATTGCAATTGCAAATGTACAGAACGAAATGATAGCCTTGGTGTTAATACCTGCTCTTTTCACACTTAGTATTTTTTCGTTATTCAATGAATTCCTATATAGTTGTTACCGTCTAATATAACCCTATATTTTTACTACAATCTACAATTCAAGAAGAAATGTATAACTCATAGCTAATTATCTAATAATACTAAAATAAAAGAGTAAAATAGTAATGCTAGTAAAAACACCCAATATAAAACCAATGGAAGAGAAAGAATTACATTTGGATTTTTTAAAACATTTTTGTTGGTTACCCATTTTGACTTTATTATTCGAAGAGAAAGTACCAATCCGATAATTGATAAAGGGAGAATAATTAACCAGCTAATTATTCTATTCGGAGGCCCTAAAGGAGACACTATTTCAAAATGATTGACAATTAGGAACTTAATTAAACAAAGTGTAAAAATCCCAAATGACATAATCGCATTTAATTCTACTTTTTCTTTTATCATAAGAATATATTTTCTACTTCATTTTCCACGTAATACCCTTATAAATGCCTCCCTTTTTCACGGCTCTCTGATCTGCATCAGTATCAGGACCTTCAAATGAAACGAGGCTATTGATATGTGCACCTGTTCTTGCTTCTTGGTTTGTAGTGCCAATTAATCCAAAGGCCAGACCGGTAGCGAAATTCCCGGCGTCGTAAACATTATAGAGAATATCATCTTGTTGAAACTTGATAAAGGCTCCTGTACCGTCAGGTGGAAAAACTCCTGCTCCTTGATTTGCATTGCCATTCGTATTTGAAATTTCAGCCATATCATCTGCAAAATCAAAATCTCCACTACCAAGTTTATAATAATACGCTGCCGCCATAAGAGCTCCCGGAAATCCAGCATTTTGAAGAAATGCCATTTTTACTAAAGTCTCACTAATCTTTTTTTCATTCAGCAGATTTGCCAATGATTCATCAGAAAAAGAGGTATATAACCTTGTCTTATCTTCGCCAGACCAATCTGCTGTATATCTAAAACTCTCTTCTCCAATTATTACTTCTAGCTGCTTCTGGTCAAATTCTTGATCATTAAACTTTAATTCTTGACCTTTTTCATTTACAACTTTATGTGGTCCTTCTGCTTTCTCAACTGCTGTTATATATCCTTGAGCATTTACACGAATAATATCATTAGGATTCATCCCATCCGGGTCTATAAATTTAATCGGGTTATCAAATGCATAATTATAAACGCTATGCCTGCGCATTTTTTCGCTTAAAGGATCAACTACATGCCATCTTCCTATCTGGTTATCATACATTCTTGCACCATAATCCAGCCAGTCTAAACCAAGTTCGGCTTGCTCTTCCTTGCCGTTGTATTTGTATTTATTTTGCAAAGAAGCGATTGGGTTCATACTGGATATTCCTTTCTGTACTAATCCAAATGGATAATAACTGGATTCTTCTAACAGCTTATTTGATAAAGAAGCATCATCAGTAATTAACGCCCTTACATTCCCTAAATGGTCTGTTAGGTAATAATCTGTTATCCAACCAGAGTTATTGCTATTCGGCCTCATCCGTCCATCACCAGAACCAACAAAAGAAAGAACTTCGCCATTGCTGCCTTCCAGCACCATATCGCCCACATAATTGGTTATTTTCTGGCTGGCCCCTTCGATAACTTTTTTACTTAGCTTACTGCCATTGGCATCATAAATATACTCAATTGTTCCCTTACCTGTAACAGTTATTGTTTGTGGCAGGTTTAAGTGATTGTACGTAATGGAGCTGATGCCTTTGTTTTTGTCCAATATAAGGTTGCCATTTACATCATAATCATAATCATCATCTCCATTAGTACCATTGGTAAAATCGCCCAGGTTATTTACCGTGGTTACTCCATCGGTAACCTTTGCCAATTTGTTAGAACCCTCACTGTTTTTATAATTATAATTGAGGTCATCTATTTTAATGGAGTTATTATTAACTGCAACGAACCCATACTGCACCATTTTCTTAATATTACCATTAAAGTCATAGGCTGTTGCGGGGTTAGTGCCATCGCCCATTTGCATATCATATTTTACACTTCCGGTAACACCTGTTGTTCCTGCTGTATAACTGCTGCCATTAAATTGTGTAAAATCAGCTTTCATAATACGGTTGGCCGCATCATAGCTGTAATTATACCTGCGGATAGGTGCGCCATTGTTTTGTCCTCTCCAGGTCATACCTGTAATATTGCCATCATACATTGCCTGCACATAACTGTTAAGATTGGTATTGGTATAGCTGCCTGCTGTATAATTGCTATTGCTGGTTTTATCATAAGCCAGGTCAAAACCAAAATAATTGGCACTAGCAGCTACGCCGCTTTTTACATAATCCCGGTTCATGCCTAGCAACCAGCCACGTATATTGTAATCATTGTTCTGGGTTTCCAGCGCCACATTGCTTGCATTTACACCCAGTCTTTTTATTTTTAACTGTCCCAATTCATCATAATAATTTTGCGCTGTTATTTTCTCCGGGCTAAATGCACCACTATTAACAGTACTGTTATTCACCTTACTGGTTGTTTTGGTTAGCCTGCCTAAAGCATCATAAGTATTGTAGGTAACCAGTGCATTACTCATAGCCGTACCGGTTGGTTTACTGGTCTTAACAATCATCGCCAATGGCTGCCCAGCCCAGCCATATTGAGTGATTGTAACATTGGTACCTCCAGTGTGGTTGATAGTTTTTACCTGTATAATTCTTGCTTTGGCGTCATAAATGTTTACGGTGTACAGAAAAGTGTTGGCTGAACCAAGAACCTTTGTACGACTGCCCGTCACTAATCCCTTTGTCCTGCTATCTTTTGTATTGATTTGAGGATAAGGGTAAGCAGTATTCGACGGGGTAAGTAAATTGCCTGCATCAAGGCTGTTATCATAATCTGCAAAATTTGAAGGGATGTCCGTCGAATAGGCAGGATTGGCTACCCAATCATAATTATCATAAAAAGTGGTTGTCAGCTCTTCCGCTCCGCTAAGGTTATCTGTATAATTGATACTGCTGGCTGCCTGTGTTCTGTGCGTGACGAATGATGTCGCGCTGAACCATTTTCCCGTAGCAATAGCCCTGTTTAAAGTATCGTACCTGGTATACAGCCACTGGCTGTTGGTGCGCATATTGGCATCCTGTGCCATCACCACACGGTCCCGGGCATCATATACCATATACACTTCGCCTGCCCCCGGTACTTTCTTTATAATCATGCGTTGTTGCTCGTCATACTCATACCTGAAACACTGCTCCGCAATTATAGTGGCTGTCAACTGCCAACTGTTTACTGTCAACTGCCTTACCCCCTCCGGTTGAATGACCGCTCTCACATTGCCAAAATGATCGTAGATATAGTAAGTGCATATCCAGCCGCTATGGCCCTTGCCGGTACCATCATCAGTATTGGCAATAAGCTGTACTTTTTTTAACACAGTACGCTCCTGTTTGTCCTTAAATTCTACCACCTGCTTACCATGCTCATTTACCGTAACGGTTTTCTGTAAGCTACCTGCGGCATACATACTGCTACTGCTATAGCTGGTCCAGTCGCCGGTAGTTGCAGCATAAGAAACCGTCCATATCCTTACACTGTCAGCAGCTGTATTAATCCAGTATTTTGTCTTAATGCTGCGACGATTAGCTTCCAACGCCTGGGATGCACTGCCCGCCCAGCTTTTACCGGGAGCAAAACTTTCCATTACCCTGTTTAAGGGAGAGGCTTCAAATACAGTCTGTCCGTAAAAATTACTTTCCTGCTGGGCCGCATACTTAGTGCTCATAAAACTTTGCTGCTGCACATAGGGGTCTGTTTTAAACAGGCCATTATTGGTAGTGGCAGCAAAGGGTAAAAACTTATATTGTTCGCGGCCATATTCATCATACAAAAAAGGTGTTACTAAATCTTTAGCACTAGTAGTATCAGCAGGATTATTGGGATCGGTTGTTACCAGCGAGCCTTTTTTAATCACCGTTTGTAATGGGCGGCCCAGGCCGTCAAAATATTGGGTGCTTACCTGCGCTGTATGCAGCCCGGTATTAATGTTCAGGTTATCACCGTTGGTAACCGGCGCTTTGGCATCATAAGTGCGGATATAATTAACAGGTGTGCCCGCAGCATAGGGAGCCGGTAATGTTGGCTGTGCCATTAAGGTGCCGGTGGCAAACACTACTATTGAAAGCAGTAATGTCTTTATATATTGATATTTCATGAGTTTAAAATTTTGGAGTTTGTTTTATAGGTAGGGTTAATTGCATTCGGTTTGCTGACCGGCATAATTGTAACAAATCTTTTTAACCACATTGCCTTGCTCGTCTTTTATAAACCTTAACCGGTTAAAGCTGTCATATTCATAATAGCTTATTCTTCCTGCAGGATCGGTTACGCTGGTAATACCCACAAGCGGCTTATAGGTATAGGTGATTATAAGTGCTCCCTTTGTCCTGCTGTCGGTTCGCAGCTTGCCCAGTTCGGTGCGCATCTGTGCCTCAGTGGAAGAAGGGTTATTCAGTAATAGGGTATCCACAATTGATACAAGAGTGGCATAGTTAACCCCTGTAATAGTGGCAATAGCATATTGCTTATTGTAGCCCCACAGGTAAGAGGATGTAACATCATCGCTGGACCTGCTTTCCAACAGGTTATTATATTCATCATACTTGGTAAACAGCTCTTTTTCTTTATACCTGCTGTCTTTAACAAACAGGCCGGATTGAACAGAAGCATAGGTAAACGAGCTTTCCAATACCGGTTTTTCTATATTGAGCCTGTACATTTTAGCATATAAGCCCGAAGCATTAAAAGTGTATAGCTCTCCACCCGTTACATACTTAACACCGTTAATGTCTTCGACTGTAACTTTTTCAACAGGTATTAATTTATTTTTATCAATCACTGTTTTCAGCCCTGCAGTAATATCATCATTCGCTGTACCGATTGGACCAAAATCAAAAGAGTATTTTGTTTTTTCCCTGATAGTATCATTAGTTGCATTCAGACTAGCCGCATCTGTCTGTTCAACATGCCTCGCCGATGTGTTTTTGAAAACCGAGCTTTGGGTAAAACTCCCGCTACCGGAATAATAAGTGCTGGTAGTAGCCGAAGGATAATACTTTTCGGTTTGAAAGTTTATTACAATCGGCGAATAGGTGCTGGAAGTACCAGTAAGCGGATTTAATGCCGATGCAGGTATATCGCATTGATAGAAAAAGTCAACCTTTAAACCCTGTGTAAGGGAATCATAAGGATAAGTATAGGTAAATGCCTGGTTGTTCTGTTGCACAAGATCGTAAGCTGCGCCATTTTTCCTGAACATTTTTGTTTCAAGAGGTTTGCCTGAACGCCATGTGGCAACAAATGGCGGCAGATAAGGAGCGCCAACCTGTTGCTGCAGGTTCTCCGCAGTTGAAAATTTATACGCTGTTTTGCCGGATACACCATTTTCATCATCATATTCTGTTACATAAACATATTCCAGAGGATCTCCGGAAAATGGCAACAGGCTTTCATCATAAAGAAAACTATAGATGCCGCAGTTGCCGCATCCAAAACCTCCACCCTCATAAGTAGTCCCTTTTTCCTGTTTACTCAAATAATAAGGCTGGTTGGCAAAGACCAGTTCGGACAGTTTATCATTATATTCAAATTTTTTTGTTCCTACCTTTTGTCCATTTAAGTAATTATTAATGCGGCTGATCCTTCCTCCTCCTACTGTATAGGGAATATCTGTAACTTCAACAGTTGTTATTTTTGAAATAACCATCGAGGCATAGCCATTTGTGGCAAATTCATCCTCACCTCGTTTTAATGCATAGTAATAAGTACCGGCAGGCAGGGTCATGTCACCCTCTCTTGTCTCCACTCCATAGGCCACAACAGGTGTTATACTATATAAAAGATTATTGCCGGGATTAGTATTAGATAATACCGCATAAGATTCAACCAGGTTCTGAGGATCATACGCCCTTTCTGCTTTTATATGTAATTGGGTGCTGGCAGTGAGCGTAAAGCTTCCATACTCTTCAGCATTATTATTTGTATTAACATCCAATATTGTCGTTTGCACCTGGGATGTTGTAGGCGGAATAAGCAGGAATGGGTTACTGGTAACGCTGGCATCGCTGCTGCTGAACTTAAACTGGTTGGCTTCATAAATAAATTCGGTAACGCCTCCAGTCGGGTAGGTTATCTTCTCCAGCATACCCAATTTCGATTTTTCAAAATTACTCGTCCTGTTTGTAAGGAATGATTCATTACTGGATGACCAATGGTCAATCATCTGGGAATAATTATTAGCTTGTGGAATGGAGGTTACCCCACCATTGCCATTATAATATCCCCAATGGTCTTTTGCTGTTGTAAAGTAATTGGGAAAGCTACCTTCCACCTGGTAATATGTAAATCGCCATGTATTCGCATTGGAGACTGCATTGTCATTGCCTTTTATAGTAATACTGTCTAATTTTAACCTGCCATAGGTGTTTAGAAAATAACTTTGATTTAATGTTACTTCTGATACGGGCACATTATTTTTTGTAAGAATGATTTTGCTTAAATACGGAACATTGATTGCCGTATTGATGTTTTTTAAATCACTCCTGCCTACAGCACTATGAACAAATTGCATTTTCACATCATCGCTGGTGATAGCTTTCAGCAGCAGCATCTGGTGGTCATAATAAGTAGTGTTGGCCGTAAGAAAATCAAGACTGGGACAGGCACTATTGGGTTTTGGAAATGCGTTAACAGATATTTTCTTGCTTGTTCTTGAATATGGCATGCTGTAAGTGTCATAATCAAAGTTTATAATACGGTTATCAGCAGTGGTAATCTGCGTAATATAAGCCGTTGCATAGCCTTCAAACTCCGATATCGGGTTTGAATTTTCCTCACCTGAAATCGCCTTGTTGTACTCTCTTGTAATAAACAGGTACCGGTTGCCGCTTTCATCGGTTATTTCGTAAGACACATCATCATACCTGGCTATCTTTAAATCATTTTTAGGGAAGGTAACAACACTCTGGTTTTTGTTCAGGTAGAACGACCCGGTTCTGCCCAGAAAATTATAACTGTACATATCGTACTCGCCATCCCGCTGCCCATTCATTAATTGCTCAAAATATACCGCCTTGCGCAATGGGCTCATTTCATTGTTGAAGTATTTTGTAAGTGAATCTGCTGATACACTGCTAAAAATACCTGTTGGTGAAAAATCACGGAGCCCACGCTGGTTGTAATTAATAACGCCCGGCACTGTTAAATCCCAGCCGAGACCTACCCAGGAAGGGATTTCATCGACCTTTAACCCATTATTATGATATGTAAGGCTGACAGGCAGCTCAAAAGAGCCCACTTTAAATGTCAGCAATGGAACTTCAAGGTTAATTCTTCCATTGCTTAGGGTCGTTGGAATTTCTCCATACTTGCCCAGGCTTGCCGCATTAGGAGAATGGGGTGTTACCTGTGGTAAAGCATGTTTTGGCTGAGCGTAAAAATGCGAAGAGAAGCAGAACAATGTCAATAACAACATTGGTGTGTACAGTAGTTTTTTCATATACAGGGTTTTAGTATTTTTTATTTGTTTTTCTGGGGTATAATTATATAAGGATGCAAAAATTATTGAATTACACATGAGTTCAAAAAATATTCGACCGGGAAAATCCCCGGTAGGAGAACGGGTATTTTCCCGTTGCCGGTTTAAGATCATTTGCTCTGGCCGCGTTTCTACTGCATTACCGATGATAGCCGTGGCTATGCTGTGTGCTCTATATTTTGTTTCACGTTTCATATTTTTTAGTGCTTAAATGTGATTTATACAAACATACAGTCGCGCACAAAGGCCCCCTATCCACTTTAGGTAGGTTTATGTATATTTAAGTAAAACAATGTAGAAACAGGTAGAAAAATGTCGATTTCCAGGCCCGGCTTTATGTATGATTATTAATTTGAGAGTCTTTTGAATCGGTTATGATTTTTTTCTTTCTTAAACATATTTTTCAATGCTAAAAACCTTGTCTGGTTCCTCACATATTTATGTTTCAAAAATATCCGGGTTTCTTACCAAATTAAGCATTTTGGCTTCCATTGGCAGCCTTTGGCGTTATTTGTCTCACAAATTATCAAATCTGTATTACGAAAATTAGAAATATTGTTCCGGCAATTAATACATTACTTTACTAGAAGGCTTATTTCCCTACAGTATTAAAATGAAATAATAAATCTATTTGGTTCATATTGTTAGGAAGAACAAAAGAATTGTAATAGGAATAAGTTTAATCCAACATTAAAAATATATACAGTTTATATTTAATTAAAACACAAATAAATTAATCACATTTTATTAAATTAGTTTAACTAAGTACGTTTAATAATTATTAATTCATGATTACTGAAATTGAACACCGCCTCTTAAGCTGTAATGCTGATAAATTTGCTAATCTGTGTAGACTATACCTTTCCTACAAATATGATATTATTAATTCAACAGGTTTTGTTTTAGGGAAGGAAAAATCTAAAAAAGGAACCCCAGACAACTTTATTCCAGTTAAAGATTTTTACATTTTTAATGAAATTACTACTATTGATAAAAAAAGGTTGTTACCTAAATTAAAATCAGATATAGAACATTGTTTTATACAAAAAGATGTTCCTTCAGAAAAAATTCTCAAAATAATACTTATATGTAACAATAAAATTACCACCTCTATTCAGGAAGAATTGAACAAACACAAAAACTCATTTAATTCTACTGTTGTTTTAGAATTAATAGGTATTGATGCTTTTTCAACTATTGTATTTAGAGAATATCCATCTATCGCAAAAGAATTAGGTGTTACAATTGATTCGGGCCAAATACTTGAGATTGACGAATTTATTTCTCAATATGAAAAATCAAAATTTTCAACCCCTCTTTCAAATCATTTCTTTAATAGGGATAAAGAATTAAACGAAGGCATCTTATTATTAGAAAAAAATGATTTAGTTGTATCTGGACAAGCTGGTGTAGGAAAAACGAGATTTTCATTAGAATTGGTTAGAAATTTCCAGGGGAATCATCCTGATTATAAAGTAAAGTATATAAGGGCTAATGGCATACTTGATATTTGGGAGGATCTAAAAGTTCAACTTATACAAGGTAAAAATTATATGATAGTAATTGATGACGCTAATAAATTAAAAAGTAACCTTGACCTAATAATAAATTTTAAAAAGGGTTTTATTAAGGGTAATATAAAATTAATTTTTACTGTCAGAAATTATATGAAAGAAGAAATTCAAGGAAAACTTAGTTCCTATCAATTAATTGAACTTAAGAATTTTGAAAAGAAAGAACTAAAGCAAATATTACAATCTCCGGATTTTAACATTACCGAATATTATTCAGATAAAATATATTCCATATCAAAAGGAAACCCAAGAATAGCGATAATGGCAGCTCTTGCCGGGATTAATGGAGAAATTGAGAAGCTCAATAATGCATCTTTAATATTGGAGGAATATTTTTCTTCAGTCAATAGACAATTAAATGTAAATAGCCAATTAATTAAAACTGCCGGCATTTTATCATTATTCAGAACTATAGATTTTAGTCATTCTAAATCAATTGAAGAAATTGAAAAATATTTTGAAATTTCAAAATATGAGTTGATTGAAAATCTTGAATTGCTTTTCAAATATGAAATTGCAGATGAATTCAACGATTCATATAAAGTTGCAGATCAGATATTGGGAGAATATATTTTTTATTTGGTTTTTATCAAAGAAAAACAAATCCCATTCAGTTTACTTCTTGATTTATATGTGGATGAAAATAAATTCTCATTAATTAAATTACTTACACCTATTGTCAGCAATTATGGTTTTGAAGAAATAAAACTTCTTATTATTAATGACATCAAAAGAAAATGGAACAGTTTAAATGATAGCAATAAATGTTTAAAATTTCTAAAAGATTTTTGGTTTTATTTACCGACAGAATCATTACTGTTTGTAAATAAACTTTTTCCAAAGGATAATACTATTGATTTGCATTCTCTTTCATTTGAAATTTATAATAGTAATCATATAGAAACTTATGATGACAGTATTATAGAAATTTTATTAAATTTTCAACAGTTTCCTGACAAGTTTATACTTTCATTGGATTTGCTTATGAAATATGGTTTATTAAGCCCACTTCATTTTACAAAACTGCTTAAAGTATTTACCCAATCTTTCACCTATGGAAAATACGACTACAATTTAAAATACGCTACTCAAATAAAGTTATTTGAATTTTTATATGATAAGGTTCAAAAAGAAAACAGTGCTTTTTACTCCAGGATAATACTTTTTATTGCCCATAAATATCTAATTGATAGTTTCCAATCCTCCGTTTGGGAAGGTAATACGATACATACAAATCAAATTCCGACATATCTGTCAGAAGAACAAAAAGAGTTTAGGAATAAACTATGGATTTTCATTTTTGATTGTTATAAAAATGAAAATCTGAAAAATTATGTTTTAGATTTTTTTGAACAACACCGGTATGAACACCATTATCTAAAAAATGATGTAGTTATAAAATTTGATAAAAAACTGGTTTTGGATTTTTTTACTAACAGCTTCTTACCTAATCCTGATTTTAGAGAAACAAAAATTGTATATAGATTTTTAAAGAATTTAGGATTCTATAATGTTTCATACGATAAGAGATTTAAAGGAAAATTTAAAAATAAAGAAGTTGATTTATGGTATTTACTTAACGAAAGGGCAGAAGATAAAAGAGAATTACTATATCAGTATATCGAAAATTTTGATCTAGAAGATTATCACTTCTTATTACAACAAATTGATGTAATTAGCAGGTACAAGAAAAATTATTTTTCGGGGTATTCTGTAATTAACGATTCCATATCTCATATATTTATAAAGCTTGCAAAAAGTAATTTTGCACTATTTCTTGTAGTTTTTGAAAGCCTCTTTAAATATGAATATTCAAACTATCTTTTCATTGGCATGATATTCAGGGATATTGAATATAGTGAATCTAAATCAAATGAATTACGGGATTTAATTATTAAACATAAAATTAGTCTAGATTGCATTGTTCCTTTTTTGTCACATCTTCCAATTGAATTTATTATATACAAGGATTATGAACTTTTAATGGATTTTTTTAAGAATGAAGAAACGGTTTGGATCAATTTTCTTGAAGACATTTTTGTAAAATTCAAAAAATTAGATATTGACATTGAAAAAGAATTGAACAAGATGCTGGATTACTTAATAGATAAATCTAATGCGAAAAACTTTTATATTCGTAATGAATTTTTCATATACATACATAAAGACTATCATCATATTTTTTTAAATAGATTGGAGGATATTCAATCTCTCTACCTTGTATTAGACAATAAAAACAGGCACTTTGATTATGAATTAAATGTTTTGGAATTAATCCTTAAAATCAAGCCAAAATTTATAAACAAATTATTAGAGTCAACTTTTGAAGGAAAATCATTTATAAGCAAAAATGATTTTTCGGGAACGAACTTTAGAAAGTTATGGAATTTGCAAAATAGAAATGAAGTGTTTGAAGATATTATAAAGTTCTCAAGTAAGTTTCCTTCTATTTTCAGAAATGTTCGTTCTGAAGTATCTACCATTTTTCAAGGTAGTGGAGAAAATGGTTTGAATTTTCTCTATTACTTAGTAAATAAGACAACTGATGAAAGAATATTAAAATTGGTATTTAACATTGTAATATCTGTATTTAATGAATCAAAATATGATTTTTTGAATATCATAATAAAGAAAAATACAACAATAGAATTTTTTAAACGATTAGACTTTTATGCAGGGAATAGCGTAACCGTTAATAGTAGAATACCTAAAATTAGAGAAGAGATTACTATTTATGAGGATTTAAGAGATTACATACAGAATTTAAACAATATAGAATATCTAGAACATCTTAATTTTATAGAAAATCAAATCAATGCTTATAAAGCTGAAATTGAATGGGAAAGAAAACATGAGTTCTTGGATGAATGGTCTATCTAAATTATATGGGGGTGTCTCAAAAGGGCACTCTCTTTTTTATGTATGTTAGCATATATATATGTGCATATGAGTAAACCTATATTGTTTTGTCCGTATCAATTTATGTATATAGTTACAATGGTAATTAATTGAGGTTATGCTTATCAGATAACATACTTTCTTTACTTTCTATTCACCGACATACTTCAGCAAATGTATTTTCATATTTGTACGTAAATACATACCAACATTCTTACTTCTTTTTCCATGCTTGTACGCAATTAAGGATTACTATATGTACAGAACAATGGGATAAATTTATATTATTTATAGTATGGTTGACATATTACCAACAGGTAATAGCAAGTTGTGTTTTGAGCTGCTCCAAATACTTTGCGCAGCTCAAAACAACTTGCCCTTGCAGGGGGCAGAAAACACCCTCCAAAGTCGGGGTTTATTAAATTTAATGGAATGAAATATAGAATATAGTAAAAGAAATAAAATAAGTGATGTAGGCAGGCGTTTGTCAACTGGATGAAGAAAAAGAAATGAAATATTCAGCATCACAGGATGATTATAATGACGAAAAACCATTACAAAATGCTTTAAACTTTGATTTCTTCATTATCGGTTTTCAATCCAATCAACCAATAGCTTACGGCCAGCAAAAAGCCATTTGTCATCTTGCTTTACAAATTTGTCCTGATAGCGGATTGCCGCCACCATTAGTTTTTGTTTCCCATCTTCAATAGTGAGATGGTGTGCCATACAGTATGCAATTCCCGTTGCTGTTTCTCCGTTCAGCTTCACTGTATTTTGCCCGTTAAAGTGCATGGTGGCCTTATAGGTATTCAGGTTATCAAACACAGGGAATAAATCGGCTCTGCTATTAACAACCTGCGAGGGTGTTTCCGATTTGGGGTCATAAAAGACCTCAAATAAGGTGTCCTCTGTAAATAACTCCATCTGTCCCTGAGCATCTCTTGTATCTGCGCAATAAGCATAGCTGTCTATTAATTCCCGGATTGCCAGACGGTCTTCCATTTCCTGAATTTTTTGTTCTGCGTTCATTTTGTATTACTTTTTTATGATTAAACTTTCCGTTGGGGTTACACCGTATTTTTGTTTAAAGGCTGTATAGAAATGTGATAAATTTTCAAAACCTAAATTCAAATAAAAATCGGATTGTTTCTCGCTTTTATGATGAATAAGATAATACGCTTCTTCCAAACGTTTTTCCTTTAACCATTTTGCCGGAGGTATATTAAAGGTTTTTATAAAATCCCGTTTAAATCCGGCCAGGCTTCTGCCAGTCAGTTTAGCAAAGTTTTCAACCGATGAATTGAACCGGAAATTTTTGAGCATAAATTCTTCGATGTCTATCTTGTATGGTTCCGTAAAATCAAAAAGAAACTCCCGGAACTCCGGACGAATATTCTGTAGCAGTTCTATAGCTTCTATTACTTTTGAAAATGCCATTTTTACATTGCCCTTATGCGGTTGCTCCAAATAAGGTATTAATGATTGAAAATAACTTTTCAGAAAGCCGTCCGGCTTTAGAACGACATTCCATCGACCAGTATATTTTTTATTCTGTTCGATATTATAGATTGCTGCATATTTCTTCAAATCTTCCGTTTTCAGAATAATAGAAATGGCTTTATACTCTTTATCGGCTGCTGGTATTTTCAGGCTTTTGGCAAACTGGTTTCGATGAGCCAGTAATACCTGATTTTTTTTCAATACCATATTGCCTTGCTGGTGAAAGATATGTGTTTCGCCTGATACCTGAAATGCCAATGTATGTTCAGGAACAAATTGCTCATAGCCCCATTGTTCTTTCGAAGTACAGGAATAAACAAACGAGTTATTAATATACGGTATTACTGTTGCCATGTGTTCTCTTTTATTAAAAGCTGATCGCGGTATTCAGCATTACGGGCAGAAATATTGCTGTCAACTACCATTAAAAAAGCTACGGTAAGCATTATGGTAATGCTTATTGCTCTCCAATTTGGAGAAGAAAAAAGTATAAGAAAAATGGCTGCTGCAATAGCTATTGCAGGCAGTATTTTGAACACCAGCTTAAGTTCACTATCTGATTTTGTTGTTCGGGCGATCTCTTTTTTGATAAAGGCAAAGGAATCCTTTTTATACTCCTGTTCAAACTGTGTAATGCGGGGTTTGTTGGCAGCATATAAGCCTATTCCTACGGCAAGCAAAAAAGCACCAGCTATTATAAAAGGAATTATAAAAGCACTTGCCATAGTTGTCTTCCCCCATGAAGCAAACCCTATTGCAGCCAGCAAAATAAGGGCACTAAATACCCATACCATTTTTGCGGAAAACAATTCTGCTTTTGCCCATTCCGTACTTAATTTCAAAATATCCATAATCCTATTTTATATTACAAATTTCTAAAAACAAATTGGAATACAACTTTCTGAAAGGCTCAAATATTAGTTTCTAAAAGGTTCAGCTATATATCTTTAAATTCTCTGTACATTTAACAGATTTTAAACTTGTATAAAACCCTATAACAGATTAAATTTTCATGAAAGAACCTATATATATCACATTTGCCAACCAAATAGCCAAAATGATTGATAATGGCACTTTTAAACCAGGAGATAAATTGCCATCTATAAGAAGCCTGCATCAAAAAAAAGGTTTGAGTGTGGGTACAATATTGCAGTCTTTTAATTATTTGCTAGACAAAGGATTGGTTGTTTCTAAAGAGAAATCAGGATATTTTGTACAGGATATATCCAGTCAGGAGATCCCGATACCTAAAGTAATGCCTGTTTCATTATCGGCAAAAACAGTACATATTGACAGCTTATTACAAAAATTACCGCTCGATGGCAGTGGTAAAAAATTCGTTTCATTTACCAATGCACTTCCTGATAACAGATTACTTCCATTCAACAGCATTAAGCGCTTCATTCAGCAAACTTCAAGAGATTATAGCGGCAGTTATCTGGGGTTAGAAAGCCGGTACGGTAATCTACATTTACGGGAAGAAATAGCTAAGCGGTCGCTACACTTGAAAGGTCATATACATGCTGATGAGTTGATTATCACCAATGGTGCTGCAGAAGCTATCTTATGCTGCCTTAAAGCCATAACCCAACCTGGAGATACAGTACTGGTGCAAGAACCCTGTTTTTTTGGTATACTACAAATTATCGAATGCCTCGGTCTGAAAGTTGTTTCCATACCCTCACATCCAGTATTAGGTATATCAGCCAGTGAGGTTAAAAAAGCCTGTAAAAAATTTGCCGTCAAAGCCTGTGTTATCGTCAGCAATTTCAATAATCCTGATGGCGCAAGTATTAGTACAGAAGAGAAAAAAGAACTTGCAGCATTAGCCAATACTTTGCATATCCCGATTATAGAAGACGACCTTTATGCCGACTTATTTTTTAAAGGAGGAAGACCAGATACTATTAAAACCTATGATACGGATGGTTGGGTATTATATTGCAGCTCATTTACCAAAACACTGGCTCCGGGATTTAGGATTGGATGGTGTGCAGCAGGGCGGTTTATATATGACGTCGCGCGGATAAAATCAGTGTTAAATCATTCGACTTCTAATTTTAATCAGCAGGTTATTCTCCAATTTCTTCGTTCCGGAATGCTTGAAAGGCATCTGTTGAAATTCAGGCTTGAAATGCACAAAAATTTCAATCGTTATGCTTTTTTTATCCAGCAATATTTTCCTAAAGGAACAAAAATCACCCAGCCTCACGGGGGACTTTATATTTGGATAGAATTTCCTGCCCCTCTCAATACTTCCAAACTTCTTTCAAAAGCAATGGAGCAAGGAATATCTTATGCCCCAGGTGAAATCTTTTCATCAAAAGGAGATTATCTCCATTACCTCCGTATCAGTTATTCAAGCCTTTGGGAGAAAAAGGTAGAAAATGCGCTAATCGCCTTAGGGAAACTTTTTAGCAAAGCTCTTGATGAATTTGAAAACTAATTTTTTGGATTAGCTAATACAATCTGTTATAGTAATATATATATAATCTGTATCTGTTATAGCATTAAAATCATTCCTAATTTTGTAACGGCATTGAGCCAAGTCAAAAAACGGAATGAGTAGAAGATTATTAGCAGTCATTATACTATTACTAAATTTTAAAGTTATGCAAGCACAGGATTTCCAATCAAAACCTTTGGATAAACACACAAAAATAAAAATCGCTTATGTTGATGAACCTCCATTCTACTGGACAGAGGATAGTAGCGTAGAAGGAGCTGATATAGAATTGGCAGAAGCAATTCTTCATGCTATTGGCATCACGGATATTGAATATATCCATACAACATTTGAAAATCTTTTGCCCGGTGTTCAGGCTGGCAAATGGGATATGAACGTTCCGATTTTCGTAACAAGTGAACGTGAAAAAACTGTAGCATTTAGTACCCCTGTTTGGGCTTTAGTAGACGGGTTTGTAGTCCTGAAAGGAAATCCTAAAAATCTGACAAGTTATGAGGCTGTAGGAAAGCGGGCAGATGTACGTTTAGGGTTGATACCGGGTCAGGTTCAATTTGAGAAAGCAAAAGCTGCGGGCGTAAATGATAGCCAAATAATTATGTTTAAAGACCAGCCGGAAGTAATAGCAGCATTGCTTGAGGGTAAAATAGATGCATTTGCAGCAACCGCTATTGGAAATAATTCTATTGCCAAAGCCAACCCTCAATTGGAATCAATTCCTCATCAAATAACCGATAAAGAGGAAATACCAGTTGGTGCCTTCTCATTTAATAAAGAAAGTATAGCATTAATTAATGCGGTAAATGAGCAACTCTGTGTCTATTTAGGAACGGAAGACCATCGTACCAAAATGGCAAAATATGGAATTATAGATACAGAGATTGACCCTGTGGTTAATAAAAAATATTAAATAAACAGCATATGGAAATATACAACAGCACTAATAACGATATTGACGAAATTTTCAGGCTCTATAAAATTGCAACAGATTTCCAAAAGACCAAATTTACAGTCCATTGGCCTGAATTTGATAAAAGTCTTATTGAAGCTGAAATTGCAGAAAACAGGCAGTGGAAAATAACGATTGATGGTAAGATAGCCTGCATTTGGGCCATAGCTTTTAGTGACCCACAGATTTGGGAAAACCGGAATACCGATCCGGCAATTTACATTCACCGGATTACAACAAATCCTGATTTTCGTGGGCAAAACCTTGTTGAACAAATTGTAAAGTGGGCGAATGATTTTGCAAGAGCGAATAATAAACAATTTGTAAGAATGGATACTGTTGGCGACAATCCGGGACTTATTAATTATTACACAAGATGCGGTTTTGATTTTTTAGGTTTATCCAAACTTCAAAATACAACCGGGCTCCCTGCACATTATGATAATGCAACGGTAAGTTTATTTCAAATTACTGTTGAAAATTAATATTGATTTTTTAACAGTAAGAAACAACAAAGTTCTTAATCTTACCTGCAATTTCCATTAGATTTGAATCTTGTTCTATACCGACAGAAACATGACCATTTTTTATTGACATGACAAATTCGAAAAATGAGCCATACTTTATTATTACATATTCAACACCACCACAATCAATGTTTCCCCGTTGTGTAACAAGTTTTAAAAGCGTTGGATTGACGATTAATTCTTCATATTTGTCGGATTCCGAGCTACTCGTATTTTCCAAACCAGGCTTTTCCCCGGAAATGAGTTTACCATCAGCATAAATCGCCACATAACGAATACTGTCAGAAAGGGAAAATATTTGATTTTTTATTGCTTCCATTGTTATTTTCTTTTTAATCAGGTGTTGTTGATAATACTACTGCAAGCGAGTCCATATAATCCCGCCAATGTACAATTTTTCTATCTTTAATTGTTACGATCGAACAAAAACGGTTGTCATATTTTTTTCCGGTTGAAGGAACGGTGCCGTGTACTTCGTATTCCAAAATAATTACGTCGCCCGGATTGGCAGATTTATAAACCCTCAAATTGTCCGCAGAATGAAGCTGGTTATTATATCCGCCAAACCAGTCCATATAAGCTTTTCGTCCTTCTAATTTATTTGGGAACCCCTCAAATTTATAGAGGAATTCGAAAACGGCATTTTCATCCACCGCATCCCAAAAATGTTCTCCATCCACTTCGCCATTCAGGCCTTCCATTACAATTTGATAAAATGGTTCAGCATTTTCTCTGAATGCCGGGTGATTTCTGTCCACTTTGGTTTTGCTATCCATTTTTTCTTGTTTTAATATTTATAGGAAGCTAATTTAATGAAAAATAGATAAGAGTAATCCAAACTTTTTTGTTGATTTACTTTATTATAATAGTTCAGTATTCCAATGCAACAAACCAATTTTAAACCATACACGGAAGTATACTTTGGACTCTATTATACTTTTATGTAAACAAAAAAAAATTACTTTTGTGTTTATTAATCAATAAGAATGAATATGGAAACATCAACAAAAAATAATGTTCAGGATTATAAAGCGATAGTAGCGGTTTTAGAAAATTATGCTGAAGGATTAAGAACCGGGAATATTGAACTGTTAAAGAAATCTTTTCACCCGGATGCAATCATGTATGGCTTTTGGGAAGAATATTTTATCGAAGGCGGTATTGCCAATCTTTACGATTCCGTGGCAAAGCATGGAGCAGCGCCGCATTTGGCAGCGCATATTGATATACTGGATAAAACTGAAAATACAGCCCTTGCCCGTGTAGGTTATGAAAGAAATGCTGCCGGTAAAGAGGGGATAGATTATCATTCGCTAATTAAAGTGGGGGGCGAATGGAAAGTTATTTCGAAGTTATTTCATATACCTGTAAAGGAATGAGTACACAAAATATAGATACGTTGTGAAATAAGAAGATATTAAACTGTTTTTTTTCTGTACATCCGGGAAATATATAGTTGATGAATATGTGATATTCCTTGCAAGCAGTTCTGTTCGCCTGGACTGAAAGTTACAGGCTTCAGACGTTAAGTCTGAACCATTTGTAGAGAAAGGCATCTGGCATGGTGGCTTAGACTGTGAAGTGGATTTATCCGAACGCCTTGCGTCGAATAAAGAAGTATTTAAATTTGTCAGGAACAACCCAGCTCAAAATAAAAAATGATATGATGTTACAACACAAGTGTCAATATTATGCCGATGAAAAATCGGGTTTTAATCTGGCACTTGTGTTGTTTCTTCCCAACAGGCTCTCAATTTCGATTTGGATAATTTCAATAAACAATGAAGATGGCCGGCCGGCTCGAAACTATTCAACAACAAAAGATAATTTATTGGAGTGATTACATAGACTTACTGTCGTGATACTTTCAGTTACTTAGGCCGAAGCTAACATTCTTTTTTATTCATATCTTTTAACCCCCAATCCTGAATAGCAGTAATAAGCGGCAATATTGATTTGCCATATTTGGATATATTGTATTCAACTCTCGGTGGTATTTCAGCATATACAGTCCTTTCAATAATATTATCCTCTTCCAACTCCCGTAATTGATTAATCAACATCTGCTTACTGATTTGTGGAATAATCTTCTGCATAGAGCTGAAACGATTATGTCCTTTATCAATGGAAAATATAACCAAAACCTTCCATTTGCCACCAACCTTATTGAGAAAATGTGTTACTCCACAATTATGGGGATTAAAGTCTTTATTTTTTCTTTTAGTTTCCAATGGTCTAAAATTTTATACTATATACATTATTATTGACTACTTTCAAATATTTTACTAAGGTAGTAAATTTGTTGCAACAAAATTTTATTAAAATGAACAACAAAGAATTAGCTTTAAAAGCCATCACGGATGTATTTGTAAACAGAGATATTACAGCATTTGACAAGTATTTCGGGGAAAATTATATTCAACATAACCCGACTTTCCCCAACGGAACCGAATTTTTAAAGCAAGTTGTACCGACCCTTCCACCTGATCTAAAGTACGAACCAGGCGTGGTAACTGAAAATGGAGATATTGTAATGATACACGGACGCTATGAAAACTGGAACGGTAAAAATATGATTGCAGTGGATATTTTCAGAATTACCGATGGAAAAATTACAGAGCATTGGGATGTGATGCAGGAAGAAGTAACCGCTGATAAGTCTGCAAACGGCAATGCCATGTTTCCTATAAAATAAAAGTCTGGGCAAGAACAAATATGAAAGATAATTTGCCAAATATTGGTGTTATAAAAACAGAGGAAATAGACGACCTAAATATTCGTTATGCAACAATCGGTGTTCCAGATAGCACGCCTGTGTTGCTTACTGCACCCTGGCCGGAAAGTATTTACTCCTTTCATCGCTTAATCCCACGTCTGGCTGTTAATCATTTTGTGATAGCAGTTGATCTGCCTGGTTTCGGGCACTCACAAAGCCGACCGGATGTAATGGCTCCTGAAGCGATGGGAGATTTTTTAATCAAACTCATTCATCACTTTCAAATCAAACGAACACACATTGTTGCGCCGGATGTGGGAACACCTGCTGCTTTGTTCGCAGCTACAAAACAACCACAGCTTTTTAAGAGCCTTGTTATTGGTTGTGCAGCCATGCTGCCAGATCTTGCGGATGGTATTTTAAAAGAATTGATTCATTCTGGCTCCCTTGCAGAAGTTGGCGCTGACGGTATAAAGCCTTATCTTGACCATGCGGCGCTTATAACGCCACCCGCAATTATTGAAGATTTCAAAGCGGCTTCAGCCGGTCGCCGTCTTGATGAAGCTACTCAGTTTGTTCGTGGTTATCTTTCCGACAGTGCCATATTAGAACCTAAGTTGTCAGATATAAAAACACCTTCACTTATTATTGGTGGCAAAAATGACAGCATTGTACCTCCAGCAAATGGTCAATTTCTTGCTGACCGTCTTGCGAATAACCGATACCTGCTGCTTGATGCGGAGCATCGTGTTTGGGAAGAGGCCACAGACGAATATATAGAAACAGTTGTTTCATGGATTAACGGAGATTATAAGCTCAGGTAAGAAATTTTGAAACTTCATACAAAGAAGAAACAATTATCTTGTAGGTATTACTAATATATAGCAATTGAATCATTTAATAATGTTATCGCACAAACAAATAATACCCATCTTAAAAAGCAAAAAGTAATGACAACAGAACAAGTAAAACAGCAATCTTTGGGTAGCTGGGAAAGTATTGCAACAGAAATACGCCCAAGCAACTCTAAAAATCCTGATGGGACATTAAAGCCTTTTTATCTAATGAGGAAACCCACTTTCCTTCAGGATAATAAATTTGAGCTGACTGTAACCAATTATGCCGACCCATACGGAAAAGTACCTTTGGCACAAATGGAAATCAAAGGTCATACAGAATGGAAGGGTGAGCATCCTATTGCAGATGGAGCACAGAAAGTAGATTTTAGCGCCGATGAAGAATATACAGTAACACCTTTGGTACAGGGATTTGCTGATGTGCTAAACCAATACTCCAAAGGATTTAACGAATGGAAAGTAGGTGAACCACAAAGCATTTTCAAAAAAACATTTGCACCATTCGGTTTATCAGAAGGACAGATTTTTAAAGAATACGACCTGATTTATTTGTATAATGGTATGATGTTTTGGGGCGCAAGAAACATAGATGGTCGTGGTTTTGATACAGAAGAAAACCGTCCGACCAATTTGCAGATACCGATGAGGCGTGTATAACAGCTAAACTGGGTTGAGTATGTAGGAGTAAGTGAGAAAAAATAAGACATGCGAATTTTGAAGAGCCGACAGTCTGGATTTTGAAATTCTGAATGTAGAGCATTAAGATGTTGTATTGATAAAATTCCATGTGGCAGACCATCTGGTTGCATTTTATTTATTGATAGTTGAAAATTATAAGGGTAAATAAAGCCCCATTTGGGGCTTCATCATTATTGGTCATTCCAAGTATCTTCAAACTCTTCCTTTGTAATGAAGTCAGAATCTTGTAAATCAAGTTCTTCAATAGATTGGTCATATAACTTAGATTCTCCTTGTTGTGGATTTTCTAATATTAAAAATACTTTTCCTTTAGACCTAATTTCAAGTTGTCTGATTGCTTCTTTATTTTGAAAATGTATATAAAACCATATAGTTTCTTCTTCCCAAAATTTTTTTACAAATAATTCTTGCATATTTTTAATAATAAAAATTTAGGGTATTGAAATCAATACCGTAATTTTATATATCATCATTTTATTTAAAAAATATAGCTTCTTTTCTTTAAAGCCCTGTAAAAGCTTATTGCATAATTTCAACTATGATCTTTTAAAATCTCATTTTCAATATTCGGTTGTGATAAGTCCCAATACCACCATTTATCAGGATTATTTTTTTCCTCTATAAACCGTCTTTTATATCCAATTTTAAATAAGCTCATCAATAAAACCAATGTCTTTTCTAATTCAAAATCAGGTAAATTAATTAACTTTATTAAATTATGATTTGCAACACCTTTTTTCAATAGAACGCAAGGTGTAAAAGTCGGCCTTAAACCACTGGCTTTTATAGCTGGTTCTATATCTTCATTCTGCGGTTTAGATTGTATTATAAGAGATATTATTCCTTCTAAATAATCTCTTTTGTTTTCTATATTAAAATTTGAAAACAGTATTTTAAAAGGATCAATATTTACAAGATCTTGTCCATACTTATTAATAAAAATTTGATCAATAATTCCTAACATATTTATAAATTTAACGTGGATGAATAGTAAGATATGGCCTTGATAAATCAAGTTTTTTAAAAATATCAATATTCCTTGGAGTATTATCTATTGTAGATCTAGCACCGGGGATAGAATTTTTTATTTTCGACCATTCCTTACTACTTAGATTTTCAATAACATAATCCCAGTCTGAATATGCTTTAGCTTTTCCACTTGCTCTACTTCCCACTACAGTAATTGGTTTATTAATTCTTGTTGCAGCATTTTCGATTCTTAAAAAATCTCCTGAAGATATTATTTCCTTTTCAGCAGCAAATACTGCTTTCGTTATTGATCCTTCAGCAGTTATTATATTTTTTATTCCTCCTCCACCACTAAGAGGAAGATCTCCCATTAAAGGAGCTATATTGGTAATTCTACCAGCAGAATTCACTTGGTATGATAATCCATCAGAATCCTCCCATTCACGGGGACTCATAAATGACCATACTTTACCCAAAATACTTTCCTTGGCAGGTAATACCTGATCTCCAATTCTATTTCTAAAGCTATAAATATTAGCAGACTCACTCTTCGAGTTCCACCATTCCATGTATTCATTTACATGGCTACGGATCTCCATTCCCCAAAAGAAACTGCTCTTAGAAAGTATAATAGGACATTATTCTATTTACCAACACATTTGGAACACTACCAGAATTATGTCTTAACCCGAAAAGATAATAATATCATCTAGTATTTCAATAGCACCTGAACTGTTTCTTCCAAAACATATTTTTAAAATAGAGTATTGTAATCAATACTCTATTTAATTTTATTTACTTAACTCTGTTTTAATCATATTTAACCACTTTAGTGCATCTTGAGAATTCTCAAAATATCGATTTGCTTCATCACCGACCTCGAACCAATAATTATCAATATTATTTATCAAAATATCTAACTCTTCTTTAGTTCTTTGTAATTCTTTTTTTGAGAACTCTGATTTACTACAATCATCAATATAGTTTGCAACTACTTCTTCATCCGTTAAATTATCAAAATCAGCATCTGGAAAATATCCGGCAAAAAAATGAAATAAGTTTGGATAGTCTTTTATAAAATTCATGTTCAATTATTTTTTTAATTATTTTGGAAAAGCTGTTAGAATAAAATAGCCCCCATAGCCATTTTGTTTAAGAACAATTCTTGCATTAGTTAGATCATTAACAATACCTGTTCTTCTCATAATACCCCTACCTATGTTTGTTGAACCTGTAAAATCTAGCGGCAAATTACGTGTACTTCCACTATTTAACCAAGATTTAATTGCGGCTCTGTTACTTTTTATGGTTGATGAAATAACCGATTCCGCTATTGCCTCACTAGTAAATGAACTTGCTCCTGTGATTCCTCTTTGAGTAGCTAAACGCCCAATCAAATCAGCATCTGTTTTTCCCACATGTCTTGCCAAAGTATGTCCTAACGTTGGAGCTTCATGATAAGCAAGCCAACCTGCTGCCCTTGTAACACTTGGTGATCTTGTTATTAATATAGCTGCAAGTCCTACACCCATTGCTGCATATTGATTTTCTGGCTTCCAAGTACTTAAAACCTGTGCCCCTACATCCAAAATACCTGCCGGATCACCAGCTCCTCCAATCATTTTTACAGGGCCATCATTATATCTTCCAGCATTTAAAGTGCGGTCCCACGCAAAATCGCTCTTAGCATTCCACCATTCCATGTATTCATTTACATGGCTACGGATCTCCATTCCCCAAAAGAAACTGCTCTTAGAAAGTACAATAGGAGGTATATTCACATGGACGCCACCCTCACCATCAGTACTTGAACCTGTTGCAATGCCAATATTGGCAAGCAGCATATTAGTATAAGGCTGGCTCCAATTAATGCCATTCCCGTCATAATCCATTGAAATACCATCACTACTTGTAAAACCTGCTCCGGTATTGTACCAAGTCGTACCATCCTGAGAGTTATTCCAAAAGCCTGCACCCAGATCCAAACTCATTCTTCCATCCGGATCATACATATTGACAGGATTATTCAACACATAGGCATAAGGAGAAGCAGAATGATAGCTTTCAGAAAGCTGGTCCATACCGTTCCATCTTCCCAATTCCGGCATATATTGCCTCCATCCGTAATCCAGCATCCCGTTTTCCTGAAGCTCTTTCCCGTTATATTTTTTACGGTAAGGTTTTGTTACTAATGTAGAAGCATTGTGCCTTAATCCGAAAGGATAATAATGGTTTTCTTCAATGATCTCTGCGCTTCCGCTGTCATTCCTGGCATAGCTTACTCTTACATTTCCAAGGTGGTCAACGTAGTTGTAAATATACTTCTTTTGAGTGTAATCATAATAACCCTCTTCATTGGCAAAAAACTGAAGCCAATCATTCTCGTACTGAAAGCCGCCCAGATATTCGGTAATCCTTTTAAGCTCAAGCTGAGTCCTATTGGCATAATAAGTATATTCTGCTTTCAGTTTTGTTCCGTCTGCAGAGTAGATATATTGAGTATTGTAATTTCTTTCTGCAGAAGTACCATTCTTTTCCTGAATGAAATAGGTTTTATCATAAATAACAGAAGAAGGAAGGTTGAGGTGGTTATATTTTATATTTAATATTCCCTTATCCTTCTGGCTCGTCATATTACCATTGTCATCATAATCTATAACATTCCCGGATACAGATGGATACCCTGCATAGTTCAGTGAGTAATCCGTTACGGTACTTAGTCTATTACCGTTATACGTATAAGTAAGATCATCAATAGCTATTGCAATACCTGCGGGAGAATTTGCGGTTCTTTTTAATGTAGAAATATTTCCGTTTTTGTCATAATCCACAATCTCACTGTATTCCTTGAGATAAGGGTTCATTTCATTCTGGTAAAAGCCGGCACGCAGTCTTGTGGCCCCGTCATAGCTGTATCCATATCTTTTCAGGATATTCTCTCCTGAAACTTTCCAGTCTGTTTCTGTAATACTTCCGTTAAACTTAGGCTTTACTTTCAGTCCGGGATATTCATTATTGGGAGTTTCTGCTCCTTCTATCGTATTATATTTTATTTTGTAGGAGAACAGTTTGCTTCCCATATTATTTATATCAGCAGCATTGATCCCCGTAAGCCATCCCCTGATGTTATAAGTATAATCTATGCTCTGAAGATTATTACCCACTTTCTTATTAATAACCTGTCCCAGGTCATTGTAAGTGTAATCGGAAAGCAGCTCTTCCATTCCGCTATCCACCTGCTGGTAATGCTTGAGTAAATATCCCTGAGGGCTATATGTATACCTGTCTTTCACCGTAACTTCAGTATTGGTGGTATTTTTTGAATGATAGGTAAAAGCCAATTGAACTTTCCCTGAAAAATCAAGCAAAGACTCTGTTTTGGTAAACCCTCCCAAATGGTTTTTACTGTAACTTCCAATCGCTCTTCCCAGCTGGTCATACCATATGGCATCTGAAGACCAATTGTCATTCTCAATGTTTTTAGTATAGCTGATGGTAGGTAGTGCTTTTGTACTTCTTACAGATGCCAGCCCATTGGAAGTAATGAGAGTCGGAATAGAAGCTAAAACAGGCTTATTCTGTATCTGGTCCGGGCGTTGAGGGGCCCCTTCAGGGTACTCATCATAATAATTAACGGATAAGATGGTCATACTCCCTGTGGGAAACGCTTCTTTTGTATAGTAAACATTAATATTATTCTGCGTAAATGGAGAAGTACTTACTGTTTCATTATTATTTGCGTTAGCAGACATATTGTTTAATGCAGTCTGCATAGCTACCCTTGACGCTGTATTGGCAAAAAAACCACTGTAAACCACTCTTCCAAATGCATCATACTTGGTGAACATCCAACCCGGCTTTCCAAAATTATTAACATTTGTTCTTAAGTTGGCATCCTGTACCAGCACCTGTCTGTTTTGTTTATCGTAGACAAAATATTCCCAGCCTTTTCCAGGAAGTTTTTTTTCTGCAAGCCTGTTGTATTTATCATATTTATACTGATAACATAAAGGATTTAGTAGAGGCTGGATTTCTGCGCCTGTGTTGGCAATTGCCGCTTTCGGGGGAATCATAAAAGAAAGGTTACCGAAATCATCATACACATAATAAGTATCCAGATTTTCAACTGCTCCGTTTTCTTTTACATTAATTTTCCGTACTAAAATAGCCTGGCCCAGAGAATTGGTAAAGGAATGGGAGTCATTCCCGTCTTCATCTTTGGACACTGATTTATAAAGTGTGTTGGCATTATAATACCCATTGGTTGTATAGGTATCATTAGCAGCAAAATTCAACACCGCATCATTAAGCTGTAAAGAAGAATTCCAAGTAATTGCCACTTTGAACCTTTTTACTTCACCGGCTGCATTTGACAAGTATTCTGCTTTTGGTGTGTGGCTCCCGCTAAGCTGCCATTCAGATCCGGGTGCGGCTGCTTTTTCGATTCGCCCCAATGGTGAATTTTCGTAAGCTACTTCAGAAAATGCATTGGAAACATTATAATAGGCATTTACAGAGTTTTCCCCTGCACTTGGTATGTAAGCACCATTTTGAGAATCCACAGGAAGGGGAAGATAATTTTTTGATGGCCTTCCCAGATTGTCATAAGATACGGGAACCACAATATCTTTTCCCAGTGGAGAAGCCTTTATGCCGATACTCTGTATACTTCTTCCCAGTCCGTCAAAATATTGAACAGTCTGCTGTTGCTGGGCTCCTGGCTGCTCGGTGGTTACAGGTTCAAGATAGGTCCTGCTATAGGTATAATTCTCTGTATTACTAAGACTTTGTGCATAAAACAAAGCAGATACAAAAAAGTATATAAAAATTGATATTTTTTTCATGATCTATGTTTTTATGGCTGTTTGATATTGTATTTATATTCCTGGATAATATTTCCGTTGACGTTAACAACAGCCTTCAATTTGTTATTCTGGTCATACTTATAAATCCCTCTTACCCCGTTTGGCGGAGTCAGTGTTGTAATACCGATTAACGGATCATAAGTATATGTAGTAATCTGGAATTTTTTTAACGCAGTGTTTGTTCTGAAAGCGTCCAATGCATTAATAAGCTCTGTTTCAGAAGCAGCATCAATGTCTAAGTTTGATTTCGATATGATATTATCTGCCAATCCTGCTATATCCGTTATAGTAGCTCCTTCTATTTTAGCAATAGGCATTGTATTGTTATATCCCCAAATAATAACGGAAGGGAAACCTTTTCCTGTACTTTCATCAGACACACTCGTATATTGACGGGTATTACCTGCGGAATCGTATTGATCATAGGTTATACTTGTCTTGGTACTGCTATCATTCGGATTAACAAAAACAACTGAAGTAGGCAAAAGGCTATTGTTTGCAAATTTAACCTGAGAGTTTAAAACTGTTTTACCATTATTCTTATTGATAGTCTGAACAGCTTCTGATAGAATATGGGCATTTTCAAGGTGGGCATATCCGGAGGTACCGGCAGGGTATATAAACTGCTGCTCTATGGCATTACCATCTGAAGTTATATCCTTTATTGAATCGGGGCCAAGATTAGAAGAATTGATAACGGTTTCTTTTTTACTTTCTACCATACTTCCCGTTTTTGTATAATCTTTATTGGCCTGTGAAATTCTTTTTACAAAAGCCGGCTTTGTAAGATGCAAACCGTAATTAATATAAAATTCACGAACCTGATCAGTAAAATTATTAAGCTCATATGTATAGTTTTCAGAACGTAATAATTGATTCTGCTCGTTGTAGATTTCTTTTTTTGAAATCAGGCCTTCTTTTGTAATATTATAGTATGGGTAATAATATACAGGAAATTGTGGAGTACCTCCATCCTGGTATTTAGGATAATCATCCGGAGTCAGGTAAGAAATTCTTGTATATCCGTTTCCGGCTTCAGAGATTTTTATATTTTTATACATAATAAAACCATCGTTAGGACTCATCTTGCTATCATTGTCATAATTAAACACATAGCCGCTCGAACCTGTACCTTCTACATTATCATAATTATAAATCAGTGTTTTGATGGGAGAAGTCTCATTAATACCTGTATAGTATTTAATTTTATTTAACCGGATATGCCCATAGTGGACTGTATTTTTTGCTTTTCGGATTGGTCCTGTTTTAAGTTTAATTTCATAGATCTGAAAAATACCATAGCTTTTTCCTGGCCCTGAAAACTGTACCGTATATGTTCCAGGGTAGCCATAATAAGTGTTTTGGGCCTGCTCAATTGTTTTTGGAAAACATTCTTTACCATACAATACTTCACCGGAACTGCTGCTGATTGTAAAATCAGTATGAAATGGTTCCGGCTCAGGATCAAGAGGATTGCCGGTTCCCGGAGTTTCACCATAGCCCTGCACAATAAAAGAAAACATGAAACCCACTTTCTTATTAGGATCTCCAGAAATTGTAAAAGTATAAGTATTTGACTGAGCCCTATTAAATTGGAAATCGGGCTGTGCCACAACAGTCTGAATATCCGAATCAATATAGGTAGGTAAAATGGAATCCAGATACTCCTGTGTATATTCAAAGAAGTATTCATGGTTTCCATACTCATATTGTGTAACTCCTTTAGATGGCGAAATTATTTTTTCCAGAACATTGGTAAACTTATAATTAGTGTAAAAGCTTTGAGGTGCTGATCCTGGCCAATCACAATAACTGTTGTTTACCGTTGGCAGGAAGTTATTATTTTCCTGATTATAAACAAATGTAGTCCTTTCGATTTCTGCATCATTTCTGTTACTCGTAACAATAGAAGAAAGAAGCCTTTTTCTCAGGGTTTGTTCATATGGCTCGGCAGAGGTTATATAATTAAAAGTGTAGGTTTGAATAATCTGATCAAGAGAGTTTTTTAATGTTATTTTTTTCAGACTGTAAAGATCATTCGGAGTTCCACTTAAGCTTTCATCAAACTGATAATCAAATATCACTTTCCCCAGATCCGTATCTACAGATTTTAATTTACAGTACTGATACATCAGTTCTCCGGTAGAAGCTCTATTTTTTGACTTTTTATCATAATTATAAGTTGCCAGTATCTTTCCAATGGGGCTTATTATTTTGGTTAAAAAATAGGCGGATTTATATCCTTTCCTAGGAATAAAAAAATCTTCGTCATATCGCATTTCGTAATCAAAGTCATCAAAAATATATTTATATCCTTTTCCATCTGTAATGGTAAAGTTTTCAACTTTTAATGTCGCGGTATTAGTACTTCTTTGATATTCAAATTTCAGATTGTTGGGAGTCATGTTAACAAGGCTAAAAGTATTGTTAACCACATCTCTTTTGATCTGAAATCTACCGGATATACCTGGTAAGTTGTAATAGTAAAAATCATCAAAAGCATTCTTTTGATATTCCGGTCTTGATATATCATCATACCTTTCATCAAGTTCCTCAACAATCTTTTTATAAATTACACTTCCTCCAAATAAGCTCCAGCCTGCACCAACATCACTAGCTGAAAAATTACTGTCCCATACATAAACAGGATTGTAACTTAAATTAAAGACATTTTTAATATTTTTATCTTGTATTGGAATCTCTATAACAGGAATATTGATATTAGGCTGACCCGTCACCTGATTTACGGGATTGTCCGTAAATCTTGACATTGAAGCCATTGAAGGTGAGGCAATAGGAGCTGTACTCCCTTCTCCTAAGCTCTGCTGGCTATACATATTACCGGCACAAAATAAGAGTAGGAAAAGAAGATATTCCTTTCCATTTATTAATTTATTCATCATTGTTTATTTCTTGATTAGTTTAGCACTTGCTGTTTTATTAGTATCCGTTTTTATCGTCACCAAATAAGCTCCCTGAATTAAATTCTGAGTATTAATCTTAGTAACTTTATTCTTTGTTTTCAGGCTTTGAAGCTGTCTTCCGCTCATGTCATATAAAAGAATTTCAGCTTCCTTAAAATCAAAGCCTATTTCCACATAAGCATAATCTGAAACAGGATTCGGATAAATTTTGATGTCCTGCTTTTCAATCAGCTGGTCAAGCTGCTTATCTCCCAGCTTTACAATCTTCCAGTTCTCTTTTCCCAATTCTTCTGCGCTGGTTCCTGCCAGAATGATGGATCCGTCTCTGTTCAGTTTAATATCTGAAAGTCTTTCTTCCCTTTTTCTGGATTCACCTTTCACGTGTTTTCTCCACTTCTCATTTCCATTCTGATCCAGATACAGCATCCAGAAGGTTTCGTCATCAGTCTGTATCTTGCCTTCTGCCTGGGTGTAGCCCCCTAAAAGAATTCCCTTCGAAGATTTATCATCCGTTGAATAAAGTACACTTGTTCCCATCAGAATATCCCTGTTTCCAAAATTGTAGGATTTCTGCCAAAGCTCTTCACCTCTTTCATTTAAGGAAATAAGCCACAAATCAGTTCCCTCTTCTATACCTGCAGCTTTATTGCCTGATCTCTCAGATCTGGATTCTCCACCAATCAAATAACCGGAAGATGTTAAAGCAAGTGTTCGTATATGGTCATCTCCTTTTCCTCCAAAGTTCTTTTCCCATTCTGTTTTTCCATCCTTGTTAAGTTTGATGATCCAGTAATCTCCTTCACCATAGTTTTCTGTTTTCTTGGAACCTCCGGCATTGCTTCTTGAATAGATCCCTAACAAGGCGCCGCCATCTTTGGTAGGAATTATTTTCTCTACCTCGTCCAAGCCTTTTCCTCCTAAAACGATTTGAGAAAGTTCTTTTCCGTCCTTATCCATTTTAATAATCAAAACATCTTTGGAACCATATCCTTTTTTAGAATTTTGCAAATTTCCGGCAACAAAAAATCCTAAATCTGTACTCTGAATTACGGATCTGGCCTCTTCATCTGAAGAGGAGCCCAGTGTCTTTTGCCATAGTTCATCTCCAAATTCATTCAATCTGATTAACCAGATATCGGAACCCCCTTTCGAATCTTCTTTCTTATCCAGTCCTTTTGAAGAATAGCTTGTACCGGCCAGAAGAAAACCGCCTTCCTGAGTGGATACAGTTGCGGAGAGGTAATCATGGTTCTGTCCTGAGAAATATTTCTCCCAGATTTCTTCTCCCTGCTGGTTCAGCTTTACAACATGAAAATCGTAACCGTTATTTTGTTTACTATTTGAGATCCCTGAGCCTGTCGAAGGGGCTGACTGGATGCTGCTTCCGGTAATAAGATATTGCTGGTCTATTGTTGTGGTAACCTGGCTTAGAAAATCCTGGGTATTGGATTTAATATCTTTTTGCCACAATACTTCCTGAGCAGATACAGATAGAAGAGTGCACATTATAAGTGCACATGAATAATTTTTTTTCATAGGCATGTTGGTTTTAGCGTCGCGAACTTATTAATTCTATTTATTTCTCACAATGGGGAAAGTCCTATATTTTTCATTTGATTTGTTAGGGTGAATCTAATCCTTTACATTATTGTTATGACAAAGCTAATTCAGCATAGCGACAGAACCTGTCGCATTAAATATAAATGCAGTTTTCTTGCTTTTGGTTGGATATATCATCGATGACTAAAGTATAATAATAATCTCATCTTCATTATAACTCAGATTATAATCTTTATAACTTAAGTTATAAAATACATACAGATATATTTTATTCAATTTTTATAGTCTTGACCATTTGGAAGATTGCTTAAATGCAGTTGAAATAAAGCTCCTTAGAAGAGCAAAGGAAATAGGGGATAGAATTCTTGTTACTATGTACAATAGATCAGTAAAACAAAATCATGTTATACACGGTCCAAAGACTTAGAATTTATAAATTGAATTGTTGTAAAAAAATATACTGGCGAATCTTTCGTGAAAGTGCTATAGGAAAGCGATCAGGGTTATGCAACCTGATTAATTGTTTATTTCACTTCGTGTAGAAATATGTTTTTTTTTAAAGGTAAAAACAACATAGCATCGTTTCTCAGGAATGATATAATCCCGAAAACAGAAGAAACAACACCTATAATTGTCCAAAAATCCATAAATCAAATATAAAAAAATAAATTGAAGAAAAAATCCTATCAGGCAAAATATTTATACTCTCATTGTAATAGGATTGTACATGATAAATTTAAAATTTATATTTTAGCCAGATAAAAATCGCCCTATGACTATGACACTTGGAACCAAGCTGACAAGGCTAAGAAATAATAAAGGATATACTCAGCAAGAGATAGCGGATAAGCTGCAAATATCGCAGCCGGCATATTCGAAATGGGAATCTGACGCTGTAAGACCAGACTTGGAAAACCTGTTTAAAATTAGCAATATCTATGGCATAGATCTGAAAGAATTAGTTGATGATGCCGGGCATATTATATCGAATAATACATTCGATTCTTATTCTTCAAATGCAATAGGCACAGTATACAATGCCACCTTTAATGTACACTCGGCAGAACTAATTGAAAGTGTCATGTCTAACCAGAAAGATATTACTCAATTGCTCAATAATCAGAATCAGCTTATTGAAGCATTAATTCAAAAACTTAAATCATAAGAATAGATCAGCTAAAATCAGGAGAATCTTTTAACTGCTTGAAATAAGAAGAAGTTAGAAAATAGATTGTACCCTTTATCAACCTGTATAGATAGCTTACCCTTTTAAGAGTAAGTTCTATTATATCTTTATTACTTCTTTCTTTGGAAGTTGATTTTAGATATAGGATAATTTATACTTATCCGGACAGATATATTTTGTCTTATGCATTACTTGCCTTTTATTGATTCATTACTTCCTCTTTTTTATTAAATAAACCAGAATATGCCTGATTCATTTTAGGAGCAAAGGTATATTCGTGTTCTTAACGCAACAGCAAGGTCAGGTCCCAGGGGATTTGGCAAAAAATCTCCACCCGATGGGTAGTATTTTTCACCAAAACCTTGCTGCTGCTAAACACTACCTTTTTAGTGCTCCTGAAAACGAATCAGGCATACTCCGGCTCTTTATACGAATAAAAAAAATGTCAGTTATGAAAAATAGAATTGAAAATAGAAAAGATATATTATCAATAGAAAGAAAACAAATAAGCTTCTCCTCTCATTACCGAATAAATTTCGGAGAAAAAGAAAAAATAAAACCTTTAATGCTTGGAGACTATGTGTGCCAAATTATACTGCCATAACCCACAATCTGAATCTGTAATAGCTATTTCAGTTATTTAGTAAGCTGCTGTCTTGTATAGAAGGGAAACCACACAGGATAGTACAGAAATAACAGGAGATGAAAAAAGATTCAGAAGGGAAGCCCATCATAAAACAATTGATACATCATTCACAGATAACTGTGAAAAAAATATCTCCTGAGCAGATTATGGAAAAATTTAAAGAGAGTGGTATAGAGGTAAATCACCAGGAAGCTGAACAGATTCTAGAGTTTCTTTATACCCTGACTAAAATAACTCTTAAAGAATTTTTCTTGTCTGAATAAAAGTTTTGTACATTCGTTACAATTTCCACAACCTACTTACTTCCTAACCCACTAAAACACATATTTTTATGATAACCGCAGATTTATACATCCGTGTTTCTACTGATGAACAGGCGGATAAAGGATATTCTCAAAGAGATCAAGATGAAAGATTACGTAAATACTGCTTTAGTAATAATATTACTGTTGGCAAAGTCATTTATGAAGACCATTCCGCAAAGAATTTTAACCGTCCCGAATGGAATGATTATATAACATATATTAAAAAGAAAAGCACTAAAACCAATCTTGTTTTATTTACCAAATGGGATAGGTTTAGCAGGAATGCGGGTGATGCTTATCAGATGATAAACCTTTTAAAAAAACATGGGGTAACAACACAAGCTATTGAACAGCCCTTAGATATGTCCGTTCCTGAAAATAAACTGATGCTTGCAATCTATTTATCTACTCCTGAAGTTGAGAATGACCGTCGAGCATTAAACACATTCTATGGAATGCGTAAGGCCAAAAAAGAAGGACGTATGATGGGAACTGCTCCATATGGATATATCAATAAATGTACGGAAGATGGGAAGAAGTATGTTGCCATTAAAGAGCCGGAAGCCTCTAATATAATTTGGGCTTTTAATGAAGTAGCCAAGGGGATAATTCCTTCCGAACACGTTAGAGTAGAGATGAATAAAAAAGAAGGAAAAGAGCTTACCAGAAATACCTTTCTCATGGCCATGCGTAACCCAGTATATTGTGGTAAAATATATATTGGGGAATACAAACAGGAAGAAGCTCATTATATTATTGGCAAGCATGAACCTCTTATTAGTGAATCCCTGTTCAATAAAGTTCAGGATGTTATAAATGGCAGAAAGAAACCCAAAAGACCAGGAGGAAAAGTGCTATCCAATGAACGCTTTCCATTACGGGGAATGCTGATCTGTCCCCGTTGTGGCAATAACCTTACAGCAAGCGGTTCAAAAGGTAAGGCTAAACATTATTATTACTATCATTGTAATTATAAATGTGGATTCAGGTGCAGTTCTGAATTGCTTAATCAGGCATTTGAAAAAGAACTCACAAAGTTTGAATTTAATCCTGTTGTTAATGATATTTTGAAAAAACTCCTGATAAGCAGCTATAAAGATTTTACCGGAAATTTAGACGACAGAAGAAAATCAATCTCACATGATATTGATGGGTTAAATCAAAAAGTATCCAAAGCCCGTGATTTGTTTTTATCAGATAAACTTGATGAAGATGATTATAAAGAAATAAAAAAAGAGAGTAAAGAACAAATTGAAAAGCTTGAGGAAAAATTGAGTAGGCTAACTTCAGAATCAAAAGCATTTGATATTACAGCAAAATTAGAAAAAGCATTGCACGCTGTATCAAATATCTCAACGCTTTATAAACAGGGGGATTGCGAAGCTAAAAGAACGATTGCGTGTTCGATTTATCCGGAAAAGCTGGAATTTGACGGAACTAAGTTTCGAACACCAAAACTCAACTCGATTGTAGAATATATCTTCTTATCTAACAGTAAGTTACGAACAAAAAAAGACCGACCAGAAATTTTAAAAATTTCAAAGGTCGGTCATGTGAGCGCGAAAGGATTCGAACCTTTGACCGTCTGCTTAGAAGGCAGATGCTCTATCCAGCTGAGCTACGCACCCATTAAATAATTTTGAGAAAACTACTAAAACAGTCGGGGCGGCAGGATTCGAACCTGCGACCTCCTGGTCCCAAACCAGGCGCGATGACCGGACTACGCTACGCCCCGAAGTGTATATTGATGTAAGAAAAAATGCGGAGGGTAAGGGATTCGAACCCTTGCGACACTTTCGCGTCGACAGTTTAGCAAACTGCTCCATTAACCACTCTGGCAACCCTCCTTTTTTCTTATTTTTTAATGATCGTTGTTCCGTTATTGCGAGTGCAAATATAGAATAGATTTCTTTATTTACCAAATAAAATTCAAGAAAAATTTGTGTATTTTTGAGGAGATAAATGATTAAAAAATTAAACGGATGCGTAAGACATTATATATCATCGGATTAAGTACTTTTGTTTTTTCATGTACTTCCCAGCAAAATGTAACGAAAAATACTTACAAGCCAAAAACCCCGGTATCACAGGTAAAACCGGCAGTTAAAACCCCGGTAGCCACAGCTCCGAAACCTAAAATTACGAACGATCACGGAGCAGAGTTTTTCACAGTCAATCTTGCTGATCCTAAAAACAATGACAATACAGCCAGCTATGGTTCCATTGTATCAGCAAAACCAGCCGGATATAAAGTAGTAAAGACTTATTTTCCAGCCATTGGACAAAACTTCAGACAGCGTTATCTTATATTACATTATACAGCACTGCCTGACGATAAATCTATTACAGTTCTTACCCAGCAGGGTGTAAGTGCTCATTACCTGGTAAATAATACAGGAGATAACGAAATCTACCAATTGGTGGATGAAAACAAACGTTCTTATCATGCGGGTGTAAGTAATTGGAGAAATGATAAAAACCTTAACGATACTTCTATAGGAATTGAAATTGTTAATACAGGATATACAGCAGATGCCTCAGGGAAAAAGGTTTTTGTGCCTTTCAATGATGATCAGGTAAAAAAAGTAGCGGCACTTGCTAAAGATATTGTAACCCGGTATCAGATTCCAGCAACCAATGTACTTGCCCACTCGGATATTGCGCCTACAAGAAAGCAGGATCCGGGACCTTTGTTCCCATGGAAAAAGCTTTATGATGAATACCAGATCGGAATGTGGTATGATGAAACGGCAAAACAGAATTTTCTTGCACTGGCAGAAGAAGAGGTGCCGTTAAAGTATAACGATTCATCGTTCATATTTCTTATTCAGACAGCTTTGCAGAAATTCGGATACTATCTGGATCTGAGCGGTAAATGGGATGATGGTACGAAAAAAACAATTGAAGCTTTCCAATACCATTTCCGTCCGCAAAATTATGACGGAATTATGGATGCCGAAACATGGGCAATCCTTCAGGCTTTAAATCAAAAATATCCGGCGAAATAATGATTAAAACGCATCGTTTCAGATGCGTTTTTTGCTATATTTAAAAATAAAAAAGTAAAAAAAATCTGTAATGGAAAATTTCAGAAAAGAAAGTGACCTGCTAGGCGAACTCAATGTGCCTGCAGATGCTTATTACGGGGTACAGACGCAGAGAGCGATCAATAATTTCAAAATCTCGGGACAGCTTCTGTCTTCATATCCGGACTTTATCAAAGGTCTGGCTTTTGTGAAGAAAGCAGCAGCGAAAACCAATTATGAATTGGGTCTGCTTGATGAAAATCTTTATTTCAAAATAGCAGAAGCCTGTGATGATATTGTAGCAGGAAAATATCACGAACAGTTTCCTGTAGATATGATTCAGGGAGGAGCCGGAACTTCAATCAACATGAATGCGAATGAAGTAATTGCCAACATCGTTTTGGAAAAACTGGGAAAAAATAAAGGTGAGTATGAATTCTGTTCACCAAATGATCATATCAACCTTTCCCAATCTACTAACGATGCATATCCTACAGCCATCAAAATGGGACTTTTACAGATGAATATCGGGCTTGTGGACAGGCTTGAAAAAATTGTTGAAGCTTTCCGTGACAAAGGAAAAGAATTTCATGATGTGATCAAAATGGGCCGTACCCAGCTTCAGGATGCAGTTCCAATGACTTTGGGACAGGAATTTGAGGCCTATGCAGCCACTCTGGAAGAAGATATTTCTAAATTAAATAATAACGCCAGTCTTTTCGTAGAAGTCAATATGGGTGCAACAGCTATCGGTACAGGCTTGAACGCTCCGGTAGGTTATGCAACCCTTTGTGCAAAAAATCTGGCTCAAATCACCGGTTTTCCTGTTGTTTCCGCACCGGATCTTGTTGAGGCTACACCGGATACTGGTTCTTATGTAATCTATTCTTCCGCTACAAAACGTCTTGCAGTGAAGTTATCGAAAATCTGTAATGATCTGAGACTGCTTTCTTCAGGTCCAAGAGCAGGATTATTCGAGATCAATCTTCCTCCGATGCAGCCCGGATCTTCCATCATGCCCGGAAAGGTAAACCCGGTAATTCCGGAGGTAGTAAACCAGGTGTGTTTTAAAGTATTTGGAAATGATCTTACCGTAACTTTTGCCGCAGAGGCAGGACAATTACAGCTTAATGTAATGGAGCCGGTGCTTTCCCACGCTATTATGGAAAACATTAATTTCCTGTGTAACGCTTTGGATACGCTTCGTGAGAAATGCGTGGTAGGAATTACAGCTAATAAAGAGGTTTGTTTGAATATGGTAAAACACAGCATTGGCATCGTAACAGCTCTTAATCCATATATCGGGTATAAAAAATCTACGGAAATTGCAAAAGAAGCTCTGGAAACCGGAAACAGTGTTTATAATCTGGTTTTGGAAAAAGGAGTTCTTTCCCAGGAAAAATTAGATGAAATTCTTGATCCTAAAAACATGCTGAAACCGCATAACAAATAAAATCATAGTTGATCAATGATAAGTGATGAATAATGACCTTACATCAGTTAATCACTTATCATTGATCATTCATTATTTATAATTTAAAGACGTGAGGTTTTTAATCATAATTCCTGCCCATAACGAAGAAGAAAATCTTCCGTTTACTTTGGATTCTTTACAGCAGCAGAGCTTTAAAGACTTTAAAACCGTTGTTGTTAATGATGGTTCTACAGACAAAACGCAGGAAATCATCAGAAAATATACGGAAAATGATCCCCGCTTTGAAACGGTGGATCTTCAGAAATCAGCTCATCAGCCGGGTTCAAAAGTCGTGAATGCATTCAAAAGCGGACTTAAGACTCAGAATACGGATGAATTTGATATCATCTGTAAGTTTGATGCAGATATTATCCTGCCCGGAAATTATCTTGAAACAATAGAAAATGCTTTTAAAAATAATCCTGAATATGGGCTTGTTGGTGGTTTGCTGTATATAGAAAAAGAAGGAAGCTGGGTGTATGAAGGAAATTCAAATAAACATCATGTAAGGGGACCTATGAAGGCTTACCGCAAAGAATGCTTCATTCAGATGGGAGGATTGAGGGAAACACTGGGATGGGATAATATTGATTCCATTCTTCTGGAAAATCTGGGCTGGAAAGAAATTGTTCTTCCCGAAATGCAGGTAAAGCTGATCAAGGTAAAGGGTGCAGATTATACCATAAGACCTGCAGATTATTACGGAAGGTATTTTTACTTTCTGGGACTGAACAGATTTCTTGCTTATGTTGCTTCTGCAAAGGAAGCTGCAAAAAGCAAATCAGTTTCTTTCTTCTTTAAAATTATCAAAGCTTACGAAACCTGCAAATCTGAAAAGCTGGAACTGAAAATATCGAAAGAGGAGCAAAAATTCATCAACGACAAACGATGGAAAATGTTGAAAAAGAAGTGGCTGAAAATCTGATCATTTAAAGAACAAAGATTGAAATTCAATCAAACATTTTATATTTGCTAATCCTAACCTCTGATCTCTAATTGAAAAAAATCGCTTACATAGAAATAGATACCCATGCAGAAATTGCACAGGCTTTCATCAATATTATGAAACATTCTTCAGATTTTAATGTAGATTATTATTTTTCAAAAAAGATTAAGGATTTGGTCGAAGAAGATGGAGAGCAGGTATTTTTATCCGACAGTTCCATGCTTCTGGAACAGCTGAAATTAAAGAAGTATGATTTAATTATTATCGGAACCGTTCACAGGTATTTCAATACCTTTCATGCACTGGTTCAGAAATATAATAATACAGCTGTTATTGTTCATAATATGAATTTTTCCGTAGCTTCAAAAGGTACTTTGATGAAAAGTATTTTTAAGGGAGATATCATTTACCGGTTGAAACTTTGGTGGAAGGAAGGCTTGTTTTACACTTCAAAAGCATACAGAAATGCAAGAAATTTAATGGTGCTGGATGAAGAACTTGTATCCGGCAGATATAAATTTTTACCCCTTTTTTACAGTGAAAATTTTGAAAGACAGGAAAATGATCATCTTACCGTTGTAATTCCCGGGGGTGTTTCACAAAAGAGAAGGGATTATCATCATGTTTTTAAAACCATTCAAAACCTGAAGACACAAGAGAAATGTGAATTTATATTTCTTGGAAAGGCTAAAGATGATGAGTTGAAACAATTGGTGAATCTATCTCACAGACTTCCGGAAAATGTCACCATACAATATTTTTCAGACAGGGTTTCCCATACCGATTTTGAAAAATGGATGCAGAAGGCAGATGTTTTATGGTGTCCTATCCGTCAGAAAGCAGAATTTTTCAGCAGGAAGGAAACCTATGGGGTGACTAAAATGACAGGAAACCTCGGGGATGCCATTAAATATGGAAAAATAGCTGTTTTCCCTAAAGATTATCCTTCAAAACTGGAATTCATTGTTCCTGAGGAAGAAAATATTCTGGAGCAGTTTAAAACCCTCAAAAGGGACCATTTTGATTTTCAGAAAAGCTATAATAAAGCGACAGTCCTGCATGAGCTGGAAGATGTTCTTTCCGGCTTGATTTCTATTTGAATTTGAAAATACTTTTAATAAATTTTGCATTCAGATAATCCTCGAGTGGGAATACTTTTGTAAAATAATTTCCGATATAGATCAGAATCAAAACAACAGCAGGCTTATACACCAGATTGATAAAGTTGTTGTTGAAATTTGGCAGTACAATGGCCACAGTAATTGCTAAAGTACAGATAATGGAAACGAAAATCATTTCAATAGTCAGCGGAGAAACTTTGAAAACAAAATAATTGAAGGCAACTTTAATGACATTGTAAGTCGTAAGTGAAATGGCTGTAGATAAGGCAATTCCAATCAGTTTCAGATCTGTATTTTTAATGAAATAATAATTCAGTCCAACGGTAAGCCCGGCAAGAAGAAGCATAATCAGAATGTTAAATCTGTAATATTTGGAAAGTGAAATAATATTTCCGTTAAAACCGGTTGCCAGATCAATTAAAACGGCAGATCCCCAGATCCAAACCACAGGCTCGTATTCTCTTAACATAGTTCCGTTTTTAGGCATAAACTCTGTCAGATAAGGAAAGCCTACCATAATGCATGAAAACAGAACGGCACCTAAAAAATATAGAGATAAAGACGTCTTTTTATGAAACCTGTCAAGTTCCTCCATATCACCGTCTGCCAATGTTTTACTGATAATCGGAGCTGAAATATTAAATAATCCCAGCTGAGGAATAGAGATCAGTGAAATCAGAGCATACAGAACAGAATAAATTCCGGCTTCCTCCATTCCCATAAATTCCCCAATCATCACACTGTTGATTGCCAGATAATTTCCAAAAGTTCCCAAAAATCCGAAAAAACTGTAGTTAAAAAACTCTTTCCAGAAATTGTCCTTCCTGAAATAATCCGTATTAAAATCCAGTTCTATCCGTTCAAGTTTATTGGTATAGTAAATATATCCGAAAAGTATTAAAGCAAACATTGCGAAAAAGAAGGCAAATGCTATTTCCTGAGACAGTAAAAAATAAGCAAACAGGCAAAAAGCTCCAAGGTTTGCTATTTTAGGAAAAAGATTGTCGAAAATATTGGAAACTACAATTCTTTTGTAATTGGATGTATACTTATTAAAAATAGCACAAAAAGACAGGATAAGGATCAGCGGAAGAATCATTTCCTTAAGTTTCCATGCCTCCGAATGTTTGAACTTTTCGGAAAAATAGGGGAGTATAAAAAATACACCCATAAAAATGATAAAATTAATGAATACCGTAAGCAGCGACAGCGACAGCATATTCTGTTTTTTGCCGTCTTTTTCCACCCTGTGAAAAAACTTCACATTTGAATAAGAAATACCCATAACCACTATAGGAACCAGCATTTCAGCACCAGTCAGGATATAACGGAGTTTTCCGTAAAACTCGAAGTTATACGGGAAAATAAAAATGGCGGATATGGTACCCAGCAGAAAACCAATATAACCTATGATGGAATATTTGAAGCCCTGTCTCGCTACTACACTCATAATGTCTTTTTAATGGTTTTTTGGCGTAAAAATAATGTTGTTTATATAGCTGGTTTTGTTTTTTTCATCATTGGTGTTGTATATCAGGATCTCTTCCGTGAGGAGTTCCAGCTTAAAACTGTCGCGGTTAAGATATTTTGCTTCGTATCCCCAGCTTTTTACTTCAGAAATATCATTCCAGATAGGCTTTTCGTGGTGTCTCTGTTCCATTTCCACCATTAGTGTCGGAAGGAACCGCTTGATTATTTTTTTTGCTCCGGAAAGGGTTTTCATTTCATTACCTTCTACATCTATTTTAATAAAATCCAGTCTGTCAAAATGTTCTATAGCAGCCCATTCGTCCAGCTTGATCACTTTTACCTTTTCCGTATAGCTTTTCTCCTCGCCTTTTTCTTTGTAAGAGGTATTTAAAGTTCCCCGTGAGGCAATCAGTTTGCCATTAATGATCGGAACTTTAAATTCAGCTGTTGTATTTTCGTCAGAAAGTGCCAGAGGAAATATTCTCATTCTTGGAAAAAGCCTTTTCAGGCGGCGGTAAAGTTTCTTATTCGGCTCAAAACCATAAATATGCTCGTGGTTCAGCTTATGTTCCAACTGATAAAGAAAAGTTCCTACATTGGCCCCGATATCAAGTATTACAGCATTTTTGGGAAGGTACTCCTTGATCCATACCAGTTCCGGTTCTACATTACGTGCCGAAAAATTATCTTTAGTAAGATTGTTTAAACTCTTAAAATATCTTTTTTTGTAAAAACTCGGACTTATATACTGTAGTTTTTCTGCAATTTTTTGATATAAAGACATCCTTGGGTATTTGACGAAAAGCAAAGATAAGCAAAAATGTTAAACTAATGTTAAAAAATAATAAATATAACCGATTGATTGTCAATTTGTAGCTTTTGAAACGTATTTTATAAAAAAAATAAATTTCTTTTAATCACTAAAATTTGTCAGATCAAAATTCCCCTCCTCTGGAGGGGTGGCGAAAATTCAAAGAATTTTTGGCGGGGTGGTTTTAATCTGTTTAGAAATAAAAAAATCCCGCAAAATCTACAAATTCAAGAGAAAAAACCTTCTCTGTACAATCTGCGGAATCCGCGGGAATTAAAAAAACAATTTATCTATTTAATTCTGTGAATATTTAGCATAAGCCCTTTCAAGTTTTTCATCATATTTATTTTCCTTGTACCCTGAGCCGTTGTAAAGTTTTGCAAATCCTGCCCAGTTTTTATTCCTGAGATGAATCAGGCAGCCATTTTTCTCCAGGAACCTTCCAAATGCTTTCAAATGTTCACCTTCGTTCATTTCCATTTTTGAAACAAAATCGTTTACATCAGCATAGCCTAAGTTTTTAGCATGATATCCCATAATCTGAAAACTTCCCCAGGAAGCAGAGGACAGTGCAGCTTCTTTGAAGCTGGGGTTGTTATCCAGGCTGATTGCCTCATTCAGCCGGTCGTATTCTTTCACGCCGCCTTCGTAGTATGCTCTTGTCCATTTCGGATAAAGCACGTTCTGGCTCTCTGAATTGCAATAAGAGCTGGGATCAATACCTCTTTTCTTAAGCTCATTCCAGAAAACATGACCTTCAAATAATATTTTAGGCCTGTTATTGATCAGAAACCCTTTTCCACTGCTTTCAATTTCATTTACCGCTTTTACTGCGGCCAGTTCTAGGCTGTATTCGTTGGCGAAATTGATCAGATCATCTTCTTTTAAGAATTTATTAGTTTGGCTTTCGGGTCTTTCGTCTTTTTCAAAAAGGACGGCCCAGGTTTTTACCCCTACAATTCCGTCCACAACCAGAGAATTTTTTCTTTGAAAATCTTTCACGGCTGCATCCACTTCCAAAGTGAATGAATCTGTAATTCTGAGATCATAGCCGAGTTTGTAAAGAATCTCACATAAAGTAAGTACTTCCGGTGCCTTTGTATAGTATTTTAAAAGTTTCATGGTGATAATTTTTATGAATTATGAATTATGAATTATGAATTATGAATGATGAATGATGAATGATGAATGATGAATGATGAATTTTTTAGATAAATGTCACAATTTGAAGTTCGATATTTGTATGTTGATGTTTTATATATGAAGTCTGGAATCTGATATCTAACTAACCGGTATCTGCGGCATTTTCTCACAGATCATTCCAATCAGGAAAAAGGATTTGAATTTCACTTCCTCTCTTTGAAGCTTATACTCCAGATTAAGTGGCATTGCGGTGGTAACGCTAAAATTCTGATTTAAAACTGAATAATCATCAATCCTTAGTTCAATGCTGTATTCCCCGAAAGGAATCAGCTGGCTGATTATGCCTGACTCATTGCTTTCAATTTCAAAAATCCTGTTATTATTGGTTCCTTTGATTGAAATGGCACATTTGTAAATAGGTTCATTATTGATTTTGTCTGAAACCCTGAACTGTACAACGGCATCTGTGGGTGGTGCCGGAACGGGGATGGGAGTTGGTGTCGGTATTGGCGTTGGTACCGGAGTGGGAGTGGGTATTGGAATAGTTGGAAATTTAGGCCCCCATGATCCCCATGGTCCTTTAATGGGAGTGGTGGGCTGGGGTGCAGGCTGTACCGGACTGGCTCCGTGCGGAACAGGATTGAGAGGCCTTAAATTTTTAATAGTATCAAGAAGGTCCCCCGTATTTATTTTTCCGGCAAATGCTGTACTGGCTGCAGCTTTTATATTTTGTGCAGGTTCGGGATCTGCAGCCGTTTTGACTGAAAAATTATTAATGACGGCTGTTTTCTGGGCTTCGGCTATAGCTGTTTTCTTGGCCAGATAATTAAGCTGATCAGATTTGATTGTTTTTACATTGGTAATTGCTTTCAGGAACTTCTGGTTATTATTTTTATTGATAAAAACCTGTTGTTTCATGATCATAGGCCCGAAATAAACAAGTTGTTCAGTATTGTTTACATTGGCAGCGTTGATGGAAGGATCGAGAATCACTTTCAGGTTTTTAATCAGGATCATGGTTTTCGGAAATGCAGGAAGCTTGAAATCATTGGAGATTGTTTGTCCGTCTGATATTTTTTTAGGCTCATTCCATTCAAAATAACCGGACAGCATAAAGTTTTTATTGAACCAGTTTCTTTTCAGGTGTACAAAGGAATAGTCCACTTCCACAGCCTGGATCATGCTTTCATCATAATCTATGGACAAAATTTCTGAAGGAAGACTTTCATTGCTGTTTTTTGCTTCAGAATGAAGTCCGTCCAGTTCAGACCTTTCAATACGAATGCTGTTCCATCCTGATTCATTTTCCATAAAATCATATGGAATAAAATTGATGTCATGAATTGAAGAATTGTTGATCACATCCATTTTCTCGGCAGCTTCAAAAGTGTGTTTTGCATTTTGTGCCATAGCGAGATAAAGATCAGCATCGGATGATCTGTTGATTCTTGCCAGTTCCTTTTCAATATTATCTTTACTGCCTTTTACTTTCCATTCAGAAAAGGCCAGCTCTTTCAGGTTGTTTAAATTCACAAGCCTGTCGTTCCAGTTGCTTTTTTCTTCATCTGTATCAAGACCGTCAAACAACATTAGATGATCTGTAACTTTATTGATGGAATCTTCATATAAAACCCTGTATTTTTTATAAGCTTTAAATTCTTTGGTATCGCTGTTTTTGGCATCAAAAAGAATAGTGCTTTTATTCTCAAGGACCTTATCAAGATTTTCTTCTAAATTCTTCAGGTTGTTTTTATCCAGAATGTCCCTGTAAATATCAAATAAAGAATTATTGGGATTTAAGTCCCAGAAATTAGCTGAAATAGGAACAGAGTTCAGCTCATAAGCTACATTTTGTTTTTTAATGATTGAAAGCGCTTTTTTCTGTTCATCATTCAGCAGGCTCTGTGGTTTCAGAAGCTCTAATTCCTCATTGTCATAGATACGAAGAGAGGGACAGATCATAGGCAGGTCATTCTCCATCGAGCTTTGTGACATGTAGATATTTTTGAGTTTCTGGTAGACGGCTACAAAATATTTCATGGTTATTGTTTTTAGTTTAGGTGAATAACCGACAGAAAAGAATTTCTGCCGGCTATTCTATTGAGAAGGATATATTAGGTTAGGATTTTCCGTCTGCCCATTTTTTGATTTCCGGATTCGGATTTGGAGATTTTGGTACAATATGGCATTTGTAGCCGATGATGTAAATTCCTTTTGAGATCAGTTTTTTACCGTCCCATTCATAGCTGGATTTTACGTTCTGATTATCGTAGCTGTAGTTTCCTCCGATTACGAAAGGTCCTATTCCCACAGCGCCGCCTGCAGTTATAGAGTTTTTAGCTTCAGTGTATGCTGAACTGCTGTCCTTGAAATTCAGGGAAACATCTTTGGCAATAATCAGTTCCGTAATGATAGATGGCATTAATCCCTTGCCGTTTCCGTCACTGATCATATCACCGTTCAGTGTTTGAGGCGACTGTTCATGAAGTTTCCAGTATTTTGATTCTATAAACTGTTGGTTGAACCAGCCTCTTTCCACTCTTACTTTTCCGATTTTAAAGGAAATATCCATACTCGTATAATCGGATTTTATCTGGGTTTTTTCATTTTTTCCTCCACCTTTTGCCCCGATGGAGAATAGCCCCATGCTGAAACCTCCTGCAACTCCCCAGTTATGAATAGATTTAGAATAATCGTAATTCGATTTTCCCTGTGAGATAGAAATTTCAGGCCAGCCTTTTGATTCTCTCAAAGCATTGGCTGCTACCGGGATGCATGGAGAATAGTTCGTATAATCTAAAATTCTTGTTCTTTGGCTGTTTCTGAACTCAGCCTGAATTCTTTTTTTGATCACCAACATATGTTTTTCTTCAATCTCGCTCAGGTAATTTTGAATTCTTTCAACAGCTTCTTTATATCCTAAAGACTGCCATGCTTTTAAAGCTGCATCTTCACGCTTTTTCATATTTTTTCCGTCAATGGATAATTTTGCCATTGCATCCGTGTCACCATTATCTGCTGCGGTTCTGATCTCATTATTTGCGTCCACAATGTCATAATACTTCATCTGGTATTCTACATATTTTGCATAAGTTGGCGCTACAAACGTGTGGATCAGTTCGGGCTTGTTCATGTCATCCACCGGAGCATTTTCATCAAAATCAGGATTCTTTACCTTTTTTATTTTGAATAATTTGTCTCTCAGAGAATCAAGTTTTTTTTCTACTTTCTGGTCAAAATCTGTATCCACTACCACAGACCATTGTAAAAGATCCTCATATACTTTGGAAACCCTCTTTTGCGAATCGTTCATAATGGTAATAGCTCTTCCTTTTCCGTCTTCGGTAAGTGGGGGAAGCTGTGAAGGAATAGCATCAGCCATTGCTGCAAACTGTTCCATCTGTAAATATTTTTTGAATTTGCTGTTGGATAAGGCGGTCTGGTAAGCTTCCATGTCTGTTTTTGGATTTCCATTTGCATCCAGGATTGGTTTCCCTGTTCCGTCAAGCATTGGCTTTGGAGAAGGAGCATCTCCGAATAATCCGTTCAGTGCATAATCAAAAGTATCTTCTGAAAGTGTAATTCCTACCGGATCAAACGCGATGAAATCATCAGTTCCCAGATACTCAGGATTCCCTCCGTTGGTTAGTGTGTCATAGACTTGCTTTAAAAGCATACTCATTAGTGAATTTGTTTTTGCTTCTTGAGTTAAAGTTGGCATAATTATAAGTTTTTAAAATTGCTTACTCTTTTTGGTTTTCAGCGTCCCCGATTTTCTATGGTACAAATGTATTTTGGTATTTAAATTAATTATTCAGTGATTTTCCTATATTTTGATGTGGTTTTCACTATTTTTAATTTTATGATATATATTTTGTAATTAATAATGGGTTTTTTGCGAAAAATAAAATGAATTACATGCGCTTTTTGACTATTTCAGGCTGATTAGAATGTTAAAATTTACATTTTGTTATAATATTTTTTAAAATATTGATGTTTTGTCAAAATTTTGGCAAATGTTTTGATATTGAAACAATACTTATCGATAAGAACCCATAAAACTAATAATCACTGATTTTAACAGTTTAAATATTTAATAGTGATGAAACACCTAAACCAAAATCAGGAATTTCGTTTTAACGAGGTTCTTTTTGAGCACCGGAACAAAGAATACGGTGCCTATGTATTAAGAAATGAATCAGATAAAATACTAACCAAAGCGCTTTTTGTGGGGGTAAGTTTATTGGCTGCGATTTCAATAACTCCATTGGCAATATCAGCATTTAGAAGTGAGCCGTCTGTGCATATACCTGTAGACGGCCCTCCGGTAGTTATTAAATTAAAAAAAGTTGATCAGATAGAAAGGCCGCCTGTTGAAATTATAAAACCGGTTCAGCCTGTTTCACCCCCTCATACGAAACAATTTGATAGTTCTGTTCCAACACCTTCGGCTGATGCAATAGAACCAATTAAACAAACGAAACCTCAGGATGCAAGTCCCGGGTTAGTAGACGATTTCAAAGGAGATCCGGTGAAGCCTGATAGATATCTTCCTCCAGCTCCGGTAATACCAACCGGGCCAGTAGCTACTGTTCCTACAACACCTTCTGTTGATAAGAGTAAAATTGTTACTGGAGGAGATCTCGCTGTTGAAGCAGCTTATGAAGGAGGAATTAATTCTTTCAGAAATAAAGTGATGAATAATTTTGACGGTTCAGATTTTGATGGAGCAACTGGAGTTATGAAAACAACAATTACTTTTGTAGTTGAAATAGATGGTACAATTTCCGGTATAAAAGCAAATGGAGGGAATGCTGAATTTAATAATGAAGCAATCAGAACCATTAAGAATATTAAAGGAAAATGGAAACCAGGCTTAAATAAACAAGGTGATGCTGTAAGAAGTTATTTCAAATTTCCTATTACAATGAACTTTGAATAGTCATAAAAACAAATCTTAAAAGTTATCCACAAAGAATTTTTTTTGTGGATAATTTTTTTAATTGTTAAACTGTTTATTAACAATACTTTAACTCAATTTTGAATTTCGCCATTCATACAGAGCAAAGAAAAAAGTGTATTTTTGAAACCTAAAGTTCTAATAATGGCAAAAATCATAGGTATCGCTAATCAAAAAGGAGGAGTAGGAAAAACCACCACAGCTGTAAATCTGGCGGCAGCATTAGGGGTATTGGAAAAAAGAATATTGATCATCGATGCTGATCCACAGGCTAATGCAACCTCAGGACTTGGTGTGGAAGATGTTCAGTATTCCACATATAATCTTCTGGAGCACAGTGCAGATACGGCAACATGTATCAAAAGAACTGCCAGTCCCAATCTGGATATCATTCCTTCACATATTGACCTTGTAGCAGCGGAAATTGAGCTTGTGGATAAAGAAAACCGTGAGTATATGCTGAAAAAGGCATTGGAAGAAGTGAGAAATGATTATGATTATATCATTATAGACTGTGCACCGAGTTTAGGACTTATTACAGTTAATGCACTTACTGCAGCAGATTCTGTGATCATTCCGATTCAGTGTGAATATTTTGCACTGGAAGGATTGGGTAAGCTTTTGAATACCATTAAAAATGTGCAGAAGATTCACAACAAAGACCTTGGTATTGAAGGTCTTCTGCTTACAATGTACGATAGCAGACTGAGACTGTCCAATCAGGTGGTGGAAGAGGTGAATTCGCATTTCCCGGACATGGTATTTGAAACGATCATCAGCAGAAATGTAAGACTAAGTGAAGCACCAAGTTTCGGAGAAAGTATCCTTAACTACGATGCGGAAAGTAAAGGGGCAATCCAATATATTCAGCTAGCAGAAGAAGTTCTGTTGAAAAATGAAAATTTAGTAAAAAATTAATAGCAGTAAATAGTCAGTAAATGAATGATGAATATTCAGAACAGGTTGTTATCAATCATTTATGATTCATCAATTATCATTTATAAGTAAAAGTTAAGCCATCATTATCAAATATATTTATGAAGGACAAAAAAAGAGCTATGGGACGTGGTTTGGGCGCTATTTTAAGTGCGGAATCCAAAGCGAGTGTCAACTCCGCTACCGATGAAGGAGCAGATAAGTTTGTAGGAAATATTGTAGAGGTAGGCCTTGAAGATATTTATCCCAATCCGACCCAGCCGAGAACTTATTTTGACGAAAAAGCATTAAACGAACTTGCCCTGTCGATCAAAAACTTAGGAGTGATCCAGCCGATTACCTTAAGAAAAGACGGCGAGAAATTCGAAATCATATCAGGGGAAAGACGTTACCGTGCAAGTAAAATTGCAGGACTTCCGACGATTCCTGCCTATATCCGTTTGGTGAACGATCAGGAGCTTCTGGAAATGGCTCTTGTTGAAAATATTCAGAGAGAAGATCTTGATGCCATCGAGATCGCTCTTACTTATCAGAGACTTTTGGATGAAATTGGTCTTACTCAGGAAAATCTGAGTCAGAGAGTAGGAAAGGACAGAAGTACCATTACCAATTCTATCAGGCTTCTGAGGTTGAATCCTGATATTCAGAATGCGATCAGAAGCGGGGAAATTTCTGCAGGACACGGAAGAGCCATCATCAGTCTTGAAAATGAAGAGCATCAGCAAATCTTATTTGACCTGATCATTAAAGAAAAACTCAATGTACGCCAGGCTGAACAGGCTGCCGCAGCATTGAAAAACCCTAAATCACCGGCAGCGAAAAAAGTAAAAACTGAGCTTTCCAACAATTATAAAAGAGCACAGAAAACAATCGCTGATATTTTAGATGTAAAAGTAGAAATCAAAACCTCCGGAAACGGAAAAAAAGGTAAAATTCTTCTGGACTTCAAAAATGAAGAAGAACTGGAATATATTTTATCCCATATTAAATAATGAAGAAACTATTTTTCACATTCTTTTTGTGCATTTTTGCTTTCGCTTATTCGCAGGTAACTCCCGGCGACACAGTACGTGTAGAGCCTCTTCCTAAAGACAGCGTAGTTGTTACTAAAACCGTAAAGCCTACGAAACCTGCAAAAACAGAAGCCAAGATCATTGAGGATCTCGAAAATGCAAATGGACCTACAAAGAAAACCATCAAACTGAATCCTACAAGGGCAGGACTGTATTCTGCAGTACTTCCGGGATTGGGACAGTATTATAATAAAAAGTATATCAAAATTCCTATTGTCTGGGGAGCTGTAGGAGCAGGTATCGGATATACGATCTGGAGTAATAACCAGTACAAAAAATACCGTGAATATTATGTGGCAAAACTTAACGGTACACCCAATGAATTTGTCGACAGCCATCCATGGCTTGATAAAAAAGCCTTCGGTAATGCTCAGGACAGGTATAAAAGACAAAGAGATTATGCCATAGCCATCACAGGTCTGATCTACATTCTTAACATTGTAGATGCCGTAGTGGATGCACATCTTTATGAAAGCCGCCACGACCCGGATTTAAGCTTCAACCCTACAGTAATCCAGGATCAGTATGGATTTTCAAATCCGAAAACAGGCTTAAGCTTAAGCTATAGATTTTAAAGTAAAATTTAATACAATTCATCTGAACTTTACAGTTCATGAGACCATAATAAAATAGAATATCACATGAGAATAGCATTAGTTGGATACGGTAAAATGGGGAAGATCATTGATGAGATCGCACAGAAAAGAGGCCATGAAGTAGTAGCCCGCCTGAAAGAAACTCCAACAGCTGAAAATCTTAATAATCCGGATGTAGCCATTGAATTTTCATTACCTGAAGTGGCTTATGATAATATCAAAGCATGCCTTGAAAATAAAGTTCCGGTGATCTGCGGTACCACAGGCTGGCTGGAGAAAAAAGAAGAGGTTGAAAAAATTGCTGTAGATAATGAAAGTGCTTTTCTATACGGCTCTAATTTCAGTTTAGGTGTGAATTTATTTTTCGCTCTGAACGAAAAAGTAGCTGAGATTATGAAAAATGTGGATGAATACTCTTGTCAGCTGGAAGAAATTCACCATATCCATAAAAAAGATGCTCCTAGCGGAACAGCGATTTCCATAGCTGAAGGTATCATTAAAAATAATCCTAAATTTAACGCCTGGAAACTGGAAGAAACTCAGGGACAGGAATTGGGAATCTTCGCGATCCGTGAAGATGAAGTTCCGGGTACTCATAGCGTTTATTATAAAAGCGAAGTGGACGAGATTGAAATAAAACATACTGCCTTTAACAGAAACGGGTTTGCGCTTGGTGCTGTAGTTGCTGCAGAATGGATTAAAGGAAAACAAGGAAACTTCACCATGAAAGACGTTTTGGGGCTTTAGTTTGTAACAAATTCTTTAAATTGCATACCAATAAAAGGAAATGATGAATAGTAAATAATAAGTAGCAGAGCGCTGTAACCATTTATTACTCATCATTTATATATTTAGAATAGCACAAAAAACTATGAATTATTTTTTAACCTATACAGTATATGTTCTCATTTTATCCGTATTAATGGGGATTTCCACCTGGAAGCTGTTCAAAAAGATGGGATATAATCCGTTACTGGCTTTTGTACCTTTCTACAATTATTTCATTATATTAAAAGAAACCAAACATCCGAAATGGTGGGCTATCCTGTCTTATCTTCCGATAGTAGGACCTATCATGATGTCTGTTTTCCATATTTATTTAATGAAGAAATTTGGGAAAAACCTTTTTCAGCACCAGCTTCTTACAGTGATCCTGCCATTTATCTATATGGCTACCGTGAACTATTCTAAAGATGCGGAAATAGAAGATGAAGATGCGAACGACCTGTTTATTACAGATGAAGAGAAAACTGCAAAAAAGAAAGATACATTCATTGGATCTATTACTTTTGCTGTTGTGTTTGCGACCATTATCCACGTTTTCGTAACACAGCCATTTGGAATTCCTACAGGATCTATGGAAAGAACACTTTTGGTAGGTGATTTCCTTTTTGTAAACAAATGGAGCTACGGGTACAGAATGCCTATGCGTCCTGTGGCTATACCATTCCTACAGGGAACTGTTATGGATACCGGACAGAAAGGGAATCCTAAAGATGATCCAAAATCTTATGTGGATGGAATAAAACTTCCTTACACAAGAATTTTCCAGTTCAGCAAGCCTCAGAGAAATGATGTGGTAGTATTTAATTATCCCCAGGATTCTGTGCATACAGCGATCGACAGAAAAGATCCTTATGTTAAAAGATGTGTGGCAGCGGCAGGAGATACTTTTGAAATGAGAGCCGGAAGACTTTTTGTTAACGGAAAACCGGAAACAGTTTTGGGTGATCAGGAAGTACAGCACAGATATATTGTGAATACCGGGAGCCAGTTGGATATTCCTTCATTGTATAATACTTATGGATTCTTACCTGTACAGGAAATTCAGGGTGAAAAAGAAGGGTATATTTATGCTTTCCAGGGGTTGACAGACAAAACAGCTAAAGAAATCAGAGAACTTCCTCAGGTTGTTGATATGAAAGAGGATGTTACCCCAAAAGGAGAAGCTGCAGTATATTATAGAGATGAAGCAAAAACAAGAATAGATACTACACAGTCGATTTTCCCGATCAACAAACCTTGGAATCAGGACTGGTACGGACCTTTGAAAATTCCTAAAAAAGGAGACGTTGTAACGCTTAATCAGGAAACCCTGCCTGAATACAGATGGATTATCTCTGAATATGAACACAACAGCCTGGAAAACAAAAACGGGAAAATTTTCATTAATGGTAAAGAAGCTACTCAATATACTATCAAACAGGATTATTATATGATGGTGGGAGATAACAGAGACGCTTCACTTGATGCCAGATTCTTTGGTTTTGTTCCGGAAGAAAATATTGTAGGAAAGCCAATGTTTACATGGTTAAGTATACAGGGAGCATTTGCTGATGCAAGCTCAACTTATCAGGCTCCTAAAAAGATCCGTTGGGACAGAATGTTTAAGGCGACCAACACAGGAGAAGCCAATAAAACTTCTTACTGGTGGATTGCTGCCATGATCCTTATTCTATTCTTCGGTTGGGAGTATTTCATGAAATTATTCAGAAAGAAAAAAACAGAAGACGAGGTATAATTAAAATTAAAACTTAAAATAGAATGAAGTATTTGAAAAAATACTTCATTTTTGCATTATGAATATGACGAATGTATTATTGCCGGTATTTTATATGCCCCCGGTTTCATGGTTTTCAGTGTTTTTAAACCCTGAAAATGAGATTATATTTGAACAGTTTGAAAATTTCCCTAAACAAACCTATAGAAATAGAGCCAATATCTATGGCGCAAATGGAAAACTTTCATTAATAATTCCTATCAATCATAACGGTAAAAGGGAATATAAAGATATTGAGATCTCTTACAGGGAAGACTGGAGAAACCTTCACTGGAAATCTCTTAAAACTGCTTATCAAAGCTCGCCTTACTTTGAATATTATGAAGATAAGTTCAGAAAAATATATGATCTGAAAGAGAAATTTCTGATTGATTTCAATATAAAAGGCTTAGAAATTATACAGCAGATTCTTAAAACAGAAAAGGCACAGTCTTTGAATGAAGAATATATCAAAAATCCGGAAAGTATAAATTTAAGAGAAAAGTTTTCGGCTAAGCATCCTTCAGAATTTCAAATGGAGGAATATTACCAGACCTTCTCTGATAAATTAGGATTTTTGGAGGATTTGTCAGTTTTGGACCTTATTTGTAACAAAGGGCCTGAATCTCTGACTTATATAAAAAATATTAAACAATCATATTAACATGAAATTGCCGTTAATGAAATTTCCCGGAGATTGATCAATGAAAATGGCAATTACATATGAATTTAGACAAAATAAATATCATCATATGAAAAAGGTATTACTGGCTGCTGTTTTTCTGGCAGGTTTTAGTTTCTCTTATGCTCAGCAGGCTCAGGCTAAGAGCGTTGATCCAAAAGAAGATAAAGATCTTATGACATGGTATCATAAAGATTTTTCTACAACAAAAGTATACGGAGTAAATACTGCAAATGCATATAAATACTTGGAATCTAAAGGTCTTAAGCCTAAAACAGTTGTTGTAGGAGTTTTAGACAGTGGTGTTCAGGTAGATCACCCCGGACTTGTAAAAAATATATGGTCAAATCCTAATGAAGTTCCCGGAAACGGAAAAGATGATGATGGAAACGGATATATCGACGATGTACACGGCTGGAATTTTATCGGTGGGAAGAATGGCGATGTTGATATCGACAATATGGAAGTAACAAGGGTTGTTGCCAAATATAAACCTGTTTTTGAAGGAGATGATTCTACAAAGAACAAAGCAAACCAGGCAAAAATGCCGGAAGAATTTGCAATGTATATGAAATCTAAAGATCTTTTCAACAAAAAAAGTGTAGAATCTAAACAAGGGCTGCAGACATATACCATGATCAACAGTATCATTCCGAACATGGTAAAGTTGTTGGGAGGTAAGCCTGTTACAGCTGAAACACTGGAAGGTATTAAGCCGCCAACAGATCAGAAAGATGCTATTGCGCTTCAGGTTCTTGGGCAGGTTTCTCAAAGCCCTGAATTTAAAGGAAAATCTTCCGCAGATTTTGAAAAGCTGATGAAAGAGCAGATGAAAGAAGCAATAGATCATTTTACTCCTGCATCAAAACAATATGATCTAGCTTATGATACAAGAAAAGAAATTGTAGGGGATAATTATGATGATTATTCTGAGAAAAACTACGGAAATAATGACTACGAAGGGCCGGATGCAGAACATGGAACGCACGTTTCAGGAATCATTGCAGGACTTCCTCAGGGTAAAGAAATACAGTATGGTGTAGCTTCTAAAGTTGCTAAAATTATGTCTGTAAGAACTGTTCCAAACGGAGATGAAAGAGATAAAGACGTTGCCAATGCAATCAGGTATGCGGTTGACAATGGGGCAAAAGTTTTAAACATGAGTTTCGGAAAACCAGTTTCCCCTGGAAAAAGTGTAGTATGGGATGCATTTAAATATGCTGAAGACAAAGGCGTTCTTTTAGTAAAAGCAGCAGGTAACGAAAATGAAGATGTTGCTGAACATTTGGCTTATCCTACCAACTTTAAAAGTGTTGCAGATGAAACCCCATTTGTAAACAATGTATTGGTTGTAGGAGCAAGTACCAACAGAAATAATGAGCTTAGAGCAGATTTCTCTAACTATAATAAGAAAATGGTCAATGTTTTCGCACCGGGTGAAGAAATCTATTCTACAGTGCCTAAAAATGAATATAAATATCTTCAGGGGACTTCCATGGCATCGCCGGTAGTAGCCGGGGCAGCAGCTGTATTATTGGCTTACATGCCTACTCTGAAGCCTAATCAGATTATTGAAGCACTTGTAAAGAGCAGCAATCCGAATGCAGATAATAAATTCCCTGAATATTCTCAGGCGGGAGGTGTTATAGATCTTCAAAAAGCAGCGGAATATGCCTATACCAATTTCTATAACGGAAAATCATCAAGCAGTAATAAGCCTGCGAAATCCGTAAAAAAGGCTGTTAAAAAATAATATATCTCCCTGTATATAAGGAGAAAGCATTTAAAGTCCGAAATTTTCGGACTTTTTTTATTTTTATTATTCAATTTGGCACGGTTTTTTGTAACTTTATAAATAACAAAATAATAAACAACAAAATGAAAAAGTTACTACTTGCAGGGATGATTGGAACATCACTTTTTGCAGTGTCTTGTTCCTCAGTGAAAAAAGCAGAAACATCTCAAAACCAGAGAGCCGAATACCTGAAATTAAAAGGGGATTGGCAGATTGTAAGCGTAGACTACGAGAAAGGGTTTAAAATCAAGCCTTTTGATGAAGGAGCAGATGCTCAGTGTTTTGTAGGAAGTCATTGGAGACTAATTCCAAATAACTACACCGGTGCCTATACTTTAAACGGTGGGGGAGCTTGTCCAAGCCTTACACAGCCAATCAAATTTGAAGTAAAAGACGGCAATACTTTCATGTTCAAAAAAATCGCTGAAGGAACTAAAGCTAAGCAAAATACTGTAGGGTATTCTTTAACGATTACTAACCAGTCTACAGACCAGTTTTCACTTGTACAGAACGTTCCATTCGACGGAAGCACAGTACAGGTTGTTTACAACTTCCAGAGAACAGGAATGAAATAATTTATCAATATAAAAGATCAAAAAAATGAAATTTACTAAAACATATATAGGAGCTCTTTTCTTATCATCAGCATTATTATTAACCAGCTGTGAAGCTGTTCAGAATTCTAACCACCAGCAGAGAGGTACAGCAGTAGGTGTTGCATCAGGAGCTGTAATCGGAGGTATTTTGGGTAATAATGTAGGAAGTGGTAAAAACTCAGCATTAGGAGCTGTATTAGGAGGTATTATCGGTGGTGTTGCGGGTAACGTGATCGGTAATAAAATGGATAAGCAGGCTAAGCAGATTAAAGAAACTTTACCTGGAGCTGAAGTAGAAAGAGTAGGAGACGGTATCAAGATTACCATGAACGAAAGCATTGTGAACTTTGCTTTTGACTCTTCAAATTTAACTTCTATTGCTCAGACCAACCTTGATAAATTAGCAACAGTTCTTGCTGATAACCCTGATACAAATATCAATATCTATGGTCATACAGACAGTAAAGGTACTGATGCTTATAACCTGAACCTTTCTCAAAGAAGAGCAGATGCGGTAAAAGCTTATTTATCAGGAAAAGGAATTGCATCCAGCAGAATGTTTACAAAAGGGGAAGGAGAATCTATGCCTGTAGCTACAAACGATACAGACGAAGGAAGAGCTAAAAACAGAAGAGTGGAATTTGCCATTACTGCTAATGAAAAAATGATTAATGAAGCCAAGCAAGGGCAGTAATTAATTTAATTATATAAATATTTTCGTAAAAGACCGCCTCGGCGGTTTTTTTTGTATTTTTATGCTGTAAATTTTGAATTCACTATTTTTGTAACCGAAATAGCATAAATGAAGAAATATCTTAAACTCCTCCGTGTGGAGCAATGGGTGAAAAACTTGTTTGTTTTTGTCCCTCTGTTCTTTTCCGGAAATATTACAAATCTAGACCTACTTACTAAAAGCATTTTTGCGTTTATTATTTTCTCCCTTGCTGCAAGTGTTGTCTATATCCTTAATGATTATAATGATATAGAAGCAGACAGAAAGCATCCCGAAAAAAGAAGACGTCCTCTTGCAAGCGGAGCTGTTTCAAAATCCAAAGCTCTGGGAATTCTTACAGGACTTATTATTGTTGATGTTGCCCTTGTATTTCTTGCACAGCTTTATTTCCACAAACCATTATGGAAGTTCGCCACCATTATTGGGCTTTATGTTGTAGTTAACATTGCCTATACCTTCAAGCTTAAGCATGTTCCTATTATAGATATATTCATTATTGCCTTAGGTTTTGTATTCAGGGTTCTCGCCGGAGGTTACATTACAGAAATAGGGATTTCGCAGTGGGCAATCTTACTGACATTTGTTCTTGCCCTTGTTTTGGCTATCGGAAAAAGAAGAGGAGAACTCATCAATGCACAGGTTTCCGGGAAAACAAGAAAAGCTTTGGACGGATATAATGTACAGTTTGCAGATATTGCATTATCTATTTCAGTGACACTGGCTATTGTCTGCTATCTTATGTTTACACTCTCACCTGAAGTCCAGGCAAGATTCCATGAAAGAGTTTTCTATACCGTCATATTTGTAGTCTTTGCATTTTTAAGATATCTGCAGCAGACATTGGTATACAACAGAACAGAATCTCCTACTAAAATTGTATACAGAGACCGGTATATCCAGATAACATTAGTGCTTTGGGTAGCTGCATTTTTAATCCAGATTTATTTTAAAAAATGAAGCCGAATTTCACACAGAAAGTTACAAACTGGGGGAATTTCCCCATTGTAGAAAAAGAAATGAGATCTGAGGACAGCTTCAAAAAAATAAAAGAATTTGTACTCAATCATAACGAAATTATTGCAAGAGGTAACGGAAGATGTTATGGTGATGCTTCCCTGGGAGAATCCATATTCTCAACCAAAAAACTGAATAAATTTATAAGCTTCGACCGTCTCAACGGGATTATAGAATGCGAATCCGGAGTACTGCTTTCAGATGTGCTTGAAATTTCGGTTCCGCAGGGATATTTTCTTTACGTAACACCCGGAACAAAATTTATTTCGGTAGGAGGAGCTATTGCTTCTGATGTTCATGGTAAAAATCACCATGCAGAAGGCTGTTTTTCAGAATATGTGACTGAATTTAAACTGATGACTGAAAACGGAGATATCATAACATGTTCCAGAGAAGAAAATTCAGATAAATTCTGGGCTACCATTGGAGGAATGGGGCTTACCGGGATAATACTTACTGTAAAATTTAAGCTTAAAAATATAGAATCCGCCTACATACGCCAGGAAAGCATAAAAGCAGAGAATCTGGATGAAATTTTCAGGCTCTTTGAAGAAAGTGAAAACTGGACGTATACGGTAGCATGGATCGACTGCCTTCAGAAGGGCAAAAACCTGGGAAGAAGCATTTTGATGAGAGGAGAACACGCTTTTCAGCATGAACTTCCGCAAAACCTTGCAAAACAGCCATTAAGACTGAAGAAAAAACTGCAGCCTACAGTCCCTTTTTATTTTCCTGGGTTTGTGTTGAATGCATTGACGGTAAAAATATTCAATCTTCTGTACTATAAAAAACAGACGAAAAAAGAAGTTAAAAACTTTATTGATTACGAAACCTTTTTCTATCCGTTGGATGCCATCAACGACTGGAATAAAATTTATGGTAAATCAGGCTTCATCCAGTATCAGATGGTAATTCCTAAAGAAGCCGGTAAAGAAGGGATGAAACAGATCCTTGAAACTATTGCAGCAAGCGGAAACGGTTCTTTTTTAGCTGTTTTAAAGCTTTTCGGCAAGAATAACCCGGAAGCTTATAATTCATTCCCGTTTGAAGGCTATACGCTGGCTCTCGATTTTAAGGTCAATTCAAAGCTGAAGAAGCTGGTAGAGAAGCTGGATGATATTGTGCAGCAATTTGGGGGAAGAATATATCTTACCAAAGACAGCATGAGCAGATCTTCACTCACGAATTACCTTAAAAATATTCAAAGTTCAAAATTTGTGTCTTTACAGCACAAAAGAATCATAAACAATAATGCATCATGATAGTTCTGGGAAGTACATCTGAAGTGGCGCAGGCTTTTGTTGAAAAAGCTTTGCAGGAAGGAGAAAAATTTGAAAAAATATATCTTTTTACCTCAAGTAAAGAAACTACAGAGAGGTTTGCAAGACATATTGATGTAAAGTTTCTGCAGCAGTCTGAAGTAATTGAAATTGATCTGATGAAAGAGATTGATTACAATAAATTTGATCATGTCAGTTCAAATGTATTATTTTGTGCCGTGGGATATTTAGGAGACGGAACCGAGGAAGGTCTTTATGATAACAGGAATACGGAAAAAATCATTAGTATCAATTATTCAAAATTGATCCCGGTAATGAACTTTTTTGCCCAAAAATTTGAAAGCAGAAGATCAGGAACGATTATCGGCCTGTCATCAGTAGCTGGAGACCGTGGGAGGCAGAGTAATTTTATCTACGGAAGTGCAAAAGCAGCATTTACGGCCTACCTGAGTGGACTCCGTAATTATCTTTTTGAGAAAAAAGTACATGTTCTTACTGTAAAACCGGGCTTCATGGCCACAAAAATGACGGAAGGACTGCCTTTGAATCCAAAACTGACTGCAACACCGAAGCAGGCGGCAGCATGTATTTATAAAGCTTTCAAAAAGCAGAAGAATGTAGCATATGTTTTGCCTGTCTGGAGTGTTATTATGTTGATTATCAGGAATATTCCTGAATTTATATTTAAAAAATTAAAGCTTTAGTAAAAATGAAAAAATTGTATTGTTTTGATTTTGACGGAACCCTGACGTATAAGGATACGATGTTTATGTATCTTAAATTCTATGATTCTACCAAATTCAGGATACAATTTTTGAGACATGTTCCTCTTTTTATATTATTAAAGTTAAAGCTTGCCGAAGCTGAGAAAGTAAAAAAAAGTTTTATAGGATCTATTCTGAAAGGGCAGACCCAGGAAAAGATCGAAATGAAATCCAAACAGTTTTTCGAACACCATTATCCAAAAATTGTAAGGGAAAACGCCCTGGACTTTATAAAAAATATCGATAGGGATAATACACAGAGTTTATTGGTTACCGCATCGCTGGATATCTGGGTAAAGCCTTTTGCTGAAAAGCTGCAGATGCAGCTGATATCCACACGTGCAGAGTTTAAGAATGGTGTTTTTACAGGAAATTTCATTGGCAAAAACTGCAACGGAAAAGAAAAACTTCTGAGAATAAAAGCAGAAATTCACGACACTAAATACGATAAAATAATCGCTTTCGGAGATACTTCCGGAGACCGCCAGATGCTTAAGTGGGCAAATGAGGGTCATTACCAATTTTTTCACTAATTTTGGGTGGTAAAAATGTAATAATGAAAAGACTGCTTGTTTTATCTACTGCAATCTTGATGAACTGTACAGCCATACCATCTCAAAGAGCATCCGATATGCCGGGAAATGCAGAGCTGCTTGTTTCCGAGTCGCAGGGAGGTACAGATGAAGCCGGATTTACTATTATTAAGAATGAAAAAGAATTCCGTAACGCTATTAAAGGCAGTTTCGGTCTTATAGGATTGAAAAAAGAGCCGTCTGTCAATTATCCGGATTTTCCGAGAAATAAAAAAGTGGTTATGTACCATATGGGAACTTTCAGATCGGGCAGCCATAGAATTACCAGTATCAAAAATGCATCGGTGAAGAATAATGTACTGTATGTGGAAGTTCCGGCAGAAAGATCGGGCGGAATGGAAATTCAGGTACTTTCAAACCCTTGGTTTATTTTTGCTGTTCCTTCAGATTATCAGTTTACCTCAGTAGAATTAAAATATTCAAAATAAAAATGAACAAAATATATTTAGATAACGCTGCAACAACTCCTCTTTCAGAAGAAGTCATAGACGCAATGGTTGGTACCATGAAGATGAATTTCGGGAATCCGTCTTCTACCCACAGTTTTGGACAGGAAGCAAAGATTCTTATTGAAAACGTGAGAAGACAGGTTGCAGAGTATCTTCATGTAACTCCTGCGGAGATTATCTTTACCTCATGCGGAACAGAATCGAATAACATGATCATCAAATCCAGTGTAGAACATTTGGGCGTTGAAAGGATCATCAGTTCACCATTGGAACACAAATGTGTTTCTGAAAGTATTCTGGATATGAAAAGCAGAAAAGGAGTAGAGGTAAACTACATCCGTCCTAATGAAAAAGGAGATATTGATCTTGGCAAGCTGGAAGAATTACTGAAAGCTTCCGATAAAAAGACTTTGGTAAGTTTAATGCACGCCAATAACGAGATCGGGAATATTGCAGACATCAAAAAAATTGCTGAATTGTGTAAGGCAAATAATGCTCTTTTCCATTCAGATACGGTACAGACAATGGCCCATATGAATCTTGATTTTTCTGATATCATGGTGGATTTTGCTTCATGCAGTGCCCACAAATTCCACGGTCCGAAAGGAGTAGGTTTTGCTTTCATCAGAAAATCAACAGGAATGAAAGGAATTATTACAGGCGGACCTCAGGAAAGAAGTTTAAGAGCAGGAACTGAGAATGTAGCCGGTATCGTAGGTCTTGGAAAAGCACTGGAACTTTCTTTAGCTCATATGGATGAATACACCAGCCATATGCAGGGAATAAAAGACTATGCAATAGAAAGGCTTTCCGCAGTGATTCCGGGAATTAAATTCAATGGAAGAAGTGCAGAGAAGGAAAGCAGCCTTTATACGGTTTTAAGTGCTTTGCTTCCATACAAAAACCCATTGATCGGGCTTCAACTGGATATGAAAGGAATTGCAATCTCTCAGGGCAGTGCCTGTTCTTCAGGGGCATCCAAACCTTCTATGGTAATGATGATGGTTCTTACAGAGGATGAAATGGATCATTGTACGCCATTGCGTATCTCTTTCAGCCACATGACGACAAAAGAAGAAATAGATGCTTTGGTGACAGCTTTGGAAGAAATTTCAAAAGACTTTACTATAGAAAAAACAAATGTTGAGCATAGATAGTCTTATTGCTTAAATATCGTAATTTTGAACATCCGATTAAGGATTGAAATAAGAATATAATATTAATTTAAATAAAAGAAACAAAATGGCTTTAGAAATTACGGACAGCTCATTTCAGGACACGGTTTTAAAATCAGATAAGCCGGTATTGGTGGACTTTTGGGCAGTATGGTGCGGACCATGCAGAACTTTAGGACCAATCATCGAAGAAGTAGCATCAGATTTTGAAGGAAAAGCAGTAGTAGGGAAAGTTGATGTAGATAACAATCAGGAAATTTCTATGCAGTACGGCATCAGAAATATCCCTACGGTTCTGATTTTTAAGAACGGTGAAGTGGTTGATAAATTAGTTGGTGTGGCTCCAAAAGAGGTAATCGCTGAAAAACTAAGCGCACACTTATAAAAAAAATAACTTTGATAATGAATGCCTTCCATTTTTGGGAGGTATTTTTTTAACAAATAATTTGCAGGTAATTAAAAAAGGTGTAATTTTGCAATCACAAAAAAGAAACAACGTTCTTTACAACAACAGAAAATGATCCGGTAGTTCAGCTGGTTAGAATGCCGCCCTGTCACGGCGGAGGTCGCGGGTTCGAGTCCCGTCCGGATCGCAAAAGTTTTATAATTTACTTTTAAAAAAATTAGATCCGGTAGTTCAGCTGGTTAGAATGCCGCCCTGTCACGGCGGAGGTCGCGGGTTCGAGTCCCGTCCGGATCGCAGAAGTTTTCTCAATTTCTTTTTAAAAAAATTGATCCGGTAGTTCAGCTGGTTAGAATGCCGCCCTGTCACGGCGGAGGTCGCGGGTTCGAGTCCCGTCCGGATCGCAAGATCTTTAAACCCCCTTCAATTATTTGAAGGGGTTTTTATTTGCAATAAATTGTCTTTAAAAAGAAAGTCTTTATTATACTACTTTAAAACATTCTGGAAGAATTACGAAACAATATACTCCACAATAGACTCACAATGTATTTTTGTAGTATCAAAAACAGGAATTGTAAAGTCATCCTGGCTGATCAACATCGGGATTTCCGTACAGCCCAGGATAATGCATTCTGCACCACGGCTGATAAGATCTGCTGCAATAGAAATATAATTAGCTTTAGTTTCAGGATTAATGAATCCCACTCCCAGTTCCTCTTTTACAGTATGCTGGATATAATCTCTTGTTTCCTGATTTTCCGGAATCAGTACTTCAAGGCCATATTCTTCAAGCTTATCTTTGTAGAAATCCATTTCCATGGTAAACTTTGTTCCCAACAGCCCGGCCTTTTTTAATCCTGCGCAGCGTATTACTTTTGCAGTTTCTGCCCCGATATGAATGATTGGTAGTTTTATACTATCCTGAAGTTTGTCTGCGAACAGATGAGCTGTATTTGCACATAGAACAATGCTTTCTGCCCCCGTGTTTTTCAGCTGCTGGCAGGCATTAAGCAAGAGCTCAAAAGAATTTACCCATCCTTGTGCCTGAACATCTCCGAAATTTAGAGAATATACCATGCATTCAGCTGCATTCAGGCCTCCCAGTCTGGCATTGACCCCTTCATTGATGAATTTATAATAATCCAACGTGGATACCCAGCTTATTCCGCCTACCAGGCCAATTTTTTTCATAGTATTCTGTTATTTGTAGTTGAAAGCAAATCTAGATAAAAGTTTCCAATGTATCCCGGATATCGGTTGGGATATTGATCACTTCAAGGATTGATGAATCACCGGAGATTTTTAACCCTGTCAATCCATATCCGTAGACTGCTCCAGTATCTATATTAACCGAGTTTGAATTTTGGTTAAATAAAGGTTCAGCATTTTTCAAGGGAGTGTGTCCGTGTATCTGTAGTTTACCAATATTTTTCAGGCTTTTTCTATTCCATAGCACACTGTCATCATGATCTTCATTGTAAGGATTATCTGTTTCTGATATTCCAGCGTGTGTGATCATCAGAAAATCTGTTTCGTATTTTAGAGAAAGTGATTTAAACCAGTTCCGGATTTTTTTGTGGTCAATATTATTTTGATCAAAATCATGCAGTGTTTTCTCTCCGCACTGCCGGGTCCAGTTAAGGTTTTCACCTTTGTCATAATACTCAATGAACTCATACTCATGGTTTCCCTTTAAAACAATGCAGTTAGTGTAAGATCTCTGAAGTTCCATGCACTTTTCAAGAACTTTTGAACTGTAATTGCCCCTATCTATTAAATCTCCAAGAAAAATTAAGGTTTCATGATCTGCATCCCAATGTCTTATCATTTCTTCCAAAGTGTAAAAACACCCGTGTACATCACCAATAATAAAAAACTCATGAGACAAAATTAAACAAAAACAGCTTCGTATCTGAATATTTCCCAGTATTACAGTATTGTTAAGATGTACAGAGTTATTTTTTATCTCTAATTTTGTTTGAATAACCCATCAAGCTCAAAATATGATTATAGAAAACAGCAACCGAAAGGATATTGAAGAAATTTTCAGACTATACCGTTTGGCAACCGACTTTCAAAAGACGAAAAATATTGTATTGTGGCCGGAATTTGAAAGGAGTATGATAGAAACTGAAATTGACGAAAACAGACAATGGAAAATCGTAATAAATAATGAAATAGCCTGCATTTGGGCCGTAGCTTTCAGTGATCCGCAGATCTGGGGTGAAAAAAATTCTGACCCTGCAATATATATTCATCGCATTGCAACCAATCCGGAATTCAGAGGTCAAAATATGGTTACTGAAATTGTGAACTGGGCAAAAAAGTATTCAAAACAGCACAATAAACGGTTCATAAGGATGGATACTGTTGGTGAAAATATTCCTTTAATCAATCATTATAAAAAATGCGGATTTAATTTTCTGGGATTGGTACAGCTGAAAGATACAGACGGTCTTCCCGGACATTATCATAATGCTGAACTCAGTTTGTTTGAAATTGATTTGTCTGGAGCGTGAGATTAAGCCCAAATGCCATTCCATAAACAAAAATTACTGCCTTAAAGACAGTAATAAGACCAGCAATATGATGTTTCAATCGTTTGTGTGTTTTTTTGTAGAAATTCTAAGATGCTGATCTTTAAGGGCTGCTTTAATTCGGCCGTTGTTAATATTTTCAGTCTGAATTAACCCCTATGGATTAAGTTTATTTACGATAAAAACTTGATGGATGAAATTTATTTCAACTTTGACCGAATCATTTTCAGGCAGCTTCTTTATTTCATGGTTGTTGATATATATATTGGGTTGGGATCTTTTGAAATTGAAAGAGAAAATAACAGAAACTGTATTGAAAATAAATAGCGAATAAAAATAAATGTTTTTCATTTTCAGGTTGTTAATTTATTTTCTTTGATACAGAATTGATGGTTATTTTTAACAAAATTAGATCACGGTAGTTTGATTTCCACTACACTTTTGTGTAGATTTGCTTATGAATGAAAAATACTACACTTTTGGGTAGTACTTTATTGATTTGTAAAAATGTATGGAAGAAATTAACAGATTTTTTAACGATAAGAATGAAGTTCGCAGTGATGCTGAGATAGACCGCAGCCAGATGGGGGATTATCTGGAAGCTGTAAAGGCATTTTCAAGACTTACTTATCAGAGTCTGTATGTTATAGACTATCAGACCAGAGCTTTCGATTATGTATCTGATAATCCGTTGTTTTTATGTGGGAAATCCTCAGAAGAAGTGAAAGAGCTAGGTTATGCTTTTTATTTTCAGAATGTAAAACCTGAAGATGTTGAACTGTTAATTAAAATCAATGAAGCCGGATTTGAGTTTTATGAAGGGATTCCTGTGCAGGAGAGAAAACTGTATTCTATTTCATATGATTTTTATCTTCTGAATGGTAAAAAGGATATGATTCTGGTCAATCATAAACTTACTCCTATGTTTCTTACAGAAGAAGGGCAGATCTGGAAAGCATTATGCATCGTTTCACTTTCCAATAGCACTTCAGCCGGAAATATTGTGATAAGCAGGGAAGGTTCGGATGAACTTTGGAAATATGATCCTGAAATTAGTAAATGGGAACGGGATGAAAAAATAAAGCTTTCCCAAAGAGAATATGAGATCCTTAGTCTTTATGCAAGCGGACTTACTATTAATGAGATTGCAGAAAAATTATTTATTTCTGCTGATACTGTAAAATTTCACAGGAAAAAACTCTTCGAAAAAATTGGAGTAAATAATATTGCAGAAGCTCTGGACTATGTTAAAACCAATAAATTGCTCTAAACCAATATGCTTTGATACCGTTTTTTTACGGTATTTTTTATAATGTCTTTTGTGATTCAATTTTAGGTCTGATATTTGCACAAGATAGTCAAACTAAATAGCCGATTTTATTTATGAAAAACACGCCTGTGAAAAAGTCATTTTTATATGCCCTCTTCTGTGCTGCAATGCTGATTTCATGTAAGAAAGAAATTGAAAAAATAAGCGATACTTTTAAAGATACAGTTTCATCATCAGAAACACCTGCAGTGGAAAAAGATTCCATTAAAAAGGATTCTGTGGTGAAAAAAGAATCTGTACCTCCGGCAATGCAGGAAAATGGTTTTTATAATGCTTTTGTTCTTCCCAAAGATAAAAAGCTCAGGGATTCTGTATATGCAGAGTTCAGCAAAAAATATAGCGAGAAAGAGCGGTATGCTATTCTGGCATTAAACAGACTTGATTCTAAAAATAGATGGAATGCTGATACATTGGTGGTTCCGGCAAAGATCGATACAACACTTATGGAATATTCGCCTTTTCCGATGCAACTTGATATATTGAGCGGTGTGAAAAAGTTTGTGATATTTTCCTATCCTATACAGGCTTACGGAGTCTATTCCAACGGAAGCCTGGTGAAATGGGGACCGACAAGTATGGGGAAAAAGGCTGCCCAGACAACACGCGGACTTACTTTTGCCAACTGGAAAAAGAAACTTTCCATTTCAACGGTGAGCAGCGAGTGGAAGCTTCCTTATAATTTCAATATTCATAATGTTGGAGGTATTGGATGGCATCAGTATGATCTTCCGGGGTATCCGGCATCCCATTCATGTTTACGCTTGTTGATGAAAGATGCACAATGGCTTTATTCGTATGCAGATACCTGGATTCTGAATCCGGGAGGTGCAACAACCAAGGCAAAAGGAACACCTGTAATGGTATTCGGGGATTACAAATGGGGTGGCAGAAAACCTTGGAGAAAGCTTTTGGATGATCCCAATGCCAATAATATTTCAGTGGAGGAAATGACTCAACTTTTGGAACCTCATGTAGACAGAATGATCAAAGAACAGGATAACAGGGAAAAAGTATCAGATTCTATTAAAGCAGCCAAAGCTATGGCTCCGGTTCAGAATGAAAAACCTGAAGAAGTGCCTGCTAATTAATTTTTTTTTCAAACTGTAAAGTAGATTCTTCTGCAAATTTTCTAAGCTTAAGCATTTCTTCTTTTCCCTTGTGCTGTCCGAATCTGGCAGCTGCATAAGTAAGAAAAATACAGAATAACATAATAAATGAAGCGCTCAGGGCCCACGGGAACTCAGCGCTTTTTATCTGCTTTTCCACGTAATACATGGTGAAAAAAGTCATCCACAGAATAGAAAAGGAAAAATAAAGAAACATAAAGAAAGTCCATACTGCAGAACTGGGACCGAATACTCCCCGTATCGCTGTTTCATCGTCCTCAATTTCTATCCGTAAAGAAAGCCTTGGCTTCCAGTAATTGTCATATTTTGTTTCCACATATATCGTAGCTACTTCCTTATTGATGTTTCCGGAAAATTCATCCTTATGGTCGGCAAGATATTTTTTTAGATTCTCCGCATACTCTTCTTTGGTAAGGTGCGTGAACATCTTGAATCTAGGGCGGGTCCTTATTTTATCTATTGTGCTTTCTTCTGTCTTCATATTTTATTCTTGATAGGGGATAGGATCTTCCAATACAAAACTAAAGGTCATTTCCTGATTTTTTCTCTGAATTACCATGGTGATATTTTTGCCTTCTTCGGATTTCATCATTTCCATAATTTTTTCCATGCTCATGTCGGAAGTCCGGCTTCCGTTGATGGTCATAATACGGTCATCTTTCTTCAGCCCTGCTTTAAATGCCGGTGAATCTTTTCTTACGCCTGCTACCGAAAAGACAGGCTTTAAAGTAAATTTATACTGAAAGTTATTGATCACGGAAATTTCGTTGTTGGCTTCGGATAATTTTTTAGGTTCGATTTTTACCTTGTCTTCCTGCCATTCCAGACCGTCCTGTTTAAAATCTAATCCACTCATATTGAAATGAAAAGGATCATTAAAATTTCTGTTTTTTTTCAGGTATATTTTTCCGCCCTTATAATCGAAAACGACTGAAAATCTACGCATTATTTCACCTCCTACAGATCCCTTTCTGTCCTTCACCAGGGTTACGTGCTGAATGGAATACTCATCAGGCATTGCGGTGAGTGGCATTTCGAATTTGAAATCTCCCAGATAAAAATTATGGATACGGCTTCTTTTACCGAAAATATCTCCGTTGAATCCACGGCCCAGATAATCATCAATATTAGGTCTGTTGTATACAAAATCTTTAATAAGAGTAGGGAAGAGCCATATTGCATCGCTGTTGCCAAGATCTATCAATAACTTTGAGTTTTTCTTTGTATTAGTCATTTCTACATCAGCATTCACATAAGGCTTGTCATTTTCCACACTCATAGGAAGCTCTTCAAACTTTCGGATTTTCTTTGTAAACAGGTCAGCATCCTGATAGACTGTTATTTTTTTTGATGTATAATCTATGGAAATAGGATGATTCTTAAAAAAATGGTATCCGATAACGCCATTCACTGGAATTCCTATGTGAGATGAAATGTTGAATTCTTCATCTATAACAATATACAGCATCATAGAGGAATTGATGATATTATCACCTATTTTGGCAGTATTACGGTCAGATTTAAATCCATCAATACTTACATTGCCTCCAAGGCCTGAAAATTTAATCTTTTCTATATTCTGCAATTTAACATCTTTATTTTCCAGACTGAAAAGAATGGTTTCCGCAACCCCGGTATCAAGCATAAAGGTAAGCTCGGCACCATTAACATTGATGGGAATGAAGATAAGATTATTGATAAGCTTAAAAGGGATGACTGCTTTTTTCACATTAACCAGCTCAAAAGAATTTTGTGCATTTATAAAAATGCTGAAGAATAATCCTAGTAAAAAAAGCTTAAGTTTCATTTACTGAATTTACTGAAATAATCCCTAATGTCAATAAAAAAACATTCCAAATGTAGGAATGTTTATACAAACTACAATGAAGTAGTGATATCCGTTAAAATAATTTTAAATGAATTAAAGCTATTTTGAGAAAAAGTCCATCAGATCCATATAGTTCTTCTGATTCACACCATGTCCGCTCATATACTCTCTGAACGTAAAATAACAGCTCAGGTCATAAAGAAGGTCTGCTGCCTTTCTTCCCCATTCCATCGGGATAACAGCATCATCTGTTCCGTGGGATACGAAGAAACGGAGTTTTTCCAGTTTCTTTTTGTCTTTTACAATGCCATCCAGAAGTTTTTCCTCAGGGTAGCTGCTCAGGCAGGCTACATAATTGAACAGATCAGGATGTTTCAATGCCAATGCATAGCATAATATTCCCCCCTGACTGAAACCGCATAAATGAACTTTGCCTTCAGTAACTCCATAATGATTGACAATTTTCAATATGTTTTCGAGCACTCCGTCTAAAGATTCTTTAGCCTGGGAAATGTCAATAAAATTTTCTGGGTTGTTGAAATCAATATCAAACCAGGAATATCCTTCAAACTGGGTGTCTCTTGGTGCTCTGAAGCTTATAATAAGCCAGTCAGCAGGAAGAGTCTCCCTGAAGCTGAAAAGATCCTGCTCATTACTGCCGTAGCCGTGAAGCATAAAAAGGACGGTTGTATTTGGGGTGATATGTTCCGGTTCTCTTACAATATAATCTAAATTCATACAGCAAATATAATTAATAAATCATATTGTAAATCTAAAACGGAAGCACCTTTTTGATCCTTAACCGGCGAGAGGAATGCATGCTAAGATATAGACTGATAGCGTAATTGTGCTTTTTGCTGATTTGATATTATTTGGAAAACTTTGTTGGAAATTTATCATAAAAATTATTTTTATATTAATAAAAAACTTATATTTGAAACATTAAAAATCTATTTGGAGAAATGAAGCAATTTTACAAATCAAAAAGTTTACTTAGACTTTCTTTTTTATTCGTTCTATTATTTTCGGTAGTTACTGTGTTGAATTCTTGTAAAAAGGACAACGACGACGAGGAATTTGCAGATCATGTTGTTCAGTTTGAAGTGAAAACAACTACCGGAGGAGTGATCAGAGCTATTGTAACACAGGTAGGAACAACCAAAACTGATATCTTTGATCCTGTAGGAACTACATGGGCAAGCGGTGAATTCTTTGTAAATTCCAGCCAGGCACAGTTAAACCTTGATGCTAAAGCAGATCTTCCGGATGCAGACTCAGAACTGGTAGTGAATCTTTGGATAGACGGCGAAATTGTAAGAACGAAAAAGATGGTGGGAGCAGGCCCGTTGGTAGCTTCTATTGATTACAGCTTCTTAGAATTATAAGAATATTTACTTATTATAGATAAAAACCGCTTTTAAAGCGGTTTTTTGTTTTTATAAATTAACCTTTTCTGTTCTGTAGCTTTTGCTATATCAATAATTTTAATATTTATCGTTGAAATTGTACATCAAAATTTTTATATATCAGGACTAAATTAAGTATATTGGTATTCACTTTTATTCCCAAACAAATGTGGAGAAAAATTACAATAAGCCTATTTTTAATTGTATTTATATCTGCTTTCTCGCAAAATAAAAAAGATATAGAATTTTACAAACAGCAATTCTTTGTTTATCAGAAAATAGGAACAGATAGTGCATTAATGTATGTAGATAAGGTACTTTCTTCAAAAAATGATGCCGATCTTGCATTTGCATTTACAGCAAAAAGATACCTGCTTACCATTACCGGTAAGGAAAATGATGCTGAACTATATCTTCCAAAAATTAATAATTACCTGAAGAAAATACCGGAGCAGGAAGACAATTATACAAATCTGTCTCATATTTATAATATTATGGGCAATACGGATATGGCCAACCAGCATCCGGACGAAGCTTTAAAAAAGTTCGTAAAAGCAGATTATTTTGCCCAGAAGAATAATGATATCAAACAGCATATAAAAATTAAAGGGAATATTGCTTTTGTAAAACTTAATATAAAACAGACTGATGATGCCATTACAGAAACCCGTGAAGTTCTCAAACTTTTAAAGGAGAACAGGCGGCTGTATGATCAGGAGAACTATGAAATCATTTATAATACTGTGTTTTCCAATCTTGGACATCTGTATTCTGATAAATATATTTCTGATCCAGAAAAAAACAAAAGCTATGGTGACAGTGCATTGAATAATTTTAACCACCTGCTTTATTCTTCAAAAGATAAGAAACTTTTGGCCGGAACCTATCTGAAATTAGGTACGCTGAATAATAAAAAGAAAAATTATACTAAAGCCTCCGGGTATTATTTAAAGAGTCTTGATATGTATAATCTTTTGCAGCTGAAAGATGAAACCCTTAATATTAAGTATAATCTGGGAGTCAATTTTTATGAATCTGATGACTATGCACAGGCGAAGCAGAATTTCCTACAGATGTCCCATACTATGGAGAAAGATTCTATGACGAATACAGATTATATTTTTGCCCAGGACTATCTGGCCAAAATTTACCTGAAAGAAGGAAAGACAGATTCTGTAGAGTTTTATAATAAAAAGTTCATAGAGCTGTACAAGAAAAATTCAGAAATAGAAAAAAAGAATATTGCGGATATTTACAGGGAGATCAATTCTAAAAATCTTAATGATGAGATCAGTAAAAGCTCTTCCTTACTCAGAAACCGGCTGTTTCTTATTATTGCTCTGATCATATTAATAGGGTGTATCTCTGGCTATCTGTTTTTTCAGATCAGGAAAAAGAAAAAACTCGAAAAGAATCTGGATGATTTACTGCTGCAGGTGAAAAATAATAGCCTGACCGGTTCACAAAATAAAAACAGCTTTACAATAAGCAACGAAAAAGAAGCTGAAATCATGGAGAAGCTGCTGGAACTGGAAGAAAAAAAGCTTTACCTTAAACAGGAATATAATCAGGCTTTTGCGGCTAAGAAACTGAATACCAATACTACTTATCTTTCCCAGACCATTAATAAGTATATGAAAAAATCCTTCAGCGAGTATACCAATGAGCTAAGAATCAATTATATACTGAAGGAACTTTCTGAAGATAAAAAATTGCGGAACTATACTACCCAGGCATTGGCAGGCATCGTAGGATACAAAAGTGGAATATCATTCGCGCGGACGTTCAAAGAAAAAACGGGAGTTACCCCGTTTCAGTATATTGAAAAATTAAATGCTGAAAATTTATCTTAATTAAAAGTATTTATATAAGATAAAGTATTCTTTTAGCACAACGGAACGTCTTGTTGTATGCATCTGTTGTAGGAAAGACATTTGTTTATTTTTACAAGACAGGGGTTTACCACATTACCGGATCCTCCGCCATTATTGGTTCCCCCGCCGCCATTTCCTTCATCAATATCAATTTCGCTGCCTCCGTTGCTAAGAGAAGTGTGGCCGGCAATGATCTTTTGCTGGTCTTTTCTTGATAATTTTTTTAAGCTGTTTTCAAATTGTGTTCTCATATTTTTTCAAAAAGGGGTTAACAAACTGTAATATATTCCATTGTATATTGGTTCTGGAAAACGCACCTTGAGACTCTTATAAGAGTTACACTTCCTGATCCGGTTCCATTATTGGTTCCCCCGCCGCCTGATCCCCCAGAACTTCCTTCATCATTAAATGAAGACTGTCCGGCAACCAGAACCGACTGATCTTTTCTTGATAATTTTCTAACCTTCGAATTGAATTTAATTTCCATAGTGCTTATTTTTAATGAGTATTAATCTTAAATATCAGTTTTCTTTATTATAGGAATAGAGATTGATGTAAAATTAAACATTAATGTGAAGCAAAAATACGGTTACGGAGAGAGAGCGTTTTAAAATAATAGTTTTCAGTTTAATTTACTGAAAATAAGATTTTTATGTTGTTTTTGAAGCCTTACTTTTTATAAAAAGTTCTGCTGTTTTTACTGCTTCAAATAAATTTTCAAGATAATGGATGGAGAGCATTGGTTTGTGAGATGATATCTTTTATTCCTCGATCAGATTCTGCTGCATAGCGCGGTTAATCAGCTCCGTAGAATTTTTGGCCTGAAATTTCTGCAGTAAATTTTTGCGGTGTGTATCCACTGTAAGAGGGCTGAGGAAGAGTTCTTCGGCAATCATGGCGCTCGTTTTACCTTGGGCTACCATCTGAAGAATCTGTTTTTCCCGTTTGGTAATCCTTGGAACAGGGAGGTCATTCTGCGAAGGTCTGCTGATGATCTGCTTTGTTTCTTCACAGAAAACAATATCTCCGGACAGGGCTCCTTTAATGCATATAACCAGCTCATCTATTGAGGTGTTTTTAAGGATATATCCGCTGGCTCCATTCTGTATAGCCTGCATAATAATGCTTCTTTCCGAACGGTTACTGAACATAATCACAGAAGTACTTGGTGAAATTTTCTTGATTTCCCGGCAAAGTTCTGTTCCGTTGGCATCCGGTAGTGTGATATCCAGAAGAATTATATCTATTTCATTTGAACGGAGAAAGCTGATGATTTCCGAACCGGAGGTGAAACTTTCTGAAATATTAAAAAACGGCTGGCTTTTCAGCATCATTTTTAATCCTTCAATAACGATAGGGTGGTCATCTACGATAACGATATTTATTTTATGAGACTGCATTGGTATTCAATTCAATATTAATAGTTGTTCCTTCGTCATCCGAATTGATTTCCATCTTCCCTTTAAGATAATCAATCCTGTTTTTAAGATTATGAAGCCCCATGCTTTTGGACTTTCTGTAATCCTCTTCCTTAAATCCTTTTCCGTTATCTTCTATAGTGATCATGAAGTTTTCATCAGATTGCGAGCACTGCAGCAGTATGTTGGTAGCCTCCGAATGTTTAACGGAATTGGCCAGTAATTCCTGTGCAATTCTATAGATATTAAGCTGTATGGATAAAGGCATATCCTTACTGATGTTAATAGGCTGAAAGTCTACTTTAAGATCTTTTCGGATATAAAAATCGCACAGATCTTTAAGGGCGGTTTCCAGTCCGAAGCTCAACAGGGATTCAGGCATCAGGTTTCTGGCCACATGCCTCAGTTCAGTAACTGAACTGTCAAGTTGGTTTAAAATTTTATAAAAATCCTTATGCCGGTCTGCTTCAAGGTTGGTTGAAGACCATGTAGAAAAATTTATTTTAACGCCTGCAAGCATCCCTCCCAGACCATCATGAAGATCTTTGGCAATACGGGCTCTTTCTCTTTCTTCACCTTCCAGGATAGCTTTTGTAAGGGCTAATTCTTCTCTCTGCTGAATTTCCTTTATTTCCTGCTGAAGATTTATTTCTCGCTGTTCCGAAATTTTTCTGTTCTTTTTAAAATTTAAAAATCCTAAAATAATAAAGCATACAGATAACAGGGAGGCAAGCCCCAGAATCCACATATATTTGTTTTTTTTGCTGATTTCCAGCTGTTTTTGAACCAATTCTTTATCTTTTTCGGATTTTCTGTATTTTGCTTCAAGAACAGCAATGTTTTTATGGATAGAAACGGTATTGAGGCTGTCAAAAGAATCTATATACTGTTCAGCATACAGGTTGGCTTTTGTTGTGTCTTTCAATGCGGTATAATTTTTGGAAAGCTCTTTTAAAACTTCCTGTTTGTTTTTTTGAAAGGGCGTATTTTCATATACCTCTTTAAAGATCTGGTTGGATTTCCCATACTTTTTCAGTTCGCTGTTAAGCTGTCCTTCAAATAGCTTTATTCTTTCTGCAATAGCTGTATTTTTATATTTTTCGGCATTGTTCAATCCTGTGGCAAAAAGTTTTACCGCTTCCGGATAGTTTTTTTGTTTCATCTGATAATATCCCAAAGTGCAGTAATAAAGCGAATAAAAATTGGATTCCGGATAGTCTTTAATGATAGAATAAGTTTTCTCTATTTCTGCATTTGCCTGAGACATTTTGTTTTCTCTGATCAGTCCGTCTGCTTTCAGCAAAAGAGCTTCTCCCAAAATTGCTTTGGACTGTGATGTCTGCTTTTTTAGTTTATTGATAGAATTTTCAGCTAGGCTCATGTATTCTATTGATTTAGAATAATCTTTTGAATTGTAAAACAAAATGCCTATGCTTTTATATAAAGCTCCTGTCAGCTCATAATCTCCCAGGGATTTGGCTAGCGGTATTGCCTGGTTTGTGATAATATTCATCGATTCCACTTCTTTATTCTGAATGATCCTGAATAATGCTTTATTCTGAAACATAATGATTCTTATCTTCTTTGCTTCATTACTTTTATATTTTTTCAGGAGTGATTCTATGTTTGTGAAATCTTTTTCAAGAAGGTTGACAACATCAGGTTTTGTATAATTTACAAGCGACTGATAATAAAGTCCGATATCTCTGTATACAGGACTTTTAGATGAATTTTCGATGCCCTGCTTCAGGTATTTCTGATAATTTTCCATGTCCTGCCGGGTAAAATAGGTCGCGGCAATCTGGTAAGACTTAATAGCCTTTACTGTATCAACAGTCTCGTTATTGGCAGCTATAACCAAACTATCAAAATTATTGTTCTTTTTTTCAAGGTAATAGAAATAAATAGACTGTGCATTAATATTTAAGATACCGAAAAACGAGATTAATAATAAAAATAATCCTTTTCTCATATTTTTTGTGGAGTCATGATTGATATTATAAATATTTTGTGAATTTATTAAAAAAAACAGATGCATCTGCAGCATGTTTTATCTTTTTAAGGTAATGATTTGGGAACGGGTACAAAATACCTAAAAACTGGTAGAAGTAAATACTGTTTTTTATGTATTGTTCCTGTCAGGGATACAGAATAGTTTTGTGATACGCATCCAGATCAACTTGTGAGAGTTTAATAATCCAAAAACATTAAATTATGAAAACAATTTATTTCAGCTTTTTAATATGTACAGGCGTTTTTATCTCTGCACAGCCTGTAATTCCGGCAAGTCATGGCAGTCAGTTGGGAACCTTAACGTATAGTCATGCAGACGGCACTACACTTGCTAATTTAGTACCGGGACCTTCAGGAGCTAACCAGACCTGGGATTTTTCTCAATATACCTCTGCCGGAACTACTTCGCAAACAACTTATAACTGTCCGGGAAATGTTAACTGTTCGGATTTTCCTGTAGCAAACATGCTAATAGGAATTGCAGGATCAGATTCTTATTCTTATATGCTGTTTTCAAATAATGAAATTTCAACGGTAGGAAGTAAAGTTGTTGACCAAAACAATAATGTGGCAAAGCAAATTTTTGACAATTATAAGTTGGACCAGAAATATCCGATCACTTACCAGCAAACATTTAGTGATTCCTGGAGCTCTCATTCTGATCCTGCAGGAAATACAGAAACAGGAACTCAGACAATTACTGTAGATGGATACGGAGCACTTATTACTCCTGCAGGGACTTTTTCGAATACTTTAAGGATTAAAAGGGTACAGAATATCACTACAAATGTAACAGGAAGCCCTACGATGACCGTTGTAAGCGAATCTTATATGTGGCTGTCCCCCAATTATAAAGGGACTTTACTGCTTATTTCGTTTAATAATATAACTCTTGCAGGATTTCCCACAAATCAAACACGTTCTTTCACCTATGGCAATAATGGCCAATTGTCTACTATGGATCTGGATGCATCTGAGGATGCTCATGCGGATATCTTTCCCAATCCCAGTTCGGATTATATTAATTTAAAAACAAGAGAATCTGTTGTGAAAGCAGAGATCAGCAATATGGAAGGAAAAATAGTTTGGGAATCTTTGAAAACAGATAAAATCAATATTTCTCACCTGTCTACGGGAAGTTATATTCTGAAAGCAGAATTGAAAAACGGGAAATCTATTGTGAAAAAATTTCTTAAAAAATAGATCCGGCATGTGCATTTTGGCCAGGTTTCGGTTTCATCATTTCAGATCAGCAGATGTGCCCTAACTAAATTTTACTAGTTTTTTCAGATTTAGGCATATCGACCGGCTTTCATAACTCTCAGGTATTTCTTCAAAATGCACAGCGGATTTTTAGTAACAAACCAAATTAAAATCAACATAAAACATTAAAAAATTAAATGAAACAGAAAATTATTTTTCTCGGGCTTATCGGTCTTTTCAGCACCGTTAATGCACAGAGAGTTCAGAAAGGCGAAGCGCAGATCAATGCAGGAATAGGTTTTTCAAGTGGCTGGGGAATGCCGGTATATGCCGGACTTGATTATGGAGTGCATAATGATATTACGGTAGGGCTGGAAGGAAGTTACTCTACCGAAAAATATACAGGAAACATCAAGGGGTCCTGGTTCGGAATAGGAGTTAATGGAAACTACCATTTTAATTCACTTTTTAAAATTCCTAACAAATGGGACATTTATGCGGGAGTAACTCTTGCCTATAACTCATTCTCGTATAAGTTCGAAGATCAGGATTTTGATGATTACTATGACGGAGATTCTTCAGGAGTAGGTTTTGCAGGCCAGGCGGGAGCCAGATATTATTTCACCGATCATTTTGCCGTAAATGTGGAGTTTGGAGGCGGAACTGTGGCTTCAGGAGGTAAAGCTGGTATTTCATATAAGTTTTAGGATAAAATATGGTTGCAACAACCTTCAGCAATTTCTGAAACAAAACCGGTCAGATATGCGTAAAAATTTAAATAGGAATTAGTTTATAAATTAAAATATGAGAATTATGAAAAAAATCAATTTACACAGAACATTCAGAAATGCCTTTGCCTTCTTACTGACAGCGCTTCTCTTGGGCTTTGTATCTTCATGCAGCAAAGATGATGATGAACCGGGAGGCGGTGACGGACCTGGAAACGGTGGTGCCAATTATAAAATAACTGTTACTTTGAATGGGGTAAATGCTACGGATGACTATGTTTCGGTAGTCGCTTCCGGGAGCGATTATCAAAACAGCACTTCTATCTGGAAAATTAATGGGACCGTTCAGAATGGTCAGACAGCTGTAGGATTGAATGACAGTAACTTTGAGGGCGCTACCAAAACCTATATTATTGAAACGAATTCTCCTATTGTAGCCTTAGCAGCCTCAATTCAGGTTATTAATTTTCATTCTGCCATTACAGGAACTTATAAGGTAGAAAAGAACGGCACAGCAATAGTGAATGAAACGATCAATTTAACGACAGATGGTGCCGATTTTACAAAACAATATTCACTCTAATTGACTGTTTTTCTGAAGAAACAGTACAGCTTTATAATTTTATCTGTAGTGTTTTTTTTAAAAGATTAAGTAATTTTTTCAGTTTAAAATTTTGTATAAAAAAGAGAGACCTTGAAATCAAAGTCTCTCTTTTCATATATCATACTGCCTGAAATTCCTGATTGAGTTTTAATCATGAGTTTGATGTTTAATTCTATGGAAATGAGTTTTTTATAATTTTTTTTGAAGCCTTACTTTTTATAAAAAGTTCTGCTGTTTTTTATAAAATATTTATGGATACAGTTTTTTCCTGATCCCGATTACCCAAAATTTGTACTGTAAAACAAACATAAAAGATTTTCAATTAACCTTAAAAAAACAGAGTATGAAAAAAATAGTATTCATGAGTTTTGCTTTTGCAGTATGTAATATTTCCATGATAAAAGCACAGAGTTTTTTAGACAAAATAGACCGGACAATAGATAAAGTAGACCGTGCATCGAATACTGCTGACCGGGCTTCCGGTACAGGCAGTAAACTGGGGTCATTATTTGGTAAGAAGAATAAAAAGAACACTGCTAAAGCCAGTGAAGACAGTAATAAAACCATTATAAAAATTTCCGGTATAGATCTTACTAACCTTAAAAAACTGGATGGTATCATTTCGGGAGTAGGCGGGGTGACTGATACCAGTATGAAGTATAATGCTGCAGTATCCACCATCACGGTAATGCACACGGGAAGCTCGGAGAAGCTGCTGGAAACTGTACAGCCGAAAGCAAAAAGTATTTTTACCGATAAAAATATTGAAAGCTTTGATGAAGGAAGCATAGAGATTAAGATGAAATAAAATACAGGTGACTTTTGCCAATACCGTACAATCAATTTCTATAAATAAAAAAATTATGAAAAAGTTATATCTTACTCTTTTGATTCTTATCATTGCAAAAATAGGTGCGCAGCCGGTTGTTTCGGCTACGCATGCCATCCAGCCAGGTCCTGTTACTTATTACGGGGTAGATCTCACACAGTTGAGTGCTTTAACGCCCGGACCATCCGGAGCTAACGTTTCATGGGATTTTTCCCAGTATACATCTGCCAACACAAGTACACAGACCCGATATGACTGCCCAGGTGGTAATTCCAATTGCTCTGATTCCCATTTCCCACTGGCTAATAAAATTGTTGAATCAGGTGGTGGAGAAAGTTATTCCTATTTCCAGTATGCTAATAATGAGCTTCTGACTCTTGGAACTAAATCGATAAGTGGTGGAGTAACTACTTATTATACCTATACCGATCCATCACTGGAACTAAAATTTCCGGTTACTTATTTACAGACTTTTACGGATACATGGGCCGGTCACAATACTTCGACATCCTTTACTGAGACGGGAACACAGACCGTTACCGTAGATGCTTACGGAACACTTAAAACAGCTTTGGGTATATTTCCCAATACATTAAGAGTGAAAGTGGAAAAAAATATCACAAGTAATACAGCAGGCGGTCCAACATCAAATACGATATTTGTAGGTTATAGCTGGATCTCATCGGGTTATGCTGGAATTCTATTGGCGATCGGTTTTTCAGACACAACAATTGTAGGTTTTCCTGCGATCCATAGCCGTTATCTTACTTACGGGAAAAATACGCTTACACTAGGTACTGAAGATGTTACAGCCAATAAGCAGGTTGATATTTACCCTAATCCCAGTTCAGATTATATAAACATCAATAATGGGGAAAAAATAGTAAAAATAGAAATGAATGATGCAGAAGGAAGAAAGATTACTGAGCTTAAAAAGGCTGATAAAATAGATATTTCAGAATTTCCTTCAGGAATCTATTTGATGAAGATCATATTCAAAGACGGAAAAATTCAAACCAGAAAAATAATCAGGAAGTAACGTTTCTGGAGATTTGATTGAATAGAATTAATATTTAAATCTGGTTTTATGATGGATAAAGTTAATAAGCTTGAAAAGAAGATAATCCGTTTGCAGATTATCTGTACAGTAATGATTCTTACAACCGGCCTCATTCTATTATCCGGATTTGTTTCACAGGACAAAAAAAGATTTGATCAGATAGATGTGGAGCGGATCAATATCATTGAAAAAGACGGAAAGCTGAGAATGACCATTTCAAATAAAGAACGTTCACCGGAACCTCTGTTTAAAGGAAAGCCTTTTGGCCTTAAAGGAGGAGAACGTACAGGGCTTATCTTTTTTAATGAAGAAGAAAGCGAAGTGGGAGGGTTAATATTTTCAGGAAAAACAGACGCTAATGGAAAGTATTCTGCATCAGGCCATCTGGCGTTTGACCAGCATAATCAAAATCAAATTCTTTATTTGTCATACGGTGACCAGAACGGAAACCGCAAAATGGGGCTGAATGTAGATGACTGGCAGGAATCACCCGTATTCTCCGAATGGAATCAGCAGTATCATCAGGCGGCAAAAATAACCGATGCAGAGGAAAGAAGTAAAAAAATTAAGCAGCTTATGGAACCCCGTTCCGGTGAACCTGCGTTTGCAAAAAGGGTTTTTGTGGGAAGAGATGAACAAAAGAAAGCTACTGTAATGCTGGCTGACCGGGCCGGAAAACCCAGGCTGAGACTGTCTGTAGATGCAGGAGGTGAGGCAAAAATAGATTTTCTTGATGAAAAAGGGAATATTACGTACAGTCTTCCTGATAATGCTCAGCAAAAAAAGTAATCAGTAAATGATGTAAAAAACTAAAAACACAACTTTAGTCTTTTCATATAATTTTTTATAGTGGAGAGGCGGTCTGAATCAAAACCGCCTCTTTTATTTTATATTGTTTTTACAATAAAGTAACTTTTCTTACCTTTTTGAAGCAGTAAAAATTTACCGTCAATCAGCTCACTTTCGTTGGCTGTATAGGTGTCATTTACCTTTTCTTTGTTTACAGAGATTGCATTTCCTTTGATTTCTCTCTGGGCCTCACTTTTAGACTTTAAGAACCCTGATTTTTCAGAAAGAAGATCAATGATGCTTACTCCCAGAACATCTGTCTTTGGAAGCTCTTTCTGAGGAACACCGTCAAATACCTCAAGGAAAGTTTCCTCATCAAGGCTTACCAGATCTTCAGCAGTAGAACGTCCGAAAAGGATTTCAGAGGCTTTCACCGCTTTTTCATATTCTTCTCTGCCATGTACCCATACAGTAACTTCTTCAGCTAATTTCTTCTGAAGTTTTCTTTCATGGGGAGCTGTTTTGTGTTCTTCAATTAAAGCTTCAATTTCCTCCTTACCTAAGAATGTATAGAATTTGATAAATCTTTCAGCATCCTCATCCGTAGCATTCAGCCAGAACTGGTAGAATTTGTACGGTGAAGTTTTCTTTTTATCCAGCCAGTAGTTTTCTCCGCTTTCCGACTTCCCGAATTTAGAACCGTCAGCTTTGGTGATCAAAGGAACGGTTAATGCAAATGCTTCTCCCTGGGCCTTTCTGCGGATCAGTTCCGTACCTGTGGTAATATTTCCCCACTGGTCAGAACCTCCCATCTGAAGCTTTACATTGTTATTCTGATACAGATGAAGGAAATCATATCCCTGGATAAGCTGGTAAGTAAATTCCGTAAAACTCATCCCGTCTGCTCCTCCGTCTCCCGAAAATCTCTTCTTTACAGAGTCTTTCGCCATCATATAATTGACTGTGATGTTTTTTCCTACGTTTTTGGCAAAATCAAGGAAAGAAATATTTTTCATCCAGTCATAATTGTTGACCAATTCTGCTTTGTTGGGACCGTCACCGTTAAAATCCAGAAATCTTGAAAGCTGGTTCTTTAAACAGTCAACATAGTGAAGAAGAGTAGCTTCATCCAGCAGGTTTCTTTCTGCAGACTTCCCTGAAGGGTCACCAATCATCCCTGTAGCACCTCCTACCAAAGCGATCGGCTTGTGCCCGTGCTGCTGGAAATGCGCTAAAATTTTGATCTGGATAAGACTTCCGATATGCAAAGAATCAGCAGTCGGGTCGAAACCAATATATGCAGTAGTTACCTCTTTATTCAGCTGTTCATCGGTTCCTGGCATCATATCGGCAAAAAGACCACGCCATTTTAGTTCTTCTATAAAGGAATTCATCTATAATTTTCTTTAAAATTTTACCGTGCAAAGATAAGAAATTCATGGGTATAATGAGAACAGAGAAATATGCCTCTTTGTTCTTTCACTTAAAAAAATTATATTTGTTAGTAATGAACGACGAACAGCTATTTCTGCTTATTCAAAAGGCAAAAGAAAAGGACCAGAAAGCCCAGACCAGACTCATCAATATCTTTTGGGTGGATGTTTTCTCTTTTGTGATGAAGAAAGTAAGAGATGAAAATGATGCAGATGAGATCACGGTAAATGTTTTTTCCAAAGTACTGTCGAAACTGGATATGTACGATCCTCATTTTCAGTTTAAAACCTGGATATTAACCATTGCCCAGAATACAGTGATTGATTTCTGGAGAAAAAGAAGCCGTGAAAATCAGGATCCGACCGAAAACCTAGATGAGGTTAAAAACCAATTTGCAAAATCCCCTGAAGAGCTGATGATCTCTGATGAAGAACAGAAAAAAATCATCAAAACCATTGAATCACTCGATGCCAATTACCAGGATATTATCAGATTAAGGTTTTTTGAGGAAAAAAGCATTAAAGAGATTGCAGAAGAACTTGGAATTTCCATTGCCAATACTAAAGTAAGGGTGATGCGTGCCAAAAAGGTTCTTGCTGAACTGCTGAAAAATAATGAATTTGATGATAATTAGTAATTTAATTATTAAGAATCTATACTTAAAAGGCTTGGCTTAAGAGAGTTTAATGGTCAACCACCCCGTCAAAAATTCTTTGAATTTTCGCCACCCCTCCAGGGGAGGGGAATTTGGAGCCGACGAATTTTTGTCTTTTTAGGAATAGTAATTTCTCTGTTTCACATTATCTGTTCCATCAATTTTTCCGGTAGATGGTTTCCATTAAAAATTCCTTAACTTTGAACTTCAATTTTAGAAATGGAAAATTTAGTTCAAGATACTACCGTTCAGAAACCAAAGTGGATCCGTGTAAAACTTCCTACCGGAAAAAACTACAGGGAGCTTAGGACTTTGGTCGACAAATATAAATTAAATACCATATGCCAGAGCGGAAGCTGTCCGAATATGGGTGAATGTTGGGGAGAAGGAACGGCAACGTTCATGATCCTGGGGAATATCTGTACAAGAAGCTGCGGATTCTGCGGTGTAAAAACAGGAAAACCGCTTGATGTAAACTGGGATGAGCCTGAAAAAGTAGCGCGTTCCATCAAATTGATGAAGATCAAACATGCGGTTCTTACTTCTGTAGACCGTGATGATCTTAAAGATATGGGATCCATCCTTTGGGGTGAAACTGTAAATGCAGTAAGAAGAATTTCTCCGGGTACAACAATGGAAACGCTTATTCCCGACTTCCAGGGAATTACGAAACACCTTGACAGATTGGTTGCTGTAGCTCCGGAAGTAATTTCCCACAATATGGAAACTGTAAAACGTCTTACGAGAGAAGTGAGAATACAGGCTAAATATGAAAGAAGCTTAGAAGTTCTGAGATATTTAAAAGAAGCAGGCCAGAGAAGAACAAAAACTGGGGTAATGCTTGGCCTGGGCGAAACTAAAGATGAGGTTTTCCAGACGATTGAAGACATCAGAAATGCCAATGTAGATGTGATTACGCTTGGACAGTATCTTCAGCCTACCAAAAAGCATCTGCCTGTAAAAAAATTCATTACACCGGAAGAGTTTGATGAATTCGGAGATTTTGCAAGAAGCCTAGGCTTCAGACACGTAGAAAGTTCTCCATTAGTAAGAAGTTCTTACCACGCTGAAAAACATATCCACTAAAAATATAAACCGCTTCACTTTGAAGCGGTTTTTTATGATGTATGCTTTTTAACACATTAATTTTTACTTATTGATCTTTAGTGAACTGATATTTTTGTCCTCTTTGTTTTAAAAGCATTTTCTTTTCTGAAGGATTAAATTCAATGATAATTCCTGAGGCAAAATATTCAAACTTATTTTCTCCAATTTTATCGAGAACGAATGGAGAGTCCCCTATAACTTCGGCCTTTAAAAATTTACCTTCATAAGACAGCTTCAATTTAATGGGAAGTTCGGATGAGTTGTAAGTTCCGGTATAGAGCCCGGCTTCTGTACTGTTTATCTGTCTTTCTGATAAACTCCTTTTGTTTTTGTAAATACAGTTTAGAAGGTAATAAACAAAATCATCCTTGCTGAGTCTCTCCCCGTTTAAAACCAGTGAAATGGCTATTCTGTTGTTGGGATCATATAAAACAATGCTGTGAGAACCATAAGTATCTCCATGATGGCCATATAAAATATTTCCACCAAACGAAGTATTGATTAATCCTCTTCCAAAGAAATCTCCATCTGTGGGGGTCATTGCTTTTAAAGAAGCTTTGCTAATAATTTTGCCTGTAAACAGTTGGGAAATAAAAAGATTGGTATCATACATGGTAGAGGCAATGTCACCAACACCAATTACATTTTCAAAATAAAAATCATCTGTTTTTTTCCAGCCGTCTTCATACAGGTAGGATGGAGCAATATTATTGTAATTATGATTATGAAAAGAAGCAAAATTCTGCAGCTTAAGAGGTTTTATTATTGTTTTTTCTAAAGCCGCACTGTAGCTGGAATTGTATTTTTTTTCTATGATTTTGGCAAGTAAATAATAGGCAGAATTAGAATATAAAACTTTTTCACCGGGTTGAAATGCATAACCCTGTTTTATTATTTCATCAATAATTTCTTTTTGAGAGGCTTGTTTTTTCAACCAATGGTTATTGCTGTCTTTTATTATGAAATTCTGCAATCCGCTGGTGTGTTCCAGAAGATTTTTAATTGTTATGTTATCTGAGTTTGGAATTTCAGGGAAAAAGGAAGAAAGTTTATCATTTAAAGTAATTTTCTTTTCATCAACTAATTTGAACACCAATGTTGCGGTAATCATTTTGGAAACAGAACCTATATTGTATTTTAGGTTAGGAGTTATTTTCAATGCTGATATATTGATGTCTCCAAAAGTTCTTTTATAGACTTCTTCTCCATTTTTAAAAACAGAAACAGAGCCCATGTCCTGGTTATTGTTTTCAATAGCGGTTATTAAGCTGTCAATCCTGATTTTGCTTATATTTTGAGAATACCCTTTTATTGAAAAAAGAAGGATAAATAAAATAATATTTTTCATTTCAGTTTTTTTAATTTATAATAATCTGGATGTTATCTGGAAGTTCTTAATTATTTATAAATATATCGATTAACTGTATATATCAATATTTTTTATTTACTCTTTTGAAACTGAATTTTTAGAGAGTATTCATTATATTAGCAATAATTCTCTTTACTGCAGAAAAGAAGAGCTTCAAAAAACATTATGAAATGATCAGAAAAACAGACCTGTTCTCTGGTGTGATTATCTTACTGGGAATTGCATTTTATTATTGGATATTAGGCAGTTATTTTCCTGGTAAGAAAATAGTGCTTTCTGCTTTAATTATTTTAAATGGTATTGGGCTTATGGTCCATATTAAATATTTTGATTCTTATAAAAAAGGGACCTATGTTACATTTATGGGATATCTTGCAACGCTGGGATTCGTACTCATTACGACAGCATTGGAACTTTTAGAAATATTTAAATAGCAATTCTTTCCTTGCAGGTATTAATCAGGCTAGTATATCCGTTATTAACTATGTACTTCAATATTCTTCAAATGTTTTTTCCTGAATTCTGATGGAGTTTCACCGGTATGCTGCTTAAATAACTTATTAAAATAAGACAGACTCTCAAAACCCACCTGAAAGCAAACCTCCGTCACAGAATAGTCCTTCAGCAGGAATATCTTAGCCTGATTGATCCTGTAATTATTAACAAAATCCGTAAAAGTCATATTCGTCTGCTTTTTAAAATAGCGGCAGAAGGCAGGAGTGCTGAGACTTACAATCTTTGCAATTTCATTAACGTTAGGCTTCTTGTCGTAATTTTCGTGAATATAATCATAGATGGTTCCCATTCTGATTTTGTCGTTCAGAAACCATTTTATCCTTGTATCTTCCTTGTTCAGTTCTTTTACTTCATCTGAAGAAGCAAGGGTTTGCAGGATTTCGATTAACCCTATCAGGGATTCAAAAGAACTTTTATCCTTGATGGTATTTAGTTTTTCAACAACCCTTTTTTTTGTTTCTCCTGAGAACGAAAGTCCCAGATATGATCTTTCCAGAAGTTTTTTAATATTTTCAAACTCAGGTACGGGAATAATAATATCCTGAAGAAAATTTTCCCGCATCTGAAGCACCAGCTGTCTGCATTCCGTCTGGATACCGTAATCAAAATTAAGATGTGGTACATTGGAACCTATCAGAAGCAGATCACTTTCAGTAAAAACAGAAATATCCCGTCCAACGTGGCGTATTCCATTGATTGCTTCCACATAAACAAGTTCTATTTCCGGATGATGATGCCAGAAAAAACAGTTTTTTAAAGACGGTGAGAAAAGCTTAAAAGATTTACCGTTTTCAAACTCTATGACCTCTTTCTGAATTTTCATACTGTTCTCTTTTGATTGATTCTGATTTTAAAATTACACAAATAGGTTAATATGGAGCAAATTTTTATCATTTTAAGAGAAGTGGAAACCGATATTTCTCACGAATTTTGCCTTTTCAAAATAAAATTAGCTGCTACTTTTATTTTTTAGAAAAAAATCAATTAAAATTAATTCGAAAAAGAAGTTTACTGACAAATGAAGATTGATAAAAGAATAATACCGCTGGCAATAGGCGGGCTGGGAATCGGAACTACCGAATTTACCGTTATGGGACTGCTTCCCGATATTGCCAATACCTTAAAAATTACCATTCCTGAAGCTGGCCACCTGATTTCAGCTTATGCTATGGGAGTTGTGATCGGAGCACCAATCCTGATTGGGTATTCCGTAAAATTTCCGCCAAAAAAAGTGTTGATGGTTCTGATGATCCTTTTCACATTATTTAATGGACTTTCCGCGGTAGCACCCGACTATACAACAATGATGATTATCAGGTTTATGTCCGGGCTTCCTCATGGCGCATTTTTCGGAGTTGGAACTGTAGTGGCATCCCGTATGGCCGGAAAAGGGAAGGAGGCATTTTATATATCCTTGATGTTTACAGGGCTTACGGTGGCTAATCTTGTGATGGTTCCGCTGGTTACGTATATCGGACATGTTTATCATTGGAGGCTGTACTTTGCAATTGTAGCATTAATAGGGCTTTTTGCCATATTGTTCCTGAAATTATGGCTTCCTGCTATAGAGTCCAATCAGGATACCCATTTTATGGAAGAGCTTAAATTTCTTAAAAACAAACAGTCCTGGCTGGTTTTAGGGATAACTGCCATTGGATTTGGAGGGCTTTTTACATGGTTCAGCTATATTACACCTTTAATGACAATAGTTGCGGGGATTCAAAGCAATCAGATGGCTTATGTCATGATCCTTGCAGGAGCAGGAATGGTTGTCGGAAACCTTGCCGGAGGATTTATTTCCGATAGACTTGGGCCTGAAAAAACATGTGTATTACTGATCTTTCTGATGATGATTTCCCTTGCAGGTGTATTTTTCCTTGCAGAATATCAGAATTTAGCCCTTGTACTGACATTTGTTTGTGGAGCACTTTCGATGTCCGTTGCTGCACCTATCAATATCATGATGATGAAAGCCGCACCTAAAAGTGAAATGATGGCTGCTGCGTTTATGCAGGCCGCTTTTAATATTGCCAATGCAATGGGGGCATTTTTAGGGGGAATTCCTCTGGAATATGGATTCTCATTTAAATATCCTTCACTGGTAGGAGTGGGGATGACATTCATCGGACTGGCAATAAGTCTGAGATACAGGTATCTGTACGGCAAAGAAGCTCCCGACAGTGAGGATACAGCTATGGAATGCGTCCCTTGTGATAAATAAAATATGACAATTGAAATAACAATTTAAATACAAAAGAGACTTTGTCCACATGAACAAAGTCTCTTTTTTCTTTATAAAATAATTTTACACTTCTACTTCATTACCGTTCTTACACCAGTAAAGTGCATTATATAAGTTTTCTTTAGGGAAAGATTTAAACTCTCCCGGCATCAGAACACTGAAAATATCTGTAAAATTCTGTACACCCTCTTTATCCGTAACAATAGCCGTCCTGTTCCATCTTGTAAGGTTCTTTAATCCTAAAAGGGCATCTTCAAGCCATGCTCCTGCGGTAAACTTATCCAGATCAGTATCCAAATACAATAAGTAATTCAGCTCGCCAAACTGATCTACTTTTTCTTTTACATGAGGAATGACAAGGTTGTCAAAATCTTCTTTAGTCACTTCTCCGGTTGCATTGAATGCTGCAACATTCTCCGGAGCTTCTGGAATAATCGTTATCATAATAATTATTTTAGGTGGTTGGATTTTAGAACTGGGTACAATAATTGCACCATAAAATGATAATAAATAGTTAAAATACTTATAAATATTATTGTTTTTAATGTAATATTCAATTATGGATTTAAAATCGAATGAACCTTTCTGGCTTTTAAAGAATGGATTAACAGTTTCCTATCCCTCCCTGAAATCTGATGAAATCTGTGATGTATTAATCATAGGAGGTGGGATTACAGGAAGTCTTATTGCTCATCAGATGATAAAGGATGGTTATAAAACGATCCTGATTGATAAGCGTGAGCTTTGTAACGGAAGTACTTCTGCCACAACTTCCATGCTGCAGTATGAAATAGATGTTCCCCTTTTTGAACTGACTGAAAAAATAGGAAAAAAAGGAGCATTGGAAAGTTATAAAGCCTGTTCTGATGCTATAGACACTCTTGAAAAGCTTTCAAAACTGATTAAATCTGAAGCAGGTTTTAAGCGTAAGAAATCTTTGTACTTTGCTTCGAAAAAGAAAGATGTGGCTTGGCTTAAAGAAGAATACAAAGCGAGGAAAAATGCCGGATTTGAGGTGAAGTGGCTCGAAGCAGATCAAATTAAGGAACAGTTTGGATTTGAAAATACATACGGCGGAATTGTTTCCAGGCAGGGAGCCAGTATTGATGCCTTTAAGTTTGCCCATGAATTATTTGAGCATAACGTAAAAAAAGGACTGAAAATTTTTGATAAAACTGAAATGAAGAAGGTGGAATACCATAAAGGTTTTAATCTGGTAACAACAAAAAGCGGTTTTCAGATCAAAGCTGAAAAAGTCATCTACTGTATCGGTTATGAAAGTAAAAACCTGCTGAAAGAAAACTTTGTTAATTTAAAAAGTACTTATGCCATTGTTTCGGAAATAGATAATGACAAATTCAGAAATATCAGCAGCACACTGGTCTGGAATACAGATGATCCTTACATCTACATGCGGACGACAGATGACGGAAGGCTTCTGATTGGTGGTGGTGATGAGGATTTCTATGATGCCGGAAAGCGTGATGCTTTATTAAACAAAAAAGAAAAAGAGATCCTGAAAAGCCTTAAAAAGATAAAACCCGACTGTCATTTCTATACCGACTTTGTCTGGGCCGGAACTTTTGGAGAAACTCAGGATGGACTGCCTTATATCGGAGTGCATAAAAAATTTAAAAACTCTTATTTTGTTCTGGGTTTCGGAGGAAATGGAATCACTTTTTCTGTGACGGGAATGGGAATGGCTTCCGATTTTATGAAAAACAGGAAGCATGTACTTTCAGGATATTTTAAATTCGGAAGATAAAGACCGGGCGGAGAAGTGCTGAAACTGTCAGATTTATTTTTTGTTATAATATCTTTTTTTCAGCCTGCTGAGGGAAACGGGGTGCATACCAAGATAAGTAGCGAGATCTTTAGATTTTACCCGTAAAATTAATTTTGAATTATGATTAAGTAAATTCAGGTATCTTTTTTCGGGGGACAGATGAAGAAAAGAAGAAAACTTATGATAGATCTCCATTGCTGTTTTTCTCCAAAACATTAATAGTAGTGCTGAAATATTGGGGTGTTTGTTGATATTATTCTCCAGATCATTATAATTGAATAAAAATATTGTTGTTTCTTCTAAGGTTTCATAGGTTAATGATGAGGGACGTTTCTGCATTAAAACCTCGATAGATCCGTAGACATTATTTTCATGAAAAAACCACACAGTTTTGTTTTTTTTATCGTAAGCGCGTATTAATCCTTTCGCAATTACACCTACATGATCAGTTTCGTCACCTCTATATAATACTATTTTATTGGCAGGATAATTTATTATTTTTACCATACCAAGTAGTTTTTGTTTATCATTTTCATCTAAAAATTCATTCTGGTCAAAATAAATTTTTATAAATTCGTCGTAATTCATATTGTGTTTTTGAATCAGGAATTTATAAATATTATTTAATTTATTAGGACTAATGAATTTATTTTAATTCTATTATTAACATTGGTTAATAAATAGATTAGCATTAGATAATAAATCACTGTTTAATGAAATTGAAGTAAACATATTCTCTCTCTAAAATCTAAATTTGCTTAACTAACAAATCCTACAGATCATGAAAAGCAAAGAAAGTATTTTAGTATTACTGTTTGTTCTGTTGACAGTAAGAGTTTGGTCCCAGATAGGTATAAACACTGATGCTCCGACAGCGATGTTAGACGTCAATGGTAATCTTAGGCTTCGCGAAGCGGAAAAATGTATAGAAGCATCTTGTGCAGATTCTCTTTTGGTGAGAAACAGTGGGGGATATGTTCAGACAGTTTCAAGAGATCAGGTATTCAATTCAAGTGGAAGATCATATGTTTCCGGTACCGGAGTAAATACCACGATTCCGTTGGTTGCTATTTCAGGACTTACCAATTGGTTAAAGATTGTATTTGATAAGGAGCTGATAGATGAGCATAACGATTTCAATATATCTAATAATACATTTACTGCCCCAAAAGATGGAATTTATGAAGTATATGTACAGATGAAAGTCTCTTCCCTGGTTTCCCTTGATGATTTGGGAGTAGGCATTTTTGTAAAAAAGGGATCTGCTGTTCCTACGTTAATAGCAGAAGAAACCTATACAAATGTGACTGTTCTTACTGCAATTAATGTATCCCCGCCTACAAGGAGAACCCAGACCATGGTAGCTTTAAATGCAGGAGACCAGCTGCTTTTCGGTGTGAAAACAACACTCGTATCCTTGAATTTACTGTCGGGAACTTCATCATTGTTTACTATTCATCAGATAAAATAGAAGCAGAATGATTGATAATTACAAAATGAAACGGATATGAAGACACTGTCAGATCCGAAAACCATTGAAAAAGCCGTTTCATTAGTTTGAAACGGCTTTTTGACACCTAAAGACTGTAGCCATTCTTTTTGGCAAGTTCCATGATAGAACTTTCTATAGCTTTTCCAAGATCATCAGAATCCGAGCTGCCTCTTTTCTTCATTTCTGCATCAATAAAACTTTGGCGTTTTTTAGACAGTTCTTCAATTTCCTTTTGAATCTTTCCGCGTTCCGCAGATTTTGCAGCAACTGCTTTTTTGATCTCTTCTTTATTTTTACCTTTTAATTCAGCAGGTAATGCATCTTCCTTCACGGTGGTAATAAAATCTGCATCTTTTTCAGCTTTGTCTACAAGATCCCAGTGATCATTTTTATAAGCATTCTTCTTAGACTTGGCAACGGTTCTTTCCACATAATTGGAAACCGACTGCACTTCGGCATTTTTGTCCTGAGCAGCCTGCTTAAGCTTATATTCAGAGCCGTGGCTTCCGTAATAAATGTAAGTGTCATTCAGTTTTGTATTACATTCCGAGATCCTTACATCATATGGTGTTTCAATATAAATCACCTTCCTGTCGCTGTCGATATTGAAATATTTTCCACCGCCTGTAACAGCTCCGTCCTGCCAGAACGTCTGAGTGCCTTCATCTCTGCTTCCACAGAAAATAGTATTCGTGTAGATATTTTTGTTTTTTGCTTTTGAAATTACTTCTTTGTAATTTATTTTCCCCTGATCAAAGGGCTCATTGCCTGCAATATAGATCAGTTTCATACTTTTTTCATTACCATCCCAGTTCAGATTTGCTGAAGCATCTCTGATCACGGCACCGCAATATTCATTTCCGCCGTTGGTTCTCAGGGCAAATAATTTCTCGGAAACCAGATCCAGATCCTGTGTAAGCGGAGTTACCTGGCGGATGTAGTTTTCATCCCGTATGCCGTCATTTCCGTATTCATAAAGCGCAATTTCGATCTGAGGAGCCTGCCCGTTGTATTTCAGTGTGGTTAAGGTGTTCACAATATTCCACAGTCTCGATTTCGCCTGATCAATAAGTCCGTCCATACTGTTGGAAGTATCCAGCAGCAGTGCCACCTGAATCTTATTGTCTTTCGTGGTTGTTATTGCCGGAATTGCAGAAGCATTTTGGATCAATGCCTCTCTGCCGGGTGTATTACTGTTTGAACAGCGGATTTCTGAAAAACTTCCGGAGCTTAAAAAAGCGGTAGCGGCTGTCAGTGCTAAGATTTTTAAAGTTGTCATAATATTGTTTTTTATTGGTTATCTGTTATAATATTGTATCTGCATATCTTTAGGGTACTTCACTTCATAAGAGAAATTGATTTTGTCCGAACTTCCGCTGTTGATATTTCTGTTCCAAAGGATGCTTCCTGTTTTATCATCAAAACTTCCGTTTCCTATTTCCAAAGCTTTAACAAGTATTTTAGAATTTTCACTGATCGGAAGCTGGTCAAGGATTTCCAGCTCGATGCTTTCCTTTGTATTGTTTCTGATGCTGATCTGATAGGATTCAGTGTCCCACTTATTAGTATTCAGTGTTTTTTGAGAGATTTTGTCTTCCAGTTTGATCCTTTTTACGGTAATTCTTTCGTCTGCACCCAGAGAAATCGGGAATTCATCTTTTACATAATTGCTTGTGATATTGGTTTTACCGATATAATTATCTTCAAAATAGATATTGGCTTCACCGGAGATCAGATTAAGATTTTGCCAGTTTTTAATGAAAGCCATCAGGAACACCTGGTTGTTCAGTTTCGGAACTGTATGGTATTTGTATGTAGCATCAATTTGCTTTTTATCTAGAATTACATACTGTTCTTTTTCCTGGCTCAAAATTGTCTGGTCATAATTAAGCTCATAAATGACATTCATCTGGCTGTCCGATACTGTTGCTACCGGAATCTGGCTTGGCTTCACAGCAGCATCTTCTCTCATTTGATAAGAATTTACTTCTTTTGCAACAGCTTTTAGTCTGTAGTTCGCTGTTTCACTCTGAGCATTATAAGCCGAATATTCAGCCACATAAAGTGGAGAAAGAATTGGTCTATCCTGATTGTAAGAAGGTCTGTAGGTGGAAACAAATAATTTTATATTTTTCCAATCCTGTCCTGTTTTCTGATAAATTTTTCCTTTATAAACCATTTCAAGCGGTTTCTTTACAGATTCAGCGCGTAAATCGTAGGAAGGAACCCAGCCAGCATCAGAAACGATATAGCTTACTCCTAAATTGAGACTGGTTTCATTGTCTGCAAGGATTTCCAGAACAAGTTCTTTCCTGTTGGTATTTTTATTCGTCTGTTCTTCTGCAGACTGCTTATTGATTTTAGCAATACCTTCATCCAAAGCTGTTTTCTGTTCATTCAAAATAAAAACCTGGTTATCGATCTCCAGCATTCTTTTTCTGTAAAACTCGGTCAGCTTCATCAGCTGTTCCTGGGGAGTAGACCTGTCATTGGTGGAAACTTTTAAATTATCGTTGATGATATTCTGTTCTCCGGTCAGATTCTTGATCTGGATGTTCAGCAGATTGACCTGTCTCTGTAATTTTTTTCTTTCATCATCAAGTTTTTTTTCGCTGTCAGATAATTCATCATTTTTCAGAAAATTACTCTGGGGCGTGATGGAAAGTAGGGTAGTATTCTTTTCAAGATTGATCTTATAAGTGTTTTCGTCCAGATTATTGGGAAGATTGATGATTCTTACCATATTTCTTCCTTTCTGAAGATTCAAATGAGTGCTCCCGACAACTTTAGCGCCTTGCAGGTATACGGTGGCCTGCTTTACCTCGATTTCTTTTTTGATTTCCTGTGCATTTAAAAACGAAACAGAAAATACGATGAGTAGTAATAAATAACGTTTCATAGTTTATTGTTTTAAATTCTTGAAGTAAAATTATCCGTATTTAAAGCTGAAAATTTGTAGACTTGGTGAAACATAGCTTTCACTTGGTGAGCTTATAAACTGAGCTTTAAAAAGAAAAACAGCCCTTTCGGACTGTTTCTTAAATCTGTTCATTCTAAAGGATTTCGTATCTTGTTTTGATACTGTATTTAATTTTGATATTCTCTATATTATCAAAAGAAATGTCTGCAGGAGCATCCGCTGCTTCCAGCTGTATATTTCTCATACTGCTTTTGTAAGCCACGGGAAGCACGGTATCACTTGTATAGTCTTCAATTTCTACAATCTCAAGAGGATTACCCGTCTTTTTGCCCATACTTTCCAACAGATAATCAGCTTTCTCTTTCGCAGCTTTTAACGCATTGATTTTAACCGTTTTCCGAAAATCTGAAATTTTAGTGTTCTTTACTTCTGCTATATTCAGATTGCTTACCCATTTCTGGTTCAGGTCTTCAAATATTTTGCTGATATTCGCCTTCGTATTGGCTTTGAATGTATAGCTTTTTGTAAATTTTCCGTTTTTGGCATATATATTCTGATACATGGATTTAAACTTGATGTCATCATTCTTTACCCCAGCATTTTTCAACGTTTCAAACAGTTTCTTTTCATTATCTGCCAACTCATTCTTGTTATCTGCTTTAATACCGATACTGAAGATAATTTCATCCGGTTCCACTTCCATTTCTGCAATACCTGTTACTTCAATTGCATTTTTCTTTACTTCCTGTGCATTTGCAAAACTTCCCAGAGTAAAGATACCGATCAATAAAAAATGTCTTAATTTCATAATTTCTTGTTTTAAATTCTGAAGTAAAATTACTGCGATCCGGAACCTGAAATTGGGAGACTTGGTGAATTGAGGCTTTCACTTGGTGGATGACTCGAAATAGGAAAAACCTTTGGATAGGAGTTTTTTTACCATTTTTGAAATGGGATTTTAAATCATTAAGATTGTATTTAAGTTATTAAGAATATTAAGAAGAGGCTTTGCTTGAGAGCTTAAAAATCAGAATGATTTATCTCAACTAAACTTCACAGCTTAATAAAATCTTAATGGTTAAGAAAATAATAAAAGCCTAACAGCCTCATTTTTAATCCACACAACTTGGTGAAACAGAGTTTTGACTTGGTAAAGAATTGAAAAGATTATATAAAGTTTTACTTACTTTGCACTAAAGATCTGAAATCCGTGAAATTAGTTTTTAAAATACTCTTCATCTTTATCCTTGCTGCAGGAAATTTCTGTACAGCACAGGATTCTACACGGGTTACACAGGCCTATAAATCTGCAGTAAGACTGAAAAAAGCTGTAGATAATAATGATAATAAAGGAGTGGCAGATTCTTATGTAGGAATTGCCAACGATTATTACAATCAGGGAAACTATGCCAAAAGCGAAGAATTTTTGGTTAAAGCCAGAAACATTTATAAAAACCTTAATGACAAAAAAAACCTGGAGACAGTTACCCGGAAAATTGCCCAGTCACAGGAAAAGCAGAACAAAATAACTCCGGCTATCAGTAATTACAACAGAGCTGCGGAGATAAGTTATAGTGAAAAAAGTAGAGCAGTCAATACCAATGATGCAGCCAGACTTTCTTCCCCTTCAGCTGAACAGAAAGCGGAAGCCATTCAGGATAATATCAATATAAGCCTCAAGGACAAGGATAAAGGTGATCTTGCCACAAGCTATAGCCAGATGGCAGATGTGAATATACAGCAGAAAGATATTCCCAAAGCAGAAGAAAACCTAAATAATGCTTATGTTCTTTCCAAAAAAGAAGCGCCTCAGCAGGCTTTGGAGATCAATCAGAAACTTACAGATTTCTATGTCGAGAACAGGAATTTTGAAAAGGCCATTGAAGCCAAAAAGAAAGTCCTGAAAGAAGATTTCGTTAAAGAAAACTCACAGGAAAAAGTCAATCAGATTCAGGAACTGGCCGATATTTATATTAAAAAAAATGACCCCGAAGAAGCCGTAGTATTATTAAAAAATGCCTATGGAATTGCTCTGGAAAAAGGACATACGCTGGAAGCACAAAAAAGTGTAAAAAGACTGGACAGTCTTTACAATATAACAGGAAATACCGATGCCTCAGTTTCACTGTACAGAGATTTTCTTGGAAAACTTCCTGATCTGGTTTCTAAGGACAGAAGCCTTGTAGACAATAAAATTCTGGAAGATACTGAGCAGAGGATTTCCCAGCTTGAAAAAGAAAAAGAGCTGAAAGATGCACTGATCCGGAGAAAAAATATATTTAATTACAGTCTGATTGGAGCTTTGGTCCTGCTTACCGGACTGATTGTTTTTATTTTCAGGACACTGAAGAAAGTTCAGATCAAAAATAAAAAAATTGCCCTTCAGTCATTACGGCGTGAAATGAATCCGCATTTTATCTTTAACAGTTTAAACAGCGTCAATCACTTTATTGCAACCAATAATGAACTGGAAGCCAATCAGTATCTGACGAAATTCTCCAAATTAATGCGTGGTGTAATGGAAAATTCCGCCGAAGACTTCATTCCTTTACAGCAGGAACTGGATCTGCTTCAAAATTATCTTGCCCTCGAAAAGACACGTTTTGCTGATAAGTTCGATTACGAAATTGATGTAGATGAAAGCCTGAATATGCAAAACCTGAAAATTCCGGGAATGCTCATTCAGCCGTTCCTCGAAAATGCAGTATGGCATGGATTGCGCTACAGAGCCGAAAAAGGATTTTTAAAACTGAATTTTACCAAAGAAAGTCAACGCTTAAAAATCACTATTGAGGACAACGGAATAGGTATTGAAGACAGCAAAAAACAGAAAACACAGCACCAGAAAACCAGAGAAGGCAGGGGAATGAAAAATACACTCGAAAGGATCAGCCTGCTGAATGACCTTTATCATCAGGATATTCAATGCAGAGTCACGGATAAAAAAGATAAATCAGGGGTTTTGGTAGAGATTAGTTATAAAAATAACAATTTTTAAAAGAATTGTTTAAAATTTTATTAACATACTTCGTTTTCATGTAACAAAATAAAAATGGTCTCGTCTTATTAGTTAAAACTAAAAAGATGACTATTGAAAACAAAACAGCACGACTGGCAGGGCTTATTTATCTCGTTGTCATACTGACAGGGCTTTTCAGTTTAATGTATGTGCCCTCAAAACTGATAGTCTGGGAAAACCCTTCGCTTACATTTCAGAATATTTCTTCTTCAGCACAGTTATTCAGGGCAGGGATTGCCGGAAGTATGCTCTGTTATATTGCCTTTACCTTCCTTCCCCTTATTCTGTATAAATTGTTGAAAAATGTCAATGGGAACTATGCAAAACTCATGGTGGTTCTTGCGTTAATCAGTGTTCCTGTCTCCTTTATCAATCTGCAGAGCAAATTTTCTGTCCTTACCATTGTTGAAGGAGCCGGGTATTTAAAAGCATTTAATGAAGAACAGCTGCAGTCCCAGGTTATGTTTTTGCTGAATATGTACAATAAAGGAATTTTAATTGTTCAGATCTTTTGGGGGCTCTGGCTTCTGCCATTCGGATATCTGGTGTATAAATCAGGCTTTTTACCCCGGATCTTAGGTCTATTTTTGATGTTGGGCTGTCTGGGCTATGTACTTAACGTTTTTGGCAGAACAGTCATTCCTCATTTTTCAGATTATGCTGTATCAGATTACATGACACTTCCTGCTTCCATAGGAGAAATAGGTACGTGTTTATGGCTGTTGATTGCCGGAGTGAAAAATAAAAATCTTAACAAATAAATTTTAATTTAAAAACACCTTAATCATGAATAATTCTGCAAAATTTGAAGACGTGAAAGTCAATATCAAAATTATACTTTCAGGTCTTTGGGCCGCTGTCACGCTGTGCTATCTCTACGGAGATTATTTTGAACTCTATGTACCCGATAAAGCAAAAGGACTTGTGGAAGGAACCAACCTGCTGGATACCCCTCTAAAACTGTTCATTGCAGCTTTTGCACTATCACTTCCGGCAGTAATGGTTTTTCTGTCACTCATTTTAAAACCAAAGATCAACAGAATACTCAATATTGCTTTAGGCATATTTTTTACAGCTGTTATGCTGCTTATAGCGGTTATTTCCCTTACGGCATGGCGTGCATTTTATGTTTTCCTGGCCCTGTTGGAAAGCTTTATAACAATATTGATTGTAATCTATGCCTGGAAATGGAAACGGGCATAAAAGACCGGATGAGTTTGAGTTTTATTCTGCATAATGATTTTGTAAGCCAAATATTTTTTATTTTTACATGAATATCCGGATGTTTTACCGGATCAGATTGAAAAATGAAAATAAAATCCGTAATTGTAGACGATGAGGTTATTGCAAGAGAAGTTCTCAGGAATTATCTCACAAAATACTGTCCGCAGGTAGAAATTGCGGGAGAGGCGGAAAACATCAGAGAAGCCGTTCCGCTGATTGCAGAAAACCAGCCCCAATTAGTCTTTCTGGATGTAGAAATGCCTTTCGGGAATGCCTTTGATGTATTGGAAGCTACCAAAGATTTCTCCTATGAAACCATCTTTATCACGGCATTTTCACAATACTCACTACAGGCGCTCAATAAATCTGCAAGCTATTATATTTTAAAACCTATTGATATTCAGGAGCTTATTTTAGCTGTGAATAAAGTGGCAGAAAGCCTTGAAAAGAAAGAAGAGCTCAACCGCAATAAAATTCTCCTTGAAAACTTAAAATTAAAGCCTGAAAAACAACAGCTTATCCTGCCGACACTTCAGGGATTTGATGTGGTAAAAACCGAAGACATCTTAAGGCTGCAGGCAGACGGAAATTTTACACAAGTTTATCTTACGGACGGTTCAAAAAAAATGGTATGCCGTTTTTTAAAACATTTTGATGATCTGCTTGAAAATCCGTTTGTAAGAGTTCACCGTTCCCATATCATCAATGCAGGATTTGTAAAATCTTACCATAAAAGCGGAACCGTTATGCTTACGGATGATACGGAAATTGAAGTTTCCGGCAGTTTTAAAGATAACTTTCTGAAAGTCTTTTCTTAGAATTTATTGTTCCTTAACAGTCTAAAGGCACTATTTTTGACGTTTTCATCACAATCACAAAATATTCCGGTTATGAAAACCCTTCAGAAAATTGCCGTTCCGGTCACATTAGGTGTTCTGGGGCTGATGATCTACAATTCATATTCTGCGGGAATCCCGAAAGGAGCAACGGCAGTCAATAATTTTGATGCTAAAAAATACCTCGGAAGATGGTATGAAATTGCCCGTTTCGATTATAAATTCGAGAAAAATATGGACAGTGTCACTGCCGAATATTCTGGAAATCCTGACGGCTCCATTCGTGTCAGCAATAAAGGATACGATTATCTTCAAAAAGTCTGGAAAGAATCCATCGGGGAAGCAAAATTTGTAAAAGATAAAACCATAGGCCGTCTTAAAGTTTCATTTTTCAAACCAATCTGGGCCGGATACAACGTTATTGATATAGACGAGGATTATCAGTATGCCTTAGTAGCAGGAAACAGCTTAAAATATCTGTGGATCCTATCCAGAACAACATCCCTTCCCGAAAGCATCAGGCAGCGCTTTATTGAAAAAGCCAGAAAGATCGGTTATAATACAGATGATCTTATCTGGGTGAAACATAACCAGTGATTAGGATAATCCTGATGATTATAGTTTTAAACAGTATCATTCAGAGATAGAAAAAATCATTTTATGTTGTCGCAGCCACAGATTTTACCGTCATTTGCAGAAGATTTTTTTTCGAGAATTTAAATATGGAAAAAGCCGTTCTAATTACTATCGGTGACGAGATCCTTTCCGGAAACACCGTTGATACCAATTCTAATTTTATTGCCACGGAACTTAAAAATATAGGCATACAGGTTATACAGATCTTTACGATTTCAGACGAGATTGAGACCATTAAAAATACTCTGAAAACGGCATTTGAAATTGGGGATCTTGTTATTACTACAGGCGGTCTTGGACCGACGAGGGATGATAAAACCAAAAAAGCACTTGCTGAATTTTTCAATGATGAAATAGCACTGGACGAGGCTACTTTCAGCCATCTTAAAAATTATATGGAAAGAAGGGGCAGGATTGATATTCTCGAAAGAAACAGAGAACAAGCCTTCGTTCCCACAAAATCCGTTGTTTTTCAAAACCATTTCGGAACCGCACCATGTATGATGATGGAGCAGGATGGAAAACTATCTTTCAGCCTTCCAGGGGTTCCTTATGAAGTAAAACCATTGATTAAGGATCAGATTATTCCCTATTTAAAAGACAAATTCAACCTTTATTATATCCATACCAGAATAGTTTCCGTAGTAGGGATTCCCGAAAGTATTCTTGCAGACATCATTGAAGACTGGGAACTTGCTCTTCCTGAAAATATGGCACTTTCCTATCTTCCGGTAGGAACACGTGTAAAGCTCAGGTTAACTGCTTCAGGTGAAAACGAAGCGATCCTGAAACAGCAGGCAGAAGATGAAATTCAGAAACTTTTACCTTTAGTGGGAGATCATGTGATCGCAGTAACTGAAGATAAAATTGAAAAGATTCTGGCAGAGATCCTTACAGAAAGAAAACTGACCATTTCTACAGCAGAAAGCTGTACGGGGGGTGAGCTGGCAAAAATGATCACATCCGTTTCCGGAAGTTCAAAATATTTTATCGGAGGTATTGTAGCTTATGCCACAGAAAAGAAAATTGAAATTTTACAGGTTTCCAAAGAGACGGTAGAAGAGTTCACGGTGGTAAGCGAGCAGGTAGCAGGTGAAATGGCAAAAGGATGCCAGAGATTGTTTGATACTGATATTTCCCTTTCTACAACAGGGGTAGCAGGCCCGGGAAAGGGTGAGGACGGTAAAGAAGTGGGAACTGTTTTTTATACCATCCGGATCAAGGATAAGGAAGTAACTTCAAAATTATATATGCCTCATCTGGAAAGACTTGATTTTATGAATTTTGTTTCCCAGAAAATTATTCAGGATCTTGTAGGGCTTCTTGTAAATACTTAGATGTCAGTTGATTTGTGGCGTTATACAGATGTTCTGGAAACAGCGCCAGACATTCCTTAACCCGAAATACAAAGGGCTCGGGCTTTGGGCAATGCCTAATATTTTATTATTCCAGTATATCATTCCGTCCTTTTCCCCATTGGCAGACTTGATCATGTTCTTTGGAATTTTATCCGGAAACGGAGGAAAAATACTTACTTATTATCTGATTTTCCTGTTGGTAGATGCTTCTCTGGCTCTCACTGCGTTTGTTATGCAGCGGGAAAAACTGAGTGGCCTGCTGTATATTATCCCTCAGAGATTTGGATACAGATGGCTGATGTATATTGTGTTATTCAGAAGTTTAAGAAAAGCACTGAAAGGAGAAATGCAGTCCTGGGGATTTTTAAAAAGAACAGGAAATGTAAAAGAGATCGCAGCGTCCTGATATTTGTTTAAATTTGTTATTTATAAAAGTAACAAAATATAAAAAATATAGACATATTATACTATAAAATTGCTATCATAATGAAAAAACTAACGCTTTCTTTGTTTTTATTGGCCGGGATTTGTTCACAAAATACAGTGAATGCACAGGCAAAAGCCGTAAAAACAGCAGTTAACAGCACAGATAAAGGCTTGGATATTAGCCTTATGGATACTTCTGTACGTCCGCAGGATGATTTTTACAACTACGTAAGTGGAACCTGGATGAAAACAGCCAAAATTCCATCCGATAAGCCTACCTGGGGTAGTTTCAACAAACTTGCTGAAGATACGGATAACAACTCCATGACCATTCTGAACTCTCTTCTGAAAGATAAATTTGCAGACGGAAGTGAAGGCAAGAAAATTCAGGATCTGTATGCTACTTATATGAACATGCAGAAAAGAAATGCAGACGGTATCAAACCTATTCAGGCTAATCTGGATAAAATTGATGCTATTAAAAATATGGCTGATCTTCAGAATTATCTGACTTCTGTAACTAAAGACGGTGAAAATACCCTTTACGGATGGGGCGTTGATGCGGATCTTAAAGATTCCAAAATGAATGCTGTTTACTTAGGAAATGCTTCATTAGGGTTAGGAAGAGATTATTATCAGAAAGTAAACGAGAAAAATACAGAAGCTATCGCTGAATATCAGAAATATGTAGCTTCTATGCTTAAGGAATTAGGCTACAAAAATGCTGACGCAGCGGCAAAAGGAATCGTTGATTATGAAAAAAGTATTGCAAAGACTTATCTTACCAACGAGCAGAGCCGTGATAATACACTGCAGTACAATCCAAAAACTTTAGCTGAGCTTTCAACATTGGTAAAAGGTGTTGATATTCCTGCTTACCTTAAAAAAGTAGGAGTAAATACAGATAAAGTAATCATCGGGGAAATCGGATATTACAAAGAATTTGATAAATTGGTGAATGCTCAGAATCTTCCTGTGATCAAGGATTATTTAAAGTTTCACATGATTCACGGCAGTGCTTCTTACTTAAGTGAGAAACTGGGTGATATGAGATTTAATTTCTATGGTAAATATCTAAGAGGGCAACAGGAACAGAGAGCGTTAAACAAAAGAGGGTTTGAATTGATCAACGGTACTCTTGGTGAAGCGTTTGGTAAATTATATGTTGAAAAATACTTCCCTGCTGAAGCAAAAGCACAGATGGTAGAACTGATCGATTATTTAAAGAAAAGTTTTGCCGTTCACATCAACAATTTAGCATGGATGTCTTCTACAACGAAGGAAAAAGCAATGCAGAAACTGAACAAGTTTACTGTAAAAGTGGCTTATCCTGACAAATGGAAAGATTATTCAAAATTAGATATCGTTTCTGAAGCTAAAGGAGGAAATCTGTACAGCAACCTTCAGAACATCACTGAATGGCAGTACAACAAAGATTTAGCGAAAATCGGTAAAGCTGTTGACAAATCAGAATGGGGTATGACACCACAGACTGTGAATGCATACTACAATCCTGTAAATAACGAGATCGTTTTCCCTGCTGCAATCCTTCAGCCGCCTTTCTTTAATCCAAAAGCTGATGCTGCAGTTAATTTCGGAGGAATTGGTGCTGTGATCGGTCACGAAATGAGCCACGGATTTGATGACTCAGGAGCTCAGTTCGATGCAGACGGAAACTTAGTAGACTGGTGGACTCCGGAAGATAAGGCCAATTTCGAGAAAGCAACAAAAGCTCTTGCTGCTCAGTATGATAAATATGAGCCTGTAAAAGGAACTTTCGTAAACGGTACTTTCACAAACGGTGAAAATATTGCTGACTTGGGAGGTGTAAACATTGCTTACGATGCTCTTCAGATGTATCTGAAAGATAAAGGAAATCCGGGACAGATCAGCGGATTCTCCCAGGATCAGAGATTCTTCCTGAGCTGGGCAACTGTTTGGAGAACTTTATCCAGCGAAAAATATATGATAAACCAGGTAAAAACTGACCCGCATTCTCCGGGATATTTCAGAAGCTTCGGTCCGCTTATCAATGTTGATGCTTTCTACAAAGCATTTGATGTAAAACAAGGAGACAAATTATACAAAACTCCGGGAGACAGAATCAAAATCTGGTAATCATTACCAAAAGAATATAAACCGTTCAGCAATGAGCGGTTTTTTGTTTTTCAGGTGTCAGATATTAGGTAGCAGGTAGCAGATTACAGGTTAAAGTTTGCAGAGAGATGATTTTCAGGTACTCAGGCAAAGCAAAATTCTTTAATTTGAATTTATGAATTTCAATACTCTCAAACCCTAAAAACCCTCCATACTCTCAAACTCAATAACTCAAACTACCAACTCTTCATCATTTATCAATTATCATTAATCACCTATCATTAAAGTTCGTATATTTGATAAGTTTGTGTTAAATCAAAAATTACCTTTAATGAAAAAGCTAAATATTGGAATACTTGCCCTTTCCGGCATTGTATTTTTGAATTCATGCGGAACCGCTAAAACTGCCGGTACAGAGACCAAAGCTGAAACTACAGTTGCCGTTACAGAACCAGTAAAAAAAGAAGAAATGAAAGAAGAAGGAATCAATTTATCTTATATGGATAAGAGCGTTCGTCCGCAGGATGACTTTTTTAGCTACGTGAACGGAAATTGGGTGAAAACCACTCAGATTCCTTCAGATAAAGCAAGCTGGGGATCTTTCAATGCTTTGAGAGAAAATGTGGATGATGCTTCTCTGGATATTCTGAACAAAATTTTATCCGAAAGCTATGCCGAAGGATCAGAAGGACAGAAAATCCAGAACCTGTATGCATCTTTTATGGATGTAAACAAAAGAAATGCAGATGGATTGTCTCCCATCAAAGGAGATCTGGCAAAAATTGACGCTATTAAAAACCTTAATGACCTGCAGAAATATCTTCTTGAAGCTACAAAACTAGGAGATAACTCATTCTATGGATGGAGAGTGAGCGCAGATATGAAGAATTCTAAAATGAATGCAGTGTATCTTGGCGGTCCGGATCTTGGATTGGGAAGAGATTATTATCAGAAAGTAAATGATGCCAATACCAAAACATTAGCAGAATACCAGACTTATGTAGGAAAGCTGTTTGGAGTTTTAGGAAATAAAAATGCTGATCAGGCTGCACAAAATGTTGTGGCATTTGAGAAACAACTGGCCAATTATTTATTGACTTTGGAGCAGAACAGAGATGCCAATTTAAGATACAATCCAAAAAATGTAACTGAACTTTCAGGATTGGTGAAAAACGTTAATCTGGCTAAATATCTGAAAGATGCGGGTGTAAATACAGACAAAGTGATTGTAGGTGAACTGAAATATTACCAGAATATGGATCAGTTTATCACTGAAAAGAACCTTCCGTTATTAAAAGATTATCTGAAATACCACTTGATCAATGGTAATGCAAGCAATCTTGATGATAAACTTGAACAGATCAGATTCGATTTCTATTCAAAATATCTTCAGGGCCAGAAAGAGCAGCGTCCTATGGACAAAAGAGGACTTACTCTTGTCAATGGAGTTCTTGGTGAAGCTTTCGGGAAATTATATGTTGAAAAATATTTCACTCCCGAAGCAAAAGCTCAGATGGAAATGTATATTGATTATCTTTTAAAATCATTCAAAACCCATATCAACAATATAGACTGGATGTCCCCTGCCACTAAAGTGAAAGCTCAGGAAAAACTGTCTAAATTCACTGTAAAAATAGCTTATCCGGACAAGTGGAAAGATTATTCCCAGTTAAAAGTAGAATCTCCTAAGCAGGGAGCTACATTATATTCCAATCTTCAGAATGTATCGGCATGGCAATACCAGAGAAGCCTTGACAAAGTTGGAAAACCGGTAGATAAAACAGAATGGGGGATGTCTCCACAAACTGTAAATGCTTACTACAACGGATCAAACAATGAAATCGTTTTCCCTGCTGCAATTCTTCAGCCGCCTTTCTATAATCCTAAAGCGGATGCTGGCGTAAACTTCGGAGGTATCGGAGCCGTTATCGGTCATGAAATCTCTCACGGATTTGATGACAGTGGTTCACGTTTTGACGGTGACGGAAACCTTAACAACTGGTGGACAGATGAAGACCGTAAAAACTTTGATGCAAAAGTAGGTCAGCTTGCTGCTCAGTACAGTGCTTATGAGCCGGTAAAAGGAAGCTTTGTAAACGGTAAATTTACAAGCGGCGAAAACATTGGTGATCTTGGTGGAGTAGCAGTAGCGTACGATGCCCTTCAGATGTATCTTAAAGATAAAGGAAATCCTGGAAAGATCAGCGGATTTACACAGGATCAGAGATTCTTTATGAGCTGGGCAACGGTATGGAGAACAAAATCCACAGAACAGTATATGATCAATCAGGTAAAGACCGATCCGCACTCTCCGGGAACGTTCAGAGCATTCGGTCCGCTGGTGAATCAGGATGCATTCAGCAAAGCATTTGATATAAAACCTGGAGACAAAATGTACAAAGCGCCTCAGGACAGAATAAAAATTTGGTAAAACAGCCAAAAATTGTTAGAAAAGAAAAACGCATCAGAAATGATGCGTTTTTTATTTATTTTTTCATAGTTTAGTGATATCGTAAAGTCATGATTTTACGTTAGATATATTAAAGGTTAAATTAAATATTTCAAGAAAAATCTTTACAAAATTTTGTATGTTACAGTTTTTTTTTAAATTTAAACATTGGATTGGTAATTTATTTGATTCTTCAGTAAATTACTCAAAGACAGATCCAAACCAAAATCAAAAATCTCAAAATAATAATAATATGGCAATGTTTAATTATGGTGTTGGCGGTAACGAAGTTAAAGTAGACGCTAATGAAGCAATTCAGGAAATACAGGAGAACAAATCACTGATTGTGAGCCAGCTTACAACAGAGGAATCATATACCCCTGAAATTGTAACAGGATTAAAATCAGTGGATGACGTCTTCAGACATTTCCAGCCTTCTGTAGCTGTACAGCACGAAACAGAGGATGGTGCTGTAGTTGAAGAAGAATTCCGTTTTCAGAATCTTGCAGATTTCACACCCAAAAATCTTACTCAGAAATCAGACTATTTACAGCAGCTTAGCATGGAACAGGAGCAGTACAACAAGATCGTACGCCAGCTGAAAACCAATAAAATTCTGCGTAATATGCTTGAGAATGACCAGACCAGAGCTGCGTTCATCGAAGTATTGAAAGATGTGGCACAAGAACTTGAAAAATAATTATTTACACTAAATCAAATCATGGATAGCAAATTACAGGCACAAGAAAGCCAACAGCAGGGTCAGCAGCAACATTCAGGGCAGCCGAAAGGCAACCCGCTTGCGGAACTTAATAAATTAGGAGGTTTTGGCTTTGTTGAATCCGTTGTAGACGGTATCGCCAATATGAACCCTACAAGAAAAGCCAGGAAAGAAATTTTCCTGACCGACAATAATAAATCAGACGAAAGAAAAGAACTTCTTCAAAAGATTAACCTTTGGGTAAGCCTTTTGGAAGGAAACGAATCTGCAGATAAAATGGCAGATACCTGCAAAACAAAAGCGCAGTCAGCAGATCAGAATTTAAAGACCAACTTAAAGAATGCACTAGATGCAGTACGTTTGTTGGAAACCAACTATAGAACCGTAGCCCAATTCTACAAAAACACAGAATTGGATAAAGTGGATAACGTTAGCATTGTAAATGCAAGTCTTGAACAGGTTTCAGATTTGGATAATCCGTTGTTCATCGATGCTATTTCAGAAGAATTCAAAAACTATTACGACCGTTTGGATCTTAGGGATAACTATTCCATCCTGGCAATACCTGGATATTTAGGTTCAAACAAAGTCATTGAAAAATGGGCAAAAATCTGTAACGAGAACAAAGTAATGATGGTTACCGATTTTGCCAACCTTGACAAACCGGATGACGTGGTAGATTTATTCCACTCGGCAAACCTTACAGGAGGTGAACTTCACAGAAGTAACGTTATCATGACGTGTAACTGGCTTGTAGGTAGAGGTAAAGCTGAAGAAGTAGGAGAAGAAGAAAATGTTGAACTTCCGCCTTCCACTTCATTAGCCGGGAAAATTCATAAAACTTTGATGTCTCAGGTAGCTGCAGGTAAAAAGCATGGTAACATCAACGAAGTGGATGCCGTAAAATTCGAACTGAAGAAAAGTGAAATTTCTCAGCTGGAAAAAATGGGCCTTGTTCCGATGGTGAATGAATATGGTAAAATCATGGCATTCTCTGCGAAAACATTGTTCACAGGAGATAATATCGGTCTTCAGACCTATTCTGTAGTACGTGTATTCGACTATGTAACTAAAGTTTTACTTGACTTCCTGAACAGAAGAGCCTTCGAAAACTGGAATGCCAAGAACGAAGACGATTTGAGAAGACAGATCGTAACCTTCCTTGACAATATCAAAGGACCGGATAAACTGATCGAAAAATTCAAGATTGTTCGTTTCGAGCAGGACAGAGTGAATAAAGACAGAGTATGGCTTGATATCCGTATGACACCTTATTTCCCTACAAAAAGTTTCGTTATTAAATTAGACGGACATAAAGGAGATGATGGTAACGAATGGGATGCACAATACACTCAGGAATAATAAGAACCCAAATTTAAATAGAAAAACCGATGCATTTTTACATCGGTTTTTTATTCCAAATCATATGAAAATTAATGTGATCAAAAAAAGTATAAGCTTCCTACTGCCCGCATTCCTGCTGATTGTATTATCAGGCTGTGAAAAAAAATACCAGGCGCCGGATCATTATGCAGTGGATCTTTTTAAAGACGAAAGACAGCAGGGAAAAGCTTATATCATGAATGAAGAAGAATGCTTTGACGGTAGCGAGCTTGTTATTGCAAGTTCAGAAGTAAAGCTGGCTGACAGTTCAAAGGGAAGAGGAAAAAACTTTTTCCTTTATAAAGTAAGATCCGGAAAAGTATTAAAAACAATAAGAGATTCTGTTGCAGATTACCCTTTTATGTTTCTTTCCGATCAACGGCTTAAGCTGAAAAACGACTCAATTTATCTTTACCTTAAAAAACTTGAAGGTTTCAGGTTCATCGCAGCAGAAAGAAATCTCAAATATCAGTGGCTGAAAGCTGCTCCGGTGTATTCTGTGAAAAAGGATAAATAATTTTATCTTTGCAGAAAGGGAAACAGAGACCTGAAAATTCCCTGAAAATCATTTAAACAGACAAAGTTTTTTGGAAAAAGATAATAAAAGCTCAGATTTTCTCCATATCGGAAATAAACTGCTGAGCTGGTACGGAAAGAATGCAAGAGATCTGCCTTTCAGACAGACAAAAGACCCTTACAAAATCTGGATCTGTGAAATAGTATTTCAGCAGACAAGAATCAGTCAGGGACTCAATCATTATAATAACTTCATTAAAAGATTTCCGGACGTAAAGACACTGGCTGAAGCTGAAGAAAATGAAGTCCTGCTGTACTGGAAAGGACTTGGATATTATTCAAGAGCCATTAACATCCATAAGGCTTCACAACAGATCATGAATGATTATCATGGTAATTTTCCTGCTGATTATGAAGAGATTTTAAAATTAAAGGGAGTCGGCAAGTATACCGCAGCAGCCATTTCAAGCATTTGTTTCAGAGGCAGAATGCCTGCTGTTGACGGTAATTTCTACAGAGTTTTGAGCCGGATTTTTGCTGATGACTTTGATATTTCCAACTCAAGAGCTTTTTCCTATTTCTCCCAGCTTGCAGAATTGGTCATGCCTGAAAATGTTGGTGATTTTAATCAGGCTATGATGGATCTAGGTTCAGAAATCTGTAAGCCTAAAAACCCTCTCTGTGGGGAATGTCCGGTAAATGATGACTGTCTCGCATTCTCTATGGAGAAGACATCGGATTACCCTGTAAAAACAAAAAAAGTAAAAACAGAAGACCTTTTCCTGAAATATTATTTTATACACAGAAACGGACAGTTTTTAATTCAACAAAGGAAAGACGATTTTATCTGGAAAAAATTATTTGAATTTCCACCCGCTATTTCTGCAGAACTTGAACCATTTATCAGCAATGTAAAAACACTTACCCACAAGCTTACGCATAAGAATCTGACCATTGAGATTTCGGGCGTTGAGGTTCATTCAGAAGCTGCCTGGAACCGTTTTGCAGCAGAAAATCAGTACATCATTACAGACTTTGAAGCTTCACATGACAAATCTTTTCCCAAGCCTTTGGAAAACTATATTCAAAACTCGCTGAAAGACTGAAATTTGTCTCCTGAAATCTAAAATCTAATTTGTACTTTTGCAAAATGATAAAAAACGTCATTTTTATTTTTGTATCACTGCTTTTAATTTCGTGCGGAAAAGATCATGTTCCAAAACCTTATGGAGAACTCCGCCTGGAATATCCGGAACCGAAATACCAGAAGTTTGAGAATAACTGTGCCTATACATTTGAATATTCAGATTTCGCATCAATTTCCGATGCCAAAAAGCCGTGCTGGTACTATATTAACTATCCAAAAATGAAAGCAAAGGTCTTTGTGACCTATTATCCGATACAGAATGATTTTGCAGACCATATCAAAGAAGCTGAGAAAATGGTTTATGAGCATACCATTAAAGCAAGTTCCATAGATACCAAATCTTTCGAATATCCTGACAAAAAGGTATACGGAAACTTCTATGAACTGAAGGGACAGAGTGCTTCCAATCTTCAATTTTACATTACAGACAGTACGAAACATTTCGTGACTGCTTATTTATACTTTAACACAAGACCGAAACCGGATTCTTTGGCCCCGGCGGTAAATTATATCAAAAATGATATGAAACACCTGCTGGACACTTTTGAATGGAAAAAATAATTTACTTTAAAATACATTGAAAAATATATGAAACTTTTAGTTGTTGGAAGCGTTGCATTTGATGCAATCGAAACGCCATTTGGTAAAACTGATAAAATTTTAGGAGGAGCAGCTACTTATATTGGTATCACTTCATCTATTTTAGGCGTTAAATCCGGTATTGTTTCCGTTGTTGGAGGAGATTTTCCACAGGAGCACCTTGATATGTTCACAGACAGAGACATAAATATTGAAGGAATTGAGATTGTAAAAGAAGGAAAAACATTCTTCTGGTCCGGAAAATACCATAATGATCTGAATACCAGAGATACTTTGGCTACTGAAGTGAATGTTCTTGAGAATTTTGACCCAAAAATTCCGGATTCTATGCAGGATGCAGAAATCCTTCTGCTTGGAAACCTACACCCTGGTGTTCAATTGTCCGTATTGGAAAAAATGAACGATCGTCCAAAGCTTGTTATTCTTGATACCATGAATTTCTGGATGGATTCAGCCTGGGATATCTTAATGGATATGATTGCTAAAACAGACGTTATTACTATCAATGATGAAGAGGCAAGACAGCTTTCAGGAGAATATTCTTTAGTAAAAGCAGCTAAAAAGATCCATACAATGGGCCCTGATTATGTAATCATCAAGAAAGGGGAGCACGGAGCTTTACTTTTCCATGATAATAAGGTATTTGCTATTCCTGCACTTCCACTGGAAGATGTTTTTGATCCAACCGGAGCCGGAGATACTTTTGCAGGAGGTTTTGCTGCTTATCTTGCTAAAAAAGGTAAGTTCGACTTCGAAACGATGAAGTCAGCCCTGATCGTAGGTTCTGCAATGGCTTCTTTCACTGTTGAGAAATTCGGAACAGTGAGAATTCAGGAAGTAAAAGAATCTGATATGTTCAGCAGATTAAGACAATTTAAAGAATTAACGACATTTGATGTTGAACTGCAATAAATAAGTCTTTTTAAGAAATATTTATAATAAAAAATTTAGACTAATTCGTTAAGTATTCTAAATTTGCAACTTGTTTAAAATAGTAAAATGACAAATAAACTAAAAATCACTTTTCTTCTTGGGATTTTCATGATGATATTCTCTTCAAACATGAATGCTCAGCTAAAACCGGGAGAATTGGTGGATGGTATTGCTGCTGTAATCGGGGATGAAATTGTTCTGGAATCGGATGTGAATGAGCAGATGAACTATGCCAAACAACAGGGAGCCTCTGAAACAGATAAATGCGACTTCCTTGAAAACCTGATCAGTAATAAGCTTCTTGTATATGAAGCAAAGAAAGATACATTAATTGAAAACCGTTCTGCTGCTATTAAAGAGCAGGCTAATGCAAAATACCGTCAGTTACTTTCCCAGTTTCCGGATGAAAAAACAATGCTTGCTGCATATAAATTCAGAAACGGATATGAAATGAAAAACGCTATCGAAAAGATAGATGTGGATCAATACTATGGGCAGGCAAAATACCAGCGTATTACAGAAAAAGCAGACGTAACCCCGAATGAGGTTACAGACTTCTATAATCTGTATAAAATGCAGCTTCCGGAGGTTAAGGATGAAATCTCTTTAGCGCAAATCATGATCTACCCTAAGCTTACAGAAGCTCATAAAGAAGATCTTATCAAAAGATTGAATAAAATCAAGCAGGATATTGCTGGCGGAGAAACTTTTGAAAGCCAGGCGAGAATTTATTCTGAAGATGAAGGATCTGCTGCAAACGGAGGTCTATATAAAAATATTTACAAAGGACAGATGGTAAAGCCGTTTGAAGCAGCTGCATTAAACCTTCAGGAAAATGAAATTTCAGATCCTATTGAATCTGAATTCGGATACCATATTATACAGCTGATCAAGAAATCGGGAAAGGTGTATGATGCGAGACACATCCTGCTGAAAGCTACACCTACAGATGACGAAATAAAAACGGCAAAAGCAAAATTGGACAGTATCAAAGGTCTTATTCTTGCCGGAAAAATAACGTTTAAAGATGCTGCTTTTAAATTTTCAGATGATAAAAAGACGAAGTTTAATGCAGGAATTATTTCAGGTGCAGATGGTTCTGATAAAATTGAAAGAGAAAGTATTCCGGGATCTATCACTTACGAACTGGCAGGTCTGAACAAAGGAGATATTACAGCTCCTTTCGAAGATGAAGACAATAAAAGAAAAGTTATAAAGATCATCAAACAGGAAGATGTTATTCCTGCTCACCAGATTACACTGGAAACAGATTATAACAGGATCAAGCAGATGGCGCTCAATAAAAAGCGTAATGAAATGATTGAAAAGTTTGTCAATTCTAAGTTACCGACAACCTTCATATCGATTGACGGACGCTATGATAACTGTAAATTCAAAGCCAACTGGAAAAAAGAATCAATCAAAAAATAAATACCAAACCTTCAGAATTTCTGGAGGTTTTTTTATGTTGAAAAAGTCAAGTTATTTCTATAGAAACCGTTGTTTTTAGTATTTTTACGCATGAGCAATTTTATAGATTTCAATTCAGCAAAAAAACTTCATGACATGAAGACAGATCAAAATAGAATTACAGAGCTTTTTAATATACAATATCCTATTATTCAGGCCGGAATGATCTGGCATTCGGGATGGAGACTGGCTTCGGCGGTTTCGAACTGCGGAGGATTAGGGATTATAGGTGCAGGAAGCATGTATCCTGATATCCTGAGAGAAAATATACGGAAATGTAAACTGGCTACGGATAAGCCTTTTGGTGTTAATGTACCCATGCTGTATCCTAATCTTGAGGAAATTATTCAGATTATTCTGGAAGAAGGGGTAAAGATTGTATTTACTTCTGCCGGAAATCCTAAAACTTATACAGAAACCCTTCAAAAAGAAGGAATAAAAGTAGCCCATGTAGTTTCGTCTACCAAATTTGCAGTAAAATGTGAAGAAGCAGGAGTAGATGCTGTCGTAGCTGAAGGTTTTGAGGCAGGGGGACATAACGGGAGAGATGAGACAACGACTTTCTGCCTTATTCCAAATGTTAAAAAACATATTTCCAAGCCACTGATTGCTGCCGGAGGAATTGCACTGGGATCACAGATGAAAGCTGCCATGATTTTAGGAGCGGACGGCGTACAGATTGGTTCCCGCTTTGCTGCGACTACTGAAGCAAGTGCCCACGAAAACTGGAAAAAGAAAATCACAGAACTGAATGAAGGAGATACTCATCTTACTTTAAAAGAATTGGCACCCGTAAGAATGGTTAAAAATAAATTCTTTGGAGAACTGGAAGAGATCTACCAGTCGGGAAGAGATAAAGATGCTTTAATAGCTTCATTGGGGCGTGCAAGAGCGAAACGGGGAATGTTTGAAGGAGATATGGAAGACGGCGAACTGGAAATAGGCCAGGTTTCTGCCTTAATTGACGAAATACTTCCGGTGGAAACGGTATTTGCAAACTTATTAAAGGAATTTCAGGGAACTAAGGAGCCAAGTTTATAGAATCTGAATGAATGGAAGAGAGAATAATTGAAGTAAGAGATCAGAAACTGTATATTGCATATCATAATGCATTTGAAGGAAAACCTGTTATTGTTTTCCTCCACGATTCCTTGGGCTGTACACAGCTTTGGAGAGACTTTCCGCTTAAGCTGTCTCAAATTACAAACAGTAATGTTCTGGTGTATGACAGATTAGGGTATGGAAAATCCGGACCGATGCTTACTCATGAAAGACCGGTCAATTATATGGAGCTGGAAGCCGACTTGCTTAACGATCTGCTTAGCGGTCTTAATATCAGTAATGCAGTTTTATTCGGACATAGCGATGGAGGGACCATTGCCCTTATCACAGCAGCTAAATATCCTGAAAAAATAAAGGGAGTAATCTGTGAAGCAGGACATATTTTCGTAGAAGATATTACATTGAAAGGGGTTTATGAAGCCTGGGAAGCTTACAAAACGACCAATCTTGCCGAACGTCTTTCAAAGTATCATGGAGATAAAGTGGAAATGCTTTTCAAAGCCTGGACGGAAACCTGGACCCGCGAAGATTACAGAAACTGGAATATTGAATACCTGTTAAAAGATATCCACTGCCCCTTACTTTTCATTCAGGGTGATGCTGATGAGTATGGCACGCTGGAACAGGTTGAAAAGACAGTCACTCAGGTAAGCGGTACATCGGAAAAATATATTATTCCGGGAACTGGGCATACACCGCATAAAGAAGTTCCTGAACTTGTCCTCAATAAAGTATCGGAATTTTTAAATATTATTTAGCTTAAATTTAGCATTAATAATAAAAGCATCTTGATTTAACAAGATGCTTTTTCATTTCTTTTAATCAGGAAAATATCGGAAATTTTAATGCCATTTCCGGATTTTTATTCAAGCTGAATTAGTCTTTTTTATGTACAAATTCTATTGGAAAATTTATTATTTGTATGAGTATACATATTATTACGGGTAGTATAGCTGTTTTTCATGTTAATTTCCATATTAATACATGTACATGTTTTAGCGAAAATAAAAAAATAAATAATTTATATTCCGGATAAATTTTAAAGCGATTATTTTAAAATCATTAACTTTTTTGATATCAGATTTTCAGGATACTATATCATGTTCTATGCTGAAAATTACACAAAATCTACATTTGAAATCACTACAAGGTGATATTCTGTTTTCTATTTTTGAAACATCAAACAGCGATGCAGAAGATTCTAAAAACAAAATCTGATGAAAAATCACCCCTGTAAGAGATCTCTAAAGTTCCCCCTTTGGTTTTTTAGTTGATGATTAGTTGTGTTTGAATGAATGGTTCCATGTTGGAGATGTAGCTTAGCTGCATCTCCTTTTATATCATATACTTATAAAGTCTGAAGTTCTGCAGTCAGATTCAGTTTTGCCTGCTGCTCATATTCGTTTCTGAAATGCTTGGTTTTAAAAATACTCTCAAGTTCAAGAAAATGTTTCAGCACCTTTTTTCTTCCCGGTTTGTAGAGGATATCGGGATATATGGCATATTCTTTCCGGATTTTCCGGGTATAGTCAAAATAGGTTTCAGAGTCTTTCCCCAGAATAGAAAGGTCTGCATCCAGAAGATAATCCGTATCTGTGTCATCTGATTTTTGATGAGACTTTGTTGCTAAGATCTGGGCTTCTATTTTTGAAATCATTCCATTATCCAAGCCTATTCTTTGAAGCCGTTCCGCAGCATAAGATGCACTTTTCTCTTCATTGGATTTTGAAGAAGCATCATAAATAACATCGTGATAAAAAACAGAGAATGCAATGCTTTTATAATCTGTAATATGGCCTTTTACACTTTCCAGCTCCAGGAACATATTTTCAAGGTGAAAAAGATTATGATAATGCCTGCCTTTTCCGGAGTATTTTTTTTCAATTTCCTGCCACAGGCTTTCAATAAGTGTCCCGTCTTTCGTAAAATGAAGACAAAGATCCGTGAATTTTTCTTGCAGATTCATGATGGATTAAGATAAAAAAAGGAACTTTTAAAAAGCTCCTTGATTTGCTTCCAGTACTGCTTTCAGTTCAGCCCAGCCTCCGCCGTTATAACCGTCCTTCAAGCCCTGGCCATTAAGATATTCCAATGCTTTTCCGCTTCTGTTTCCGCTTCTGCAGAATAAGATCACAGGCTTTTCAACAGATAAGATTTCTTCTTTTCTGTCTTCTACCTCACCAAGCGGAATATTTTTGGCTCCGTCTATATTTCCGTCCATTTCAAGCTCCATTGGCTCACGAACGTCAACTAATTCATAATTTCCTGATTGTATAACTTCTATTAAAGACATAACTTTTAATGTATTAGATTTAAAATAAGAACGAAAATACGCAATTTTTTCCTGAAAAAGTATTTTAACAAACCATAAATTTTCACAAAAATGCTTAAAAACCTGGGCTTATCCACTGTTATTGAAAAATGCAGGATTCGTAAATTAATCTTAATTTTGCAGAATGGAAATCCTGAATACCAGTGCCGAAAAATATTCCAGACTCATAAAATCCAAAGCAGAACATTTTGGGTTTCAGAGCTGTGGTATTTCGAAAGCTGGTTTTCTGGAAGAAGATGCCTCAAATCTTGAAAAATGGCTTAAAAATAATTTCCATGGCGAAATGAAGTACATGGAAAACCATTTTGACAAAAGACTTGATCCCAGACTGCTTGTGGAAGGCTCAAAATCTGTTATTTCACTATCCTATAATTATTTTCCAAAAGAAAAAATCTCTGCCTTAGAAAACTACAAGATCTCAAAATATGCTTATGCAGAAGATTATCATGAAGTGGTAAAGGAAATTCTCCGTGAGATGGTTTCAGAGCTTCAGCAGGAAATAGGAGAGTTCGGGTTCAGGGTTTTTGTAGATTCCGCACCTGTCTTGGAAAGAAGCTGGGCCAGAAAATCCGGGATAGGCTGGGTAGGGAAAAATGCCAATCTCATCACCAAGCAAAACGGCTCTTTCTATTTTTTGGCAGAAATTATCTGCGACCTTGAACTGATTCCCGATTATGCTGCTACAGATCATTGCGGAACCTGCAGAAAATGTATTGATGCCTGTCCTACAGATGCCATCGTTTCAGAAAAGGTCATTGATGGAAGCCGTTGTATTTCTTACGCAACCATAGAACTCAAAAACGAAATTCCGGATTATTTTCAGGACAGAATGGAAGACTGGATGTTCGGATGCGATATCTGTCAGGATGTATGCCCATGGAACAGGTTTTCTGCCCCAAATCTTCAGAGCCGGTTTGTTCCCAATGAATCGCTGAAAAATTTCAAAAAAGGAGAGTGGAAAGAAATTACCCAAGAAATATTCTCCGAGATCTTCAGAAAATCTCCCGTAAAGAGAACAAAATTTGCAGGTCTGAAGCGTAATATCGAATTTCTGGAACGCTCTTCAGATAAACTTTAGGATAAATTTTTGGTGACAAATCCTCATCTGGAATTTTCAGGTTCCAAAACTTAAGAGGATAAACGGCCATTCCTTAAATTGTAAGCCTTAAGGAGGATAAGATCTATTCAATAAGAATCTCTGAAAAACTTTTCCTAGAAAAGAAAAATTGACCTTCAGGAGACCAATGTCCCACCGAAAATCAACGTTTTTTTTGTACTCTTTTTGGAGCTGTTTTTACTCTTACTTTAAATCTTTTTTGTGATTTTGTATTTTTACGCATATTTGTGAATATTTCGTAACTAAATTTAATCATTTTTTCGATTAAAACAAATACTTTTACGGAAAATTGAAGATTAAATTTTATTAAAACATGAGTGTGAAAATTGTATTATTATACGTTCTGAAAACTTTGGGTGTTATTCTGGGAATTGTTGCCCTGTATGTTATTATGGCGCTTCTGCTGCCTCTTATAGAAGTTTCCGGGGATAATGACGGACAACCGAAGGATGTTCCGATTTATATCTACACAAACGGAGTGCATACTGACATCGTAATGCCTGTAAAAAATGATCTTCAGGACTGGGGGGCAAAAGTTCCGTTTGCCAATACGAAATCAAAAAGAACAGATTATACTTATATAGGAATAGGCTGGGGCGACAAAGGCTTTTATCTTGATACTCCAACCTGGGCCGATCTGAAATTTTCCACTGCTTTTAAAGCTGCTTTCTGGCTGAGTGATTCAGCTATGCACTGTTCTTATTACAAAACCATGAAAGAAGGTGAAGACTGCAAAATGATCATGATCAGCAAAGAGCAGTACAAGAATTTGGTGAAATTTGTAGAAGATAAATTCGACAGGGATCAGAACGGAAATTTCATTCTTATTCCTACCGATGCTGTGTATGACGTAAATGATGCATTTTATGATGCCAAAGGAAAATACAGCTTCCTGAACACCTGCAATACCTGGGCAAACGATGCGCTGAAAGCAGCAGGCCAGAAAGCAGCATTGTGGACCCCTTCCGATTTTGGGATTTTCAGACACTATAAATAATTGTCAATGAAAATTCTTACCGCTATTTTTACTGTTTACCTTGTACTTTCATGCAGTAATGAGCCTGGAGTAAACCATTCTTCTGTCATTACAGTGCCTGTTGTTGAAACAGAAAAAAGACCGGAAGCAAATCTGCCTGAAATTAAAGCAAAAGCGGAAGAAGCTCTGAAATTCTGTGTTTCAAAAAAGCTCAGTACAGATTTTTGTATCCTGATCGATATGAGTCTTCATTCCGGTGTTAAAAGATTTTTTGTCTGGGATTTTAAAACGGATTCAGTGGTTAAAAAGTATCTTGTAGGGCATGGCTGTGGTTCAAATCCATGGAGTGCGGACGGTTCAAAAGATAATCCGAAGTTCAGTAATGAAGACGGAAGCCATCTTTCCTCTTTAGGAAAATATAAGCTGCAGGGAAGAGCGTATAGTGAATGGGGAATTAATATCAAGTATCTGATGCATGGTCTGGAAGCAACCAACAGTAATGCTTTGAAAAGGTTTGTGGTTTTCCATTCGTGGGATCAGATGAGTGATGATGAAATTTTTCCAAAAGGTTCTCCTGAAGGGTGGGGCTGTCCTACGGTTTCCAATAATGCGATGAGGGAAATTGATCCGATGATTCAAAAAACAAAAAAACCGGTTCTGATGTGGATTTATCAATAGAATAATAATATTTTTAAAATGAAAAAAGCCGTAAGAGAATACGGCTTGTGTACTTTTCATTTGTTTTTGCTGTTGTGTTTTAGAATCGTATATCAAAAAGTGAACACTTATGTATAGTTGCTTTTATACAGATGAAAAAGAATTGTATCAATATATTATTGTCCTAAATAAATAAAGACATTGAGGGCAATATTTTTGGGATTAATAGATACCGGAACACCTGCTCCTCCCGTATTTACAGTAAAGCTATGGCTATGATTACCCGCCGGATCTGTTGTATATGTTCCTGAGGTGTCATCAGCCTGCATATTGACAGTAGTATTTACTCCTGCGTCAACAGTCGTATTGCCTCTGTCAGTATAGGTATGAGCATGGTTGCCCGTAGAAAGAGCCATACCATAAAAAGTCACAGCTGGTAAATTGGCCTGCACAAGGGTGAAAGTAGTACTACCTCCTGATGAACCTAAAACTTCAGCTCCGGTTTTTGCTTTTAAATATTTATCCGTGGCATTGGGAATATTAGCCGTAAAACCAATAGCTGCTGCATTCGACTGTGCAACCGGAGGGAATGATGAGATTGCTCTTCCGTTTAGCAGATACCATCCGTTGTGATCCGTTGTCTGAACACTATATTTTATGTTCCCTACAGGTATATCTGCTGTAGATAACCGAAGCCATTCTGTACCATTATTCACGTAAAGTCCTTCTGATACAGAACTTGTATTTGCTGTATTGTAGACTACCATACCTTTAACGTGTTGAGAAAGAGGAGCAGCGCTGGTCATACTTACCAAAGACAGCCTTACAGGTAAGAACCCTTTATCGGTAGAAGATAATTCCAGCAGGGATTCTTTATTAGGATTAGGCGTATTGATGCCCACTTGCCCGTTTAGAGTATTGCTAATAAGTACAATGGCAAATATGATGATGATATTATTTAACTTTTTCATAATTAATTTCCTAAATAAATAAATACATTGGTTACTAAGTAGCTTGGGTTTATATTAACAGGCTGGGAGCTTCCACCAGAAAGCATTGAAACTTGATGGCTATGGTTTCCACTAGTGCCGGTAGTATATGTTCCTACAGTATCATCAGCTTCAGGATTCATACCTGCAGGTCCGGTTCCACTGTTAGTAGTTGTGCCGGAACCCCTATCTATATAAGTATGAGAATGGTCTCCCGCAGAATTGGTACTCCCCATAAAAGTAACGTTGGGCAGATTGGCTTGTGTTAATGCGATAGTAGAACTTCCGGATAACAAACCTAAGGTCTCAGAAGTATCTTTTGTTTTAATAAACCGGTCATCAGCATTGGGTAAATTTGTTGCAAAACCCAGGCTTACTGCCCGAGATTGAACATTGGCTGGAAGTGAAGAAACCGCTCTTCCGTTCAGTAAATACCATCCGTTGTTATCTGTTGTTGCCAAACTATTTGAGATGGTACCATAAGGATAATCATAAGACAATTTGGTCCACTGTATTCCATTGTTTTGATAAAGTCCTTCCGAAACATCATTTGAATTGGAAAGGTTATAGGTAATGATTCCTTGTACATGTGCTGATAATGGTGCAGGGGAAGTGGTATTGGTAATGTTGTTTCTCATTAACAATATTCCCTTATCTGTTGAAGAAACTTCCAATACTGAATTTGTACTTGGATTGGGGGTTCCTATTCCGACCTGGCCTTTAATTTTAACAGATACGGCCAGGATTAATATGATATAAGACAATATATTTTTCATTATACAATTTTAAAATTAGAAACCTAGATAAATAAAAGCATTTGCTGCCAAGTTCTTTGGCTCAACAGTTACTGCTGTATTTGATCCTCCTGAGCTTACTTGAACAGCGTGGATGTGTGCTCCTGTTGCATTTGTTGTTTGGACAGATGTAGCAGAGCTTGCATACTGTGCTGTTCCTATAAGGTGATCATATGGTTTATCACCGCGATCAACATAAGTGTGAGTGTGGCTTCCATCCGTGGTAGTAGTTCCTGAGTAGGTAATGTTGGGTAGATTTGATTGTGTAAGAGTAAAAGTTTGAGCTCCGTTGGCAGATAACATGGCAGAAGCTCCTCTTTGTTTTAAATATCTGTCGGTAGTGTCAGGTAATGTTGATACTATAGCCAGTTTAGATGCATTTGCTTGTGCCACTGCAGGTAAGGAAGTTAAGCTTCTGCCGTCCAATTTGTACCATCCCTGGTGATCGGCTGTTGCAAAACTGTAATATACGTCACCAATATTAGGCTGATTGGTATATAATCTATACCATTTGGTACCGTCATTTATGTATATGTTTTCTACGACATCGTTTACTACCGATGTATTGTAGACCACCATACCTTTTTCGTGTTTCAAAAGCGGATCCGGTAAAACCGTACTGGTAAGAGCAATGCGTGGTAATAATAGTCCTTTTGAATTAGAAGATAGTTCTAAGGCTGAATTTGAATTAGGAGTTGTCGTTCCTATGCCTACTTGTGTTTTGAACATACTTGAACAGCAAACTGCTATTAATAATAATTTGTTTTTCATATGATAATTCATTTTATCCTGTTTGTGTTTTATTTTAATTTGTGTTTCGGATAAAAATTTGTTGAATGTATTGGTATGCCGGCCGGCATTGAACCAGTTGGTATTCATTATTTTTTTTCCAAATCATTTTTGTTTTTTTGTGATTAAAATTTAATTTTATATCAGATTTTAACCGTTGAATTTCGAGAAGCATTCATAAAAAAAGTAGATAATTGTATGATATCACAATTTAAATTGCTTTCTTTTTAATTCTGAGACAAACATATTTTATTTATTCATTTTGCAGAAAAAATGAAATATTACATAGATATGACAGTTGATTAAGTGCTTGATTTTCAAAATATAATAGTGTTTGTTTAGGCTGGAAAACTTGCTCCAATTCTATTATAGTCATTATTTGAATATGTTTTAATTGTACATATTATAACTGTTTTACTGATGAGGTTATAAAATATTATAAATAGAAGGGGTGTATTTTTAAATTAAAATAGGTGATTGCTGTTTTGAAAATCAACCGTTTTTACATATTCTTGATTATTCAATTTTGGGTGGAAAATAAATGAATTGGTATTCTTTCTGATATAAAAATGATATGAAGCACCGTCTTTACCGTGAGCAGCAGCTCAACTGTACTATAGAAACAGCCTGGAAATTCTTTTCCTCTGCCAATAATATTTCGGAGATCACCCCGAAAGACATGAATTTCATTGTACTTACCACAATGGAAAATGATGAAATTTATGAAGGAATGCTTATCGATTATTACGTCTCGCCATTATTCGGGATAAAAATGAAATGGCAGACCGAGATCATTAAGGTGGATTTTCAAAAGAGCTTTATAGATTTCCAGAAAAAAGGACCTTACAAACTATGGCATCATCATCATGAGTTCGTTCCCAATGAAAAAGGAGTATTGATGAAAGATACGATTGACTATGAGCTTCCGATGGGGTTTCTGGGAGAAATAGCCCGTCCGCTTTTTGTTAAGAAGAAACTGGAACATATTTTTGATTATCGCTATAAAGTATTGGAGAAAATGTTCAGTTAAGAATGTGAATTTTATCTAAACAATAAAAGCCATCCTCATGGGATGGCTTTTTTATATTTTACAAGATCTGCCATTTGAGCAGATTTGTTGAAGTCTGATTATTTGACTATCTGAATATTAACAGCAGAGAATCCTTTCGGAGATTTTTCTTTCTCGAAAGATACCTTGTTCCCTTTTTTTACAGGTTGTGCACAGCTGTTGTTATGAAAGAAAACATTTTCTTTACTGTTGTCCTCAGTAATGAAGCCATAGCCTTTTTCGCTGTGGAAAGTGATGATTCCTGTTTTTCTGATGTCCTCCTCAATAATCGGAGCTGCACCAAGCTGGATGTCATCAATATTTACTTCCTGTCTCTCTCTGTCTTCAGGAGGGGTAGAGGTAAGTCTTCCGAACTCATCTACATACATAAAAACATCTTCCGCTCCTTTGTTGTTGTTCGTTTTACGTTCTTCGCGTCTCAGCGCTTTTTCTTTTTGTTTTTGAATTTTTTTCTTGAAATTTTCTTTTTTAGAAAAAGAGTCTGCCATAAATTATTTTAGTATTTAATTTTAAATTGTAATATTTGTTTATCCGATCTGCCATTTGCTGTGTAAAGCCTGCAGTAGTCCGTCTGCTCTTCTTTATAAAACGAAACGTCGAAAGCAGTTTTTGTTTTTGGCCGTTCATCAGTAAAAGAAGTGATTTTTTAAAAATGAGGCATCTGAAAAGCGGGAACTGAAAAGAAAGAATTTCTATACTCTAAACAGAGGGCAAAGGCAGAGGCCTATTTATTAATACACAAATGTACGACAATAAACTGAATAAACCTATTTTAAATCATTGATTATCAAAAATGTATTTTCTCTCTGATAAAGTGGAGCATTATTTCATCAAAACAGGTATAATGAAAAAATCCTCAGCGTACTGAGGATTGTGGAAAATAATATATTATAAAAATGAAGTGGTGTATAATATGATTCGTAAAGCAGCAAATGCTGTGCCTAAAACTCACGTATTTTGGATTTTTTTTGAACAAAAGCTGTATTTCAGAGCAGTTATGGAGTGTATTCGGCTGGTATGTAATGGAATATGCTATTTTATGTTAAGTTTCAAAAAATGTAGTTTTTTTTAATTTAACATTTACTGTTTATATGGCGTTGGATATTCGGAATTTATTACAGATATCCATGATCAGGCTTCATTCTTTTATATACGTTTTTAAGTCTTTGATATACAGTGATAATCATTCTTTTTTGTGGTTGTTTAATTTAGATTCATGAAAAATTTCTACCTCCGTTCAGCCCTGTCGGTTATTTTACTGATGCATAGTGTGATATCTGTTTTCAGTGGGGATGTCAATAATTTCGGACGGCTTTATCTTGATACCATAGGCTTCAGTCCTTTCGGGATTTATCTGGCCTGGGCGGTGAAACTTATTCATCTTTTCTCAGTATTCCTGATCTGGTCAGACCGTTATATAAAAGCAGTTTCTGTAAGCAATATATTCATCCTTATTTTAGGAATTTATTTTGTCCATTGGCAGAACGGCTGGTATGTAGTTGGCGGAGGAACCAATGGCATTGAATTCAATGTGCTGTTAGTATGCTGCTTTTTACAGCTTATCTTTACCAGACAGAAAGAAAATGCAGTTGATAGACAATTGCAGTAGATTGGCGGCTGATATTTTTATTTTCAACTGAAATATGGTATTTTGCATAGTAAATCTTATCACACTTGAAGTCAGACAGAAAATCAAAATTACATATCCATCTGCTCTTTTGGATACTGTATTATATTCTGGAAGTCTATCTGGACTTTTACTGGTCAAGATATCAGTTTCCTGATGTGAAATGGCAGATAAGGCTTCAGCATACTCTGATTCTTGAGCTTGGATATCTTTTAATTAAAATCCCGCTGGGTTATGCCCTGCTGTACCTTTATGAAAGGATTAATGCAAAAAGATTTCTTACCTATATCTTCTCTGTTATTAGCCTGATTACTGCCGTACTGGCTCACAGATTTTTTACCCATTATATCATCTATCCTTATATTTATGGAGGTGTAGAAACATTAGACGGAAAACAGCCTTCAGGATTTATCAACGGGCTTGTGGCTTTCAACTCCTTTATGGACCTTATATTTATGGCAGGACTTATCTTCGGGGTTGAAATTACAAGGCAGAAAAACGTGCTGAAAGAGCAGATTTCAAAGTTAAAATCAGAAAAACTTGATCAGGAGCTTACCATGCTGAAAGCTCAGATCAATCCCCATTTCCTGTTCAATACCCTCAATAATATTTATGGAATGGCTCTTAAAAAAGCAGATGAAACACCTGATGTGATCCTGCAGCTTTCCAAAGTGATGAGATATAATATTTATGAAGCATCCGAACGGTATATTTCCATCGAAAAAGATGTGGAAAATATCAAAGATTTTCTCCAGATTCAGCAGATTCGTCACCATGATCTTGTGATCTGTTTTAATGAGGACATTGATGACCCTTCCCGGGAGATTTCACCGCTCATTCTGATTCAGTTTGTGGAAAATGCTTTTAAACATGGAGTCTCTGAAACTTTAGGCCGGAGTTTTATTCATATTGATATTAAACTGACAAACGGGGTTCTTCATTATCATATTGAAAACTCAAAAGAAGAAAAACCTCACGGAAATTCTACAAAAATAGGACTGAAAAATATCCGCCGACAGCTTGAACTGCTTTATCCAAAACATATACTTACCGTTGAAAGCACCAGTGAACAATATATTGTAACCTTAATTATTGATCTCAATGACCCAATCCGTTTCTAAAAAATACAACTGCATCATCGTGGAAGATGAACCGATAGCTGCTGAGATCCTGGAGAATTTTATTTCCAGGGATGAAGAATTTCATCTTTTGGCAAAATGTTCTGATGCCGTTTACGCAGGAAGCATTTTAAACAGGCATGATATTGACCTGATGTTCCTTGATCTGCACCTTCCGGTTGTAAAAGGTTTTGATTTCCTTAAAAAACTGAAAAACCCACCTCTCGTCATTGTAACTACCGCTTACCATCAGTATGCTGTAGAAGGCTATGAGCTTGATATTGTGGATTATCTGATGAAACCGGTTCCATATGACAGGTTTACTAAGGCTATTGAAAAATTTAAATACCTCATGAATGCTGAAGAAGCTCTGTTGGAAGCCGCAGACCGTGAACATATTTTTATCAGCAGCGGGAAAAAGCAGATTAAAATTATCCTTTATGACATCTTTTTTATCGAAAGTTTGAGGGAATATATTCACATTCATACCAAAGCAGGAACAATTACTGTAAAAATGCCGATCAGCAGGATAGAAGAAAGCCTTGATCCTAAAATGTTTGTCAGAATTCACAAATCCTATATTATTTCCAAACCAAAGATTGAAGTACGATCCGCCAGTATGATTCAGGTAAACGGCAAGAAACTTCCGATAGGCAGGACCTATAAGCCGTCTATAGAATTTTAGGTTTTATATTTTATTTATTAAAATCCTTCATAGACCAAAAACTTTATTTGATAGCTGTTTCTTTTTTTCTTCTCCAGTTTTGAGCAAATTTGAACTGTTAAATATCAGTAAGTGAAGATTTCAAAAACAATAACCGAATACAATAATTAGAATATATGTGGATGTTAGTATTCTGGCTGCAGAATACGGATTGGCTTAATGACCTTAAGCCAATTTTTATTTGTACAGACTCAAAAAAAGCCCCTGAAATTAATTAATTTCAGGGGCTTTTATGATATTTTTAAGACTACGAAACTCCTACTTCCTTTCTGTCACGGATGCTTTTAATAATAAAAAACAGTCCCAGAAACAGGAACGGAATACTTAAAATCTGTCCCATATTCAGACTCATTCCTTTTTCAAAATCAACCTGATCTACTTTGATGAATTCAACAAAGAACCGGACAACAAAAATTAATAGGGTAGTGATTCCAAAGTAAAATCCTTTTCCAACCTTAAAGAGATTTTTTGTGTAAATAAAATAGACCAGAAGGAAGATTGTAAGATAGCAGACTGCTTCATACAGCTGAGCAGGATGTCTGGGAATATTATCTACCTGTCTGAATATAAAAGCCCAGGGAGCATCAGACGGGGTTCCTATAATTTCAGAGTTCATAAGATTGCCTAATCTGATAAAGGCTCCGGCCAAAGGTGTTGCAATCGCAATGACATCCAGAACAGTCATGAATTTGATCGAAAATTTTCTGGCATAAATCAGAAGCATAATAATAAGTCCGATTCCACCACCGTGGCTTGCCAATCCAGCATATCCTGAAAAATGATAAGCTCCGTCAGCACCTTTTTGAATAGGAAGGAAGATCTCGATCGGATGCTGGGAATAATAATCAAAATCATAAAAAAGGCAGTGTCCTAGTCTTGCACCAACCAGAATTCCAATAAATGCATAGGAAAAAAGAGCTTCATGGGCCTGGCTGCTCAGGTTTTCTTTCTTATAGATAGTTTTTAAGATCATATAACACAAAACAAGTCCGGCAAGGAACAGCATTCCGTAATATTTTAAAGGAAACCCGGCAATATTGAAGATTTCGGGACTTACATCCCAGTTGATGTATAATAAATTCATTGATGATAATTGTAGAATTATTTTTTCAGGGGCAAATATAGCAGGATATTGCCGTTTTTAAGGAATGGAAATAAATCTTTAGGATGTTTTCGGGGAAAATATCATGTTTTGGAGGATATTTTTTCCTCATTCTAATTTAGCTTAAGATGAAGAATAGCAAAGGAAATATCATACACAATAGAATAGCTTCACTTCTCATTATTTTTGCATTTATTTCATAATAAAATAATGAAAATTTATCGGAGTTGTGCTAAGTATCATATAATTACGACAGGTTCTGTCGCTGTGTCGTTATATTTTTATATGAAAAAGACAGAAACAATTTAAAAAATATTATATGAGAATACGTAACCGATCCGGGTAAAAAGACTTATTATCTAAAATATCGTGTTTTCCCCCATATCAGGAATTCACAATTATTTTTAGATTCGTGCACCGGTTTTCAAGGCTTATAAAATAATTTGTCTGAGCTTTTTAAACATCACGTCATGGTGATATGAAAAATTTAATTATATTTAACGCTTAAACACAAAAAGTTAATGAGAAAAAAAATTACTCTCAGGCTACTTCTATTAGTAGCCCTCAGCGCTTCGCTGTATTCCTGCAGGAATGATTATTTTCCTGAAAAAGAAACCGTTAACAATAGCAGTAAATTTCGGCTCACTTCAAAAACCATTCGTTTAGAAGATACTAAACATAAAGTATTGCTTGGAGAGGAAGTGCAGAAAGTTCAAGGTAAACTGGGTAAAAACGGAAACGGTGTTTCTGTAGATACAGACCATGTGATCTACATTGAAAACGGACCTAATTATTACACGTATACTTTTAGGATTGTGAGGGAAAATGCTTCCGCAGATGCTCCTTTAGAAAATCTTGTTTTATCGCCGCTTCCTGATGGCAGTTATAAAAGGCTGCTCTTTAGCTATAGTTTTACACAGGCCGAAAAACAAAGTCTTCTTAATGGTATTCCGGTAGATACAAAAGGTAAAACTACTATTACAGATCTGGATGCCCCTTCAGCTTCTTCTAAAGTTGGTATGTGTACATATACCGAAGAAACGATTTGGCATGAATGCAGTGAAGGAGTACATAACCAATCCAATGTTTTTGCATGGGGAGAATGTACAGCCGATGTGGCACCATCTGCATATACTATTGCCTATTGGAACTGCGGAAGCGGTGGTGGCAGTGGAGACGGAGGAACTGGAACGGATACAGGTGATACCGGAGGCGGCAGTACTCCGGGATCCGGAGGATGTGAGGCAGAAGGTTTTGAAAACCCAACCGATCCTGTAAGCAGTCCGGGACTATGTGGAGGGGGTGTTGTTACACAACCTAATGTAGGGAATAATACTCCTGAAAACCCTTGTGAGAAAACTAAGAGCACACTGGCAAAGCCGGAAGTACAGGCAAAAATTTCAGCATTGAAATTGCAGGCCCAATTACCTGCGGTAAATCCTAACGGTGGCGAGAACGGATTTAAAATAAATACCAACGGCAACATAGCAGATGCTTCGCAAACCTCAAAGCATGAGGTAGACTATGGTGATCTTTCAAGTTCTTATGGAGCATATCATAACCATACTTTAAGAGGGACACATATGCTTTCTCATCGTGATATTGATATTCTTTTAACGCTAGTTAAGCATAATTCTATCACTGGTCCGTCCGATGCTTTTCATGGCATGATTGCTGCAGAGCAAGATGGGAGTGGAGGGTTTGTTTATCTTAATTATATAATACGTTTTAATGGAAGTTATCAGGAAGCTGTTGAGCATAGTTTTACAGATGAAAAGCTTGATGATATAAAGAAAAAATATGAAAAAGCAGCAAGTGAATTAAAATTAGATGCTTTAAATACTAATGATGGTGGATTTACTTTAAATATGGAAGGCTTGCAAAAACTTTTCTTTGAAGGTGTAAAACTTATGGAATTGGAAAATAAAGTAATTTTACAAAGAATAGATGGTAATAAAGTAGAAATAATCAGTTTAAATAGTGATGGCTCAACAAAAGGCATTCCTTGTCCATAATTTTAAAAACATTTATAATGAAAACAATATATTATCAATTTTTAGTATTATTTATAGCTATTACAACAGTAATATCATGTAATGCACAAACACTTCCTTTAAATACAAAATTAAAAGATATCACAACAAATTCATATTTAAAAGATTTAAATAATGAATTAGATTCTTATATAGGAAACTATCAAGGTATTTTTAATGGAAGTACAATTACACTTTATATTACAAAAGAAGATCACAAATATTTTAATTTAGATAATTTGAAATTTTATCAAGATGTTCTCATTGTAAGATATGTAGTGAGAGATTCTACAGGTTCAATTCTTCAAAATACTCAGAACATAAATTTCACTACTATGAAGGAAAAAAATCTTATTCACAGTCTTGGAACAAATCCAAATCTAGGTATGGTTGTATTAAGTTATAATGGGACAAACTGTGATATTGGATGGGGAAATATTTATTTAAAAAAACTTAATAATACTCAAATCTCATGGCGTTATTATGCTGAAACTGTCACAACATCTAGTGATAGATGCTCTCCAAGCTTAGATAAAATAATCTATCTTCCAGAGGGTGAAAACCTGATCTTTACTAAATTGTAATGAGAAGCTGGATATTTATTTTTTTAGGATTGTTTGTGTTTTCCTGTAAAGCACAAACACTTCCTTTAAATACACATTTTGATAACCTACCATTAAATGCTTATTTGAAAGATTTAAATAATGAACTTGATCCTTATATTGGAACATATCAAGCCAATATCAATAGTAATCAAATTACTTTATATATCACCAAAGAAGATCATAAATATTTTGATTTAGGTGATATAAAGTTTTATAAAGATGTCCTTATAGTAAGATATTCTGTAAAAAATTCTTCAGATATAGTTCTTCAAAGTACACAAAATCTAAATTTTACTACTATGAAAGAAAAAAATCTTATTCATAGCCGAGGTACAAGAATGAGTATGGTTGTATTAAGTTACAATGGAACAAACTGTGATATAGGATGGGGAGATATTTATTTAAAAAAACTTAATAATACTCAAATCTCATGGCGTTATTATGCGGAAACTGTTGCAACATCTAGTGATAGATGCTCTCCAAGCTTAGATAAGACAATCCATCTTCCAGAGGGTGAAAACCTGATCTTTACTAAATTGTAATGAGAAGCTGGATACTTATTTTTTTAGGATTGTTTGTGTTTTCCTGTAAAGCTCAACAATATTCATTAAATACCGATTACGAAACTATTCCAAACAATTCTCACATTAAAGATCTTAATAATGAATATGATAAATTTGTTGGAACATGGAAGGCTACATTAGGAAATAAAGAAATCTATATTTATGTAACTAAGCAGGTGGATAGACCAATAAGTCGATTAACAAAACATTTTTTTAGAGATGTTTTATTAATTAGATATAAAGTTTTAATTAATAACCAAATAATAGAAAGCACAGTGAATTCTTCTAATGATAACACTAATATAGTAAGTATGGGAACAGAAATAGATAATTCAGTTGCATTTAGTTATGAAGGTGGAAAATGCACTGTAGGATGGGGAATAATTAATACTGAATATATTGACCCTTCCCATCTGAATTGGCACTATCAACCTCAATCAACAGTTATTACAAATAAAAACTGTTCAGATTATCCAGCTGGTGGCATAAAAATAAATTTGCCTTATGAGCCTGAGAATATAGTTTTTACTAAACAATAATAATATAAACCGCCTATTGGCGGTTTTTTTGTGCTTTGCCTACAAAAAAAGAATAGTTGAAATAATATTGAAATAAAATACTTCAGAATTAAGCAAAACAAGCATATTATCTTTCTATCTATTATTTAGAAAACTATATTTTTTTGAAAAGTTGGGAAAATGTCGGTAAAATATAATGTAAAAAAGGTTTAAAAAATTGAAAATCAATTAATTAAACCTTTTTTTGTACCCAGGACCGGGATCGAACCGGTACTCCTAAGAACTGGTGTTTGAGACCAGCGCGTCTACCAATTCCGCCACCTGGGCTGCTTTAAATTGGTGTGCAAATATAGAAACTTTTTTTAATGTTCAAAAGCTTTTTGAGAGAAAATTTTAAAATTCTATCTCCAGACCATCGTAAGCCAGATGCATCCCTTTCGGAAGATCCTTATCTTCAATATCATGCAGTCCCAGATGATGGCTGATGTGTGTTAGAAATAATTTTTTAGGCTTAAGCTCTTTAAACAGGGCGATCACATCAGGAAGGACAAAATGGGCAGGATGCGGATCAAACTTTCTGATGCAGTTTAAAATCAGTACATCCAGGTTCTGCAGTTTTTCCTTTTCTGTGTCTGAAATAAAGTTGGCATCCGTAATGTACGCCAGGTTTTTAAATTTATATCCGAAGACCGTAATTTTATAATGAATTACTTCAACAGGAGTGATCTCCGTATCTAAAACGTGAAAAGGTTTATTTTCAATTTCATGAAGTTCAAAAGCCGGAGCACCCGGATATCTTACGTCTGTGAAAGCATAGGGAAAACGTTTTTTGATCTCGTTTCCAACTCTCTGATAGCAATAAACAGGCATATCTTTTCCACTTTTAAAAATAAGTGGGCGCATATCATCAAGCCCGATCACATGGTCGTTGTGTTCGTGGGTAAGAAGGGCAATGTCTACATTATTTTCATGGTTGAGAAGCATCTGTTCTCTGAAATCCGGTCCGCAGTCGATCAGTATTTTTCTACTTTCCTCTGTAGTAATCATTACTGAGGAGCGGAAACGCTTGTCTTTGGGATTTTTGGAAGTACATACTTCACATGTACAGCCTATAACGGGCACACCTTGGGAAGTACCGGTTCCTAAAAATTTCAACTTCATTTTCTTTTGAGGTTGGTTTAATTTTGGTAAATTTACGAAAAATTTTACGTCCTAATGTATCAGAAACTTACTCCGAAACAAAAAGCATTGACAATTAATCTAGATCCTAGTATTTATGGTACTTTCGCAGAAATTGGAGCAGGGCAGGAGACTGTTCGTCACTTTTTTAGAGCAGGAGGGGCTTCCGGTACAATTGCTAAGGCAATGTCTGCTTACGACAAAGATTTTAGTGACGCCATTTACGGAAAGGAAGCAAAAAACAGGTATGTTACCCAGAACAGGCTCCGTAAAATGCTCCGTTATGAAGTAGCATTGATTGAGGAAAGGATTTCTAGAGAAAACAATCCAAACAGAAAATTTTTCTCTTATGCCAATACGGTTACTACCATTAATTTCGATAAGACGCTGAAGGGGCACGGTTGGGTAGGAATCCGTTTCCAGACCAAAGAAAATGAAGATTACAATGAAATTGTAATTCACGTAAAATTCAAAGAAAATGATGCTACCCTGCAGCAGGAAACTTTAGGAAATCTGGGTGTAAACCTTATCTTCGGCGCTTTCAACTATTACGACAATCCACGAACTTTAATTGAATCCTTATACGACGACATTGCAAAAGACGGTCTTGAAATTGACATGATCGATTTCAGCGGTCCTGCGTTTGACTATGTTGATAACAGATTGATGTCTTTACAGCTCGTGAAACACGGAATGACAGATGCTGTGATCTTCAACTCTCAGGGAAGCAATATGCTTCCTGCCGATGTTTTATACAAAAAAAATATATTCGCGGTAAGAGGAAGTTTCAGACCTGTGACGAAAGTGAATATCGACATGCTTAAAAACGGTCTTGAAATGTTCCAGAAAGATGCGATCTGTACTCAGGAAGAAACAGAGGTACTTATTGAGATTACTATTTCAAACCTTAGAGCGGATGGTGATATTGACGAAAGAGATTTTATGGACAGGGTTGACATTCTCGGAAAGCTTGGCTATACCGTAATTATTTCAAACTTCTCCGAATATTACAGACTAATTGATTATTTTGCATCCTATACGAGCGGAGATATTGGTGTTGCTATGGGAGTAAATAACCTTCTGATGGTATTTGACGAGAAATATTATAAGGACCTTTCAGGAGGAATTCTGGAAGCATTCGGGAAGTTCTTCAGAAACGGGATGAGGGTGTATCTTTATCCTTACAAAGATCCTGAAACCCACGAATTACTGGATTCTTCAAATTTAAAAGTAGAAGAAAACTTAAAAGAGCTTTATAAATATTTCAAGCACAACAACCGTATTGTAGATATTACCAACCATAATCCTGAGTTCCTGGAAATTTATTCAAGAGAGATTTTAAGAAAAATTGCATGCTGTATTAAAGGCTGGGAAAACCAGGTTCCTGAAGGTGTTGCAGAAATGATAAAAGAGCGTGGAATGTTCGGCTATAAAGAAGAGCTTTCCCTCAAACAATTCTCCTAAAAAACAAAATAAAATGTCAGAAATAAAGAAAAGACTTTCTTCCATTCTTGAAAGTCCAAAACATAATACAGAAGAAAAGCTTGAAAAGGTATGTCACCTTTTGGATCAGGAAATTTCTTACTTCAACTGGACAGGATTTTACTTTAAAAATGGTGACAAAGATGAACTGAAATTAGGGCCTTATGTAGGAGCTCCTACTGATCATACTATTATTCCTTACGGAAAAGGAATCTGCGGACAGGTTGCCGTTTCCAATGAAACATTTGTAGTTCCGGATGTTCATCAGGAAAGCAATTATTTAAGCTGTTCCATTGATACAAAGGCTGAAATTGTGGTTCCTATCTTTAAAGACGGTAAAAATGTGGGTCAGATTGATATAGATTCACACAAAATTGATCCTTTTACCGCTGAAGACCGTGAATTGCTGGAATGGCTTTGTAATGAGGTTTCCAAGATTTTGTAATTGAAATTTCATTTGAAATATAAAATAAGCTCTGATCTGGAATCGGAGCTTTTTTTGTTTGGATCATTGGTGGGAAGCCACTGAAGGTTGATTTAGCATGGGCTTTATTACGGTTTTAACCACCCCGTCAAAAATTCTTTGAATTTTCGCCACCCCTCCAGGGGAGGGGAATTTTGATCCGACTAATTTTTGTCAATGTGAAAATCAAAGATTTTCAAAAAACTTAAGTGGTCTTCTTTGCTATCCGGATAATTGCTTATAAACCTTAAATATTTAAAAAGATCAACGCTGCATGGTATGAATCTCAGCAAGCAATTCATTAAAGTAATCTCCACATTTTGCAATATGGGTACCGTACCATGAAAATGCTTCGCCATCCACGATCATAATCTTTTTATCAGGATAAAATGCCTTCATTTCCTCAATATGTTTTTCTTTGAAAGGAAAAGGTTCGGAAGAGAGCATGATAACATCTGCATCAGCAAGATCTTTCATCTGAATTTCAGGATAACGGGTTTTATCTTTAAAAATATTTTCAAACCCGATCTCAGACAGGATTCTGTGTATAAAAGTATCTGAACCGATGGTCATATAAGGATTTTTCCAGATGAGATAGGCAGCTTTTACTGTTGAGTCGAGTTTAGCCTGTTCCAGAACCTCATAGATCTTGAGATTGAATAATTGTGCTCTTTCCTCTTTATTAAAAATATTTCCGAGAGTTTTGAGAAGGTAATAATTGTCTTCAATGGTTTCCACATTAGTTACTGTGACTTTAAAATCATTCATCAATGCTTCTACTTGTTCTTTAATATTTTCCTCTTTATTGGCCAGTATAAGATCAGGTTTCAGAGCTTTGATCTTATCAATATTAATGTTTTTTGTTCCGCCGACAACAGATACATTTTTTACTTTATTTTCAGGATGGATACAGAATTTTGTCCTGCCAACAACTTCATTTTCAGTAAGGCCAAGATCAAATAACGCCTCTGTGATGGAGGGTACAAGAGAAACAACTTTCATATTCAGACTTTGTCTGCCTAAATTACAAAAGTTTTCCTGTCAGGAAAAGTCCGGCAACGGAAAAATAAATAATAAGACCGGTAACGTCTACAAGGGTTGCTACAAAAGGGGCAGAAGAAGTAGCCGGGTCAAGATTCATTTTTTTCAGAATAAAAGGAACCATAGAGCCTGAAAGTGTTCCCCAGAGAACAATCAGAACAAGAGAAACAGCGACACTTAAGCCTACATAAGGCCAGTATATTCCATAATTGAAGAGTCCTATTTTATGCCATATCAGGATTCTTAAAAAGCCAATAATACCGAGAATACCTCCAAGAGCCAGCCCGGTGAAGATTTCTTTCCTCATGACATACCACCAGTCTTTAAGTCCGATTTCCTGAAGAGCCATCGCCCTGATAATAAGGGTTGCAGCCTGAGAACCAGAGTTTCCTCCACTGGAAATAATCAATGGAACGAATAAAGCAAGTACAACTGCTTTCTGGATTTCATCCTCAAAATAACCCATTGCAGAAGCGGTCAGCATTTCCGAAAAGAAAAGAATGATCAGCCATGTTCCTCTTTTTTTGATCATCTCCATCAGGGAAGTCTGCGTATATGGATCATCCAATGCTTCAAGACCCCCGAATTTCTGAATATCTTCGGTATTCTGCTGCTCAATCTGATCAAGAATGTCATCAATGGTTACAATACCTACAAGAACACCTGCTTCAGTAATGATGGGAAGGGCAGTTCTGTCGTATTTTTCAAAATAGGTTACTGCATCTTCTTTTGAAGTGGTTGTGGTTATTGCAACAAAGTGATTGTCAGTTATATCTGATATCAATGTATCTTCTTCAGCCAAAAGTAAGCTTCCCAGGGCTATATCGTCAATCAGGCGGTTTCTTTCATCTACTACATAAAGGTGGTTCATGGTTTCCACTCTTTTTCCTACCTTTTTGATTTGCTGTAGACATCTTTTCACTGTCCATTCCTTACGGATCTGAATATAATAAGGGGTCATCAGACGCGCAATGGAATCTGAATCGTACCCTAAAAGTTTCAGGGCAATCCTTCTTTCCTGTGGATTAAGATGATTGATGGAATATTTAATCAGTTCATCCGGGAAGTCTTCAAAAAGGGAAGTCCTGTCATCCGGTGTCATTCCGTTCAGGATCTCCGATACTTCCTCACTTCCGATACTTCTGATGGTATCCTCTTGAAAATCAGGATCAAGATGGGAGAAGACTTCTGCTTTGTATTCTTTCGGAACTTTTAAAAATGCCAGAAGCCTCTCATCAGCATGAAGGTTGCTAAGAGTTTCGGCAATATCGGCAGGATTAAAGATAAGTTCGTCTCTGGAATTCAAAACGTGAAATTTTTGGATATGCAAAAATAACCCAAAAAATTAAGACTGTAAAGGAAAGCGGTAAAATTAAGGATTAATTAAAGATTAAAATACATCAGAATATCTTTTTGGAAATAAAAAAAACACCCGCCGGAGCAGATGTTCAAAAATTAAATTTTAATTCATAAAATCCCTATAGTTGGTCAGGCTCTAAGCATTTGAATGGTGAACATGTCCCATTACAGCACCATCCGACAGAACATGGTCTTGTCGGGCCACATTGGCCATAATAGACTCCGCCATTAATCTGTCTTTGCTGCTCTCTGTTAAGTTTTTTTAAATTTTTCATATTGTATAGTTTTAATTTGTAGAACTGAAAACTGGAAAAACTTTATTTATAAAGTACTTATATTATTCGAGAGGTTCACACATAGGATATGGTGAAGCAATACAACTTCCGCCGTCACAGCATTCACCTGGCCAGCATTGTGATGAAGTGCTGCATTTTCTGACAATCCCACTTCCTTTGATTGTTTTTTGTTCTTTTCTGCTGAGCTTTTTTAGATTTGATTTTTTCATATTAATTAAATTTGGATTCATACAGATTAATTAAACCTCAGGACACATGTAATCTACACACATATAGTTACAGCACCATCCGATAAAGCACTGATCATGGCTGATGCATTGCTTGATTATTCCTCCATTGACTTGCTTTTGTTTTTCTCTACTGAGCTTTTTTAAATTTTTCATATTGTATAAGTTTTAATTTGTAGAACCAAAATAATAAAAAATATTTAATTATTCACTATGTTATGAAAATAAAAATCTGATAATCAATGTGTTTGGTAGTGTGTTTGGTTTTGTGAAATAAATAATTCAATATTAAAAAATGCTAAATAGCCTTGAATTTGAGAAAAATAATATCCTTATATACGGATTTATCTGAATAAAATAAATGAATTACCAGGGGAAAAAAGATTTATTAATTAACAGCCCAATTGACATTGACCTGTGCAGCAGAAGTGACAGTTTAAAGTTAAAAAAAACGGGGATTATGTAATGAACAGTGAATTGCCAATTGTGGACTTTATCAGTCTTAACTATTGATTTGCAAAGCAAAATGACCATTCATCATTATAACTCTGCTCCGGTTGAAGATTTCAGTTTTCTGAGTTTTTTCAGAATATCCTTTATCGCACCATCAGTCCCTATTTTAATTGAGTTTACTGTGGAGCCCAGAAGACGTATATTTTTCCGGTAAGTATCATAATCTGCCTCCGTAATCAGGTTTCCTGCTGCATCAAAAAGCTTCATACTCACTACAACCTGGTTGGAAAATACATATTTGCCGATTCCTACTTTGAAATATCTTACTTTGGGAACAACAGCAAAATCAGCATCATTATTGATACAGTAATCCGTAATGGTTTGTTTTTCAATATTATCAAAGGGAATTTGAACTTCGGCTCTGAGCATTTTATTCTTTCTTCCGCTGAAATTATCGGAAACGGCGCTGAAGAAAGCGAGATTGGTAGGCTCTTTAATTTCCTCAATATCAGGATCTACCTCGGGATTGAAGTATAAAATCTTTTTCGTCTTGCTATCGGCATTTTTCTGTGCTTTCACCGAAATAACACCGACCAGTAAAAAAGTGCTGACAGCTGTAAAGAATATAATTTTTCTCATTGTGTAATTCGTATGCAAAATTACTGCCTTTTCGCCGGATGACATGCAAATTATTAAGAAATTTTTAACATTTTTTTCTATCAAATTTGATATATGAAATCAATAATGTTTGCTGAATTAAAAAATAGTTGTAATTTTGCACCCGTTACATAATAATCATTAAACAATATTGGAATGTACTTAACAACAGAAAAAAAGCAGGAAATTTTCTCAAAACATGGAAAATCTGCACAGGACACAGGAAGTGCTGAAGGACAAATCGCTCTTTTCACTTTCAGAATCAACCACTTATCTCAGCACTTAAAAGCTAACCGTCACGATTTCAACACAGAGAGATCTCTAGTGAAATTGGTAGGTAAGAGAAAAAGTTTACTAGATTACCTTAAAAACAAAGATATCGCAAGATATAGAGCAATTATTGCTGAACTAGGTTTAAGAAAATAATCTACAAAGATTGTCAAGATAAGCAGTTTCGAAAGAAGCTGCTTTTTTTATGCCTTTACTTTTTTTCCTTTCCGATTTTCCCTAAATGTGTATTCTGAAAACTATCCGGGTATTTCAGCCCATAGCCCAGTATTCTGTCAAATGAGGAGTGTGCAAACATAATTGCTCCCACCATCTGAAGATAGGGGAGAGACAGGGCTGTTCCGGCAAGATAGATTATTATAGCCAAACCGAGATGATGAAACAGGTTGTAGAAAAATGCACCTGTCTTATTATTAAAAACATACCCGAGCATAGAAAGGTCCGGGGCGAGAAAGAGGCCAGCAAACCACCACCACGAAAGCTCTGTCTGCCCAAAAGCAAATATTCCAAGCAATAAAAAAGCAAAATATTCCAGCTGTAACTGAATCTTCATAACAAAAGATATTGATTATCTGATAAGTATCTGACTTATGATAAAAGTTACACTTTAAAAGGGGATTAAAAATAAAAGTGAGACGTTTTAGAATCGTCCCACTTTAAATCATTAATTAAAATATTGCTTTTAAATACATTAATGCCCCGATTGGGCTTCTGTATTTTTAATATGTCCCAAATATTTACTGCAATAAGCTCCGAAGATCAGAATCACAAGATAGCAGAAAACAGGAACAATAAACGAATGCTGTACTCCCAGCTGATCTGCAAGGTATCCCTGGAAAATAGGAACGATAGCACCTCCTAAAATGGCCATGACAACCAAAGACGATCCCTGACTGGTGTATTTGCCTAAACCTGAAATAGCCAGTGTATAAATATTGGAAAACATGATGGAATTGAAGATCCCGATTCCTAAAATACTGTACATGGCCAGTTCACCCTGATTGACCATTGCAGAGATAAGAAGAAGAACATTCACTGCTGCAAAAATGGATAATGTCCTTGCCGGAGCTGCTTTACCGATAAAGAAAGCAATAAAATTGAGGACTATAAATGCAATGAAAAAGCTGATCTGTGAAAAGCTTAAATCTACAATACTGAAAATCACAAGGAAAACAGCTGCTGCTGCACCCAACATATAAATTGCTTTTTTCCCCTGGCTTAATGACTGATTCAAAGAAATAGCCCCAAGAAAACGCCCGATCATTGCACCGCCCCAATAAAGGGAAAGATAATTTTTACTGATAATTTCATTAAAGCCCATAATCTGAGGCTGCTCAAGAAAGCTGATGATAAAACTTCCTACCGCCACTTCTCCGCCTACATAGCAGAACATGGCAAAAACTCCGAATTTCAGATGGCTGAACTGAAGAGCTCCCCAGCCTTTTACAAGCTCTTCTTCCTGAGTCTGGAAAGAGGGCAGTTTTACTCTTGAAATTAATAGGGCAACCAGTAAAAGGATGCCTGCAAAAATCAGATAAGGAATTCTGGTGGCCACTGCGCTGAATGAACCGTCCGGAGCTGAAAAGAATTCAAAAATTAAATGTCCTCCGAGAACCGGTGCAATCGTTGTTCCGAATGCATTAAAAGCCTGAGTCATATTCAGACGGCTGGAAGCAGATTCTCCGCTGCCAAGCAATGAAACATAGGCGTTGGCCGTAATCTGAAGTACAGTAAAGCCCAATCCCAGAATAAATAAAGCACCCAAAAATAAAGGATAGTAAGAAAAAGTAGCTGCCGGGTAGAATAAAACACAGCCAAAAGCTGCGAGAAAGATACCGAACATAATTCCTTTTTTATACCCTGCTTTATTAATTGGATCGCCTTTTGAAATTGAGATCAGGAAATAGATCAGTGAACCGATAAAATAGGCTCCGAAAAAGCAGAACTGTACCAGCATCGATTCGAAAAAGGTAAGTTTGAAAAGCTGTTTCAGATAAGGGATCAGAATATCATTCATGCAGGTGATGAATCCCCACATAAAAAAGAGCAGGGTGATTGTGATTAAAGGAATGGTGTAATTCCTGCTCTGTGTTTTTACTTCTTTACTGTTCATAAACATTTATTTATTTGAAAAGAGTTGTTAAGCTCTTTCAGTTATTTTCGTCTGCTGCATATCTATTTTGAGAAGCAGGGCAAAGATAAGGCAGCGACCCATCTTTTCGCAACTAATTTGCCTTTAATAGAAAGAAAATATTATTTTCACTTTTTGAGACAATAATACGAAAATGACCGGATTCTTTGATTAATTTTTTTGAAAAAAGCTTTAAATGATGAAATGTGATGACAAAACTGAACATTCTGTAAGTAATTTGTTCAGCTTTGTTGAAATATATAGGCGGAATCTTACGGTCCGGAATGCTATTTCCGGGGCTGAAAATTTAATATTTCATTATTATATGTTACCTTTGCACACGAAAATTTAAAGAGTTTAAATATTAATTCATACTCAATACGGAGTATTAAGACGACAAATTTATGAGTGTACCTCAAGCGTTTACAGAAACGATTACTCTTGCAGACGGCAGAGAAATCACTATTGAAACGGGGAAATTGGCCAAGCAGGCTGATGGATCTGTGGTAGTAAAAATGGGTGGAACAATGCTTTTAGCAACTGTTGTAGCCAATAAAGAAGCAAACCCTGGTGTAGATTTCTTACCATTAACGGTAGATTACAGAGAAAAATTCTATGCAGGCGGAAAAATTCCAGGAAATTTCTTCCGTAGAGAAGCAAGACCTTCTGATCAGGAAATCTTAACGATGCGTTTGGTAGACAGAGTTCTACGTCCGCTTTTCCCTGAGGATTTCCATGCTGAAGTTCAGGTAATGATTTCTTTAATCTCTTATGACGGAAAAACGATTCCTGATGATTTGGCAGGTTTGGCAGCTTCTGCTGCAATTGCTATTACAGATATCCCTTTCAACGGACCAATGTCTGAAGTAAGAGTAGTAAGATTTGATGGGAAATTAGCAATCAACCCAAGTTATGAACAACTGAAAGATTCTGAACTTGACATTATGGTTGGAGCTACCAAAGACTCTATCGTAATGGTAGAAGGGGAGATGAAGGAGATTTCTGAGCAGGAAATGCTTGAAGCGATCATTTTCGCTCATGCTGAAATCAAAAAACAGATCGAAGCTCAGGAAAGATTAGCTGAAAAAGTAGGAAAAGCTTTCCCAAAAAGAGAATACAGCCACGAAACTCACGACGAAGCTATTCGTGAAAAAGTATGGAACGACTGCTACAACAAAGTATATGAAGTAGCAAAAACTCCATCTGGAAAAGAAGAAAGAGGCGAAAAATTCAAGGCTGTCCTTGAAGAATTCCTTGCACAATATGCAGATGATGCAGAAGAACTTGAAAGAGTAACACCTTTCGTAAAAGTATACTATCATGACGTAGAGAAAGAAGCAATGCGTCAGATGATCCTTGAAGACAATATCCGTCTTGACGGCCGTGACCCTCAGACGATCCGTCCGATATGGTCTGAAATTGACTACCTTCCGGGAGCTCACGGTTCTGCCATATTTACAAGAGGGGAAACTCAGTCTCTTACTGCTGTAACACTAGGTTCTGTAAAAGATGCAAACATGGTGGACAGCGTTATCACTCAGCATGACGAAAAATTCTTCTTACATTATAATTTCCCTCCATTCTCAACCGGTGAAGCAAGACCTTTAAGAGGAACTTCAAGAAGAGAAGTAGGACACGGAAACCTTGCCCAAAGAGCATTACAGGCAGTTATTCCTGAAGAAAACCCATATACGATCAGAATTGTTTCCGATATCCTTGAATCAAACGGTTCGTCTTCAATGGCAACAGTTTGTGCAGGAACACTGGCGTTAATGGATGCAGGTGTACAGATTACAAAACCTGTTTCGGGGATTGCAATGGGTCTTATCACAGATACTAAATCAGGTAAATTTACAGTACTTTCTGATATCTTAGGAGATGAGGATCACCTTGGAGATATGGACTTTAAAGTTACAGGTACTGCAGACGGTATCACTGCTTGCCAGATGGATATCAAAATTCAGGGACTTTCTATGGACATCATGGAAAAAGCTTTGATGCAGGCTAAAGACGGAAGATTACACATCTTAAATAAAATCACTGAAACTATCGCTGAGCCAAGAGCAGATGTGAAGCCACACGCTCCGAAAATGGTAGTAATGGAGATCTCCAAAGATTTCATTGGAGCAGTAATCGGGCCTGGTGGAAAAATCATTCAGCAAATGCAGAAAGATACAGATACAGTGATCGCTATCGAAGAAATCGGAGAGATCGGACGTATCGAGATTGCAGGAACAGACAGAGAGAAAATCAATGCAGCTGTTGCCAAGATCAACGAAATTACTTTCGTTCCTGTAGTAGGTGAAGTTTACAAAGGAAAAGTAGTGAAAGTAATGGATTTCGGAGCTTTCGTAGCAATTGCAAAAGGTACTGAAGGACTTCTTCACATTTCTGAAATAGAATGGGCACGTTTAGATAAAGTTCCTTATGCAGAAGGTGATGAAGTAGAGGTGAAGTTCATGGGTTACGATGACCGTAAGAAAATGAAACTTTCAAGAAAAGTTCTTTTACCAAGACCTCCGAGACCGGAAGGAAAACCAAGACCGGAAGGACAGGGAAGACCTGAAAGAAATGAAAGACCGGCAAGAAATGAAGAAAATGCAAGACCGGAAGGTGAAAAACCGGCGGTGGATCAAAATCCTTCAGCAGAAGCTTAAGATTTAAATCTTATTATATAATGAAATCCCTCAATTTGAGGGATTTTTTGTTATAAAGTATAAAGAATCATCGTCTCGATTATTTTTTTTAGATAACACTTCGACTGTGCTCAGTATGACGTGTTCTTGTAATTTGTTTTGTCAGGCTGAGCGGAGTCGAAGCCTTTTTTAGTACCAAAGGATATATTCTTAAAAAACCTCTGATTCAAAATTATACTGATAGTTCAAGGTTCATTAAAATAAAAAACCAAAGCAAAATGTTCTGCTTTGGTTTAATTATGCTTTATTTTGAGCCCTTAATAAGTTTATGGACAATTTATAATCCTACCAGATTTTCACTCTTTCCTCAGGTTTTTTATAAAGCTTATCTCCGGCTTTTACATCAAAAGCTTTGTAGAATGCTTCCGTATTCACCAAAGGTGCAAACGCTCTATACATTCCCGGTGTATGCTCATCTGTTTTGATCTGGTTAACTAAAGCTGCTTCCGTATAAAGTGTTCTCCACACCGTTGCCCAGCTCAGGAAAAATCTCTGATCCTGACTGTAGCCACTGATCTTTCCAACTTGTCCTTTGTCCTTCAGGTACATCTGCAAAGCATCATAGGCTATATTTACGCCTCCAAGGTCTGCAATGTTTTCACCATTGGTAAAGGTTCCGTTCACAAAAGTTCCTTTTACTGGCTCATACTTGTCATATTGTGCTGCAAGGGATTTTGTAGCTTTTTCAAAATTGGCTTTATCTTCCGGTGTCCACCAGTCTACAAGATTTCCGTCTGCATCAAACTGAGCTCCTGAATCGTCAAAACCGTGGGTCATTTCGTGGCCTATTGCTCCTCCGATAGCTCCGAAATTGACTGCCGGATCAGCTTTTGGATTAAAGAACGGAGGCTGCAGAATAGCGGCAGGGAAAACAATCTCATTGTTTTGTGGATTGTAATAAGCATTCACCGTTTGCGGAGACATTCCCCATTTGGATTTGTCAACAGATTTTCCCACTTTGTCCAGGGCTTCCTGATACCTCCATTCAGAAATATTCTGAAGGTTATTATACAGGTTTCCGCCTTGTGTTTCAGACAGGATATTAAGTTTGGAATAATCTTTCCATTTATCCGGATAAGCAACTTTTACTGCAAATTTATTAAGCTTCGTCAATGCTTTTTCCTTTGTGGTGGAAGACATCCATGTCAGATTACTGATGTGCTGTGCAAAACTTTTCTTCAGATAATCAATAAGTTCAACCATCTGTGCTTTTGCTTCTGCGGGGAAGTATTTTTCAACATATAATTTCCCGAAAGCTTCGCCCAGACTGCCGTTGATCAGTTCATAGCCTCTCTTGTTCAATGCTCTCTGCTCTTTCTGGCCACGAAGGTATTTACTGTAGAAATTGAATTTCATTTCATCAAGCTGCTGAGTCAGGAAAGAAGCATTTCCTGATAAAAGATTGAATTTGAGGTAATCTTTGATAACGTTAATATTCTGAGGAACAAGAAAGCTGTCAAGATTTTTGTAATAATTAAGTTCCCCGATAATCACTTTGTCAGTCTGTACTCCAACTTTTTTAAGATAAGAAGGAAGATCTGCGTTTTTAACCAAAGAAGAAAGTTCAGCCATTGTCTTCGGATTGTTCTGAAGATTGATATCACGGATCTGTTCATTGGTCAGTAAGGTTTTGGCAATAGACTTTTCGAAGTCAACGATTTTTCCTGCGGCTTCGGTAGAATTTTTATAGCCCAGAACATTCAGCATTGAAGCAACATATTTTGTGTATTCTTTGATAGCTTCTGTATTCTTTTCATTGACCTTCTGATAATAATCACGGCCCATTCCCAACGAACCTCCGCCCAGATACACTGCATTCATTTTGGAATCTGAAAGATCAGCACTTACGCCCCATCCATAAAAAGGATTATCTCCCTGTTTTGTAGCTGCCGTAAGATACTGGTTTAAGTCTGCAACGGTTTTAATGGCATCAATTTTAGAAAGATCTTCCTTCAAAGGAGAGATTCCGTCCTTATTTCTTTTATCCATATCCATGTAGGTGAGATACAGATTCTGAATTTTTTTGCCTTCACTTCCATCTGCAAACTTATCTTTCAGAAGCGAATTTAAAATGGAAATAGAGTTGTTATCCGTACTTTCCCTAAGCTGGTCAAAGCTTCCCCATCTCGAGCGGTCAGAAGGGATTTTAGCCGTTTTCATCCATTTTCCGTTGACGAAGTTATAGAAATCATCCTGCGGACGTACTGATGTATCCATGAAGGATATATCCAGTCCCTGATCAGTCCCTGCAGTAGTTACCGATGTTGCATTAGGCCCGGATTTTTGAGCCTGTACTTGGTCAAAGGTAAATAGAGAGGCAATAGCCAATAAGGTAATGCTAAGTTTTTTCATAGTGCTATATTTTATCGTTAAATTTTATTTATCCTTAATTGTTAATACTTTTTTATACTCCGATTCTCTGTTTCAGGTCATCAGCACCCCCTGTTTTTCTTGGCTGTCCGTTTTTGGAAGATCCGAAATTGTAAGTATAAGAAATTGTCGCTACACGGGAATCTCTTTTTACCACGAAATTCTCTACATAATTATTGAAGGTGGTCTGTGCCTGCGGATTGCTCGTAAAGAAAATATCATTGAAAGAAAACTTCAGCGTGCTGTTATTTTTAAACTTCTTCTGAGCTCCGATATTCAGATACCAGTTCGGTTTTACATCCATGTAAGCATATACCTCTCTTGCTCTGTAATTTCCGGTAAGCTCGGCAGTAAAACCATTCCCCAGTTTAAAAGAATTGATACTGTTGAGGTTGAATGTGAAATTTCCTTTGTTATTGATCTGCGTTCCCGACACATTTCCGGTATATGATCCATAGTAGAAGTTCGCACTGTTGTTCATATCCCACCATTTGGTCACTTTTACTGGGGCAATCAGGTACAGACCGAAATAGGATGCGGAATTCAGGTTTTCATTGGTCTGAACCGTAATATTTTCTCCGTTTTCCGTAACAGGCTTGATGACATCCGTAATATTGTCTTTTGTTTTGCTATAACTTAATGTGGCAAAATACTTACTGTTCAGGCTGTATGTTAATTCATAATTCATTGTTGTCTGTGGATTCAGCTCAGGATTTCCGGCTTTGTAGGTTGTGGGATCCAGATAAAACTTGAAAGGATTCAGCTGATTATAGCTCGGTCTTGTAATCCTGCGGCTGAAATTGATTTCCAGATTACTTTTATCTGTTACATCATAAGAGAAAACGGCACTTGGAAACAGTTGTGTATAATTTTTTTTGTTTACCTGACTGGTGGTGAGCTGAGTTCCGGTTACATTGGTATTTTCGACTCTCAAACCGAATGTGGTACTGAACTTTTCCCATTTTTTGGAGACATTTCCATAAGCAGCATTAATGTTTTCTTCATAGATAAAATGATTCGTTTTATTCAGATCCAATTCCGGAACACCGGAGCTTGCATTAAAGAATTTCAGATCATTATCTGCCTTTACAAAACTTGTTTTGATCCCTGTCTCCAGTTTCCAGCTTTTTTTCAGATTTTTCGTTAGATCAGATTTCAAAGAATAAATATTCAGGTTTCCATCAATATCACCCTGTAGAATATCAAGGCTTTTCAGATTTCCCGATTTTTCATAATTCCTCGTCTCAAAATTCTGCAATGAAGCATTTGAATAATTAATAAAATCAAAGTCTGTAGTAATCTCTGAACCCAATGAATCAATTGTATATTTATGGTTCAGGTTGAAGGAAATATTTTTCCAGTGGTCATGAGAACGGTTCTGAGTGGTAAAACTACCGGCAGGAAGATGATCATTTCCAAGGATTAAACTGGAATTGTCACCTTTCGGATCAAATTTATTGCTCACAAAACCCACGGAAAACCCTAAAACGTTTTTATCATTCATGTAATAATCCATTCCTGTTTTTGCGATATGGTTCCTGAAATTGAATTTTAAAAAATTATCCTGCAGATAAGCTTTATCAAAAGTATTGCCCTCGTAGAAATTCCTGTCCAGAACCAGATGATTGTAAAATTCCCTGTAGGCAAAACTGTAATTTGCAAAAACATTCACTTTTTTATTGCGGTGATTAATGCTGAAGCTGTTATTGTTCTTGATGAATCTTCCGGTTCCCAGAGAAGTTGAAATACTTCCGTTCGTTCCTTTTCGCTGATCTTTCTTTAACCTGATATTAATGATTGAAGTTCCCGCTGCATCATATTTTGAAGATGGATTGGTAATGAATTCTATTTTTTCTACTGTTGATGATGGAATTCCGCGCAGATAGGCTGCCAGATCTGATCCCGTCATCGGGGTATTTTTACCGTCAATTTGTACCAGCAAATTTCCTTTTCCACGAAGGCTGATATTGTCATTGCTGTCTACATTCACTCCCGGAGCCTTTTCCAATACCTCAAAAGCAGAATTTCCCGTACTGGCAATGCTGTTTTCCACATTAAGGATCATTTTGCCTTCCTGACGTTCAATATAGGGCTTGGTCTTTGTGATCGTCACTCCTTCTATGGATTTTACACTAAGGTCAATAGGAGAGAGCGTTTTGTTTTCCGCTATCTGGATATTGTCTGATTGATAAACTTCAGTACCATTTTTACTGATCTTTAAGTGGTAATTCCCCTCCTTAAGATCATTAAAAATGAATCTGCCATTCTGTTCTGTAATTTCTGTTTTAACCAAGGCATTTCCGGAATCAAAAAGATTGATTTCCATTTGCTCGGTTTTCTGTCCGCTGATATTTCCCGACAGTGAAAAATTTTGTATACTCTGTGCTGAAAACAGACTGCTGAAAAAAACCAGCGTATAGGTCAGTATGAGTAAAAATAATCTGGTCATTGTGTTTATTTTTTAGAATTGATACAGTTTTCTGATATTTTGAGCAGGGCATTGTTCATGGTTTCCAGCTCTTCTTTGGTCACATTGCTTAAAGCTTTTTTTCTATTGCCTTCTACAATTTTTTGTACATCTCTGATGATCTTTTTTCCGGATTCCGTTACTTCAAGATTGGTTTTTCTGCGGTCCTCCGCATGTGCATGACGTATAATATATTCCGATTTCACCATGAGATCAATAATTCTTGTCACTGAAGCATTATCCTTAAAAACCAGATCTCCAATTTCGTTCTGAGTAATTCCTGGGTTTTCCAGAATAGCCTTGATGATCAGCCATTGATCAATTGTAATGGTAAACCCATTGGCTTTGAGCTGTCTCTGGGCGTAATTTCTGTACGATCTGATCGCTTTGTCTATATTGTAGAATATGATTGAATTTAATTTCTCCATGGTTCTGTTATTTTAAATTAAAATGATTAATCAATTATTGATATATCAATTAATTTGTAGCAAATGTTTTTACTTCGTTACACATTATTAGAAATATTTAAAAAAAAGTAGAAAAGTTTCTATGAATTCCAAAACAGATAATAGGTAGTAATAAAGAAATCTGCTAAATCTGCGAGAAAAAAATTAATCTCTCGCAGATTTAGCAGATTACGCAGATGTTTGTGTAAAATTCTGAATAGCTTTATTGATGAATCTATATTGTTTTGAATAACAGATCAACCTGCTTTCTTGCAGCTTCATCGGGGCAGACTTTATAAAATTCTTTGAGCAGATCTAAGGAAGATGGTTTTTTAGGATATTGATTATGCTGAAGGAAATTTTTCAAAGCCTCATTTACCTTTTCTTCTCCAATCAGCTCACTTAATTTTACCATTGCCACAGCACCTTTAGAATAGGAAATATGCGGAGTATCGCCTATAGCTCTGTAGATCGGGCGGTTCTCGGAAAATCCTTTTTCAGTATCATAGATCTGTTGATGTACCTTTATTCTCTCCATCATTTTTTCTTTGCCGTGCATTTTTTTGTAGAGCATCATTTCGGTATACATGGCGAGGGTTTCAGTAAGCATTACAGCACCCTCTCTGTCATCGGGATTAATCTGACTGTTTCCCCACCACAAATGGGAAAGCTCGTGTCCGGCAAGTTCATTGATAACGTCCTGTTTTTTATCTGCCTGAATATTGGCATGGAATACCATATCTTCAGGCATAAAGATTGCAGAAGGATAGGCGGTTGCAGCAAATCCTCTGGTAAAAGATGAGATTTCAGCAAAATTGACCGTCTTAAAAGGATACTTTCCAAAATTATGAGTACAGTAATCCAGTGTAATTTTAGCATTTTCTAAGAGATGATTCACATTTTCAAAATGTTTTTCATGATAATAAACATTCACAAGAATACTTTTATACAAAACACTTTTTACCTGATAATCTGCTGAAGAAACAGCAAACCGGAAGGGAATATTTTCAGCTTTATACATAAAATAATTACGTCCGGACTTAGTCCATTTTTTAACCAGATCTCCTGTACCTATCGCAGTTTGGGTTTTATCCGTAGAAACTGTCATATTTAAATTGATAAAATCTTTTTTTAAGACTTCCGGTGCCTCCGGCTTTTGCAATCCTTCCAATTTTCCAAGGTGATTTTCTTTCCGAAGCTTTTCATCCTGAATTTCTTCATCTTTCTGATATCCAATCACCGGATAGTACCTGCTGATCCTCATAAAAGAACCGTTTTCTATAATAGCGTTAAAAGACTGGTGTCCGTTTACAGCATACCATTTATAGGATAATTTGAAATTAAGATAAGCTGTATCATTAGGTTTCAGAGGTTGCTTTAGTTGGATTTCCGATACGGTCTTATCTATTTTTATGATTTCCGGGCCAGATTCAAAAACAGCCGATTCCATCTTAAGATCAGGGCTAAAATGAATGAGAATTTTCTCAATTGGCTGATCAGAAAGATTAGTTAGAATATATTTTCCTGTAATTTCGTAAGAATTTTCCGAAGGATAAAGCTTGATCTCTGTAATAACTTCTGAAATTTCAGGTTGGGGCAGGTTCTTATATTTCTTAAACTGTTTTTCATAATTAATGGCCTCTATGACTGCTTTTTCTTCATTTTTCGGAATATAGCCTTTCATGAAAAAGGTTCCGGCAAAAATCCCTGCAGAAAGCAAAAGAATGCTGAAAACAAGTGAAATGGAACTTATCTTTTTCGTTTTTAAAACTTTATTAATCATCCATAAAAATGAAATGACTCCACAGCCAAATAAAAGTCTTTTTGCGAAAGCAATGATATACGGTCCATATCCATTAAAATCACTGTAACTACCCTTAAAATCTGAAAATATCCTTAAGAAAGGATAGGGAAGTATTTTACCTGAAGCCGGACCAGCCAGAAGGAATACTGCTAAAACGGAAACTCCCAAAGCAATAAATTTGTTCCTGATATTATCATTAACAAACAGGATAAATCCTGAGAAAAGTATCAACGGAAAAGTATTGAAAAGAAAAACGCCCAGATATGCATTCCAGTCAATAAAAAGGTATTGATAGGCTGCCTGAAATGAAATTCCCTCAATAATTAAAATTCCGGTAAAGAAGAAAAGAAGAACACTGATTGCAATGAAATGGCCTGATAATTTACTTTTCGAAAAAAAGGCAGTACTTTCAATCAGAGAAAATCCTGATGAATGGCTTCTCCAATACAGGTCGTTGATAAAATAAGCTACAAGCAAAAGTCCGAACAGAGGAAAATTTTCTGAAATTGTTGTTGCCATAAGACCTGACCCGGCATATTTCTGAGGAAGCCGAATCCCTTTTTCTATCTCGGCATACATTTCCATACCTACAAAGAAAAGGAGCAATATGGAAACTGCAGGAATACTGATGCTTCTGATGAGATAAAGTAGATCAATCTTTGCAAATGACAAGATAGAAATGAACTTATTTTTTCTGCCGAAATTTGTTTGTGATATAGTGTAGGAGAATGTTGGTATTAGAGGAATTTCAGATTCCGGTACTGTTTTTTTAAACTTTTGCCTTGAAACACCGGAGAAAGAAAATAAACGATAGGTGAGTAGGAGAAAAACTGCAGAAGTAATGAGAAAGATAATTCTATTAAGCAATAAATATCCTGTGAAGGGTACAATTAAAGTGTTTTTCTGTTGTACAGAAAATGTTCTTGCTTCAAAAAAATAAGCTGACAGTCCAAACGGGTCCAAAAAGGAAGAGATCTGCTGTGTTTCTATTGATTGTGGAAGACTTCCGGACATAAATGGTGAATTGGAAAAGACCAAAACAACCATATAAAGGACATAAAGAAGCAATCCGCCGACTACAGTCAATAGTTTTTTCTTAACAATCAATGAAACGAAAAACAGAAAACTGCATATGAAAAAGCTATTGATAAACCCGAAAACCAGCATCGGATACAGATAATATCCTATATTAAAATAAGGCTGCATTTCACTTCCGGTCCGCAGAACCTGGCCTATGAGGAAACCGGTCATCAGAAAGGTAAAACTTAAAAAAGTCTGTAAAAAGTAAGTGATGAATTTTCCACTCAGATAAGTCCATTTAGAAAAAGGAAAAGAAAACAGGACAAGATCAAACTTTGAATCCTGGTCTTTAAAAAGCAGCTGTACGGCATAAATTACAGCAATAAAGAGGATGGAAAGGCTTAGCATTCCTGTCATAAAACCTATGGTATATGGTGAGTTCAGGAAAATTCCGTCTCCTGCAGTAAGATTGAACTGATTTCCGCAAAAAACACCTATGCTTAATAAAATAAAGGATATGAGATAGGCTGGCCAGTGCTTGGAAATGCGTCCGGCTTCGAATAAAAATATAGCGTTCATGATTAAGGTTTTTGGGTGAGGGTATGGAAATAAACGTGTTCCAGTAGAGGGCTCACAGCATTGAAGTCTTTTGGTTTTTCCTCTGAAAATACTGTAATGTGAAGTTCTCTTTCGATCAGCTGACGGCTGATAATTTCATGGCTGGAATGATAGTTTTCAAGTTCATTCTTGTCTATCGGTTTTGACCATATTCTGTTTTCCAGTTCAGAAATCAGTTCTGACGGTTTTCCCTGCCGGAGAATCTGTCCTTTGTTCATAACAGCCATTTCCGAGCAGAGATTTCTTACATCTTCTACCAAATGAGTAGAAAGAATAACAATGACATCCTGGCTGATTTCGTTCAGGAGAGAATTGAAACGGTTTCGTTCTTCAGGGTCAAGGCCGGCGGTGGGTTCATCTACAATAATGATCTTCGGATTTCCCAATAATGCCTGGGCGACTCCGAAACGCTGCTTCATTCCTCCGGAAAAGGTATGAACTTCTTTTTTCCTGAACTCCGAAAGATTGACTTTTTCAAGCAGGTTCAGAATCTGGTTTTTACGCTCGGTACCGCTGGTAATTCCTTTTAATACTGCAATATGTTCCAGAAGGTCATATGCGGAAACTTTTGGATAAACGCCAAAATCCTGTGGAAGAAAGCCAAGATTCCGTTTAATATGATCAGGATCTTTTGAAACATCTGTTCCATTAAAGATGATATTCCCGGAAGTAGGTTTCTGCAGTCCTACAATAGTTTTCATTAATGAGGATTTTCCGGCTCCATTGGGTCCAAGCAGTCCGAACATTCCGTTCGATATTTCAAGCGATATATTTTTAACCGCCTGATAACCATTTTTATAAATAAGGTTAAGATTGTTGATAGCTAAGGTATTCATATGATAAGGTTTGGATAATAGAAGGATAAGGCAGACCTTTACGGCTGCTTAAAAAGATAGAAAGATTGAAGAGGAACTGAAGATCGGGAATTTAAATATTAATGTGTTCAAAACTCTCTAACACACCAACTCCTAAACTCAAGAACTATTCCCGGTACTCCAGGATGTCACCCGGCTGGCATTCCAGAATTTTACAGATGGCTTCCAGGGTGTCGAAGCGTACTCCTTTTGCCTTTCCTGTTTTAAGAATAGAGAGGTTTACAGGGGTGATCCCTAATTTTTCTGCCAATTCTTTACTCTGCATTTTTCGTTTGGCTAGCATGACATCTAAGTTGACTATAATTGGCATTTTATATAAATAGGTCTTGTTCGTTTTGCAAATGTAGTCCTTGCTTGAAGATATTCGCAAGAAACAGACAGAAAATTCCAAGCATGAAATGGATAAATACCAGTCCCCAGATAATACTTTCAACCTCTACAAAAAGACTTGCCGTGATCACCACTGGCAATGGAATGAAAATATTATACATGTAAAATCTCTTAAGCTGAAGTATATTTTCTTTTGTAAATAATTTTGACTGAAAAAATACTCTGAAAACTAATGCCGAAAGCCAGAAAAAAATTCCATAGGAAACTAAAACCAGTAAAAAAGAGAAAATAATATAGGGATAATTATTTTCAATGTTCATAAAAGGCTCTTCTGTAAAAGGATAATTGATATGAAGGAACTGACCGTTCTTATAAGGCGTAACAGCAAAACCTGTTGCGAGACAGAAAGCTGAATAAATTAAACTAATAAGATAACCTGCCGACAAAATGATGCAGATATAATACAGAATCCTGGAAATAATTTTAGTCTGGTTCATGGCAATAATTATTTAACTATTGCAAATGTATAATTAATTATCGTAAAACAATAATTATTTTAAATAAAATTTTATTTCATAAACTTATGAAAGTGATTGAAAATTAAAAATATGCTTTGTTTAAGGCTTTTTTTGTCTAAATTTAAACTATAAAAATTATTTTAATGGCATACAGTACTGAACTGGCAGATAGAATCCGGGAACGGCTTTCGTTGGTTCCTGATCTGGAAATCAGGGAAAAGAAGATGTTCAGCGGGCTATCATTTCTCGTGAATGATAAAATGTGCATCAATGTGAGCCATGATAATCTGATGTGCCGCTACAACCCTGATCTGGAAGAGGACGTTTCAGAAAGAACCGGTTTTCTTCCTATGATCATGAAAGGGAAACAGCTTAAAGGATATTGTTATGTAGAACCCGTGGGCTATAAAAAACCTGAAGATTTCGAATACTGGGTAAAAATATGTCTGGATTATAATGCAACAGCCAAAGCTTCAAAGAAAAAGTAATCTTAAAGAATTTATTAAGGTTTAATGATATAATTTTTCCCGGATTTCTATTAAAATTTTCTCTGCCTTTTTTGCATCCGGATAATCAGGGAGAGTGGATACTGAATGATGGTGTTCTATAGAACTTATCAGATCTTCTGCTTTTTGCATTACCGCTTCATAAGACCAGTTTCCAGCTTTAATGTCGAGTAATTCCTCCCTGTTATCTACACGGATCTGTAAAGAGTTGGTTTTAAATATATGGTCACAGGATTGCAATAAGCGGATGGTATGCATCATATTTTTGCTGTCATAATTCTGTCCGTGCTTCTGATTGACGTTATAACGGTCTTCATTACGTTCAGAAACCCATTTCCAGTATTCCCTGTAGTCTTTACAGTAAGTGGAGTAGGCATCCAGATTACAGAAGAGATAGGCAACAGGTTTTTCCTCTTTAGGGATTGAAGAAACGGAAACCTGGTTGGCTTCTTCATTCTGAATAATTCCTTTGTAATCCAGACTTCCTTTTTCATCGTAAAAAAGAGCAAACATACCTTTTGTATTGTCAATACCGGCCAGTCCGCATTTTTCTTGAATTTTTCCGTAATCTGAAAGCCATTTTTTCAATGGAATTGAGCCTTGATCCTGAAGTATGTAGCAAAAGTCAAGGATGGATTTTCTTTCTTTTTCTATTGGATTAAGGATTTTTTTATTTAGTCCTTTGGCCTTTTTGATTTGTGAAACGGCGTACCCGGCAAAGGTGTCCTTACATAACCTGGACAGAAAATCTCCGGTCCTGAGAAGATCAATCAACGGATCTTTGTGGATAATACAGTCTTCCGAACTTGCCAGCACTTCCAGAATATTGGGGTTGTTTTTCTGTAAAAGTTCTATAAATCTTCCAATCTCGTAATAGGTAATGTCATTCGTCTCATTAGAGATCTGCGGAATATAATTCAGACCGAAAAAATCTTCTTTCGGCAGATAATATACTCCACGGATATCTGTATCGGAGTTTTCCGTCGCAAGCCCGAAAGAACGGCTTCCGGAGATGGTCTCGAGAAGGATAAGTTTTTTATTTTTTAAATCTTGTATGGTCATTATTGTTTTTTTTGATTAATAATAATTTCTCCTGCAGCAATATTTTTTTCGATGCTTCTGAATGCGGGATTTCTTCCTTCCTGCCAGTTATTATTTATAAATATTAATGAAAAATATTTATAATCATTATGGTTTTCTGCGTTATAAGAAATACGCAGTGTATCTCTTTCCTGAGGAATATAATCAAAATCAAAAATGTTTCCGGCTTTTAATTCCTGTATAATATTTTCAGTGGAAATACCATTTCCAAAGTTATCGGTCGGCAGCATAATTTTTCCAAGTCTCATTGTTTCATTTGAGCCAATATAGCTTTCCAAAGTCCAGATATAGATGTTTTTTATTTCATAAATGTCTCCTTCAGCGCAGGTGCAAAATTTAATATCGTTATTAGGTGTACACATACTGATCTGGTTTAATTAATTTGTTAATAATAAGAAAAAAGCTCCTTACGGGGAACTTTTTCTATTGTTTGTGTTAAAAATTAATATACATTAGTTTTTAATACAGCTTTCAACAATCACTTCCAAAGCTTTTTCCGCGTCACAGGCATACAATCCTGAACACCATGCCGGGTTTGCTTCAATTAATGCCCAACCCTTTCCTTTAATAATCCCAAAATCCAAAACAATAGCTTTTGGCAGAGTAGAAGCATACTGACCGATAAATGTCTCAAAAAATGAAAGCATCTCTTTTTCTTCTGTTTCAGAAAGCGGATTCATGTCAAATACATCATTCCGCCAGTAGGAAGAAAAGGTTTTGATTTTGCTTTCTGAAACAAAGCATCTTACTTCCAGTTCCCATTCTACAACTTCTGATGTGAAAACCATACTCTTCAGGTCGAGAGAATCAAATCCTTTAATATCCGTTACTTTTTCAAAAACACCGGCTTTAAAGCTTTTAAAATCAGAACATTTGATGAAAATATTTTCCTGACTGATATAGTCTTTCAAATGTCCGTAAGAAATTTTACGTTTTGTAAATTCTTCCGAAACTAAAGAAAGCCAGTTGTCCTCAGGTTTCATAAGCGTCAATCCACACTGATCAGAAACAATTTCTGCATAAATATCTTCACCATATACCGCAATAACATCATCCCTGAATTCTTCCGGAACGTTCCATCTGGCATTGAAGCGGTTCAGTTCATAAGGTGAATTTATAGATGCTTTTTTCAGATTGTTGCTGTCTTCCGTATACATGGGAGAAAGCGCTATTATATTTTTCATTGGTTATATTTTACATTTTTAAGTTGGTTTAATAATACTCTATAATTTTAATATTTCACGGAAAGTTTTCTCCATTTCCTTTTTATCTGCTTTTCCTCCTGCAAGTACTTTAGATTTCTCTTCAGTCTCAGCAATTGTTTTCTCCAAAAATCCAAAAAGTTCCCAATCATTCAAGTGATAATAAGATTCTCCTTTAGTTGCTTTCAGGGCAACAAGGTTTTCTATTTTTATCCTCATAAAATCATCAACTAAAACCAGCAGATCATTGAATAAAACCGGCGGAACCGTTCCTTTTTCTATGATCCATTTTCCGGTCAGTGCTGTTCTCAGGCAGTAAAAATAACTTTTCAGTTTAACTTCATCGCTTCTGCAGGCTTCCAGATATTTTTTGCTCATGCTCAGGTAGTGGTAAGAAACGGCTACCGGAGAGAAACAGGCGTCTGCCAAAGGTCTGAATAACTCAACAAATTTTATATTTTCCTTATAAACGATTGGGGAATAAAACCAGCTCAGTAAAGCTGCATTCGATTTTAGCAGCAGATGGAAAGTCTTGCGAAGATCCCATCCGGAGCCATCCAGATCATCTTCAGTCATGAATTCTATGGTTTCATCTTTATCCCACGGTGAAAGATACCAGTCTTTTTCATGACGATAGATAAAACGTATATCATAATCGCTGTCCGGAGAAGCAAATCCCCAGGCTCTGCTTCCGGATTCTACAGCCAGAAGAACTTCTACATTACGCGTTTCTTCTATTTCTTTTATTTTTTCTAATATTTTTGGCGTCATCACATTTATTTTAATGCAAAGTAAGCCAGATAGTGCGCAGTCTTTTTGCGTTGTGATTTTTGGGTTTTTGAATGAAGGTATTTGAGGGTTTGCAGCTGAATATTTTTAAGATCAATATCATAAAAAAGAGACTGTACATATTCATGACAGTCTCTTTTCAATAAAATTAAATTCTAACTACTTCTACGTTTAAGCAGTAATCTGCTTTGGTCCGTTTCCTTTATCTTCTTTTTTATCTAATTTCTCAGATACTTTTTTTACGATGTATTCTATCGCAATAGGTGCTATAATGGCAATCAATGCTTTAAATATTCTTGATTTCATAGTATGATTTTTTAATGTGCAGATTACTACAATTTCCAAGCCATTTTGAAAATATAGCTATTGATAAGTGTTTTAGAAGGTAATGTAGAAGTTTTATAATGGAGTTTTATTTTTTATAAACCACCCCGTCAAAAATTCTTTGAATTTTCGCCACCCCTCCAAGGGAGGGGAACCTGATCCGGCGAGTTTTTGTTATCCTGAAAATCAAAGTTTTTCAAAGAAACCTAAGTGATCTTCTTTTTCAAAATATTTAGCTTAAAAAAAATTGCCTCTTTTGTGGTTAAAAAAATATCAATTCTCATCCGGAATTACCAGATTTTCATAATTTTTATACCCTGCTTTAAATTTATCCTGCAGCTTCAATCTCAATTTTTTAGGTCTATGAACAATCAGGCATTCTCCAAAGCCCAATAACAGCCTTTCCAGCTCAAAATTAATCTGCACACAGATCTTAAATAAGGTACCATCCTCAGTTTCATTTATGATTTCCTGGCTTTTATGAAGAGGTTTTGTTTTTACATAGGGTGCATTTGAGGACTCTACAAAGAAAACAACATTTCTGGGAGCCATTGTATCTGAAACGGTAACTCCGACGATGTCTTTAAAATATTCATCACCGTCCAGATCTTTGTCAATATACTGGATACTTTCCTCCACATCAATCTTTTCCATCCTGTCCAGGGCCAAATTATACATTTTGCCTTTATGCTGGCAGATCAGGAACCATCTGTTGTTAAATTCCTTCAGAAGCTGAGGGTGAACAATATAATTGCTGGATTCTTTTGCGGTAAAGCTACGGTAAAGAATATTCAGAACTTTTTTGTTTGAAATGCTTTCGTAAAGAATGTCAATATGTTCAAGCCCTTTCAGCTGTTCATTTTTATCCAGATGGATAATCGATTTCTGCCCGGTGGAATGAATAGAGTCTTCCAGTTTCTGAATAACCCCGTTCATTTCTTTGAACATGGAGAAATCTTTAAACTGTTTCAGGATCTGTACTGCATTATTCATTGCTTTCAGGTCACTTTCATTCACTGAAATATTATGGATACTGTATTCAGGATCGCTGTAGCGGTAATATTTTCTTTCGTATACTTCGATGGGTGCCTCATAACCGAATTTTTCACTTCGCATATTCTGCAGATCGAGCTGGACGGTCCGTCTGCTTACGTAGGACTCTTTTCCTTCAAATTCAAACAGGGCATCAGAACACGCATCGATAAGATCTTCCAGCGTGTATTTTCTATATTTGTTCTTAAGACATTTATCTAATGTTTTGTAGCGGATCAGGGCATTTTTATTGGATGACATGGCTTTTGTGTTTTTGGTTGATGGGTGGAGTGAATGGTGAAAAACCAATTTTTATATTTCAGACGTTTTTTTTAATTGACTGTTCACTTGTGAAGTGAAATTCATCATTGACTCTTGAAATTATTTTTTTGTCAATGCTTCTCCTTCAAAGGATATTCCTTCCCATCCATATTTCATAAAGTTCCTGATATTCTGATGATCTGCTCCTTCAGGATTTTTTAATACATCCTCTCTGTAGAATTCTCCAAAAAGAGGAAGGGTTTGCTCATTTGAAAGCCCCTGCAGTTTTGCAAAGCTGAAGACCTTGCATGAACCGTTATTCTGACCTGCCTCATTTACAGTATCTCCATTTTTGAAAGAAGTTGGCTTAAAATCGTAATGTTCATCAATATAAGTAATAACATCTTTGAATTGAATCGTTTCAGGCGTGTTTCTTAATTGCTCTAATATCATATATTTTTAAGTTTAAATTATCGGATAAGTAAAGCTAAGAAAGTAAATGAATAATTTAAATCTTAGCTTTTTTACAAAAATAATTAAAATAATTTTATCTACGCAGAATTATTGCGCACTTGTATTGTTACTTTGCACTATCAAAATGAAAAGACAAATGGAATTTAACGGAAATCATTTAATTGAATTAGGATATAGACCAGCCAAATGGTTTAAAGATGCTATTAATCATATCAACGGAAATAATCTGGATGAAGTTCAGATCAGAGAATATTTAGAACAGTTCAGACAGTCTGATATAATTCCGCTTCACGAAACAGCGAAAGATTTCATCATTAATATCAGAGCTGAACATGAAAATGAGAATGATAACGTGGAGAAAGTAATCAATACCATGAAAGTTCTGATGAAAACCCCTACGCTGACTGCCGGAGCACTGATGCCTGATGCCTGTCCTACAGGACCGGAAGGATTAATTCCTGTAGGTGGGGTAGTTGTTGCTAAAAATGCAATCCATCCCGGATTTCATAGCGCAGATATCTGCTGTTCTGTGATGTTAACCGATTTTGGAGATGCTGATCCTAAAGAAGTACTGGATGCAGCCCATTCGGTGACCCATTTCGGATATGGAGGAAGACCAAGAGGTGAGCAGATGCCGATGTCTCAGGAACTGATGGATGCATTCAGAGAAAACTATTTCTTAAATGATGAAAAGCTGATCAGTATTGCTCGTTCTCATATGGGAACCCAGGGAGACGGAAACCATTTCCTGTTTGTCGGAAAATCCAGAAATACAGGAAATACAATGCTGGTGACGCATCACGGTTCAAGAGCTCCGGGTGCAGCCCTATATGATAAAGGAATGAAAGTGGCAAACCGTTTCAGACAGGAAATTTCCCCTGAAACACTGAGAGAAAATGCATGGATCCCTTTCGATACGGAAGAAGGACAGGCCTATTGGGAAGCTCTTCAATTGATAAGAACATGGACTAAGGAAAACCATACTGCTATTCATGACGCGGTTTTAAATAAACTGGAGACAGAAAAGCAGGATAGATACTGGAACGAACATAATTTTGTTTTCAGGGACGGAGATATGTTTTATCATGCTAAAGGAGCTACTCCGCTGGATGATAAGTTTATGCCGGATATCACAGGCCCGAGGTTAATTCCGCTGAATATGTCAGAATCCGTTTTGATTGTTCAGGGAAAAACGAATGAAAGAAATCTGGGTTTTGCACCTCACGGAGCCGGAAGAAATTTCAGCAGAACACAACATAAAAGATCGCTGGCCCATAAAACGGTCGAAGAAATTTTCGACGAAGAAACCAAAGGACTGGATATCCGTTTCTTCTCCAACGAAATTGATATTTCCGAACTTCCAAGCGCTTATAAAAGTGCTAAAAACGTAAGAGCACAGATTGAGGAATACGGACTTTGCGAAGTTCTGGATGAGGTGATGCCTTACGGATGTATCATGGCAGGGGATGTAGGAAAAAATGCACCCTGGAAGAAAAAGAAGAAATTCAGAAAAGCATAATTTTTAATTTAATTGTAAATCTTATAAAGGTAAAAGCCTTTGAGATTGACGGAAAACTAATAACCAAACCTTACAGGTGTAAAAGCCTGTAAGGTTAATGAAAACTTTTTCATAACGGCAGGGGCAGTAGCTCAGATGGTAGAGCAACAAAATTACTTTTCGCTGCAGGCAAATAAAGTTCCTATGAATTCCAATTGTGTGTCACGGGTTCGAGTCCTGTCTGCTCCTCAAAACAAGTGAAATGCTTATATTCACATATCAGTCATTTTCATACGTTAAAAAAAAAATGAAAACAAAGAAAGTTCCTGTATTTCAGATTTACTTTCCGCTTTTTTACAAATTATAAGGCAAAGGAAGTTCCTATATTTTTTGGATAAATTACTTCCCGCTTTTTATAAACTATAGGTAAAAGGAGTTCCTATACACTTCACTTTTAATGAATCTACTCCTCACTTATTTTTTTAAATAATAACAATGAAAACACTAAAATTATTCAATGCTGTACTGGCTGGAAAATCAGATGAAAAGTTGTTTATTTCTGATAACGGTTTTATCATTGAACCGGATGCTGTCTGGGCAAAAAATGAAATCATCTCTTATTATGAAAAGGAAAAATTAAATGGAAATGATTTGAATAAAACCTTTCATAAATCCTGGGAGAAAATAAAAAATACTTCCAGAATTGATTTATTTTTTGAACAGATCAGTCATTATATTTCAACGTACGGAAGCAATTTTCAAAGTGAAATTTATATTCCCGATGAAGTGCTGAACGTTCCTGATATGAAGCTGGTTTTTAAAGTAATCAAAGCTTATACTGTAGAAGAAATGCAGGAAAAATGCCTTTCTCTTTTAAGATCAGGAATTGCTTTAAAAGAAGAAACCATTGATGAATTGCTTTATGTTTTACATACAGAGCTGGAATATGATTTTACAGGAAAAGAAAATATCAGAAATAAGGAAGCTGTTATAAAAATAGCCGATCAGTATGATATTTATCCTGAGAATCCTGTTGAGTTTTTCCGGTATGTAATTTATAAAACGACCAATACAACGCTTTTAATCAAAAGTGATGATCTGATTGATTTAATCAAGCAAAATAAATTCAATCCAACATATTTATTCGAAAGCTTTGGAATGGAAAAACTGGCGGAAATTTTTAACAGATTTAAACCGTTATTCCTTGCTTATAAAAACAGGGCGCCTAAAGCGATCAATAAGATTTCAAAACTGTCTAAAGTACATCATAAACCATTGATTTCAAATCCGTTGAATGATGTTACAAATACACTGCTGGAAAACAGCGATTGGCACTGGCTGGAAAATGCGACACCGTTTGCATTGTTCAAGGCATTGTCAGCTTGCTACTCAAGAATGTATGGTCAGGATACTTTTGTTTACAGAGTCCGAAACGGAAAATCGTGGGTGAAAAAAGGTAAGGAAACTTACGTGAATCAATTTAACTATGATTTTATTCTGGATTATCTGAAACTGAAATATGAAAGCTTATCCGGAAAGAAATTTTATTTCCCTGAAAATGTAGAATTTGCATTGCCAACTTCTGAAAAAATGTTTGTTGGAAATATTCCTGCCGGAACCCGTTTTTATGATGATAGACTGGCTGTGGGTATCTATTGGGAAGATCGATGGGGTGCCCGTGACCTTGACCTTTCAGGATTGAATATCGCCGGAAAAATAGGCTGGAATGCTGCTTATAATCACGGTGACGGACAATTGATGTATTCTGGAGATATGACTTCCGCTCCTAACGGTGCTGTTGAATATCTTTACGCCAATAAAGGACATTGTGCACCGACACTTGTCATGAATAATGTTTTCAGCGGAGACACAAATTGTGGATATAAAATCGTGATCGGAAAAGGAGATCATATTTCCTATGACTATATGATGAATCCTAACAATCTCTTTGCTGAAGCCAGATGTAATTCTGTTCAGAAACAAATGATTCTCGGTATGCTGGTGACAAAAAACGAAAAGCAATGTTTCGTACTATTGAATTTCGGAGCCGGACATTCCCATGTTTCAGGAAATAATCAGGTTTCTATGATGGCAACAAGTGCATTGTATCAGCAATGGTACGAAGCTATGTCTTTCAATGAGCTTGTAAAAGAGCTTGGAGCTGAGGTTACAACAGAAAAAGCGGAAGCCGATTTTGATTTCTCACTGGAAACCCTTGAAAAAGATAGTTTTACAAAGATTTTCAGATAATAAATAAAGATAAAAACAGATTGACAATATAACGCAAACATCTGCGTCATGTGCAAAATCTGCGAGAAATTTATTTGCATATTAATTCATCTGCCATTTTGATTAGGAATACCTTTTCAGAATGGCAGTTTTATTTTAAAAACACATCATATAAAATCATAAATTCCGTTTTTCCAGCCCAATACCTTGGAAGAATCCGCTTTAAGCCAGTTTTTAAGGATGGTAGCATAAACCTTTCTGAAATCTTCCGTATAAATCAGGTCACCATCATTCAGATGCTGAAGATCAGGAAGAGCATTCAGAAGTCCTTTCTTTTTAAGGCCTCCGCTGATAAAGAACATCTGATTGGCAGTTCCATGGTCTGTCCCGTTACTGGCATTTTGAGATACCCGGCGGCCAAACTCCGAGAAAGTCATTAATAGGACATCTTCGAAAATGCCATTACTTTTCAGGTCGGCTACAAAAGATTTTACCGCTTCATCAATGTCGCTGAACAGTTTTTTCTGCCTTTCATTCTGATTAACATGCGTATCGAAACTTCCTACGGAAAGATAATAAACCTGGGTATTAATGTCAGATTTAATCAGTGAAGCTACAGTTTTAAAATCTTTTCCCAGCTGTGAATTAGGATAAGTCTGGTCTGTTTTTTTAGATTTACTTTTTTCAAAAATATAATCTGCATTATTAATGGTAGAACCAAGGGTCTGATATAAATAAGAAACCGTTTCGTCGTCATGATGATGGTCATACAAAGACTTAAAATATTTCTCCTGACTCGTCTGATAAAGCCTTTTAGGATCTTTAAAAGCAAATGCTTTATTGTTTTCTCCTTTCAGGGCAAGGCTCAGCATATCATCTACTTCCAAAGCCTGGGTCGGATGCTCGCACCGGTAGCACTCTTCATCAAGAAAACGTCCGAGCCATCCGGTTTCAAGAAATTCATCACTGCGGCTGGCGGAATGCCAGATATCCATACTTCTGAAATGGGATTTGTCGGGATCAGGATAGCCTACATTATTCATTACCGAAAGTTCACCGTTATCAAAAAGTTCTTTGAAATAGGAGAGAGCCGGATTGATTCCTGCTTCATCATTCAGAGGTAAAGAATCTTTGATGGCAATACCGTTTCTTTCTTTAAAATAAATATCATTTTTTGTCGGGATAATAGTATTCAAACCATCATTTCCACCCGTAAACTGAAGCACCACGAGAATCTTTTGACTGGGTTTTAAAGCTTCATCCAGTGTCATGGCTTTCAAAAAATTAGGCATCATCAGTGATGTGGTTGCCAATGAACTTATTTTTAGGAATTCTCTTCTTTTGATTAGCATAATTTTGTTTTTTAAGATCTGCTACCTAACTTAACTGATATTCTGGTGTCGACATCAGATTGATCATATTCATCTTAATACTTTTATCCGAAAAATTTTTAACAGAACTCATATCAAGGGTTTTTGTATTCTGAATCAGGTAATCTTCACAGTTTTTGTCTGCAAATACTTTTTCCAGCCTGCTCCAGTCAATGGTGATATTAGGATTTTTGAATGATTTGTTTAACGCAGTTTCACGGGATTTCATTCCCATGTCGATGTCATCGTCCTGTCGCGGACTGTATTCCAAAGGACGCAGGCCGGACCATATCTGTGGAATCTGTAACCTAAGCATCAGCGTCGAACTGTCTATCCATGATCTGCCGCTTGGCCATCCCGCTACATTAGGCGGATAGAGAAGCATCTGCCCGAGCAGTTTCTGATAAACAATAAGGTTTTCCGGATTTTGAATATTCATAGGAAGCATCCGCATTATTCCGGCCATCAGTTCTATAGGAGATTTTATCCTGTTCCCGATGTTCTTTTGGTTATAAAACCATGAGCTTGAGAAAATCTCAAACATCAGTTTTTTTATATCATACCCGGAATTGTAGAAACTTGTACTTAGCTGTTCTATAATGGTATTGTCTGCATTTTCATTAACGAAGAACCTGTATATTTTTGCAGTGATGAATTTTGCAGTGGCTTTCTGTTCCAGAATCATATTTAAAATATCGGTTCCTGTAAAATTTCCGGTTTTCCCAAGGAATATTTTAGAACCTTCATCGTGCACGTTTTTTCTTTCTTTAAAATTGCCCTCTTTGTCAAATCCCCATCCTGTAAAAGCTCTTGCAGCTTCCCTGATGTCTTTTTCAGTGTAATTTCCCCTTCCCATTGTAAATAGTTCCATGACTTCACGGGCAAAGTTTTCATTCGGATGACCTTTTTTGTTTTGCTGATTATTAAGGAAATTCAGCATTGCAGGAGATTGGCTAACTTCAAAAAGGAGGTCTTTAAAATTTCCTAATGAATTTTTCCTGATAACATTAAGAAGCTGTTGATTGAATCTTGAATTATTGACCCTTGTTGCAAAATGCCCATGCCAGAAAAAAGCCATCTTTTCCCTCATCTGATCTTTGCTGTTGACCATTTTGTCAAGAAAATTCAGATTGAGCTCATTATTCTGTTCTCTGCTGATACGCTGCATCTCCTTTTTCTTTTCTGCGGGAGTTTTGCTGTCCATCATGTCGGAAACACCAGTACTTAGAGTGTCGTAACTGATTTCAGTGAAATTTTGTTCTTTAAATAGCTCATCAACCAGCAACTTTGTATTCTTACTTTTAAGCCCATCAACCTGGTTAATTCCGGCTCCGAAACCGGCTCGCCAAAGAAGATGTTTATTATGCAATAGTGAATCGGCCATATTGGGAGAATTTAATTTTTGGATAGTTTTGAAAGGAAAAGGTTAAAATAATAACGATTAAGAGCCTTTAATATTATTATTTTTTTAAGAGGTAACTTAAACAATCATTTAATTTTAATATAAATTAACATATTGATATTCATTGTTTTACAAAATGGGTGAGTGTTAAAATAAGATAAAAACCCTCCCTTGGCACGATTTTTACAGCCTATTGCTTTAGTAAAATTTAAAATTAGAGTTATGAAAATGTTAAAACAGGCAATATTACTAGCTGGAATCTTAACAGCAGGTATCGCAAGCGCGCAGAACTCAAAGATGAATAATATGATCAAAGTAGGCGCTAATGTTGGTTTAGCAGTACCTGCAGATAATCTGTCTGCGGCAGCAGGTGTGGATGTGTCTTATCAGAACTTGATCACCCCCGGATTTGGATTAGGGATTGCAACAGGATATACTCATTATTTCGGAAAAAGTAACAACGGATATGATAATAATGATGTAGGAGTAATTCCTGTAGGAGCTTTAATAAGAATCTATCCTAAACAAACCGGTTTCTATTTCGGAACAGATTTAGGGTACGGTTTCCTTGTAGGTGATGATAAAGTGGCTGCCAACAGTTCTGTTAACAGACCGGACGGAGGTTTCTATATCAAACCGGAAATCGGGTACCACAACAGAGACTGGAACTTCTTCGTACAGTATCAGAAAGTTTTTGTAGGAGATAAAGGTGATATGGCAGGACAGGACTATAATGTGGGGAACATCGGAGTAGGATTCGGATACAATATTCCATTAGGAAAGTAGTTAGATTTATATATAAACAATTATTAACCAAACCTTTTTATGAAAATAAAAAGGTTTTTTCTTTCCCTGCAGGATTTACGAAAACTATTATTATATTTGATAAAATTTGAGGTTATGATTTTGAATCCAAAATTTCCGCTTTATTTACCGGGAGTAGAGAATACCAATAATGATAATGTTAGTATCATTGGTGCAAGTCTCCGTGAAGATATAACGATCTTAGGCTATTTTGTTTCCAGTAACGGGGGCCTTGAGGTGAAAATTCAGAATGAATATAATACTAAAGACTATACTTCATTTTCTGATATATTGAGAAAATTCATCCAGGATAATCAGCTGAGCAATGTGAAACGTTTGGCGGTAGCTGTACCCGGACCTGTAATTGATGGAAAAAGCAGTCCTGCAAGACTGGGCTGGGACTTAGATATTGAAGAGTATACCAGAGATTTTGGTTTTGAAAAAGGAGATATGCTGAATGACCTTGAAGCATCAGCCTATGGAATGGGGCTTCTTGAAGACAGCGATCTGGACCCGATCTATACCAGCGGGCATCTTGAAAAAGGAAATGTAGCGATCCTGGCTCCAGGAAACGGACTGGGTGAAGCAGGATATTTCTTTGACGGAAAAAACCTTAGACCTTTCGCAACGGAAGGCGGACACTCGGAATTTTCACCAAGAACGAATGTAGAAGTAGAGTTTTATCAGTTCCTGAACAATATCTACGGTATTGTAAGCTGGGAAAATGTACTTTCTAAAACCGGTCTTTTTAATATTTACAGATTCCTGAGAGATGTAAAAAGACATCCGGAGCCGGAATGGCTTGCTGAACGTTTTGCCGGAGGAAACTTTGTTGAAGAGCTTTACAAGGCAGCAGTGGAAGAAGACGTACTGATCTGTAAAATTGCTCTGGATACATTCCTTGAATTCCTTGCAAGAGAAGCAAATAATCTTGTGCTGAAGCTTAAAGCTACGGGAGGGCTACTGATCTCCGGAGATATTCCGCAAACAATCAGAGAATATATCGACAAAGGAAAGTTCTATGATAAATTCAAGATAAGCGACAAGATGGAAGGACTGCTGAAAAGCACACCTATTTATCTGATTAAACAGAATCACACAGCATTAAAAGGCGCTGCACTGTATACTGCTTACTATCAAAATTAAAATACTAAAACTCCGAAGCTTTCGGAGTTTTTTTATGAGATGATATTATTCATAAAAATAATTGGTTTTATTGATATACATCAATGAAATCTATCAGATAAGTTGGCTACATTTGCACCATTAAACAAGTAAACAACTTTATTCAAATGAAAAAAATATTCTTATTAGCAGTTTTAGCAGGTGGTCTTGCATTCGGACAGTCAAAAAAAGTAGTGGCATCTGATGTTCACTGGTGGGGATACAAAGTGGCAAAATCTGAGGCAAGCTCTCACGACGGTACTGTGAAAGTAAAATCCGGAGACATGGTGATGAAAGGAAATAACCTTGTAGGAGGAAGCTTTGTTTTGGATATGACTTCTATCAACTCAACTGACCTTTCCGGAGAATATCAGCAGAAACTGAACGGACACCTTAAGAATGGTGACTTCTTTGAAGTTGAAAAATTCCCGACTGCTTCTTTCAAGATTACTTCTGTAAAGAAAAACAGCGATAAAATCTATAATTCTTTAGTGACAGGAAACCTTACTGTTAAAGGTAAAACAAACCCAGTTACTTTCCCTGCAAAAATCTCTTACAGCAAAGGAGTAGTAAGCCTGGTTTCTAACAAATTCTCTTTCGACAGACAGAAATTTGATGTTGCTTACAAATCTACAATGCAGGATGTTTTTGTGAAAGATGACATTGAAATGCTTGTAAAGGTGACTGCTAAATAATTTAATCAAAAAAAGATTATTAAAAGTGTAGAAGTTCTACACTTTTTTTTATTTTTGTTGAATTGTAAATAAAAAAGAATGAAAAGATTACTATTGTTTGCTATGATGTGCATCAGCATATCATTTGTTTCTGCACAGAAGAAATTTGATAAGGTTTCAAAAGTGACTTCATCAGAGATCAGGTGGTGGGGATATAAAGTTGTAAAAACCGAGGCTTCTTCACATTCAGGAACGGTAAAGCTTAAAAGCGGGAAGTTCAATTTTGATAAGACGGTTCTTGTAGACGGTGAATTTATTATAGATATGAGAAGCATGATGGCGGGGGATGTTTCGGAGGAAGATCAGATCAAACTTACCAACGATCTAAAAAGTACCAATTTCTTTGAAGTTAAAAAATTCCCGATCGCAAAATTCCATCTGACTAAAATTATTCCTTTGGCAAACAGTGAGTATAACTCAACCGTATATGGTGATGTAACGATTAAAGGGGTAAGAAAAACAATTACTTTCCCGGCAAACGTATATGTAACCCAGTTTACAGTAGTAGTAGAATCTGCTAAATTCTCCCTGAACAGAAGAGACTTTAAAGTATTTTACCAATCTTCTCTGAAAGATTATTTTATTAAGAATGAAATGGACATCCAGTTCAGAGTTTCTACAGAAAAGCTGGATAATGACAACAGAGTTCCTGTAAAGAAAAAATAAGTAAAAATATCCTATCAAAAAATATATGGACGGTTTATAAAAATCGTCCATTTTTTATGCTTAGAACCCAATAGCTAAAGAATAAATACAAGATATCCTTTTATAATGCAAAGAAATTATTATAACCATTCAATAAGATTTCAAAGAAAGAATCAATCTTTGATTGATTCGATACAGCAGCAGAATAATCCCATACCTTAATCAGCGGCGTAGCCACCACTCTTTGTTTCCCTCAAAATAAACCAGAAACAATCATAAGCTTTGCATTAAAATTCATCCAATCTTTTACCGCTTAAAAGGAAAACCCAAACGATTTTTTCAGACACTGTTTTAAAAAAGCGAAACTCCTTTTAACATTCTCAAAACCTTCAATTTTCTTAACAGTTCATAAATAACACACAATTAAAATTCTATCCATATCTTTTACCATGTTTTTCTTAAATTAGTACTATGAAAATTTATGTAGTAAGCGGTCTCGGTGCAGACTTTAAAGTATTAGAAAGATTAGAATTTCCCGAGAAATACGAATTGATTTTTATAGACTGGCTCATTCCGGAAAAAGACGAGCCTTTTCATTCCTATGTCGAAAGAATGGCAGAAAAAGTGGATGTTTCAGAGCCGTTCTGCCTTTTGGGATATTCTTTTGGCGGTATCATGGTACAGGAGATCAATAAGCTGAAACCTGCCCGGAAAGTAGTTATCATGGGGAGTATCAAATCTGATAAGGAAAAATCTAAATTTATAAAGACCGGGGAGATCACCAAAATTCCGAGAATACTGCCTGTTGGTATGTTTAACGATAAAGCAGCCAATGTCTATTCTGTGGTCAGAAAGCTGTTTGATCCTAAAAATCCTAAAATTCTTCAATACTTCAAGGTCAGAGATCCTTATTATCTGAAATGGTCTGTAGAAAAAGTTTCCGAGTGGAAATTTGAAGAAACTCCCGATGTTATTCAGATACTGGGAGATAAGGATATTGTCTTTCCTATTAAATATTCAAAACCGGATTATGTAATAAAAGGGGGAACCCATTTATTTCCGGCAACAAAATATAAAGAAGTATCTAAAATATTGAAAGAAGTTTTTATTTAAAATATAAAAATTTATATTTAATGTTATTTTTTTAGGGGTTAGTTTGTGAAAATATATGTTTTTATAAAATTTATATTTAATTTTGATAGGGTTAAATATAAATTATATGAAAATTGGTTTAAAATGGATTGTTTCATTCTCAGTTATTACCCTTGTAGCATTCGGAGGATTATTTTGGAGTCCGGTTGCAGATCTTCCCAACACCGGAGAATTTCTCAGTGAAGATAAGATTGTTGGTGCAGATGTAGCATGGATACTTGCTGCTGCGGGGCTTGTGTTACTCATGACTCCGGGGCTCTCATTCTTTTACGGAGGAATGGTGGGTAAGAAAAATGTGATCTCCACCATGCTACAGAGCTTTATTGCACTCGGTGTTATTTCTATTTTATGGGTGGTTGTAGGATTTTCTCTGTCATTTGGAGACTCATTAGGTATTGAGATCAATGGGGTACATTATGGAATTATTGGAAATCCTTTGAGTTATCCGTTTTTTAACCATGTGGGAGCATTGCCCCACAAAATGATGGCTTCCACTATTCCTTTTGTCCTTTTTGCTCTTTTTCAGATGAAATTTGCAGTGATTACTCCTGCACTGATTACAGGTTCTTTTGCTGAGAGAGTGCGCTTTATTTCTTATCTGTTGTTCATGGTGCTCTTCAGCTTATTCATTTATACACCGCTTTGTCATATGGTATGGCATCCTGAAGGCCTTTTGAATAAATACTTTGGTGTAAAAGACTTTGCAGGCGGAACTGTGGTTCATATGAGCGCGGGTTTTGCTGCTTTGGCAGGCGCCTTGGTTTTAGGCAACAGGAAAAATCCGCATCATGAACCTTCCAATATTCCTTACGTACTTCTTGGAACCGGAATGCTTTGGTTCGGATGGTTTGGCTTTAATGCAGGATCTGCTTTAAGTGCCAATGCTTCTGCTGCAACGGCTTTTGGAACTACTACTATTGCCTCTGCCTCTGCTATGATGACCTGGATATTTTTTGACCGTATCAACGGGAGGAGTGTTTCGGCATTGGGAGCCTGTATCGGAGCTGTTGTCGGACTTGTTGCCATTACTCCGGGCTGTGGCTTTGTAAGTATTCCGGAAAGCCTTTTTATTGGATTTGCAACAGCCATCGTTTCAAACTTAATGGTAAACTGGAAAGCATTGAAGAAAATAGATGATACCCTAGATGTTTTTGCCTGCCATGGAGTAGGAGGAATTATGGGAATGATCCTTACCGCCATTTTTGCCCATGGTGAGAATGCAAGCCTTCTTCACGGCGGAATTGAAGTTTTTGCCCATCATATGATTGCTTTGCTGCTTGTTTCCGCTTTTACATTCTTTGGCTCGCTGCTTTTATATAAAATTACGGATGCGATGATTACTCTGAGAGTCTCCGAAGAATCTGAAAATAAAGGACTTGATATTTCTCAGCATGAAGAAAGCCTGAAATGGTAAATTTCCGATTCAATGATTAAATAAAGTATAAACCTTATGTCAAACCCAACATATTAATATTTTATCACGTATCTTTGTTTTCAGAGGAAAATGTACTGTGATTTATGGAATCAATATCAGTTTTTGAGATTATTAAAGTAGGAATAGGCCCATCCAGTTCACACACGATGGGACCGTGGAACGCAGCATCTGCATTTATCAGGATTATAAAAAGAGAAAGATCAATTGCTGAGGTAAAAGAAGTTTTCCTTGAATTTTTCGGTTCTTTGGCTAAAACCGGAATAGGACACGGGACGGATATTGCAGGAATGCTTGGATTGAATGGTGAAGATTTTAAGACCATCAATACTTCAAAAATTGACGAAAAAATAGAGAAAATAAAAAAAGACCAGATCATTAACCTGGGTGGGGAAAAAGAAATTCCCTTCATTTATGGCTATCATTTGGTTTTAAATATGCAGAAATCCCTTGATTTTCATCCTAATGGAATGATTTTCAGGGCGGTTTTTGAAGACGGAACTGAGCTTGTTCAGGATTTCTACTCTGTAGGAGGAGGTTTTATTGCAAGCCAGGAAAAGAATTCCATACAAAAGCAGTGTATCCGGACATTGTATCCGTGCCATCACGGTTCTGATATCCTGAAATACTGCGACAAATTAGGATTTAAAAGATTTTCAGACCTGATCTTCATCAATGAAGAAAGCTGGAGAACTCAGGAAGAAACCAGACAGGAAGCCCTGAATATCTGGAAAAATATTAAAGAATGTATCTACAAAGGTGTCAATAAAGAAGGCATCCTTCCGGGAGGTTTAAATGTAACCAGAAGAGCTGCAGGGATCAACAGAAAACTTTTAGGAGATAAGATCTATACAAATATTGACGAGTGGTTCCAGCTTGTTGTGGATGCAGAAGAAAATTTTACCAATATCAATAAATGGATTGCCTGTTTTGCACTGGCAGTGAACGAAGAAAATGCAAGTTTCGGAAGAATTATCACAGCCCCTACCAATGGAGCCAGTGGTGTTATTCCGGCAGTGTTAATGTATTCGCAGGCATTTACCGAATTTACCAGTGAAGATGATATTGTAAGATTTTTACTTGTGGCCGGTGAAATAGGAACTTTATTCAAGAAAAATGCAACCATTTCCGCTGCAATGGGTGGATGTCAGGCGGAGATCGGAGTTTCTTCGGCTATGGCAGCAGCAGGCTTAACGGAGATCTTAGGCGGAAGCATAGGGCAGGTACTGATGGCTGCAGAAATTGCAATGGAACACCACCTTGGGCTTACCTGTGACCCGATTAAAGGACTTGTACAGATCCCATGCATTGAAAGAAATACAATGGGGGCTATGAAAGCAATCACAGCAGCAAATATTGCATTGGAAAGTGATCCTTCAAAAGCGAAAGTAACGCTGGATGAAGTAATTCAGACCATGTGGGAAACAGCTCTGTCGATGAGTGACCGTTTTAAGGAAACCTCAGAAGGCGGATTGGCTATTGCAGTAAACGTTCCTGAATGTTAACAGAGATTTACTATAAATATAAAATCCTTAGATGATGAGTCTAAGGATTTTTTTTATGGTGGAATTTAAGTTTAATTTTCCTTAATGGTTAAAGAATACAATTTACTTTTTATTAAACAGAAAAGTTTTCCCTCCCTGGGTCAGCTGCATCTGATTGTTTTCAGGAATAAATTGAATACTAATGTCCGCCTTTTCAAACTGAAATTTATTTTCTCCGGTATTGGTAAGTGGAAATTCCGGTTGTCCCGTTCCTTGTCCGTATAAGGTTCCGTCTTTGGAAAACACCTTTAAAGGAATCGGAGCTTCTTTTGATTCATATTCTCCGGTATATTTCTCCAGTTCAGAATCTGGTTTTCCAGTACCAAAATCCGGATATTTGTAATCCTTTCCATACAACAGGCTTAAGATTCCAATATATAAATCGTTATGATGAAAATTTTGACCGTTTATAGTTACAGCAAAAGAAAGCTTGTCTTTGGGCTCGTATGACAATACAGAGTGAGATCCGGCCGTATCACCGCCATGCCCGTAAGCAATAATGTTGTAGAAAGGTATTTTCATCATTCCTGTTCCAAAAAACTTTTCATTTTCATTAGGTATCATGATCTGAAGAGTCTCTTTTTTAATGAAACTGCCATTAAATAAAGCATTCATAAAGATGTTCATATCTTCTGTAGTAGAGACGATATCCCCAAGTCCTATGCAATTATGGAAGTCAAAATCAGGAACTTCTTGCCAATTGCTGTCTGTGAACTGATAAGATCTGAAAATATTCTGAGGATTATCCAATACTGAAAAAGTATGCTTCATTCCTGCCTTTTCAAGAATATTTTCTTTCAACAAAACATTATATGGCTTATCATTAAGTTTTTCCAGGATTCTGCTTAAAAGAAAATATGCAGAATTAGAGTATTGGGTTTTGCTTCCAGGTTTAAAGCTTGTGCCCTGCTTTTTGATTTCTGCAATGATTGCCTTATCACCAACCTGTTTCCCGAAAAGCCAGTTGTCTTTTGCCTGACCTACATAATCGCCGAGTCCGCTTGTGTGGTTCATCATCTGATGTAGAGTGATTATTTTTGCATTGGGAATTTCAGGGTAATATTTTGAAAGTTTTTCATCCAGTTTAATCTTTCCTTTCTCCACAAGCTGCATCAGCATAACGGCTGTGATCATCTTGCTGATAGAGCCTATCTGGTATTGGGTATCCGTATTATAGGTCACATTTTTTAGCTTCTGTTGGCCGAAGTCTTTATGATATTCCTGAACACCGTTTCTGAAAATAGATACACTTCCGATCCCTTGATTCTTTCCGGCAATATAATCCAGAAAATCATCAATTTTTTCCTTGTTAATTGCCTTGCCATTGAGATAGGAAATATCAGGGCTTTTGGAAACAGGAAGATCTCTGAACAGATTTAAAGGAAAGATTCTTCCATTCTGGCTAAAGTTTCCTTCAAAATGATCCACTTTAAAAACTCCTTTATAAGCGGCATTGATTTTCTTTATATCAAAACTCAGTTCATTATTGATGAAAACCGTTTTATCCACAGCTATATCATCATTGCTTTGTTTGGGGCTGTTAAGAAGAGAAGTGTACCCTCCAGGAATTTTTTTAACCTTCAGAATTACAGGAAGTTTCATGGTCTGGAGATCCAGTTCACCGTTCCAGATTCCGTCGATTTGGGCGTGACAAATCTGTGCCAGAAAAACCAGCACAAGTAAAAAATTGATTTTCATGATATTTAAAAGTATTTAGATGTTAAAATTTGGCATACCAGAGTCATGATGAGGGATATGGCTGCAAAAAGAACAATGTGCTGCCATTTTTTTATATTGGTAGCTGTTTTAAAACCATTATAATAGATGGTTATACTATAGATTAAAATAATAAGGGTAAGTGAGGCCATACTTATCATAACCGCAACATCCCATATGGGCAGGACTTCTGTAGGATGATCCTTGTGGGTTATCATTCTATCCTGAGCTTTTTTTATAAAAGAAATTTTATCCGTAGCCTGCAGAACGACTAGTAAAAGCTGTGAAATCAATACGGTATTGACAATGTCTATAAATCTCGTTTTACTATTTAAAATTCTGCCTAATATAAAAAGGATGATGATGGCCGAAGCAAAACTGATCAAAGTAGGAATAGCCACAGCCTGAAGCGTTACTTTTTCCAAATTGCTGATCTTATAAATACTGCTGAAGCATGTTCCGGTCCAGTATCCTGTCAAAATGGCTAAAGCTGCTCCACATAATCCAATACCAAGCAGTAATTTATCATCAAACTTCTCAAAAGGATTAAAAATTGTTTTCCAGTTCATCATCGTTGGTTTACATATTAGTTTTTAGTTGTCCGATTTTGGTGATCAGGTCATCCATTTTGTTTCTCATGGTCGGGTAGGAAAGTCCTGCCTGTTTGGCCATTTCTTTAATGCTTCCGCTGGAAAGGAAAAAGTTGAGTACGAATTCCTGTTCATCGCGGTTTAGCTTCAGCAGGACCGGAAGCTCATAATCCCCGTTTACTTCCGTTTTGCAGTTCGGGCATTTCATTTGGCTTACATTTAATGTATTGTCACAACTTGGACAGACGGTAGGAAGTTTCATCAATTAATTTTTTACGAAAGTAATATTTTTTTTAATAAAGTTAAAATATTTTTTAATTTTATTAAAAAAATAATGAATCTGAAGAAGTATTTTTAAGATACTACTGAAATAAGAGATATCAAATGAATAAATATCATGGCCAAATCCTGCAATCTGCTCCTCTGAATATAAAATTTGGATTTCAGATAAAAACAGATATTTTTGTCAGAAAATAAACTACCATGAAAAAATATTTTACACTTCTGTGTATAGCTATGTCTTTAGCTGCGTATTCACAAATCACTATTCCTGAAACTTCATTAAAAGGAACAATTACCACTCAGAACGGAATGGTTATAGAATATAAAGATCTGAAATTCAGTAAAGGAAAAGTTACCTATAAAAATGTACAGAACGGAGCAGAGGAATTTCTGTATGAAAATTCAGTGAAAGCAGTTCAGGAAGCCAATGCGAATGAAGTTTCAGAGACCCCGGCTCAAACTCCGGTAATGTCAGCAGCTGAACCGAAAAAAGAAAATCTTAAGCTTACAGACAAGCATGATATCAAAAATTATCTTCTGCAGCAGAAAGATCCGGCGTATATAAAAGGAAAAGGGATTAATAATCTGGGAACAGCATTTGTAGTGGGAGGTGCAGCATGCTTTGTTGTTGGCGGAATTTTAAACTTGTCTAAATCGAACAGCAGCAATGTAAAGAATGGTGAATCCAGCGGGTCACCGGTTCCGTTAATCATTGGTCTTGTTGGTGCAGGAGTAGGCGTTACCTTGAAACTGGTTGGACATTCCCAAATGAAAGACGCTGTTAATAATTACAAAAATGCAAACGCTTCAGGATTTACTCCAAGCTATTATGTTCTTAATGATAGCAATGGAGTAGGTCTGATGATGAAATTTTAAAAATAAAGGAAGCTATTTTAAAAAGATGAAAAGGTTGGATTTTTTTAACCGGTCAAAGTCAGATATAAATCTGCGTAATTACTTTTATCTCTTTAAAATAGCTTCCTTCTTTTATCTCAGAATACCCCTGATCCTGTTTGCATTGCTGATCAGTTCCTCAAGGTATTCGTAGTTTTCCTTCTCCAGTGCAGCCTTGAATTTTCTGAGCTGGGTGATATGTTCATTCAGGACATCCAGAACATTTTCTTTGTTCTGTTTAAAAATAGGGACCCACATTTCAGGATGAGATTTCGCAAGACGCACCGTACTGGAAAAACCTGAACTGGCAAGCTGGAAAATAGTCTCTTCTTCACGTTCTTTTTCCAAAACAGTGTTGGCCAGAGCATATGATGTGATATGAGAAATATGCGAAATATAAGCCGTATGAATGTCATGATCTTTTGCATTCATGTAAATAAGGTGCATATCCAGACTTTCCGCAACTTTTTCTACTAACTGAAGCGCATCGGGTGCAGACTCTTCTTTATTGCAGATTACCCCGGCCTTTCCTGCAAAGCTATCAGAAACAGCAGATCCCGGACCATTGTTTTCCGTACCCCACATTGGGTGAAATGCTACAAATCTGGAACGATTCGGATGGTCTTTTACTGCATTTACAATTCCAGCCTTGGTGGATCCTGCGTCCATCACTGTTTGTTTGTCAGATATAAGATCGAGGACGGTAGGAAGCAATTTCCTGGCGGCATCTACAGGAATAGCAATGATAATGAAGTCAGCATTTTTAACTCCATATTCGAGATCCGTACCGGCATCAATAATATTAAGAGTCAGTGCTTCCGTAATATGCTGCTGATTATTATCAATTCCGTAGATGAAATCTGCAATGCCTTTCTGTCTTAATTTTAAAGCCATTGAACCCCCGATCAAACCTGTCCCAATAATACTTATTTTCATCTTTTTAAATTTTTAAAATAAAAAACCCCGTCCTGGGACGAGGTTTTAAGTTATGTTCATAAGAATCCTAGCCCAGATCTGAGTTAAAAATTCTATAATAATATGTTCCGTTATTGAAATTCACGAAGTGAAGGTATAAAATATTTTTTAAACTCAGAATATTTTTGACTCAAATACTCATTTTAATCTTAGTCTGCACTGTGAATAATTATTCTTTTAACATCCTTGCCCAGCGATTCCAGGCTTAAAGTTGTTACACCTCCTGCAAACTGAAATTCAATATCAGTTTTCCGGGAAGCAATATTGTAGCTTATGGATATTAAGCCGTCTTCATTGATTTCTTTTGTGATGTTTTCTTTCGGAAGGTTGGTCAACAGCAGTTCTGCTTTTTCTATTTCCTTATGTTTTACTGTTCTTTTATAAACTTCATCTATACTGGAATTTTTAAAGATACATTCCTGTTCGGTTTCGTATTCAATCTGTTTTTCGGTACATTCTTTCAGTACAGGGAGTTCTTTAGGCTGGACAACGGAGATATTTTCTACTTCAGATGTTTTGACAGGTATGCTGTCGTTTTTAGTAACCACTGTTTTGTTCATTACTTTTTTTGAATCGTTTTTACACCCCGTAAAAATTAAAAGTCCAAGGCATACGAAACTCATTTTTTTCATGGAAAAGATTTATTTTTTAATATTTGAAAGTATCTTAAAAATAATGAATATTCTTCCTAAAATTGATTTAATCTGCGTTTTTAAAAGTTTTATATTTGTATAGATTTGAATATCAGTCTGTTTATATTTAATCCCAAAAGACAAATATCATGAATAAAGTTTTTTTCTACAGTCTGTTGATATCTGCCGTTTCTGTAAACTTAAGTTTCCGGATTCAAAGTATGAAGATTTCTGCTTCAGATCAGACGATAAAAACAGACACAATAAAAATCAAAGAATCGTTTAACGAAAATGATCTCCCTGTCAATGAATTCTTAACAGACAGGCTGAAACCGATTCGGGCCAATTTTAAAAGAATCAACTCAATTACCAAATGGACATCTGTTAAAAAAAGAGATATAGAAGGGGAATCGGCAGAAGGAGGTGAAGCTGTATTTTATAAAAAGAATGGACGCCTGGAAAAAGTTACAGCACGTCTTTACGGAGAAATGGGGCAGGTACTCACAGAATATTATCTGCTTGACGGCCATTTATCTTTCGTTTTTGAAAAAATATACAAGTATAACCGGCCTTTATTTTATGATGTAAAAGCGATGAAAGAAAATAATGATACCGAAGCTTTTGATTTTAAAAAATCTGAAACAGAAGAAAACAGAAATTATTTTGAAAAAGGTAAGCTTATTCATGTAATCAACAGTCTGGATTGTGGCGCTCCGTTCAGCAGTGAATATATTAAAGAGGAGGAACTGAGAATATCCGGAATATTCAAAAAGCTTCAGATACTGGCAAAGGAAAAGTAATGATTAAGTTTTATATAGCAGCAAGACGCAGACGCTCTTCTACTTCATGTATTCTCCTGATCCAATAATCTATTCCTTCATGATTGCTTACCCCTTGCTTTTTGGCGTTACCGCTTACCGTTGATAGTATAAGCCAATTTCTCTGATAATCTTTATTACGCTCCTCTTTGGTCTCAGGTTCAATACGGTTTCTCCAGAATGTAAGCGATTCCTCGTATTGGGAACGGATCTTTTCCAGATAAGAAATCATGGTTTCTTTATCCTGGGGAATATAGCCCGGTCCTGAACATCCGCAGGAATGAAATGTAATTCCTACCTTATACAGGCTTTGGATATGCTGCCATTGACTGTTGTCATTTTTCGGGGGAGATTTGAAATCCATCCCCATACTGGCCATTAGCCCGCCGCACTGAGGGCATTTTGCTTCAGCAGAAGTTTGCATGTCCCTGTCAATATCCTTTAACAGGCGGCGTTTAAAAGTTTTTTGACAGCTGAAACATGCATAGTGTGGCTTGTAGGCTTTCATGGCATATCGGCACATATTTTTACGCTATAAACTGCAATTTTTTAATAATGAAATGGATCCTTCTTTTCTGCAGAATTCCCGGCGGTATTCCCTTCTGCAGGAAGGAAAACCGCCGGATCTACAGTTCCGTAAATGTATTGATTTTTTTGCAGAGTTATAAATAGAACTTTAGCATCAATACCATACGGAAATTAATATGGACTGTGTGGACTGTTTTTTATGGATTAGAGATAATTAAGGTCGAAGGAATATCAGACAGCCAAAGGCTCTTAGTATCGATCAGGTTTTTCCAGCTTTTGCTGCTGACCAGCATCAGATCCTGTGAGTTCAGAAATTCTTTTTCGATTTTTTTCTCGTTGTATAAAGTGATATGGTTAGGTGCTACCTGTTCAATACTTCTGATCAGTTCTTTCACCTCGATATTATTACGGATCTGTCCGGCAGCATCAAGGATAATGATCTGAGAATTGTTATTATTGATCAGCCTTTTGGCATATTCAAGCAAATAAAAATCGCTGAGGTTAAAAATAGGAACAAAAACCCTGTCTGCAGATCTGAAATCTTTTTCTACCAGAACACCTACCGGAATATTGGTTTTATCAAGGATCTGCAAGGTAAAATCATCAAAAGGAGAATTGTTAAAAATATTTCCTTTACCTTTTACTGTATTCAGCAGTTTTTCAGGATTGATAATCTTTGTAGTAAATCCAAGCAGCCTTCCCAGCAAACTTCCTTCATACATAGATTTCCCAAGCATGATCAGAAGAAGATCATAATTTCCTTTATTTGAAATACTCGTAAGATCGTTTTCAATATCTGTGGAGGCTTTGAAAAGGGTCGTAACTTCCAGTTTCAGGTCATGCGAGGTTTCAATAACATTTCTGAACTGTGCATCTTCATATTCATTGATGTCGTAAGCATGCATCTCGTCCACCGGGGCAATATTCATTGCGGTGATGCTTTTATTACCGTTCATTTTGTTGGTAAAATCATGAGCCAGTTTCAGCAGGGTACTTCCGGATTCAGGTTTGTCGAAAGAAAGCAGTACACGGTATTTTGAATCATTATGGTTGTGAGTATCCTCATCGGAGCTTTTTTTAGATTTAAAAATAAAATTAATAAAGTCTAAAGCCGGGCCTGTCATAAAAGTAGTGAATAAGGCCATAATCACCAGCATTGCAAAGATTTCCGGGCTTAATACCCCAAGATCATATCCGATATTCAGTACAATAAGCTCCATTAAGCCTCTTGTATTCATCAGGGCACCAATTGTTAAGCTTTCCTTCCAGTTGATTCCCACAAACCGTGCTGTAAGCGCACTTCCTATAAATTTACCTGTAACAGCTGTTATAATAATTAATCCTGCAGTCATCCACAAATGCCCGTCATTAAGAAGCCCGATCTGCGTACGGAGACCAGTAAACACAAAGAACAGGGGAAGAAGAAGCACAAGGGCCACATCTTCTACCTTATCAATAAAAAGTGTACGGAATTTTGCATTCTCAGGCATGATAGCTCCGGCCATAAATGCTCCGAATAAAGCATGGATACCAATAACCTCAGTTGCGTAAGCAGAAAGGATAAGGGTCAGGAAGAAAATAGCCACCATCGGTTTACTGATGGTATTTTTACCCGCCTGAAGATCTCCGACTCTTTTCAAAAACGGCCTTACTATTTTAATCATTAAAAATACATAAGCTATGGCCATGATGATCACGTAAATGGAACTGGCGAAAGATCCGGCTTTTACAATGGCAATAACTGCCGCAAGGATACACCATGCCGTGATATCGTCGGCTGCGGCACAGGTAATTACAATGGTCCCCAGTTTGGTTTTCTGAAGATTTCTTTCCTGAACGATTCTTGCCAGTACCGGAAATGCAGTAATACTCATCGAAATAGCTATGAACAAGGCAAATGAAGTAAACTGAATACCTTCCGGCGCAAATTCCTGATATACAAAATAAGAAAGTCCTATACCCAATGCAAAAGGGATAATGATACTCGCATGGCTGATTACCACTGCATCATGTGCTTTTTTTCTTAAAACGCTGAGATCCAGCTCCATTCCTACAATGTACATAAACAGGATAAGACCTATCTGGCTCAGAAACTGTAAGTTGCCTAAAGATTCTTTCGGGAAAAGAAAAGCTGAAAATTCAGGAAAATACATGCCTAATAATGAAGGTCCTAAAACAATCCCGGCTATCATTTCTCCAATTACCGTAGGCTGCTTGATTTTCATGCAGATCCACCCGAAAAGTCTTGCGACAAGAATAATGGTAACGATCTGTGCAAGAAGAAGAGCGAGCGGATGATGAAGGTTCGCTTTGAAAGATTCCTGGAAGTTCTCCCAGGTAGAACCTGTTGTGGTTTTTGCTACTATATTTTCCTTGATTTCCAGTGTCTGTCCTTCAATGATAAAGAAGTACATCAGGCAGGAAAAGAAAGCGATAGTAGATATGTAAAAAATTAAATTTCTGTATTTTCCCCAGTTCATGATTCCTAATATTTTAATGCAAAGTTGATGAGAATATATTGATGTTAAATACTATTCTTCTTAAAATGTAATAAATGTTCTAAAAAATGTAATAAAATCATTCAGCAGCAAAAATACACAGTATACTCATGTGAAAAAGGAAGATGTAATGAAACCACTACATTCTGCAGTGAAACGATAAATGTATGAAAGATCTATTTTCCAAACAGTTCCATTAAGGAATTTTTATAAGCTTCACCAATTTGTAGTTTTAGAAAATTATCTCCTTCTGATTGAATGGTAGTGATAATTTCGTTGGTGGAAAATATTTTGATGGAAGAGAGCGCAATGATCTCTTTTTTATTTACCTGTGCAAAATCTTTTGGAGGCAGCATTTCAAGGAGATTTTTAAAGCTGAGGTTTTTAAGGACGATCGTGGTTCCGTCATGCAGGGTAATATCTTTGTCGCGGCTGTCGATTTCAGATGTTTTTATATAAGCGATCTGTTCCGTAAAAATCACGGTTCTGCCGATATTGGTATTCCATTCAATCAGATCCTTTTTATGGGGAATATCTATCAGTTCTTTTGCTTTTTCGAAGGCCTGGATCAGTCTTTCCTTTTTGATAGGTTTTCTTACATAATCCACCACATTCAGGTCGAAAGCTTCTGCCGCATATTCTTTATAGGCTGTTGTAAAAATAATCTTTTTGGAGCCGGAAATAATTTCTGCCACCTGAAGTCCGGTCATTCCCGGCATTTCAATATCCAGAATACAGAGATTACAGTCGATATTGTCTATCTCACTGAGGAAAATTTTAGGATCGTTAAATGCTTTTACCACTTCTACATTCTCGATCTGTTCACATAGAAGTTTTAAATAGCTGATCGCCAGTAATTCGTCATCGAGAATAACGCATTTTATCATAGAATTCTCCTAAATTGATTTTTAATTCTGCAGTGAATATACCGTTTTTTGAACTTTTTTCGAGCTGATAATGATTGTTGTAGATCATTTTAAGCCTCTGATCCAAAGACTGACTCCCGAAACCGCTGTTTTCCTTTTCAAGAACATTTTTTAACGAAGCTTTATTGCTTACTTTCATGGTAAAAACCCCGTTTTCCAATTCCATATGGATCGAGATAAAAGAATCCTGTGCCAGAAAATCCGTATGTTTAAAAGCATTTTCAATAAGATCAACGGAGATCAGAGGGGCGAAAACCTTTTCTTCATAAACAGCATCCGATTTATTGATCTTTGATCTGATCCTGAAATCGAAAAGCGGATTGATCTTTATTTTATTGATCTCGATAAGACTTAAAGCAAAATTCAGTTCCTCTTTCGGACTGACGAATTTATTATTGCTCTCGTACAGAATATAATCCAGAACATTCGCAAGTTTATCCAAAGACATATACGTCTGATAGGCGTGCGATTGTACAGAATTCAGAATGTTTTTAAACAAATGGGGATTCAGCTTGGTACCGATATGTTCCAGCTGAACTTCATTCAGTTTTTGTTCAATGATCTTGTTGGTTTCGGAAAGACGTGTATTTCTCTGTTTGATCCTGCTGTTCTGGCTGAAAAGGTAAATGCTGACCGTGAGCAGGAAGAAAATAGCAAAAACTCCAATGAATATCAGATAATCATGAATCATGTAGTAATTGCCTCCCATAAAAATAGCTTTAATGGTCTTTATATAAATTTAATAAAAGATCTCAGGATCATTTAAGTTTTTTCAGACTGTTTAAAGTCACAGTTTCCTCACACTTTTCAAAGGTGATTTCATAAGAAGGATTCTTCTCAGGATATGTCAAAACATAGTCAGGACAAGGTTTTTTCTGCGCATGACTTCTATCGAAATCTACTTTTCCTTTGGTAAGGATACTGTCTTTTACAAATTTTTCATCAATCTTATAAGTGCTCATTCCGTTTTTGAAGTCTTCGGAATATTTGAATTCTTTAGACAGGGTTTCTGCAATCACGCGGCTGTTGGGAAGATATCCGCTGCAGCTTGCCCCTTTTTTGTTTAAAATAAAAAATACAAGGATCAGCCCCGGAATAAGGCCTATTAAATAGAATTTAAGTTTTTTCATTAGAAAATTAAAAGATTGATATCGTGGTAGGTAAGTCCGAAACGGTCACAGATCACTTTTTTGGTATGTCTTCCTTTATACATGTATAAGCTCTGTTTCATTTCGTTTTTGCGGATCAGCATATTCTCAAAACCGCCTTCTTCGTCATAATTCAGAATATAGGAAAGGAAGAAATTGGAGATTGCTTTTGTCGTGGTTCTCGGCATTCTTGAAGTAAGGTTCGGAAGGCCGCAGTGAATTACTCCGTGTTTGATGACGTAAGGGTTGTCCATTGTCGTAAGCTCGGAAGTTTCAATCACCTTTCCATTGTCTATGGTAATATCAATGATGACACTGCCTTTTTTCATTTTCGCGACCATTTCTTCAGTAACGATCGGGGTCATATTTAATCTTGGAAGCGCGCCGATAACAACATCTGCACGTCTCAGTGCTTTGCTTAATTCTTTCGGATCAATAATAGAAGTCGGAACACGGCTGTCTACAAGAGTATGAAGTCTTCTCAGCTTTGAAAGCGAGTTATCAAAAACCCTTACACTGGCTCCAAGTCCAATGGCTGCTTTTGTAGCAAATTCACCTACAATTCCAGCTCCTAAAACAACAACTTCTGCAGGTCTTACTCCTGTGATTCCCCCCAGCATTAAACCATTTGATAATGCAAGAAGTTCTGATGCATATAAAATAGAAACGGTACCTGCAATTTCACCTACCAGTCTTACCAAAGCAAGCTGCTTATACTCATCTACAATAAATTCAAAAGCGATGGCGTTGATTTTCCTCTCTGCAAGCTTTAAAAAATAATCTTTATCTCTCAAATTGATCTGAAGAGCAGAAACCAGATAAGTATTAGGCTTCATATAATCAATCTCTTCTTCTGTAGGAGGATTAACCTTTAAGATAAGATCCTGTCCGAAAGCTTCTTTGGGATCATTGGTGATCCTGGCTCCGGATTCCGAATACTGCAGATCTGTAAAAAAAGAACCTTCTCCGGCACCTGCTTCTATAATGAGCTCGTGGCCATGTTCTACAAGAACCTGTACTGCGTCCGGAGTAATGCAGGTTCTCCTTTCATTAAGACAGGTTTCCTTAGGAATTCCAATACTGAACTGTTTTCCTTTTTTTATAACCTCCAACTTTTCTTCCTTCGGCATCAATTCTTCTTCAGTAAAAGGAGTGAAAATATTTGTGGTACTCATTCTTTAATTAAATTAGGTCTTACAGGTTGTTATTTTACATTGAATCAATAAGCAAAGATACATAATATTTACTCGAATGAAATTTCTCTTTCATCGCCGGTATTCACGATACTCATTGTGTGGTAGTTAAGCCCGTAGAGCTCTTCTTCGTATACTTCCGGCCATTCTATGATACATAAAAAAGCGTTATCCAGATATTCTTCAATACCGATATCGTACACCTCTTCAATATTTTTCAAACGGTAAAGATCAAAATGATAAACTTTTCCTTTGGGTGTATTGTACTCATTGACGATGGAATAAGTAGGAGAGTTTACTTCATCACTGCTTCCCAGATTTTTCAGAAGAAACTGGGTGAAGGTAGTTTTACCGGCACCAAGATTTCCTTTTAAAAGAAGGATAGTATGCTTTAAATCAGGAATAATCTGATCTACGATTTCCTGCCAGTCTTCTATTGTTTTGATTTTAAAATCCATACTAATTATAGTTTAATGTACTGTTTCTTGCTTCTTTAGTGAGTAAACCGTTTTCTATATAAAAATTTAGCTGATCTGATATTTGCAAAAGTTCCCGTGGATGATTAATCTGGAAGAAACATTTTTTTTCCAGATTGTTTAAAAGTCTTATTTTAAGTGTGTTATTACAGCCTTGCGAAAACATTCCGTCAAAAGCATTGTGAAAAATGTAGCGGCCTTTATGATCATTTTGGATGATTTCAACATACTTCAAATCTTTAATAAGGAAAACTTCGTTATTAATGGTTATTTTTTCTTTTTCAAAGATAAGTTTTCCTTCAATTTTACCTTTTAGTTGTTCCGGAAACCAGATATTTATCATATATCCTAAAAAGCCGACCATCATTGGAGTAAAAACAACCCAGGACAACCAGCCGGGAATCTGTTTTTCAGGAATTTTTAAAATATATAATATAAAAAGCATAGAAATCAATGAAATGAATATTAAAATCCAAATTATCCTCGATCTTGTCCAGACAAATTTTTTAGAAGGATTATAGATATTAAATGTTTTGTAATCGTTGGTCATTGAAAGTATCAAGATTTTATCTAAATATAAACACCAAAAATAAGGTTTTGACAGAAAATTATGGCTTTTTTGAACATTTAAATTTAACATTGAAAAACTAATTTCTTAATTTTACATCATGATTTCCAAACAGACCATAGATAAAATTTTCTCAACGATACGGGTAGAAGAAATTGTAGGGGAGTACGTTCAGCTGAAAAGAGCAGGGTCTAATTTCAAAGGGCTCAGCCCTTTCCATGAGGAAAAATCACCGAGTTTCGTTGTTTCACCAAGCAAGCAGATCTGGAAAGATTTTTCAACGGGAAAAGGAGGAACTGCTATTTCCTTTCTCATGGAGATCGAGAATTTTACTTATCCTGAAGCACTTCGTCACGCTGCTAAAAAATACGGAATCGAAATTGAAGAAGATCAGCGCGAATTTTCGGAAGAAGCAAAGAATGCACAGACTGAAAAAGATCAGTTGTATAAAATTCATGAGGTTGCCAACTCATATTATCAGGACATTCTTTGGGATTCGGAAGAAGGAAGAAATATTGGTTTGGCTTACTTCAAAGAACGTGAGCTGAAAGATGATATCATAAGAAAATTCCAGCTTGGATATTCACCGGAGAAGAAAAATGCTTTTACAGTTTATGCTGAAGAAAAAGGATATACAAAGGAAATCCTTGAGAAATCCGGACTCTCCATATTTCCGGAAAATACACCTTCCGGAATAGACCGTTTCAGAGAAAGGGTTATTTTTCCGATTCACAGTTTTTCGGGAAGGGTTTTAGGTTTCGGAGCCAGAATCCTTAAAAATAATGTAAAGACAGCCAAATACCTGAACTCTCCGGAAACGGAAATATATCATAAATCCAATGTTCTTTATGGTTTAAACCAGAGTAAGCAGGCCATTTCACGGAAAAATATCTGTCTTCTTGTAGAAGGTTATATGGACGTTATTGCACTTCATATGGCCGGAATAGAGAATGTTGTGGCAAGTTCAGGAACATCTTTAACAACGGAACAGATTAAGCTGATCAAAAGGCTTACGGAAAATGTAACGATTCTTTTTGATGGTGATAATGCAGGAATAAAAGCCAGTTTCAGAAGTATTGATATGCTTCTTACCGAAGGCATGAACATTCGTGTCCTGTTATTTCCCGATGGTGATGATCCGGATTCTTTTTCCAGAAAACATCCTCAGGAATATGTTGAAAAATTCATCGAAAATGAAGCGAAGGATTTTATTGATTTTAAGGCGGAAATTCTTTTACGGGAAGTAGGAAATGACCCCATCAAAAAGGCTGAAGCGATCCGTGATATCGTAAAATCTGTAGGCTTTGTCCAGAATGCTTTAAAAAGAGAAGTTTATCTTAAAGAAGTTTCCAATAAATTCGGACTGTCTGAGCAGAGCCTTTTTAATGAGCTGGATGTTCAGAAGCAGATCACACAGAACCAGAACCAGCACGTTCAGCAGCAGAAAGAAAAAACAGTTCAGTCTAAACTGGAAATAGTACCATTGGATGAGGAGAAAGAAGATCCTTATCTATATGATGTCCTGTTTATGGAAAGTAAGCTGGTCGATCATATGCTGATGTTTGGAGATATCATTTTGAAAAGAAGGAATGAAAAAAACGAGGAATATCAAATCACTGTTATTGAAGAAATTCTGCTGCATTTTGAGGAAGAGCAGTATAGTTTTTTAGTGAAAGGCAATGAAATTATTATCAATCAGGTAAAAGAAGGTATCCAAAAAGATGAGCTGAGAAGCGGGAATTTTTTTGTGACCTTTATGGATGAAGAGATCACCAGCAAAGTGGTAGACGCATTGATGCCTCTGGATGAGCTGGAAAACTGGGGTTCCAGAAATATTTATCCTCCCAATTACGGCGACAAAATTGCAGAACAGGTACAGGGTGATGTATTGCTGCATAAATACAGATATATTGATTATTTAATCAAAGAAACCGCCAGACAGCTGGATCAATACAGTGGCACCGATGAAACAAAATACTACGAACTGATCAAAAAAATAACCCTGCTGAAACAGGCCTCCATCAGATTGAGTAATATTATTGAGTATTCACCGATCAAGGGAATTTATATAGACAGAAAAAGATAGATTTACAGACATACCGTTGATCATCAGTCAGGTATTCTGTGACAAAAAGTCCTATAAAAATTTAGGAATAAAAGTTGTAATTTAAACTTCGAAAAAAAATATTTAATAATACATAATAGAAATATGGACATTAAAAAAGACTTCAGAGATTTCTCTGTAAAACATTTAGGAAACAGCGGTCTGGTTACCGATCAGTATATGGGAATGTACGGCCCAACGAATCTTACGCCGTACATCATGGAGGAAAGAAGATTGAACGTTGCACAGATGGACGTATTTTCACGTCTGATGATGGACAGAATTATCTTTCTGGGAACAGGAATTGACGATCAGGTTGCCAATATCGTAACAGCACAGCTTTTATTCCTTGAAAGTGCAGACCCGTCGAAAGATATCCAGATCTACATCAACTCTCCGGGAGGTAGCGTTTATGCAGGTTTAGGGATCTATGATACAATGCAGATTATTAAGCCTGACGTAGCAACAATTTGTACAGGAATGGCAGCTTCAATGGGAGCAGTTTTACTTGTAGCAGGTGAAAAAGGAAAGCGTTCTGCACTTAAGCATTCAAGAGTAATGATTCACCAGCCTTCAGGAGGTGCTCAGGGAGTAGCTTCAGATATGGAGATCAACTTGAGAGAAATGCTGAAATTAAAGCAGGAGCTTTACGAAATCATCGGACACCACTCAGGACAAACTTATGAGTGGGTAGAGAAATCATCAGACAGAGATTACTGGATGACTTCTGAAGAAGCAAAAGGCTACGGAATGGTAGACGAAGTTTTACAGAGATCCACAGAGAAAAAATAATTTCCTTTTCTGGAATATTGAAAAACGTGCCGATGAGGTGCGTTTTTTTATTTTAACCACAAAAGACACAAAAATTTTTTAACACTTTAGTTATTTTTGAAGTTTAAAAGTTTGAAAATAGAAGATCACCTAAGTTCCATGAAAATCTCTGATTTTCATAATGAATGACAAAAATTCGTCGGATCAGAATTCCCCTCCTTTGGAGGGGTGGCAAAAATTTTTAAATTTTTGACGGGGTGGTTTACAAACGCATTATAAAGCCCATTGTTAAAGCACAATTATTATTAAGTTCAGGATCAGTTTACAATCAATGTATACTTTCGGGGCATAAAAGTAAATATGAAAAAACTGCTCTTATCAGCTATACTGCTTACGGCAATCGTGTCATGCAAGGATGATGACAATATGAATAATCAGGATGCCAATTATGGCAAGCTTCCGCAGGAATTTCCTTTCTCCAAATTAGCAACAGTTAATGGAGTGGATGTTATTAATGGAGGATTTGGTTCCGGTGCAGCAGCCCATCCTACCAGAAAAGGTGAATTCTATGTAATTACCGATCGTGGTCCGAATACTGATTACCTGAACGGGAAAAAGTTTCCGGCTCCTGATTTTACCCCTACCATTATGCATTTTAAGATCAATGCAGAAGGAAATATTGAGGTCATCAAATATATTAAACTGAAAAATCCTTCCGGGCAGCCAATCACCGGTCTTCCGAATCCGGCAGGAATGGGCAGTACAGGAGAAACAGCCTATGATTCGTCAGGAAATGTTTTAGGAACGGATAACTATGGCCTTGATAGTGAAAGTATTGTAGCTGCGGCAGACGGGACATTTTGGGTTTCTGATGAATACGGACCGCACATTGTTCACTATAATGCAGAAGGAGTAGAATTGGAAAGAATAAGTCCGATAGGTATTAATACAGGATCAAGAAAATTGCCTGCTGTTCTGGCTAAAAGAAGAGCTAATAGAGGAATGGAAGGATTGTGTATCACTCCGGATGGTAAAACCCTGGTAGGAACCATACAGTCTACAATGTATGTGCCTGCAAAAGCTCTGGCAACAAATACAACCTTAACAAGAATTGTCACTTTCGATATTGCAACAGGACAAACGAAACAATATCTGTATAAACAGAATGGCGGGGCTTCAGATTCTGTATGTGATATTACAGCCATCAGTAATACAGAATTTCTGGTGATTGAAAGGGACGGGAATTTCGGATCACAGGGTGGAAGTAAAAAAGTATACAGAATCAATATATCAGGAGCTTCAGATGTGAACGGAACTGATATTTCAGCCGTTGACGGAATGAAGATCAATAACAAAGCTCTTGAACAGTCTACCTGGGATGAAATAACAAATGTTGGAATAAAACCTGTTTCAAAAGTTTTAGCTGTAGATCTGGTAGCAAAACTAGGATACGAGCATGATAAATTTGAAGGAATCGTTTATTTAGGAAACAATAAAATAGCGGTTTTCAACGATGACGATTTTGGAATTTTAGATGATGGAAACGGAAATCCTAAAGCAAAGATCCTTCCTAAAACTGGAAAAGTAGATAAAGGAACAATGTACGTAGTCGATATTCAATAATTAGATTTTTTAAGAAAACGGCGGCCTCGAAGAGGCCGCCGTTTTTAATCATATATTATTTGAATAAACTCAGTAGAAATAGTCTTTAGCTCATTCAATAAAGGTATAACTCTATCGGTTTCAGCCAAAACTTAAGAATTAAATCCCTCAATAATTTTAGAGAAATCCTCCAGTTTTAAAGCTGCACCTCCAATCAGTCCACCATCAATATCCGGCTGAGAGAAAATTTCCTTAGCATTATCCGGCTTCACAGAACCTCCGTAAAGGATAGAAACCTCGTCAGCTACTTCCTGTCCATATTTTGCAGCAATGATGCTTCTGATGTGTGCATGAATTTCCTGAGCCTGTTCCGGAGTAGCAGTTTCTCCTGTTCCGATAGCCCAAACTGGCTCGTAAGCAATTACCACCTTTTTAATCTCTTCAGCAGAAAGTGTGAAAAGGGCAACTTCGGTCTGATTTTTTACCACTTCAAAATGCTGTCCCGCTTTTCTTTGCTCAAGTGTTTCACCGTTACAGTATACAGGAATCAGACCTTTATCAAGAGCTAATTTGATCTTTCTGTTACAGTGAGAATCTGTTTCACCATGATACTGTCTTCTTTCAGAGTGCCCGATCAGTGAACCTGTTACATCAATAGATTCCAGCATATCTGCAGAAAGTTCTCCGGTATACGCACCACTTTCATGTTCGCTCATATCCTGGGAAAATACACCGATTTCATCTTTTTCGAAGATATCTTTTGCCATCATTAAATATAAAGAAGGTGGTGCAATCCATACTTCGCAGTTGGTGGTGTTATTATTTTTATAACTCAGTAATTGAATCATTAACTGTTGTGCGTCAATGACATTTTTGTTCATTTTCCAGTTTCCTGCAACTATTTTTCTTCTCATAGTTTTTATTAAAAAGTTATTGATTGATATGTTTTCTTGTGGTTTATGCTAAATTCCACAGATTTTTCAAAAGCTTGTAAAAAGTATGCTCTTCATCAGTCACCTTATTGTCAGCTTTGATAAGTGTTTTGGCAAATTCTGCAAACTTCACGCGCTCTTCCTCCGTAGAATCATCATGGAAACATCTTGCATGGAATTCAAAATGGTCTTTCCATTCCTCAGGCTGCAAAAGAGCCAGTGTTTCCAGTTCATTGTCAAGATTCATTCTGAACGGAAATTCGTCTGCCATATATTGCTGAATCAGCATTCCTTCCTCAGGGGCAAACTCTCCGTCCACAGAAGAAAGGATCATAAGCAGATGATAACCGGCGATTGATTTATTTGATTTTTGCATTTGTAAATGTATGTTTTAAGTTTAGTGTTTAGATTTGACAATCATTTTCCTACCTGATATAATCTTTTGCAGGCTGCTTATCTACAATTTTCCCTTTCTCCAGTATCAGAATAAATGGATTGCTTCTCGCAATAGTTTTGATTGCTGTTCCGTCCATCATGGCATTTTTAATGGTTTTAAAGGTATTCGGATCAGTAGAAATACCATAGATAGCTGCACCTTTCTGCGCATTAACTTTAGCTTCAACTTTCTGCAAAAGTTCTGCAGAAACCTCTTTTGGATGATAAGAGAAGATCAGTACAGCTTTTGGAGCATTAATGATTTCATTTGTAATATCAATGCCTGTAGGATCTTCGATTTTAAATTTCACAATTTCAGATTTATAACCTTCTTTTGTCAGTACAGATTCATTCTTTCCTTCCTCTATTTTCCATGGAGAACCTTCCGCCCAGTATTTCGTTTCTTTGATATAATCATCCTGATTTATCTTTAAAACCTCTCCTGTTTTCTGATTTTTAAGGGAGTAAAAAGTTTTGTATTCAGAAGGATTTTTATTGATTTTTTCCTTTTCGGTTTTTATATTGGTTCCGATCTTATAATCACGGAAATCAATCAGAGGTTCATGCATAATTCCCTGCGCCATAATGTACACCATGATTAGTGAGAAAAGTCCTAAAATATAGTATCTCACCTTACCTGAAGACTCTTTTGCAGTACCTCCATAGGCATCCTTTTTACTGAATTCTTTTCTGTAAAGAATAAACAGGATAATAAGGGCGATAAGAAGCACAATATCTTTAATAAAACTCTGCCAAGGGGTAAACTTCACGGCATCTCCAAAACATCCGCAGTCTGTTACCACATTGAAATAAGCCGAGTAAAATGTAAGGAACCCAAAAAAGATACAAAGGGCAATTAACGCCGAAAGAGTAAACTTAAGCTTCAGTTTCAGCAGCAGCATAAATCCTAAGAAAAGCTCCAGTACAACCACAATGATCGAGAACAGAAGCGCAAATTTTTCAAGGAACGGCATATTGAAAACCGGTGGCGCAAAATATTCCTCCATTTTGAAAGAAAATCCTACCAGATCCACAGCCTTCACAAAGCCTGAAAGAATGAAGATAACAGCAATAATAAAGCGTAATAAACCTTTGATCATATGATTTTATTTTTGAGGTTCGGAAATATTTTCTTTTTCAGAGAACTTGATCAGGCAGAAAACAGCATAGTTCAGCATATCGAAATAATTCGCATCCAGTCCTTCAGACACAATTGTTTTCCCCTGATTGTCTTCAATCTGCTTCGTTCTCAGTACTTTCTGGTAAATAAGATCGGTAATGGAAGAAATTCTCATATCCCTCCATGCCTCACCATAATCGTGATTCTTTTTTTCCATTAAAGCCTGGGCTTTATGAGAATATTTGTCGTAAAGACTCAGAATTTCCTCTTTATTTTCATTAAAATCATTGGAAAACCCTTTCTCAAGCTGGATAAGTCCGATGATAGAATAATTTACAATTGCAATGAATTCATCCTCTTCACTTTCATCCACCATTTTTTTATCAGTCATCTGCAGGGTACGGATCCTGTTTACTTTGATATAAATCTGATCTGTAATTGAACTGGGTCTTAAAACCCTCCATGCTGCACCGTAATCCTGCAGTTTTTTGCTGAATAGGTCACGGCACTCACTGATAACTTTCCCGAACTGTACTGATGTTTTTGACATAAATTCTCTTAATCTTCCAAATATACGAATTAGGTTTTAGGTAGCAGGAATCAGGAATTGATTTTTGTCAGAGTTTAAGGCTTTTGGGGTAGGAGGGTGTGTGAGTTTGAGAATCGGTGGGTGGGTTGCTGGTTGTCAGTTGCTGGTCATAAATTTTAAAAGTAAGAGATTTTTTCAACTATTACTGATAACAGTCACCTGTTACCTGTTACCTGTCAACAAGTAACACATTCCACAATAAACCTTAATTTTGCAGAATATAAAGATCACTTATCAATCATTATTCATCAATTATCATATGCTCTCAAACTCTCAAACTCTTCAATCTTCTAGCTCCTCAACTTACTCCATTAACTGTAATGGTAGATTAGTGGTACTGGATACTCCCAAGATTATGGGTATCCTGAATCTTACCCCGGATTCCTTTTCAGATGGTGGAAAGTTTAATAGTGAAAAATCAGCTTTACAACATGCTGAAAAGCTTTTAAAGGACGGAGCTGAAATTATTGACATCGGGCCGCAGTCTACACGTCCCAACGCTGAATTTTTGAGTAGTAAAGACGAAATAGAAAGGATTGGAAATACAGTTTCCCGGATCAGAAAAGAATTTCCGGAGGCATTGATCTCTCTTGATACATTCTACTCTGAAACTGTAAAATTTGGATTCAATGAGGGAATCGATATGATCAATGATATTTCAGGCGGGCAGTATGATAACAGAATGTTCGATACCGTAGCTGAAACGAAGCTTCCCTACATTTTGATGCATGTAAATCCATCTTATGAAACAATGCATGACAAAATAAAGTTTGAAGACATCACATTGGAAGTCAACCGCTATTTTTCCAAAAAGACAGCCGAGCTTTTTCAGAAAGGTGTGAAAGATATCATTTTAGATCCCGGTTTCGGTTTCGGAAAAACAGTGGAAGACCAGATGAAAATGATTGATGAAACAGAGTATTTAGGTTTTGGGAAATTTCCTTTATTAATAGGCATTTCAAGAAAATCATTTATCTATAAACCGCTTGGTAAATCTCCTTTGGACATCAATGAAGAAACACAGAAACTTCATATAAAAGTTTTAGAGCAGGGGGCAAAAATTCTAAGAGTGCACGATGTTGCTGAAACAGCTGTAACGATCAGGCAGTTTTGTAAAAAAAATAAAAAATGTTAAAAAAACTTGCTCAGTATTAAAAAATCAATACATTTGCAGTATGAATTTTACGAATCAGAAAAATATTATTGTCATTTCTACTATTATTGTTGTAATTAACAACAGTAAAGAAGCGGCATTGTAAAATATTTTAAATTAAACTATATAAGCCGTTTCATATTTTGAAACGGCTTTTTTTATTTCAGGAATTATGTATCATTTGTTAACAGTAATTATTATCGTCATTATTATTCCCTTGCGTTGGTGAGAAGGATAGAGTATGACCGTACATATTTGAGCCCTCTCACATTGTGAGAGGGCTTTTTTTATTCCCTTTTATTAAATTTTAAACCCTATACAATGTATTACAGCGAAAAAACAATCGTGTATTTTGATGGAAACTTTTTAAAGGCTGAAGAAGCAGGAACGGATCTTTATGGACAATCTCTCCACTATGGTTATTCTGTTTTTGAAGGTATTAAATCTTACAAAACCGATCTTGGAACGAAGATCTTTAAAGCAGAAGAACATTACGAAAGACTGAAAAGATCAGCAGAACTTATGCATATCCCATTCGATTATTCAGTCAGTGAGCTTACAGATCTTACCTATGAACTTTTGGAACGTAACGGATTCAGTGATGCTTACATCCGCCCATTGGTAACCTGTTCCCCCAACATGTCTCTTTCCAAGGGAAAAAAATCTTACCTGTCCCTCCTTGCCTGGGAATGGAGCAACGGATATCTCGCAGATAAAATGAAGATTATGACCTCCGGTTTTCAACGCCCAAATCCTCAGGCTTTTAAAATAGAAGCCAAAGTAGGCGGCCATTACGTTAATTCTATTCTTGCCTGTCAGGATGCAAAAGACAAGGGCTATGATGAAGCCCTCTTACTTGATGAAAACGGATATGTTGCCGAAAGTTCAGGAGCCAATATATTCTATGAAAAGGACGGAACATTATTTACTCCTGCAAAAGGAAACATACTGCCCGGAATCACAAGACAGACCGTTTTTGAATTATGCAGTGAACTTAATATTCCTGTTAAGGAAACCTTCTTTAAACCGGAAGAAATGAGAGGGGCAGATGCTGCTTTTTTCTGTGGTACTGCAGCTGAAATTGTAGCGTTGGACTCTTTGGATGATGTTCCTTTCACTAAAGACTGGAAAGATACATCAAGTGAAAAGATACAGCAGGCCTATCAGAAATTGGTAAGAAGTTCTGTTATTGTAAATTTAAGTGATATAAGTATTTAATTATCAAATTGATATGTCGTTTTTTCAAACAATTGAATATTGTAGTTTTCATAAAAGTGAAAATGAAAAAAATATGACAAGCTGTAGTTTTGGGCCAAAATTAAGCTAAAACTTCATTTATGAATTTCGGAAAAATTATCATACCGGGAGATGTAAGAACAACAAATGCAGGATAATATGTTAAATAAATATTCAAAAACATTCACACAGAACAGAGAACAGCCAGCAGCAAAAGCAATGCTTTATGGAATAGGCTTTACAGAAGAAGATATGCACAAGGCCCAGATTGGTATTGCCAGTATGGGATATGATGGAAATACCTGCAATATGCATCTCAACGATCTTGCTAAAGTAGTTAAAAAAGGCACTTGGGATCATGGCCTTGCTGGATTGATATTCAATACGATAGGAGTGAGTGACGGGATGAGCAATGGTACAGATGGTATGCGGTATTCACTGGTAAGCCGTGACGTTATTGCAGACAGCATCGAAGCCATTTGCGGGGCACAGTATTACGACGGAATCATTGCATTGCCGGGCTGTGACAAGAATATGCCGGGAACCATTATCGCTATGGGAAGACTGAACAGACCGTCCATTATGGTATATGGTGGAACTATAGCTCCGGGATGCTACAAAAACGAGCCGCTAAATATTGTTTCAGCTTTTGAAGCTTTAGGGAAAAAAATTGCCGGAGAAATTTCAGAAGAAGACTTCAATGGAGTGATTAAAAATTCCTGTCCCGGAGCAGGGGCCTGTGGAGGAATGTATACTGCCAATACCATGTCCTCAGCTATAGAAGCACTGGGAATGAGTCTTCCATATTCATCTTCCAATCCTGCACTGAGTCCGGAAAAACAGAGTGAGTGCCTTGAAGCAGGAAAGTATATTAAAATATTGCTGGAGAAAGACATCAAACCTTCGGACATTATGACCCGTAAGGCTTTTGAAAATGCCCTTCGCCTGATTGTTATTTTAGGAGGTAGTACCAATGCTGTTCTTCATTTCATAGCAATGGCAAAAAGTGTCGGTGTTTCTTTAACACAGGATGATTTTCAGAAGATGAGTGATTGTACTCCTGTATTGGCAGATCTTAAACCAAGCGGAAAATATCTGATGCAGGACCTTCATGAACACGGAGGAACGCCAGCTGTAATGAAATATCTGCTTGAAGAAGATTTACTGCATGGCGACTGTTTAACAGTTACCGGGAAAACCATTGCTGAAAATCTTGAAAATGTTCCCGGTCTGGATTTTACAAAACAGAAGATTATCAGACCCTTATCAAATCCTATCAAAGAAACGGGACATTTGAGAATCCTGTACGGAAACCTTGCAGAGAAGGGAAGTGTAGCCAAGATTACAGGAAAAGAAGGCGAAAAGTTTTCGGGAACAGCCAGAGTATTTGACGGAGAAAAAGACCTGATCAGAGGAATTGAAAACGGAAGAGTTCAGCACGGAGACGTTATTGTAATCCGGCACGAAGGACCCAAAGGAGCTCCCGGAATGCCTGAGATGCTGAAACCTACCAGCGCCCTGATAGGGGCAGGCCTAGGCGGAAGTGTTGCCTTAATTACCGATGGAAGATTCAGTGGCGGAACTCATGGCTTTGTGGTAGGGCACATTACTCCCGAAGCGTATGAAGGAGGTCTGATCGCTTTTGTAAAAGACAACGACCTCATTGAAATTGATGCGGTAAATAATACCATCCAGTTGAAAGTCTCCCAAGAAGAAATTGAACAAAGAAAAAAAGGATGGCAAAAACCTGAACTTAAAATAAAGAAAGGGCTGCTGTACAAATACGCACTCACAGTTTCATCAGCTGCCGAAGGTTGTGTAACAGATGAAATCACTTAATAAAAAATATAATGAAGAATCTAAATGTATCCATAGAAACAGAAATTAGCGGAAGCCGGATCATCCTTGAAGCATTTCTTCAGGAAGGGGTAAAAACAATATTCGGATATCCGGGAGGAGCCATTATCCCGATTTATGATGCCCTTTACGATTATAAAGATCAGCTGGAACATATTCTGGTGCGTCATGAGCAGGGAGCTGTTCACGCTGCACAGGGACTGGCAAGAGTTTCGGGAGAAGTAGGAGTGGTTCTGGCTACCAGCGGGCCCGGAGCAACCAATCTGGTGACAGGACTAGCAGATGCATTACTGGATAATACTCCTGTTGTTTGCATCACAGGACAGGTTTTTGAGCATCTTTTAGGAACTGATGCCTTTCAGGAAATAGATGTGATGAATGTTACCAGCCCTGTCACTAAATGGAATTATCAGGTAACCGATGCCGAAGAGCTCCCCGAAGTATTGGCCAAAGCATTCTATATCGCAAGATCAGGAAGACCCGGACCGGTATTGATAGACGTTACGAAAAACGCTCAGCTGCAAAAAGTTTTGGATAGAGGATATACACCTTGTGATTCTTTGAGAAGCTACAGACCTGATCCGGTTCCCAACACAGAAAATATTGAAAAGGCAGCGGCTCTGATCAATAACGCAGAAAGGCCGTTCATCATTGCAGGACAGGGAATTATGTTGGGAAAAGCAGAAAAACAGTTTCTGCAGTTTGCTGAAAAATCAGGAATTCCCGTAGCATGGACTGTATTGGGAATGAGTACGATTCCCACAGATCACCCGCAGGCAGTAGGAATGGTAGGAATGCACGGAAATTACGGGCCTAATATCCTTACCAATGAATGTGATGTTCTGGTTGCAATCGGGATGCGTTTTGATGACCGTGTGACCGGAAGACTGGATCAATATGCCAGACAGGCTAAAATCATCCATCTGGATATTGACAAAGCAGAGATCAATAAAAATGTAAAAGTTGATGTCCCGGTTTTGGGAAACTGTAAAGAAACATTGCCTCTTCTTACACAACTGATAGAGTCAAAAGAACATACGGACTGGCATCAAAAGTTTAAAGACTGTTATGAAATAGAACATCATAAACTGATAAGCGAAGAACTGTATCCCTCAGAAGGAGAAATTACAATGGGTGAAGTAATCCGCTACCTGAATGAAATGACAAAGGGAGAAGCTGTAATTGTTACTGATGTAGGGCAACATCAAATGGCTGCATGCAGATATTCAAGCTTTAAACATTCCCGAAGTAATATTACCAGCGGTGGATTGGGTACAATGGGATTTTGTCTCCCTGCTGCTATAGGAGCTGCTTATGGAGTAACAAACCGTCCTGTTATTGCGGTGATGGGGGATGGAGGAGCCCAGATGAATATTCAGGAATTGGGAACACTTATGCAGTATAAGCCTGATATCAAGATCCTGATTCTTAATAACTGTTATCTGGGAATGGTAAGACAGTGGCAGGAATTGTTTCATGAAGAAAGATATTCTTCGGTAGATATTCAGAGTCCGGATTTTGTACAGGTTGCCAAAGGATATAATATTCCGGGGAAAAAGGTAATTCAGAGGGAAGAACTGGAAGCAGGTCTTAATGAAATGTTTCATCATAAAGGAGCTTTCCTTCTGGAAGTAATGACAGGTAAAGAACATAATGTATTCCCGATGATTCCACAGGGGAAAAGTGTTTCAGAAATTGTGCTTACCAACAAAGTTTAAAATATAAAATAAGGAAAAGATGAAATCAGAAAACAAAGAATATACGATCACGGCTTACACAGAAGATTATCTGGGACTGATCGGCCGGATCAATGCTATTTTTTCAAGAAGAAGAGTCTCGATCGTGAATTTCAGTGCAGGACCTTCCGAAATAGAAAAAGTAAAAAAGTTTGTAATCGTTATCAGGGAAACGGAAGAATCCGTACAGAAGATTACCAGACAGATGGAAAAACAGGTAGATGTTCTGGAAGTTCATTATCACAGAAATCCATATCTGACAGCGATAGTACATGCAAGCTGATCAAATAATACAATCAAAAAATATTAATTAACAACAAATAAAAATTTAAAGAGATGGCAAAATTGAATTTTGGCGGAGTAGAAGAAAATGTAGTGACAAGAGAGGAATTTCCATTGCAGAAAGCCCAGGAAGTATTGAAAGATGAAGTAGTAGCCGTGATCGGATATGGAGTACAGGGACCGGGACAGGCGCTTAACCAGAAAGACAACGGAATCAGTGTCATTGTAGGCCAGAGGAAAAATTCAAAATCCTGGGACAAGGCAGTTGCAGACGGATTTGTTCCGGGAGAAACCCTGTTTGAAATAGAGGAAGCTTTGCAGAAAGGAACCATTATCTGTTATCTTTTAAGTGATGCTGCCCAGATCGAATACTGGCCAAAAGTAAAACAGCATCTTACTCCGGGAAAAGCATTATATTTCTCCCATGGTTTTGGAATCACTTTCAATGAACGCACAGGGATTGTTCCCCCCGATGATGTCGATGTTTTTCTGGTTGCCCCCAAAGGATCAGGAACTTCATTGAGAAGAATGTTTCTTCAGGATCGGGGATTGAACAGCAGTTTTGCGGTATATCAGGATGCTACAGGAAGAGCGAGAGAAAGAGTAACTGCACTGGGAATAGCTATAGGAAGCGGTTATTTATTTGAAACAGATTTTAAGAAAGAAGTATTCAGTGACCTTGCAGGAGAGAGAGGAACATTGATGGGTGCTGTACAGGGAATATTTGCGGCTCAGTATGATGTGCTGAGGAAAAATGGTCACAGCCCTTCTGAAGCATTTAATGAAACGGTGGAAGAATTGACTCAATCGTTAATGCCGCTGGTAGCAGAAAACGGAATGGACTGGATGTATGCAAACTGTAGTACCACAGCTCAAAGAGGTGCTTTAGATTGGTGGAAACGTTTCAGAGATGCTACTTCTCCTTTGTTTGAGGAATTGTATGACAGTGTTGCGAAAGGAAATGAAGCCCAGCGATCTATTGACAGCAACAGCAAGGCCGATTACAGGGAAAAACTGGAAGTGGAGCTGACAGAATTGAGAGAAAGTGAAATGTGGAGAGCTGGCAAAACCGTCCGTAGTTTGAGACCGGAAAACAATTAATTTAATATAAATGATGAAAAAAAAGTATCCTTCAGGTTTGGTTAATGTCTATAATGCTGCCGAAAGGCTCAAAAATGTAATCGTAAGAACACCTTTGGCTGTAAATAATAATCTTTCCGGAGTTTATGATGCCAAAATAAACTTTAAAAGGGAAGATCTGCAAAGGGTGAGATCTTACAAAATCAGGGGGGCTTACAATAAAATGGCTGTAATGTCTCCTGAAAGCCTTGCAAAAGGTGTAGTCTGCGCCAGCGCAGGAAATCACGCCCAGGGAGTTGCTTTTGCATGCAATACCATGAAGGTGAAAGGAACTATTTTTATGCCTTTACCTACTCCGGGACAAAAACTGGAGCAGGTGAAAATGTTCGGAGGCGATTATATAGATGTTGTGCTTTACGGGGATACTTTTGATGAAGCAAAAGATGCCGCAGTGAAATTTTGTAAAGATCATGAAGGAATATTTATTCATCCCTTTGATGATCAGGATATTATTGATGGCCAGGCTACGGCAGCGCTGGAAATCCTTGAGCAGTCGGAGGAACCTATTGATTATCTTTTTGTTCCTATAGGCGGCGGAGGTCTGGCTGCCGGAGTCTGTACAGTATTCCGGGAACTGTCTCCAGAGACAAAGATCATAGGAGTAGAACCTTCTGCCGCGGCCAGTATGAAAAAAGCACTGGAAAAAGGAAAACCGGTGCTTCTTGAGAAAATCAGCCGTTTTGTGGATGGGGCTGCTGTACAGAAAATTGGGGATCTCAATTTTGAACTCTGCAAAAATATATTGCATGATATGGCTGTAGTGGATGAAGGGATGGTATGCGAAACCATTCTTTCACTTTACAATAAAGATGCTATAGTCGTAGAACCCGCGGGGGCTCTTTCAGTAACTGCGTTGGAAAAATACAGAGATCAGATCAAGGGAAAGAATGTAGTATGTATTATCAGCGGAAGCAATAATGATATTACCCGTATGGAGGAGATCAAAGAAAAAGCTCTTCTGCATGCAGGCTTAAAACATTATTTTCTTGTAAGATTTGCCCAACGTCCGGGAGCTTTGAAAACATTTGTTATGAATGTTCTTGGACCTAATGATGATATTACTACTTTTGAATACACTCAAAAAAACTCAAAAGAAAAAGGAATAGCTGTTGTAGGGATTGTTCTGAAGCAGAGTCAGGATTTTGATCCGCTGCTCAATAATATGAAGAAATATGATTTTTTCGTCACTTATCTGAATAATGATCCGTCTATGATGAATCTGTTTACCTGAAATGTATTGATAGGTAATGGATATATTTCGGATTTACCGAAAGTTTCCAGGTCTTGAATTTTTTATTCTTTTGTTTCAAGGCAAAAAAATAAAATAATAATCAGAGATTGCTTCGTCGCTACGCTCCTCGCAATGACAAAAAAATAGGTTCGGCGGCCCATTCGGGCCGCCGAACCTTTATCTCTCAAGCGTAAAATTAGAAATAACTTTCGGACGTTCAGCCTCATTGGCTACTTTCCAGGATGTTCTGTACATCCATTCCGTCATTTTATACAGCTTTTTGTAATTGATATTCTCAGATTGATCCTGAGGAGTATGATACTGATCGTGCAGTACACTCGTAAAAAACACTGCCGGAATCCCAATTTTTGCATATGGCAGGTGATCGCTTCTGAAATAGAAATATTCAGCATGCTTTGGAGAATCCCAGTCTTTCAGATACTTGAATTTTGTACTTTCATTATTGGCTTCCTCAGCCATTTTTACAAGCTCTTCAGAATTTTTATGGGGTGTATTTCCTCCAAGGAGAGCAGCTTCATTATTGTCATTTCTTCCGATCATATCACCGTTCAGAACGGCAACAATCTTTTCTTTGGGAACTACGGGATGAGCAGCATGCCATCTGGAACCCAGTAATCCTCTTTCTTCAGCTCCGTGAAAAACAAACAGGATGCTTCTTTTTCCCGGCTGCTTCTTATAAGCTCTGGCCATAGCAAGCATAGCGACACAGGTACTGGCATTATCATCAGCGCCGTTGTAGATGGTGTCATTTTTTACAGGATGCCTGATTCCGTCATGATCCTGATGTCCGCTTAGTAAAACATATTCATCTTTAAGTTGGGGATCAGTGCCTTCAATCTTTCCAATGATATTTACGGAAGGATATTTGTAGGTTTCTGTCATCAGATTAAGAGAAACTTTAGGATTATTCTTTACCCAGTTTGTATTTTCTCTTTTGATCCATAGAACAGGGATATTATTCGTTATTTTTTCTCTCAGGCCTTCAACGCCATAGGTTCCTCTTGTCATTTGGGGAAGAACTTCCACCCAGCTTTTCTCAGAAGTATCGTCGGTAATGAAAATAATTGCTTTTGCTCCCAATTCAAAGGCTTTATTGTAATATTTAGTTCTTACAAAACCGGGATATCTTCTTACGAAAAGAGTCATTTCTTTCTCTATATTTTTGTCGGAAACGTTAATGGCAAGAACTTTACCCTTGAGATTCAATTTAGAAAGTTCTTCAGGTTCTGTGTTTCCTGCATAAACAATCTCTGCATCAATGGAGGCGTTTACAGGCTCAGCTACCAGAAAATCTTTCCAGAGCTTAAGATCGGTACCGCCAATTTTTAAACTGCTCTGAGGTGTCACCTGATGTCTGTACATATCAAAAAACTGGAAAAAAGTTCCGTTATCCCCGGCAGGTTTCATTCCTGCTTCCTTTGCCTTGTCGGCAAGCCACATGGAAACTTTCAATTCGTCAAGAGTTCCGGCTTCACGGCCCCAGAACTGATCTGCAGCCAGTTCATACATATCCTTTCTAAGATCAGATTCCTTGATAGCAGAAACCAGTGGATTTTTATAGTTTTGGGCATTCCCGAAACTAAACAGAAGAAAACCCAGAATAGAGAATATATAACTTTTATTCATCTAAAATTTTTAATTGAAGTTAGCCAATTTATCTGAGAACTGTTTTGAAAATTCCTTTCTGTCTTCCTCCAGTTTTTCCTGTTCAGAAGGAAGGATATAATTGAAAAGGATTTTATCTTCATTATCAAGAAATATGATTTCCTTTTCATTGCCGTCGATCATCTGTGAGAAAATTGCCCACATCGAAGTGTCTTTTAATTTTAATAATTCAAAAAACTGTTCCGCTTTTATTTCTATTCTCTGCATGTTTCGTTTTTATTTATTTATGAATTTATGAGGTTGGTTAAAACTCTAATACTTTCAGTTTGAACTGGATGGCAAAATTCTGCTTGAAATTGGGAGTGGTATAATATCCTACTCTGTAGAATAGTCCCAAATTAAAATAGCTTGATAAGAAATTATTCCATTCAAGGCCGACTTCCTGATAAAGGTGATCCAGTTTTCTGAATTTAAAATCATGATATTCAGGATGCTTCATATCTCCGATGGTCCCTCTCAATACAAAATCAAAGCTGGAAATATTCTGCCCGAAACTTTTAAAATACAAAGGTAATTTATGGGTAAAATAATACGCAACGAATTTATCATTGTAATATTTTCCACCTTCCAGTGTTGCAAAACCAAGATATGAAGTAAGGTTGAAATTAAAATCCTTTCTCGGAGATGCCAGTCCGTTCATGGTAAAATGCTTCCAGATAGGAGCTTCCCCCAGTACCATTCCGCCATACAGCCTGAAGCCGGTAGTACCGAGCATTGTTTTAAAATTATGAACAAACAGGGCATCAAAACGGGTATAATTAAAATCTCCACCCAAAGCTTTGTAACTCTGCTCGTAGTTGAAATACAGCTCAGGATACTTCTGGTCAATGATAGATTTTCCCTGAGGTGTCATAATATTCGTAGAATTCGGGGAATATTTTAAAGTAAATAAAGTGTTGAAATTGTCAAATTCGCCGCCTTTTCCTCTGAACTCGTAATCAAACTTAGCTTCTTCAATATTCCTTTTTGCTGCAAAAACCAATGTAAGGCCATTCGTTATATCATTCAGATAAGATAAAGAAGCCCCCCGGAAATGGTAATATTTATCATTGTTAAGGTTATTTCCGTAATTCATCATCCTCATTTTGAAATTCCATAGTCTTCTGTAAAACTCTCCCGATGCCGTTACATCATCATAATATTCTGCCCTGAAAAAAGAGTTTTTATCAAGACTGGTTTTAATGTCAAGACCAATTCCATATTTCCACTTATCATCCTTAAAACCGTAGGCGAAATAATAATCCGGTGAAAAATAAGGATTGAAAGTTTCATTCAGTTTTGCCTTTAAACCTAATCTGAAACCTTCATACAGGTTATAATTTACAATTTCATCCACTGCAAAATCTACGATTCCCATGCGGATCTGTCCGTTGATAAGACCTGTCAGTATTTTCGCTTTACTGTCGATATTATATTTTTTGCCAAGACTGTCTATAGTGGTATATGTATTACTTTCCCTTTCCGTCAGAGGATCGGTCCTGTATTGATCCAGAAGCCGTCCGTCAGCATTTTTTACAGAAAATGTATAGCCTTTAAAATCATTTCGGTTTTCCTCAATAGGCGATTTGAAATCAAAATAAGTGGAAGTGAGGAAAGCATAGGTCCCGAAACTGGTTCTGTCTTTCTTTTCATGATGCTCTTCTGTTTTTACCTTGTCATCCTCTTCCATGGCCACTCTGCTCATCCTTAGCTTCACCTTTTCCTGAGCCAGAAACCATTTGTTATTATAAAACACCCAGGTACTTGTAATGATACCGTCGTTTTTGCTCTTGCTGAAGTTTTCAATCTTCTGGATTCCGTAAGTTTCCATGTCAACGTAGATTGCTCCATTGTATTTCCTTTTCTTGTCCTGTTTTTTGTAATTCACTTCCCGGAAACGGATCACGAAAGTTTTTCTTCCATTCACTTCTATGGTATCCGAAAGGAAAAAACGGTAAAGTCCTCTGTTTTCCTGTTTGATCTGGTTCGGAATTTTATCACGGTTACTTTGCTGGATAGCAATCATTTCATAAATGGGTTGCTTAAGACCGGAAATCCTGTTGTCAAGAATATTGATCTTTTCACCATATTGTCTGGAATATAAAAATTCCTGAGCCCTTTCCCAGAGGAAGAGCTTGCTTTTTGAAAAGATCTGTTTTGCTGAAATATCATTTAACGAATCTTTCTCCCTTTTTTTCTTGAAGAAATTAGAATCATTAAAAAATTGATTGAACTGGCTAATACTGTCCTGATCTATATCCAGAGAAACTTTTTCATAAGATTTAAAGGAATAGGACTCTAAGCTTTTCGGTGAATTTTCCCTGAACATCCTGTTGACTTTCTTAAGAATCTCTAAAGCTCTCGGATCGCTGCGGTCTTCAATGACAACCGTTTCAATATCAGTTGTTTTTGATACTTTTTTCAGCATTGAAACTTCCATATCAGCTTCTATCAGCGCTGTTTCTTTCTGGTATTTTTCTGCCTGAATTTCAATAGTTCTGCATGCTGCTTTAAATTCCAGACTGCCCTGAATATCGGTAAAGCCTAAAACTTTTCCGTCACAGGATATTTTCGCATTGGATATTGGTTTTTGGTCGGTTTCGTCAATAACCCTGATCCTTGATTGGGCGTAACCAAAGAAATACATTAATAAAAACAGTAAAACTAAAAACCTTTTCATGCAAAAACTAGATCAAAAGTAATAATATTTCTTGTGTTGAGAAAGTTTTTATGATTTGTTAATACATTGATTTAATCTAAATTTTTGATAGAAAAAATATAGAAAAAACTCCCGAAGATCTCGGGAGTTGAATGTTTATTATAAAGAATGATTAATCCTAAATAGTTAAAGCTTTTTGGTAAGCATTTTCCAAACCGTCAAGGTTTTTACCGCCAGCTGTTGCAAAACCTGGGTTTCCGCCGCCGCCGCCCTGGATTTCTTTTGCCAGATCTTTTACAATAGTTCCTGCCTGATAATCTGCTGCCAGATCATCAGAAACACCTACTGTGATCATTGGTTTTCCGTCTGCATCAGAAAGAATAATCGTTACCGAAGCTGGAATCTCTCTTTTCAGCTGGAAAACAATATCTTTTACAGAACCGGCATCCAGAGAAGTTTTCTTCACCAGTAACTGTTTGTTCCCTTTCTGCTCGTAAGCATTTTTCCATTCACCGATTTCTCCTTTTGCTTTTTCTTTTTTGAATCCTTCAACTTCAGCTTTTAATGAAGCATTTTCTTCAATCAGCTTTTCAATGGATTTTACAACGTCTTTTGATTTCAGCAATTGAGAAAGCTCGGTAATCTGGTTTTCTAAATTTTTGAAATATTCATCAGATTTATCTCCGGAAATTGCTTCAATTCTTCTGATCCCTGCTGCTGCAGAACCTTCAGAAACAATCTTGAAATGACCGATCTCAATGGTATTTTTTACGTGAGTTCCACCGCAAAGTTCCTTAGAGCTTCCAAACTGGATCATTCTCACATTGTCACCGTATTTTTCACCGAACAAAGCCATAGCTCCCTTATCCAAAGCTTCCTGAATAGGAATGCTTCTGAATTCCTGTAAAGCAATACTTTCCTTGATCTTATGATTTACTTTTTCTTCTACCAGAGCCAGTTCTTCCTCGGTCATTTTGTTGAAATGAGAGAAGTCGAAACGAAGGTAATCAGGACCAACATAAGAACCTTTCTGCTCAACGTGAGTTCCCAGAACTTCTCTTAACGCTTCATGTAAAAGGTGGGTTACAGAGTGGTTAGCCTGTGAATTTTTTCTGTCAGCTGCATCCACTTTAGCATAGAATACAGCTCCTGCATCTTTCGGAAGACCGTTGATTAAAGAAATAATCAGTCCGTTCTCTTTTTTGGTTTCTAAAACTTCAAAATTTTCAGTTGCATTTTCCAGAACTCCTTTATCTCCAACCTGACCTCCGCCTTCTGGATAGAAAGGGGAGTTGCTCAATACCACCTGGTAAAATTCCCCGTCTTTATTTTCTACTTTTCTGTATCTTGTAATATAGGTTTCAGCTTCAATCTGGTCATAGCCTACAAAGTTTTCACTTCTTTCCTCTAAAGTTACCCAGTCGTAAACTTTTTGTGCAGAATCAGCTTTTGAACGGAGCTTCTGTTTTTCCATTTCTGCTTTAAATCCGTCTTGATCAATCGTCAGACCTTTTTCTTCAGCAATAATTCTCGTTAAATCATCAGGGAATCCGTAAGTATCATATAATTCAAAAACTTCCTCACTTGGCAATACTTTTGAATTATCGGCAATAGTCTGCTGAATTAATTTTTCAACTCTGATCAATCCGTTTTCAATCGTTTTTAGGAATGAATCTTCCTCACTTTTGATTACTTCAGCAACCAGTTTTCCCTGCTTTTCAATCTCAGGGAAGAAAGGCCCCATCTGCTCCTGAAGCACAGCAACAAGTTTGTAAAGGAAAGGTTCTTTCATACCAAGGAATCTGTAAGAATATGAAATTCCTCTTCTTAAAATCCTTCTGATTACATAACCTGCACCACCGTTTGAAGGAAGCTGCCCGTCTGCAATAGCAAAAGCAACCGCTCTGATGTGATCTACCACAACACGGATCGCAATATCTTTTTCGTCTTCTAAAATTCCGGTATATTTTTTACCTGAAAGTTCTTCCACTTTGGCAATAAGCGGTGTGAAAACGTCTGTATCATAATTGGAAGACTTTCCCTGAAGCGCCATACAAAGACGTTCAAAGCCCATTCCTGTATCCACATGCTGTGCAGGAAGTTTTTCAAGAGATTTATCTGCTTTTCTGTTGAATTCCATGAAAACCAGGTTCCATACTTCCACTACCTGAGGATGGTCGTTGTTTACCAGATCAAGTCCGGAAACTTTAGCTTTTTCCTCTTCACTTCTTAAATCAACGTGAATTTCTGAGCAAGGTCCGCAAGGTCCGCTTTCACCCATTTCCCAGAAATTGTCTTTTTTGTTTCCGTTGATGATTCTGTCTTCCGAAATATGAGATTTCCAGAAATCGTAAGCATCCTGATCTCTTTCAAGATTTTCAGAAGCATCACCTTCAAAAATGGTTACATATAAATTTTCTTTTGGAATCCCGAATACTTCAGTCAGCAATTCCCAGGCAAAAGCAATAGCATCTTTTTTGAAATAATCACCGAAAGACCAGTTCCCCAACATTTCAAACATGGTATGGTGGTAAGTATCTCTACCTACATCATCCAGATCGTTATGTTTCCCGGAAACTCTCAGACATTTCTGTGTATCGGCAATTCTAGGGGCCGTAGGTGTTTTGTAGCCTAAGAAAAAATCCTTAAACTGCGTCATTCCGGAGTTGGAAAACATAAGGGTAGGGTCGTCTTTCAGCACAATAGGAGCTGAAGGAACGATAAGGTGGTCTTTACTTTTAAAATAATCTAAAAATTTTTGACGTATCTCTTGTGATGTCATAGTATTGCTTTGCTTTTAAAACTATCAGATTTTTGATAAGATGCAAATTTAATGTTTTTAGGTGATTTGTAATAATTTTATGCTATGTTTTGAATGGTGCCGGATACAGCTTATTAAAAGTAAAAACAAAATGTAAAGAAGTTTGCTTACATCATAGCTTGTAATTCCATTTGTGATAAATTTTGCTTGGTATCATTTAACTTTCTATATTCGTTCTAATATTAAATAAAGACTCTGCAGATATTGATCTGCCGGATTAGTAAATCTGTAGTTTTTGATCATATTAAAGGATAAGAAATGACGAAAAACGAAGTGCTGAAAAGCTGGATAGAGCAGTATTCCGGACCTCTTCTGAAAAGAGCAGTCTATCTGCTTTCAGATAAATTGGAAGCGGAAGATCTGGTGCAGGATGTTTTTTTAGCTGCATTTTCGTCCTATGATTCTTTTGAGGGGAAAAGTGAACCGTTGACCTGGCTGACGACCATTTTAAAAAGAAAGGCCGCAGATTTCTACAGAAAAAAATATAAATCAGAACCGGAGATAAAACTGGATCATTTCTTTGATGAAACAGGTTCCTGGAAAAATGACGGTGTTCTGAATGACTGGGATGTTTCAGAGAAAGAACCGGAACTTTTGGATAATAAAGATTTTAATAAAACTCTGGAAGACTGTATCGAAGATTTGCCCGCCAGATGGAAGATTCCGTTGAAAATGTATTATCTTGAAGAAAAAAAAGCACCGGAAGTGAGTCAGGAATTGCAGGTTTCTGCGACTAATCTTTGGAAGATCCTTCAGAGAGGAAGAATGCAGCTGAGGGAATGCCTTGATGTCAACTGGTTTGCCAAACTATAACCATATCATAAAAATGTTGAGAAGACTTATTCATATTCTGTTCCTGCCATGCAGCAAAGCTACGATGCTGATGGAAAAAAGGAATGCAAAATCCATCTCCCCAAGGGAAGACTGGCGGCTTTCCATGCACCTGAAAATCTGTAAATGGTGTAAGGCTTATGAAGAAAAGCTTAAAATTTTAGATGATATTTTGAAAAGAAAACTTTCTTATAAAGAAAATATAGAAATTAATAATTCTGATATTCAGCAAGTTAAGAATAAGATTTTTAAAAAATTAGATATTTAGAAAAAATAGTGTCAGGATTTTGGAATGTTTCCGACTATACTTTTGAAAACAATAAAGTATCATTCAAAATCTTAAAGACATGGGAACATCACAACTTAACTTCGAATCCCTGACGTACAAAGCAGGGTATTATATTTCGCTCTTTGGGGCTGCTCTTATTTTATTCTGGATCGGGATATTTAAATTCACTCCTACTGAAGCTGCAGCAATCAAACCTTTGGTGGAAAACCATTTTCTCACTTTTTTCGTATATAAAATAGCGGATGCTCAAACGGTGTCAAATGCTATCGGAGTGATAGAAATTATCATTGCATTATTACTGATATTTAGTGTGAAATTTGCATCATTAAAGAAGTATGCCGGGATCGGGATGGTGATCACATTTCTGATCACGTTGAGTTATCTTTTCACTACACCCGGAATCTGGAAAACAGTGGACGGTGTGCCTGTCACAGACTTCTTTATATTAAAAGATCTCATGCTGTTAGGATTCGGATTGATGATCGTTCAAAACAATAGAAATAATGGATAAAAAGAAAAAAATGAAAAATATATTTATCGTGCTCGGAATTATTCTGGGTATCGCAGTTTTTGCTGCCGGATCGGGACTTTTTAAAAACACTAAGTCTGAAGAATTAACAAAAGAAAAAGAAAATCAGGAAATTATGGATAATAAAAATGTCAGAGAAATTTATTTTGCAGGAGGATGTTTTTGGGGTACGGAACACTTTTTTCAGCAGATCCGTGGTGTTGTAGGAACGGAAGTTGGATATGCCAACGGAAACAAGGAAAATCCTACTTATGAAGAGGTAGTAAGCCATTCCACAGGTTTTGCAGAAACGGTAAAGGTAAAATATGATCCGGAGCAGGTTGATCTTAAACTTTTAATTGATCTGTATTTTAAAACAATTGATCCGACAAGTTTAAACAAACAGGGGAATGACAGGGGAGATCAGTACAGAACGGGAATTTATTCAACTGATAAGGCTACAGAAGCAATTGTAAAAGAAGAAGTTCAAAAATTGTCTAAGAATTACAGCAGTCCTGTTCTGGTAGAAACCATTCCTTTGAAAAATTTCTACAAAGCTGAAGATTATCATCAGGATTATCTGGATAAAAATCCGGGAGGCTATTGTCATATCGAGCCGGGACTTTTTGAAATGGCTAAAAATGCAAACCCGCTTCCTAAAGCAAAATATCAGAAGCAGGATAAAAAAGTTCTGAAAGAAAAACTGACTGCTGAACAGTACAATGTTACTCAGGAAAATGCAACAGAAAGACCTTTCCAAAATGAATACTGGAACGAAACCCGTGAAGGAATTTATGTAGATATCACAACTGGTGAACCATTGTTTATTTCAACCGATAAATTTGAGTCAGGATGCGGATGGCCAAGCTTCTCAAAACCAATCACCAAAAAGCTGATTGATGAAAAACTGGACAGATCTGCAGGAATGACCAGAGTGGAAGTAAGAAGTAAAACGGGAGATGCCCACCTCGGACACGTTTTCACAGACGGACCTACGGATAAAGGCGGACTTCGTTACTGTATCAACAGTGCTTCGCTGAAGTTTATTCCGAAAGCTGAAATGGAGAAAAAAGGCTACGGAGATTATATCTCTTTGCTGGATAAGAAGTAATGATAAAGAGAAAGACCGCTGAAAAGTGGTCTTTTTTTATTTAATTAATGGGAGATTTGAAATCTTTCTTTGATACTGAGCATGGAAATATTTAGAAACAGTAAAAATCCGAAGACAATATAATAAGATTTTTTAGGCAGTTCGAGTAAATATTTGAATTTCTCAATGCCTTTATAATGATCATCCACCGTGTAGAAAACAGTTGCATCTATGGTTCCACAATCAATTCCGTGTCTTTTTTCAATTGTATTGGGATCTTTATAGAAATGAACAGCAAAAAAATGATCGGTTTTTCCCATATCCACACCGTAGGATTCCTGCCCGGAAAGCGTCATAGCATCAATTAAAGCTATAAAATCCTGATAACTGTTATGATCATCAATAATAAACTCTATTCCGGTTTCTTTTTCATTATTTGCCTGGAGTTTTTTCAGTTCCGAAACATAAAATTGTTGGTTTTGAAGAGCTGTATTGGGTTTTACAATTATCTTTTTATAATTCCAGTTTCTGTATGGTTCAAAAGTATTGTCAAGAGTATGATTATACTTTTCTTTAGCAGGAATTCCAAGATCCATTACGGTATACTGCGGGTGAACCCTTTGATTTCCGTAATACCAGAAGAGCACCGGAATTAATACAGCGCTGATCAGCCCGGGAAAATAATAGATTTTTTTCATGTTCACCCTTTTCATAAAATTAATGAAAAATTCAATATCCAAACGATGAGATACTATTTTTAACATTTTAGCCATAAAAACAAAAAAAGTGATCCAAAGGACCACTTATTTTTTTAATTATTCATCTTTCAGCTCCAAAACCTACCAATCTCTTTTTCTCAGAATCCAGTAAGAAGCTCCGATAAAGATTACACACCAGATAATACAGGCAAACATACTTTCTGTAGGGTAGTGAGCAGTATATTTTACACCCATTATTTTGACCATATCCAATCGCATTAACGGATTAGGGATCAGGTTTGACATACTTTCCAATGGTAAAAGGCTGGTAACGAAAAAATCATTTTCCAGTATTGCTTTCCTTTGTTCTTCCTGTATTCCTGTTAATTTCTGATAAGCTTCTATACCTGTAAGAACCTTTTCAGCAACCCAATAGGCAAAGAAACCAAGAAATACAAACATGGATTTCCTTAGCAGTACCGAAAGAAACATCAGGAAACAGAAGAATGTAAACAGCTTCACAAAGTAATTTCCGATATAATAAACCTCTTCATAAACCTTTGAGGCATCCGTTACCTTAGAATATTGATACCCCAGAAACATAGTAATCACAAATACAATCAATGTGGAAACCGCTGTAAAAATAGTGATGGTTAAAAGCTTCGATCCGATGAATTCCTTTCTGCTAAGCCCGTCAATAGTATTCTGTTTAAACATTCTGTTCGTGAACTCCTGAGAGATCGAAAAAACAAGGATCAGCCCCAGAAATACTTTCAGTAATGCGACAATCCATGTGGTAAAGTTCCAGATTTCCGGGAAATTATAAATCCCCTGTTCCTTTAAGTTGATTGTGCCTCCGAAAATATTCAGATCTACTAGCCCAATGAAGAGAAGTGCAATCAGAATGGCAAAGTATAAGATCGTGAAAACCTTGAACGGTCTGTAGTTCAGGTTTTTATAATATTCTAGTTTTAATAATTTAAGCATGGGTATTCGTGTTTTTTACAAGTTCAAGGAATTGAGACTCCAGAGACAGTTTTTTCTTCGTCAGATGAGAAAGATAAATTCCTTTTTCAGCAAGTTTCTGATTTAATGTTGAAGCAGATATAGAAGCATCCTCACGGATCTGGGCTTTAATGATTTCCCCATCAGCTTTTACAGCACTGAACCATTGAAGTTCTTCCAGAGCATTTAAAAGCAGTGTATTATTATCAGCCTTTAATTCAAAATATCCGTTATTGGATGTTATTTCATCCACTCTTCCGCAATAAATAGAATTTCCTTCTTTCAAAACAATCACATGGCTGCAGATCTTTTCTATTTCGTCCAGAAGATGGCTTGCAATGATAATGGTAATGCCCTGTTTGGCAATATTACTTATGATCTCTCTGATCTGGATGATTCCTTCAGGATCCAGTCCGTTGGTAGGTTCATCAAGGATCATAACCTCCGGATTGTTCAGCATGGCCGATGCTATGGACAGACGCTGCTTCATTCCCAAAGAATAGGTTTTGAAAGCATCTTTTTTTCTTTCCAGAAGCCCTACTGTTTTCAGGACTTCGTCAATCCTTGTATATGGAGTTCCTTTAATCTCAGCTACAATTCTCAGGTTCGTTTCAGCATCCAGATAAGGGTAAAAATTAGGCTGTTCAATAATAGCTCCTATTTTTTTCAGTATATCCGGATTCGTTCCCTTTTGCCCAAACCAATACCAGTCTCCGCTGGTAGGATTAATGGTGGACAAAAGCATTCCGAAGGTAGTAGACTTTCCGCTTCCGTTGGGGCCTAATAAACCATAAACATTTCCTCTTTCCACATCAAAGGAAATATTATTCACTACAGTTCTCTTGAATTTTTTGGTTAAATTCTTTACTGACAAAATTTTTTCCATGTAATTTGTTTTACATAGTAGTAGTCTATGTAATTTTGAGATTGTTACAATTTCTGCAACCTTTTTACCTGATTCGTTTTAGGATTGGATGTAATAAGATTCAGAATATCATTGTTTTATGATTGTAACTATTTGCAAAGAAAAAGTACTTATTGGAAACATCATATTAAACTATATAACTATGAAAATTATAAAATGGATCAAAAGATTATTCATGCTGCTGTTTTTAATCCTCGTTCTGCTGTTGATTGCAGGGTTTGTTTTTGAGAAAATATCCAGGGCAAAAGCTGAAAAAATTCAGGCTGACGGCCAGTTTGCAGACGTTGAAAATCATAAGATGCATTATCTGAAAGAAGGAACAGGTGGCCCGACTGTAGTTTTTGAAACTGCTTTTGATCCCGCCGGACATCTTCAATGGTATCATATTCAGAAGAATCTTCCCAAAACTTATACTACTTTTTCCTATGACAGATCCGGAATTTTATGGAGTGAAAGAGGAACCAATCCCAAAGCCGGTGACAAAATAGCCGAAGAACTTCATATCCTTTTGGAAAAATCAAAGGCTCCTAAACCGTATATTCTGGTCGGGCACTCTTTTGGAGGAATGCTTACCCGTTTTTTTGTTCAGAAATATCCTCAGGATGTTGCAGGAGTCATATTGGTAGACAGCCAGTATCCCTCTGATGAAAAATACCTGTCTCCTGAACTGTATAAAATGGTGAATCAGGGGCTGCCCGGCGGATTTTTAAAATTTGCCAACACTTTTGGAGCTGCAAGGCTTATGTTTAAAAATATGTTTCCGGCAGATGCTCAGTATAAATATCAGAATACTGTCATGCCCGCACTGCTTTACAAAAGTGCAGATGCTACACTGGAAGAGCAGGACCATATGAAATCCATTAAAAAAGAAGCTGCAGCGATCAATTCTTTCGGTTCAGTTCCTTTGTATGTCATTACGGCAGACAATAAAACGAGATACGACAGTTTTATTAAAGATGAAAGAATAAAAGCTGAAATGCTTGGAGCCTGGGAAAAAATGCAGAAAGATCTACTTAATTTATCTACGGACAGCAAACAGATCGTTTCATCCGTAGGAGGTCATTATATTAATCAGGATCAGCCAAAGATCATTGAAGATGCTGTCAATGAAATGGTGAAAAAAGTTTCAGAGAAGTAAAATTACGATGAACCTGTCTTTAATTTCAGGCAACGGTAAAACCTTTAACTTCAGATAACTGCTTATTTTAACATATATCAATACATTTTCAAAATTAAAATATTTACATTTGATAGAATTAATCGGTAGTTTATGAAGTTAATTGAGTTAGCTAAGGAGCTTAATGTTTCAGCAGAAGCCATCAAACAGTTTATTCAGGATTTTGATCTTGAACTTGGAGCCTGCATCAGTACAAACTTCGAAGTGAAAGAAGATTTCGAAAAGTTTGCCCGCGAAAACCTGGATTTTTTGAAGCTTTATGAAAAAGATCTGGACAAAAATAAAACCCTGGAACAGATTGCTGAGGTAATCAATCAGCCTAAAGAAAAAGTAGAGGAAGCCATTAAAGAAACCAACCCCAATATTTTTGATAACGGATTTTTCCGTTCGTCCATCTCAAGCTATGGTATTGATAATAAACTTGGTGGCAATTACCAGTTTGTTTATGATTACTTCGGGCACAAAACCAGCCTTCAGCACAGAGATTTTATTGGGTACAGGGATTTATTTTTTTATATATCATCAGTTTTAGAGCCATTTTTAAATCCACAGCAGATTAAAGACTGGGGTATTCATAAGCCGGCAGGAATTGTCCTTTATGGTCCTCCGGGAAGTGGAAAAATATTCTGGGCTACTAAAATTGCAGAGATTATCGGATACCAGTTTAAAGAAGTCAAAAAACACTACCTGGGAACATCTTTCATAGACGGGAATAAAACAAATTTCAACGATTTCCTTCTTACCATGATGAAAGAAGAAAAAGTATTGCTTTTCCTGGATGATTTTGATGAAATTATGATGGAAAGAAGAGCAGAAACAGATGTTGCTTCCTGTAATCTGGAAACCCAGGAACTGATCCTGCATTATATCGGAAAATTTGAAAAAGAAGAGCTATTGATGGTAGGTTCAGCAAATTCCGTTTCGGAAATTGACGAAGAAATTCTTGCTCCGGGAAGATTTGATGTGATGATTCCGATATTCCCGCCTAATGCGGCAGAACGTTCGGAAATTATCCTTTACGCCATGACCAGGGAGCTTGAAGAAGACTCTCTTCTTTATAAGATTCTCAAAAAGAATAAAGCTGATAAAGTGCCGTTCTGGCATGAGGTTTCTTCCAAAATGAAGGCATTCAGTAACACCATGCTCATTGATTTTACACAGAGTCTTAAAAAACGCCTTAAAAATCAATACCAGCAAACCAGAAATGAAAATATCAAGATTGACCAGAAGCTTCTGGATGCTGCACTTAGAGATGCTGCCGGAAAACTCACAGAAGAATATCTGGACCAGATTGCCAGATTTTTGGCAGATACTATTATCAACAATTTTGATGAATTCAAATTCAGAATCCAGGCTCTCAAAAAAGAACTGGATACCTATAAAGCCGTTGAAGAGCCAAGAAGAGCAATTGGGTTTCAGCATAATGGGGAAGAAGAAGGAAATGTTGGACAGGGATAATGCGGGTTGTTGAGTTTAGGGTTTGAAAGTTGGAGAGTTTTAAGGGATAAGAATCTTTATTCTCAAAAATACACTTCATCATTCATTAATACATTAATACCTTTTACATTCTACAAAAAATGAACAGCATCTGGGAACTCGAAACCTTTTACAGAAAAAGAGAGATTGTCATTATTGGAGCCGGATTTTCCGGGCTTTGGACTGCCATATCCATCAAGGAAAAATATCCGGAAAAGTCTGTTTTAATAATTGAAAGAAATACCATTCCGTTGGGTGCCTCAACCCGGAATGCAGGTTTTGCATGTTTTGGAAGCTTAACGGAAGTTATTGCCGATTCTCAGAAAATGGGTTGGGAAAAGACACTGGAATTGGTTAAGATGAGGTTCGGAGGACTTCAGAAAATCAGAAAATATTTCAGAAACGACGAAATAGATTTTGACCTGAACGGCGGATACGAAATTTTAAATAATGGTGAATCTTTACAACAATTAGATATTGTAAATGAAAAACTGAAAGCGATAACAGGTCTTGATAAAACTTATTTCCTTAATCAGGAGAAGATCGAAGAATTCGGCTTGGGAAAATCTGAGTTTCTGATCGAAAATCCCTGTGAGGGAAGTCTGCACTCCGGAAAGTTGTTGCAGAAGCTTTTGGAAAAATGCTACGGGCTGAAAGTGGAATTTCTTTTTGGGACAGAAATCAAAACTATTGATGAAAATACTGAAGAAGTAGCGATTCATATTTCGGAAGATCTTTCCATAAAAGCTGACAAAATTATTTACTGCACCAATGCATTCAGTTCAAATTTTCTTGAAAAAGAGGAGATTATTCCTGCAAGGGGACAGATTCTTTTAACAGAACCTATTGAGGGGTTGAAGCTTAGAGGTACATTCCATTATGATGAAGGGTTTTATTATTTCAGGAATCTTGGAAACAGGGTTCTTTTAGGTGGCGGAAGAAATCAGGATTTTAAAACCGAAGAAACAACCGATTTTGAAACCACAGAATTTCTGCAGAACCATTTAGAGAACTTTTTGAAGGAAGTCATTCTGCCGGATCAGCAAGTTAAAATATCTTTACGGTGGTCAGGGATCATGGCTATGGGTTCAGAAAAAACACCCATTGTAAAACAGCTTTCAGAAAGACAGTTTTGTGCCGTAAGACTTTCAGGAATGGGAGTGGCACTGGCTCCGGAAATTGGAGAAATTGTTGCTGAAATGATTTGATACAACACACAAACGATGAAAAAAATACTACTTATTTGCGGGCTGGCCGGTTCAGTCCTTTGCTTTTCGCAGAAAAAAGAAATGACAACTGCATTTAAAACCAAAAATTATAAAGAAGCTCTTTCCCTGGGACAAAAAGTACTTGAAAATAATTCCGGTGATTTTGAGGCCAATCTCATTATATCTGCATCTTATAACAGTCTTGGAGATTTTCAGAAAGCTCTTCCATATTCAAAAAAGCTTGAGGTTATAGCAGAAAGTGACGAACAGAAAAGCTGGACATTTATGCAGTTAATGGTAGCCAATTATGGTTTGGATGATAAAGAAACTTCAAGGAAGTACTATGATCAGGCAAAAAAAATTAATGCACAGGAAAAAACAGTAGTGGAACTGGACAATTTAGGAAAGGTATTGGGCTTTGACAGTTTTTATGATCAGTGGACTACCATAGAAACTGAAAATATGATATTTCATTTCGATCCTTCCATCAACCAGGAAACCAGGAATAAAATTGTAAAAACCCGGCAAAAAGCCTTTGTAAAAGTGAACGAATTTTTTGAAACCAAACTGCCGAAGAAAATTGATTTTTTTGTCTGGGGCTCCAATGACGTGTATAACCAGTTTCTGAAACGAAGCTTAGGATTCACTCTGGCCAATTACTGTGTTTCCCATAACCGTTTGAATCAGACTGCAGGGCATGAAATAACTCATAATCTTAGTTTTTGGCAGGGAAATAAAGGAAAGATCAGAACGGAATTTATTAATGAAGGAATAGGAGTATGCTTTGACCAAAATGAAAATAATAAATTGGAGACTGCTAAAGAAGTTTATAAAAAATCGCCCATCGACATCAAAAAAGTATGGGCCGAAAATCAGAAATCCGGCAATGAAGTTTTGTATCCGGTTTCAGGAGCATTTGTACAGTATTTAATCAATTATGATAAAGCCAGATTTCTTGAACTTAATAATAACCAGACCTATGAAAATGCAAAGACGATCTATGGAAATACTATAGATTCTTTGATTGAAGACTTTACAGATAAATTGAAATAGAAAACAAAACGAGTCAATATAAATGGATTGAAATTTTTATTACTCATTACCTATTATTCATTACTCATAATTTTATCCGTATTTTTGCATAAAATTAAAATTTCGTGATCAACAACGACCAGATAAAAGAAGTCCAGTCCAGAATCGGCGACTTATATAAATACCTTCAGATTGAAAAAAAGAAGATAGAAATATCGAATGATGATGAAAAAACTGCTGCCCCTGAATTTTGGGATAATCCTAAGGAAGCAGAAGTTTTCCTGAAGCAGCTCCGTTCCAAAAAGAAATGGGTGGAAGATTATGAAGAAATCAGCACCCAGTTTGAAGACCTGCAGGTTCTTGCAGAATTTGCCAAAGAAGATCCGGACTCTGAAAAAGAGCTGGATGAAACATTCCCGCAGCTTGTAGAAAAAATAGAAGATCTGGAATTTAAGAATATGCTTTCCAATGAAGGAGACGAGCTTTCTGCAGTTCTTCAGATCACAGCAGGAGCCGGTGGTACGGAAAGTTGCGACTGGGCATCAATGCTGATGAGAATGTATACTATGTGGGCTGAAAAACAGGGCTACAAAATCCGTGAGCTTAACTTCCAGGAAGGAGATGTAGCCGGAGTAAAAACCGTTACCCTTGAAATTGATGGCGAATACGCTTTCGGATACCTGAAAGGAGAGAACGGGGTACACAGGCTGGTAAGAATTTCACCTTTTGACAGTAATGCAAAACGGCACACCAGTTTCGTTTCCGTATATGTATATCCTTTAGTGGATGATACCATTGAAATCAATATTAATCCTGCTGATATTTCCTTTGAAACCATGAGATCATCCGGTGCCGGAGGACAGAACGTAAACAAAGTGGAAACTGCCGTACGTCTTCGCCACGCGCCAACCGGAATTATTATTGAAAACTCCGAATCCCGCTCTCAGCTTCAGAATAAGGAAAAAGCGATGCAGCTCCTTCGTTCAAGACTTTATGAAATGGAACTTGAGGCACGAATGAAGGCAAGAAACGAGATAGAAGCCAATAAGATGAAAATAGAGTGGGGCAGCCAGATCAGAAATTACGTGATGCATCCGTATAAACTGGTGAAAGATGTCCGTTCCGCCCATGAAACTTCAGACGTGGATTCCGTGATGAACGGAAATATCACACCATTCCTGAAAGCCTTTCTGATGGCTGATGGTACTGCTGTTTCAGATGATGATCTGGACTTGTAAAATATCATGTCTGTATTTTAGTTAAAATCTTATAATTAATTTTTGTTTCAGACTTTTTACCCTTATTTTTGTTGTTAATCGTTATATATGGAAGATTTCAATAGTTGGAGAGATTTACTGAATCCCGAGTTTTACATTAAAATGGGTGGATTCTGGCTTATATTGTTTATTATTTTTGCGGAAACAGGTCTTTTTGTAGGATTTTTTCTACCTGGAGATTCATTACTGTTTGTGTCGGGAATTTATGCTGTTGAAATCATCAAAGAGACTTTCGGCTCCACAGGGAGCGATTTCTTGGATACAACTATTCTGGCTTCCTGTGTAGCGCTTGCTGCCATTATCGGAAATGAAATTGGTTACTATTTTGGGGTGAAAACTGGTCCTGCTTTATACAAAAAGCAAGATACCATGCTGTTTAAAAAGAAATATCTTTATCAGGCACACGACTTTTTTGAAAAGCACGGTGCACTGGCAATCATTATGGCCAGATTTTTACCTGTAGTAAGAACATTTACTCCGATTGTTGCAGGTATCGTAAAAATGGACAAAAAAGAATTCTTAAGAGATAATATTATCGGAGCGATTCTTTGGTCATTTATCCTGATCTTTGCCGGACATTATCTGGATAAGCTTTTCCAGGAACAGTTCGGAATCAACCTGAAAGAGAAACTGGAACTGATTATTATTATCATTGTTCTGGTAACAACGCTTCCGGTGATCATCAAATTTGTTTTCGGCAAGAAAGATAATATTTCCAAATACGAAGACAAAGACTTTGAATAAGAAAAATTACAAAATATAGATAACCTGCTTTTTGCAGGTTATTTTTTTATCCATTCCAGAATGTTCGGATAGATAATGCTGTCTCTTTTTATTTTGCTGAAAAACCTAGGAACATGGCCCGTTTTTTTCATGAAAACAAGTTTGTGAGGTACATTTTGTTTTGTAAGTGCAGAATCCATTGACAATCCCTGATGCTGATTCACCAGGAAATCAGTATTTCCCTGAAACAGTAACGTAGGTACGTTGGATATATTGGCAATAGGACTTGCTTCCTTAAAGGCTTCGGATACATTTTTACGGTCAAATTTTGTCCCGACTACTTTCTGAAAAGTGGGGGAAGTATATTTTGAATAGAATGAGTCAAGATACTCCGGACTGTAAAAATCTGTTGGACCACTCATTGAAATGATTTTTTTTACCTGTTCAGGATGCTTATAGCCATAGAGAAGGGCAAGATGTCCTCCGGCACTTTCGCCAAGCAGAATATAATTGTTGGGTTGAAGTTCCGCTTTTTCGGCCAGAGTATTAAACTTTTCCATAGCAAAGCCAATATCTTCCAGCTGTTGCTTATAGGTAATTTTTTTCCGTTTTGAAACCAGCCTGTAATTCATGTTAATGCTTGGAATTTTATGTTCAAAAAGCATTTTCTGAATCTGGATCATATGTTCTTTTTTTCCGATAGTCCATGCACCGCCGTGAACAATAAGAACTACAGGTGTATTTTCTGCATAATCCAACGGAAGAAAGACATCCATTTTCTGTCTTTTATGTTCCCCGTATTTTAGATTGTAAATTTTCTGCTGTCCCCCTGTACCTACCCAAACCCTGAATTTTGTATTACACGACTGCAACAGGAAACTGAGACATCCTACAATGAAAAAATGGTATCTGAGAACAAGCGTTTTCATATATTAAAATTAGAGAAAATACAGCTGATATCTGCAGATAAAGATATGATTTTTACCATGCAATTAATAATTCTTTACCGTTTATTGCTTCTCCCCGGTTTTTGATGAAAGCCCTTTTTTGATGGTAATCACACCTTTTTCACCTTCCTTGAAAATAAATGTGATTTCACTGTCATCATCCTGCAGAAAGAAAGAATCGTTACTTTCTGCGAACATTTTTACTTTTGGTTCATTATTATTCTGAAGGAAAAGACGGCCGTTGTCATACAGAATATGAATCACATTACCTTCCGAAAGCTCATAATTGCCCGCATATTTTTTTAGTATTGAATCATCCGGCGCAACCTCTTTTTTAGGTTTCGGAAGATCATAAGATTGGTTTAAAAGTGCTGCCAGAATAGTATTTCCAGCCTTTTCCAGTTTTTTGCTGGTGATATTGTTAAGCAGTATAACGCAGATATCATCTTCGGGAAGCATTGCCAGATAGCTTGTTGCCCCTTCGATATTTCCTCCGTGATTGATCACTTTTTTTCCGTAAAGATCATCTATGAACCAGCCATAGCCATAACCGCTTAGAAAAGGAGTGGTCACTTTTTTAAAACTTTCTTTCGACACAATTCTATAATCTCTAAGCCCTTCGTAATATTTGTATAAATCTTGAGCTGTACTGTAAATCTGCCCTGCAGAGCGTGTTAATTCAGGATTCCATATTTCTGTTTTTTCCTGTTTTGTTTTTGAGAGGTAAGCATAAGGAACTGTTTTGTCCGGACTTTTCAACGCTGGATAGTCAAAGCCGGTATGAGTCATTTTTAACGGATTTAAAATGATTTTTCTTACAGCATTTTCATAAGAAAGACCCGTAATTTTTTCAATAATGGCTCCGAGCAGAATATATCCTGAGTTGGTATATGAAAACTGAGTGCCGGGTTCAAAATCCAAAGGTTCATCCTTAAAAAAGGAAATTTCCTGATCCCTGCTAATCTTTTCTCCGGTATGAAGAAGCCGGAAATAGTCTTTGTTTCTCAGAGGTTCATAAATTCCCGAAGTGTGGGTGAGTAAATGTTCAACCGTAATTTCATTTCCTCTGGGATATTTAGGGATAAATTTAGAAATAGGATCTTTCACGGAGAGTTTTCCTTCTTCGCTGAGCTTGATAATGGTTAACGCAGTAAAAGATTTCGTTAAAGAAGCAATCTGGTAAATACTGTTGTTTTGATTAAGGATTTTCTTCTCTGCGTTTTGCCAGCCATAAGACCTTTCGAAAATCGTTTTATGCTGATCATGAATTAGCGCTGTTCCGTTAAATTTGTTGATTGCAGCATAAGCTTTGATGATATCATCTATTTCCTGTTTTTTCTTTTCAAGGTTTTCCCTGGTTATATCCGTTTTATTCTGTGCTTTGTACGGAGAGCAGAATGTACTGAATATAAAAGTCATACATCCTAAAAAGAAAATATAATATTTGCAGCTCATGATAGTGTTGTTGTGAAAAAACAGGATAAAAATAAGCAGAGTTTTGTTCAGATAAGCAGTTTATCTCATAAAATATTTAAATTTAATATACAGAAATAAATAAAAATAGATTTTAATAATTATTTTTGCTCGACTTAACATATATTAAAAAAATATTAAAATAATATGGCATCTGGTTTTTTTGCAATTTTAGATGATATTGCTGCGCTGATGGATGATGTAGCAGTGACAAGTAAAATAGCAACACAGAAAACGGCCGGCATTCTGGGGGATGACCTGGCTGTGAATGCAGAGAAAGCCACAGGTTTCCTTTCTTCAAGGGAAATTCCGGTTTTATGGGCAATTACAAAAGGTTCTTTCATTAATAAGCTGATCATTCTTCCTGTTGTATTCCTTCTCAACTGGCTCTATCCCCCTGCAATTAACTATGTATTGATTCTGGGAGGTTTATATCTGGCTTTTGAAGGCGTTGAAAAAATTATAGAATTTCTTTTTCACCGGGAAAAAGAAGGCTATGAAGTGGTGGAGGAAATTATAGAAGACGAAAAAAGTGATGAAGAAATAGAAAAAGCAAAGGTAAAATCGGCTATTACTACAGATTTTATTTTATCTATTGAGATTGTCATCATTGCTTTGGGAACGGTTTTGGAAGAGAATCACCCTTTCATTACACAGATTCTTGTAACGAGTCTGGTGGCCTTTATAGCTACAGTAGGAGTTTACGGAATTGTTGCTTTGATCGTAAGAATGGATGATGCAGGATTTAAACTAATCAAAAAAAGTAATGACAAAGGTTTTTTTGGAAAACTTGGACATTTATTGGTAAAAGCTTTGCCTATTGTAATTAAGGCTTTGGGAGTTATCGGTACAATTGCTTTAATTATGGTAGCCGGCGGTATTTTTGCTCATAGAGTAGAATTTCTTCATCATGTTTTACCTTCCTGGTCTTCGAATGAGTTTCTTACTATTTTAAAAGAAATTCTTCTTGGACTTGCAGGTGGATTAGGTGCTGTAGCTATTTTTACAGTAGGAAAAAAAATCTATTCGCTTGCCATCAAAAAATAATATCAATTAAAGAAAGATATAACAACAAAAAAACTTAGCAGTAAATCACCGCTGAGTTTTTTTATTTCAATAAAAAAGAGGCTCTTTGCAAAGCCTCTCCATATATTAATTGAATAAATCTTTCACTTTATCAAAAAAAGTTTTTTCCTTTCCGGAAGGTTCTGCAACCATTTCTCCGCTTGACATCTGCTTTTCAAAGAAATCTTTCTGATCCTTCGTCAGTTTCTGAGGAGTCCATACATTGATGTGAATGAACATATCTCCTTTTCCATAGCTGTCGATGCTTGGAAGGCCTTTTCCTGCCAGTCTGAGGATCTTTCCGGACTGTGTTCCCGGATCAACAGTAATTTTAACTTTACCGCCTACTGTAGGAACTTCTTTCTTAGTTCCTAAAGCTGCTTCTGCAAACGAAACATATAATTCCTGGTGAAGATTATCTCCTTCTCTTTTAATAGTTTTATCTACTTCTTCTTCAATGATCACCAACAGATCTCCCGGAATTCCGCCGAAAGGAGCATCATTTCCTTTTCCTCTTACATTAAGCTGGATGCCGTCTCTTGCCCCTGCCGGAATATTGATGGAAATTTCTTCTTCATCTTTGATAAGTCCCTGTGCATTAGCCCCTGCAGGAATTTTATCTGCCACTTTTCCGATTCCCTGACAGGTACCGCAGGTTGTCTGTGTCTGCATCTGCCCGAACATCGTGTTCATTACTTTAAGCTGAACACCGGAACCATTACAGGTAGGACATATTTTTGAAGTGGCACCTTCCGCCATCTTCATTTTCTTTACTTTGATGGTTTTCTGGGTCCCGTTTACCATTTCTTCAAGATTCAGTTTGATCCTGATTCTTAAATTGGAACCTTTCACCTGCTGGCGTCCTCCGCCACCTCCACCAAAGCCTCCGAAGCCTCCACCGAAAATATCTCCAAACTGGCTGAAAATATCCTCCATGTTCATGCCTCCGCCGAAGCCTCCGCCTCCGAAACCACCATTACCACCCATTCCGGCATGTCCGAACTGGTCATATCTGGCACGTTTCTGATCGTCGCTCAGTACTTCATACGCCTCAGCAGCTTCTTTAAATTTTTCCTCAGCCTCTTTGTCACCTGGATTTTTATCCGGGTGATATTTGATGGCCATTTTTCGGTATGATTTCTTTATCTCGTCGGCCGATGCAGATTTACTGATCTCAAGAACTTCGTAATAATCTCTTTTTGACATAATGCTTATAATTGATTATTGATGAATGATATACTGTTTCATCATTTATCATTCACCACTTATCATTGATATTTTAGTTTCCCGTTACTACTTTTGCAAAACGGATCACTTTGTCACTTAAAGTATATCCTGTTTCAATAACATCTACGATTTTGCCTTTTAGATCTTCAGATGGCGCAGGGATCTGGGTAATTGCCTCATGGAAATCCACATTGAATGAATCACCGGCATTTACTTCCATAGCTTTTAAGCCTTTTTCGGTAAGTTTATTTTTAAATTTCTGATAGATCAGTTCCACACCCTGAAGGTCGGATGGATTTCCGTTTTTCGCAATTTCTTTTAGAGCTCTTTCGAAATCATCCAAAACACCAAGCATAGATACCATCATATCCTGGTTGGCATACTGGAAGAATTCCATCTTCTCTTTTGCTGTTCTTTTTTTATAATTTTCGAATTCAGCGTATAATCTGATGTAACGGTCTTTCTCTTCTGCCAAAAGTTCCTCTGCAGAAGGTGTTGCTGTCACATTTTCCTCAGACACCACTTCTTCCTGAACGTTGTTTACTTCTTGATTATTGATGCTTTCTTCGTTAATATCCTGATTTTCCATAATTCAATATTATTTAAAGAGTTGTTTGACAAAGAGCCTGCCAAATACAAAAAATGGACATTAAGGCAGAAAAAGAAAAGGGGAATGGTCAATTTTGCTGGACCAGTCAATAGTCAATATTCGTTATGAAAAATCAACAATTGACGACTCATAATTCATTTCTTTTATCCTGCAAACGTTTGGTACAACAAGTACAGGTTTAAAACAATAATAATAATAGAAATAATCCAGACAATGATCTTCAGAAACGGCTTATTTACAAATTCTCCCATTTTGGCTTTGTCGCTGGTAAACATAACCAAAGGAACTACGGCAAAACTCAGTTGCATAGATAGGATTACCTGGCTTAGAACCAATAAGTCGGTCGTTCCCTGTTCACCATAAATGATGGCAACTATTAAAGCAGGAATTACAGCGATCAGTCTTGTAATAAGTCTTCTTAGCCAAGGCTTTAAGCGGATATTTAAGAAACCTTCCATGACAATCTGCCCTGCAAGAGTTCCTGTTAAAGTTGAATTTTGTCCTGATGCAAGTAAAGCAATGGCAAACGCGATACTTGCCATAGAAGCACCCAAAATTGGGGTTAACATTTTGTATGCATCGTGAATATCGGCTACATGCTCATTTCCTGTAGTGTGGAAGGTTGCTGCGGCTAAAATAAGTATGGCTGCATTAATGAAGAAAGCCAGCATTAATGAAACAGTGCTGTCCAGAGTGGCAAACTTGATTGCTTCTTTTTTTCCTTCTCTGTCTCTTGTATAGTCTCTTGTCTGAACAATACTGCTGTGCAGATACAAATTATGAGGCATAACGGTAGCACCCAGAATTCCTATGGCGATATACAGCATTGCCGGATTTTGAATGATTTCTTTTTGTGGAACCAGACCGCCAAGGATTTCATTGAAAGCTGGTTTTGAAATTATAATTTCATAAACGAAACAGGCAAGAATAATAAAAATAAGCCCGCCCACAATACTTTCTATCCATCTGAAACCTTTAGCCTGAAGTAAAAGAATAACTAAAACATCCACTGTGGTAATTACAATTCCCCAGGTCAGAGGAATGTGAAACAGGAGGTTTAATGCGATGGCAGAACCAATTACCTCGGCGAGATCGCAGGCGGCAATGGCTATTTCGCAAAATATCCAGAGAATGAAGTTGGTTGTGGGGCTGAAATGATCACGACAGGCCTGTGCAAGATCTCGTTCGGCAACGACTCCCAATTTTACAGATAAATGCTGTAAAACCATGGCAAAAATATTTGAAATAAGAATCACCGAAAGAAGGGTATACCCGAACTGAGCACCTCCTGCAATATCAGTAGCCCAGTTTCCCGGATCCATATATCCTACGGCGATCATTAATCCGGGGCCGGCAAAAGCCAGATATTTTCTCCAGAATGGGGCATTCCGGGGTACTTTTATAGATGAGTACACCTCAGAAAGGGAATGGGAAGTTTTATCTTTACGCCAAGCGTTATTTAATTTGAAATTCATAAATGTTAGAAATGACTAACAAATTTAATTAAATAAATATAAATACAAAAATCGGATGATAAAAAAATCCCGGAAACTGATTTCCGGGATTCTATTTTTAAAGATTCTAAAGATCTATTTTGCAAATCTTACAGACATTTTTCTGTCTGCAGCTCTTTCTGCGTCAGAAGCTTTAGCATCTACTGTAGCAAATTTGCTTCCGTAACCTTCAGCTCCCAGAACCTGAGCTCCAACTCCTGCTTTTGCTAAAGCAGCTTTAATGAAATCAGCTCTTGCCTGAGATAATTTTACGTTGGAAGCCTCGTTTCCTGTTTTATCAGTATAACCTCCGATTTTGATTTTTGCATCCGGGAATGCTTTTAAAATCGCTACCAGGTTATCAAGCTGTCCCTGAGAACCAGCTTCCAGGTCAGTAGAACTTCCCATTTTGAAGTTTACATGGTCGAAATCATACCACTTATCTTTTAATGCTGCATCATCAGCTGCATTTTTGTAATCACCGGACTTAAGGAAAGTGATCATTTGATCTTCCATACCTCCTTTGTAACCTTTCAGCATTACACCGTTAAGATCAATGTCCTCATCGGTCTTGGTTACTGCTGTAGCGGATGCAGTGTTATCTGCAGGTGCAATGGTAGCAGTATCAGTTGTTGATGCTGTAGAATCAGTTGTGGTTGTAGTCGTTGTAGTCTGTTTTTTATCACATTGTTTCCAGATAAAATAAGCAGCTGCAATCAAAAGTAAAAGCGGAAGCAACCATTTCCAGATTGAACCTCCGCCTTCATTATTATTGTTTCTGTCAGGATTGGTTCCTGAAGATGTAGTACTTCTTGTAACTTCTACTTTAGGCTCTTCGTATCTTGATGTAGCGTCTGCATTAGAGCTGCCGCCAAACCAGCTTCCTAAATTTAGGGATGCCAGAGAAAGTCCTGCAGGTAAAAGTGAAGAAACGATTCCTTTTTGCTCACCTAATAAACTTGAAATTCCTGACTTATCTAAATTATTATCAGTAGCATATTTTCCGATAGAACCTACCGCAGCTCCTGTTACTAAATTCAATAGTGAGCTGGAAGAATTATTACTGATTCCTGAATAAGTAGCAATAGCATTCACTATTCCGCTAACCTTATCTCCAAAAATGGAAGTCAACAGGGTAGAAATTATAGGGTTGCTGGATGATCCGCCTAATAAATTTCCTAAAATTCCACTAGACGATGCACCTGTAATGGCATCTAAAACTCCCGGTTTATCAGAATTGTTTGCTAATCCTCCTAAAACTGCAGGAAGTAATCCACCGATTGCTTTTGAAATACCGGATTCACTTTCCCCAAATTGAGAGGCTGCTTGTGAAACCAAAGCGGGACCTAGTTGTCCTTTAATTAAATCAATGACATTTAAAGACATAATAAATTATTTTTTTAGATTAATGTTGCATAAATTTAAACAAAAATCTGTCCAAACGTCATTTTTTTTGAATATTTCTTTATTTTCCTGCTAAGTTTTTGAAAATCAACAAATAAAATTAATAAGCTTTTGCAAATAATACACGTCTTTTAGAGGGTTTTCCGCTGATTAAAGAAACACCTTCTTCGATGTCGTCATCTAAAGGAATACATCTGATTGTAGCCTTAGTTTCATCTTTAATCTGCTCTTCTTCCTCGGCAGTGCCGTCCCAATGCGCATATATGAAGCCTCCTTTTTCTTCAAGAACTTTCTTGAACTCTTCATAATTGTCAACTCTTGTAATGTTGTCTTTTCTGAAGTTCAGAGCTTTTTCATAAAGATCTTTCTGGATGGTTTGCAATAATTCTTCAATATAGGTATCAAGACCGTCGATAGAGCGCACTTCTTTGGTAAGATTGTCTCTTCTGGCGATTTCCACAGATTTGTTTTCTAAATCTTTAGGTCCCAGAGCAATTCTTACAGGTACACCTTTTAATTCATATTCGGCAAACTTCCATCCTGGTTTGTTGTGGGTATCATTATCAAATTTTACTGAGATTCCTTTGGCTTTTAATTTTGCCTGAATATCAAATGCTACTTCGCTGATCTGTGCCAGTTGTTCTTCTCCTTTGAAGATTGGAACAATAACTACCTGTATTGGCGCCAGGGTAGGAGGAAGTACCAATCCGAAATCATCGGAGTGGGTCATAATTAAAGCTCCCATCAAACGTGTGGAAGTTCCCCATGAAGTTGCCCATGCATGTTCAATTTTACCTTCCTTGTTGGTAAATTTTACATCAAAAGCTTTAGCAAAATTCTGACCTAGGAAGTGAGATGTTCCTGCCTGAAGTGCTTTCCCATCCTGCATCAATGCTTCGATACAGTAAGTTTCATCAGCTCCTGCAAATCTTTCAGATGGTGTTTTTAATCCTTTAACAACTGGCATCGCCATGAAATTTTCTGCAAAATCAGCATATACATTATTCATCTTTTCGGCTTCCTCTACTGCTTCATCTTTAGTAGCATGTGCAGTATGTCCTTCCTGCCAAAGGAATTCTGCCGTTCTCAGGAACAGGCGGGTTCTCATTTCCCAACGGACAACATTGGCCCACTGGTTGATTAATATCGGAAGGTCTCTGTAAGACTGGATCCAGCTTTTGTATGTATTCCAGATAATTGCTTCAGAAGTAGGGCGTACAATAAGCTCTTCTTCTAATTTGGCATCCGGATCTACAATAAGTTTGTGTGGATTGTCCGGATCTGTTTTTAATCTATAATGGGTAACTACTGCACATTCTTTAGCAAAACCTTCTGCATTCTTTTCTTCTGCCTCGAACAGGCTTTTGGGCACAAAAAGCGGGAAATAAGCATTAACGTGACCTGTTTCTTTGAATTTTTTATCCATTTCATCACGCATTTTTTCCCAGATTGCATAGCCGTATGGTTTGATCACCATGCATCCTCGCACTCCAGAGTTCTCAGCCAGGTCAGCTTTTACCACCAACTCATTATACCATTTGCTGTAATCTTCGCTTCTTGAGGTTAATTTTGCCATTATTTTTTAAAATTTTTTTAACTTTTGTTCATTATTGTCATCTAAAAATAAAAATCTATTTTTGATAGATTTTTTTACCAGTATTTTGGTACATTTTTGGTACAGATTGCAAATATAATTTAAATTAAAAATCTTTACGTTATCATGAAAAGAAATATACATAAAAATTTGCTCGGTCTGTTAAAATCCAAAGGGATTTTAGCAATATCAGGCGGATTACTGCTTGTGTCCTGTGGAGCTCAGATGGGCGGATACACGGAGACCGATGGGGTGTACTATGACCCTAATAAAGATACACTGCCGGAAGGGGTGATCATCAATGACGGTGGTAACAGAGTAGGGGAAAACTATGATTATTACCAGGACTCTAATGTCATCCAGAATGCGCAGACAAATTCCAGAGAACAAGAGAATAGATATAATACGTGGAGTGATAACAACTGGAATACGAATGCTACCGATTCAGACTGGGGAGCATTTGCCGGTACTCAGACTAACTATTATGACAATTCCTGGGGATATTCTCCTTGGGGATGGTATGGTGGTTACAGCCCTTATTGGGGAATGAACCGCGGCTGGGGCTGGGGTATGAATTTATCCTGGGGCTGGGGAGGATCATTCGGCTGGGGCTGGGGAAGTCCTTACTGGGGATATGGATATTCTCCTTATTGGGGCGGATATTATGACCCGTTCTGGGGAGGTGGTTATTATGGTTACGGTTATCCATATTGGGGTGGCGGTTACTGGGGTAATGGCTACAGACCGGTTTACAGAAGAACCAGCGGCGGCGGATTCAGCAATCCGGGCTTAACAAATGCAGTATATAGAACCAATACCTACAGAGGAAACGGTTTCAGAAATACATCGACTAACACTAATAATAACGGTTTCAGAAACGGAAGTACAAATGGTGGTTTCAGAAACAATGGTTCTTATAACAATAACAACGGAGGATTCAGACAAGGGAACACAAATGGCGGTTACAGACAGCCACAGTCCGGAGGATTCCGTAATTCAAATTCTCAGCAAAGACCTAATTATAACTCTCAGCCAAACTATAATAATGGAGGATTCAGATCCAACGATAACGGAGGATTCAGATCAAGCGGAGGGTTTAATTCAGGTGGTGGCTTCAGAGGCGGTTCTTCCGGTGGAGGCGGCGGTATGAGATCCGGCGGCGGAGGCGGCGGCTTCAGAGGCGGCAGATAATTTCAAACTTAATAACTATTAAAAAAATAATGTTAAAAAAATCTTTAGTATTAATGGGTGTTGCTGCTGCATTTTATGCACAGGCACAGGATGTTTCTATATTGAGAAATACTGTAGATGTTTATTCAAGCACTCCTATGGTGGGTTCGTCAAAGTTTAATGCTATGGCAGGAGCTAACGGAGCATTAGGAGGTGATGCCAATTCACTGCTTACCAACCCTGCAGGTTTGGGAGTAGCTATTTCCGGGGAAGTTTCCGGAACATTATCTATTGCGGGAAATAAAAATAAAAGTACCTGGGCAGGATCTACAATTGATTACAGCAAAACAAATACAGATCTTGGAAATATCGGAGGTGTAATTGCTTTTCCTTTGAGAAGTGAATCAGGATGGAAGTTTATCAATATTGGGATCAATTATTCCAATCAATCATTGGATAATTATGTAGAATCTCCCGGAAGTAGTGATGTAATTAAGGATTTTACTGACAGGAGTGCATCTCTTGCAGGCCATGCATATAACAGATACGGAAACCTTTCAAAGACAAGTTTTGGGGTAGGGGCCAACTATAATCATAATTTATATATAGGTGCAGGACTGAATTTCTTCAATGCATCTATTGACCAGTATGACTCTGCAGCTTTCCAGTCACTGGATAACGGTTCTATAGAATATTTCAACAGACAGAATACACCTTATTTTGAAAGATCTTCAGGTTTTTCTGCTTCTGTAGGGGTAATCGGAAAGCTTAGCCCTAATTTCAGAATTGGTGGTGCTATCGAAACACCTACGTTCTGGCGTATCCAGAAGGATTATAACTTTTATAATGATCCGGATAACGGAGATGGTGTAGGTTATGAAGACAGAGATCTTACAACACCATTAAAAGCAACAATAAGTGCTGCATTTGTTGCCAGCAAAAACTTCTCATTGAACGTAGATTATACATTAGGACTTACAAGACCTAAATATAAAGTAGTTACAGGTGCTGAAAGCGAACTGAACAGTTTCTTCAAAGACAATTATAAGAATGTGTCTGAAGTAAGAATCGGTGCAGAGTACAGGGTGAAACAGTTCAGATTAAGAGGTGGTTATTCCTATATATCCAACCCTTTTGATGCTTTAACAGTAAGCCAGGTAAATCCGGATGCTTCTACATCGGACAGATCGTACAGTGACATGATGCTTAATAACAGGAATCTTGCCTCATTTGGTTTGGGATATGATTTCAAATCATTCTATATAGATGCATCTTATCAGTATGTAACTTCTAAATACAGCAATCCTTTCCTAAGAGGTATTGAAACAGGAAATCCTTCTACTGATACAGCTTATTATTCTGATACAACAATTATGTCATCAGATTATTTCGCTGTTTCGGAAGTGAAAAATAACAGGAATAACTTCTTTATTACATTCGGCTGGAAGTTCTAATTCCAGATTGTGTAATGAGTGATTAAATTGAAGGCTCCGGATTTAATTCGGGGCTTTTTTATTTGTGTTTAGTTTAATAAAAGAATTAATGAGAATGTCCTGCAGCAGAATGAGAATGGAAAAGATGCATTATTAACGCTAAAGAAACACCTACGATCACAAGACCTATCTTTACCCAGTCGATATTGTGGTTTTTATTGCTTTCAAAAATGATTACAGATGAAATGTGAAGAAAGATTCCTCCAACAATTGCCAGAAAATACGGCTGCAGACCGGGATTGAAATAATTTCCAAGCAGCATTCCCATCGGAGAGGCAAGGGAAAATAAAGCCACGATCAGAAGTGAAGGATACGGTGACGTCTTGGATTCATTTTTTCTGTTAAATAAAAAGGCTCCCAGAATAAAGGAAATAGGAAGATTATGAAATACAATTCCCAGCAGATAAGGAGATAACTGCTGTTCCTCATTGGCCAAAGGAATTCCTTCTATAAAGGCATGTACAAATAATCCTACCATTAATGCCACAGGAAGTATATTGTGCTCATTATGATGATGGAAATGTCCGTGTTCAAAACCCTTTGTCAGGGCTTCGAGGATCATCTGAAGCAATACCCCTGCGATCACAAAAATTCCAAGATTACTTCCGGCCTCGGAAGTATAAACCTGAGGAAAAACTTCATTCAGACATATGGTGATTAAAAATCCTGCACTCAGTACCAGCAGATTTTTAGCCAGCTTTTCTTTTTTTCCGAAATGCTTGCCGAGAAATACCCCTGTAATAACGCTTAATATCAGTAAAACAACTGTTATCATGCTTTTTTCTTAAATAAATTGATGCAGCGTGGAGAAACCTCACGGTCAAATTCATTCAGCTGATAATCGCCCCAGATCTTTATTCTTTCAAAACCACAGTCTGTTGCATAGGAATTGATGGCTTCCAGAGTATGAAGCTTTACTTTTTCAAAGAAATGAAAAGGTTTTCCGTCTGCTTCAAAACGGATGTCTTTGACGATATGTCTTCCTTCGATCTTTTTCAGGATCTTAAAATCAATGTTGCCACGGGTTATGGTAGATTCAGGAACCAGATTTCTTCTTACATATTCTTCGTTCAGATAATCCAGCACGAAAAAACCTCCCGGCTTTAAGACATTATAAACCGACTGGAAAACTTTTTTGTCATCATTTTCATTATCAAAATACCCGAAACTGGTAAATAAATTGAAGACAGCATCCATAGGATCTGCATCAATCGGGTTACGCATATCGTGAACATTGAAAAGAAGGGTCTGGGTTTCAAACTGTTTATCAAACTCAATGCTTTGTCTGGAAAGGTCAAGCCCCAATACATCATATCCCAGCTTATTTAAAAAAACAGAATGCCTGCCTTTTCCACACGCCAGATCAATAATCTTGGATGAAGGGGGTAACTGAAGGTCTTCAGTGAGTTTCGTAATGAAATTTTCGGCTTCCGTATAGTCTCTGTTGCTATAAAGAAGATGATAATAAGGTGTATCAAACCAAGATTCAAACCATTCCATAATGCAAAAATAACTAAATTTGTGCGGTTAAAAGCAAAGTATTTAAATAATGAAAGATCGGAAAAATCAATTGACAGCAAAATTGAACCCGTAATCTTTTCATTGTTAAATCATTAAATCTTTTAATACAAATTTATGGACACAGAAAATCTAAAGATTCAGATAAAGACGTTCTTCGGACTTGAGCAGATTCTTGCTGAAGAAATCAAAAAACTAGGCGGAAAAAATGTTGAGGTGAAAAATCGTGCAGTTAATTGTGAAGGCGACCTTGGCTTTCTTTATAAAATTAACTATTCTGCAAGAACAGCATTAAAGATTTTAATTCCTGTTTTTGAATTTAAAGCATTCAACCAGCATCAGTTTTACAGTAAACTTTCTGCGGTTGCCTGGGAAGAATTTATGGACGTTGAACAGTCTTTTGCAATTGATTCCACTGTGAATTCCGAAACATTCAAACATTCTCAGTTCGTGACCCTGAAAATGAAGGATGCTATTGTAGATTATTTTCAGGACAAATTCAAAAGACGTCCCAATGTAGAGACCAAAAGCCCTGATATCAAATTTCACCTGCATATCGACAGGGAATTGGTAACCATTTCCTTAGATTCTTCAGGAGATCCTTTATTTAAGAGAGGTTACAGAAGAGAACAGGGAGAAGCGCCTATCAATGAAGTACTGGCAAGCGGAATGCTTCAGCTGGCCGGATGGGATGGAAAAGGAAACTTTCTGGACCCAATGTGTGGTTCAGGAACACTTCTTATTGAAGCTGCGATGATTGCGATGGATCTTCCTGCACAGATCTTCAGAAGAAGATTTGCCTTCCAGAACTGGAATAATTATGATGCTGATCTTTTTGCCAAAATTAAAGAAGTCAGAGTAAACAGGGTAAAAGAATTTGCAGGAAAAATTATCGGTTATGATATTGATGCCAGAATGCTGAATGCAGCCAGAATCAATATTGAAGCAGCAGAAATGGAAGATGTGATTGAAGTGAGAAAACAGAATTTCTTTGAATCCAAAAAAGAACATTTCCCACTATTAATGGTTTTCAATCCGCCGTATGATGAGAGAATATCCATTAACGATGATGATTTCTATAAAAAGATAGGTGATACATTCAAGACAAGCTACCCAAATACATTGGCCTGGCTGATCTCCTCCGATCTGGAAGCTGTGAAGAAAATAGGTCTTCGCCCTTCAAGAAAGATCAAACTTTTCAATGGAAAGCTTGAAACCAGATTCCTTCAGTACGAAATGTACGAAGGCACCAAGAAACTTCACAAAATCGAAACGAAAGATTAATCCATTTTAAATAGAAACCTTCCAGAACAGGAAGGTTTTTTTGTTTGAATATTTCTTTTATTTTTGTTTAAAACTCAAATAAAAAATGGCCTGGGATTTTCTGGAAGTATTAGAAAATGTATTGGATGCGCTGAGTCTGTTTTCAAATGGCTCATCTTCTTCCGCAGGCATTAATTATAATGATAATCTTGTAAAAAAGAAAAGGTCGAAATATTTTATTGAAAAAATAAGTTTGGGGTGTATAGCAATAGCTGCGGTCCTGTTGTTTTTTGTGTTTAAGGATCCGTTGCCGGCAGAAAATTATATACAGACCCTCATTGTGGCTTCACTGATTGGTATTGCTGTTTCAGGTATTTTGTTTTTTCTTCTGCATGTTCTGGAGCTTTACTACTTTAAAAATATTTTTAAGCTGTTATTTTTCAGTGGCTCGGTGATTCTGTTTTTTATTTCCCTTGTATTGTGTATTTATTTTAGATCAGGTTTGTTCATTTAAAAGTTGAGTTAGTAATTCTCAGTTGAAGAATGGTTTCGCAGATTACGCAGATTCTTTGTAGCTTTTGATATGGTTGCTTCATTGAATTAACTCTGTTGATTCTTTCTTTGTTCCTTCAAATAGTAAGTTACAATAATAACGTTTGCCTTAAAAAATCACGGATTATAGCTCAAAGCAGAAGGAGCAAGTCCATATTGCTTTTTGAATGCATAAGAAAAGTGGGAAAAATCCTCAAAACCAACCTCCAAAAAAACATCAGAAGGTCTTTTTTGTTTTTCCTTTAAATGATAATAGGCCAGTTCCAGGCGCTTTTGTGTAAGCCATCGCTGCGGTGTCATCTGAAAATTCTTCCTGAAATCCCTGTTGAAAGTGGAAAGACTTCTTCCTGTTAAATAACCAAACCTTTCCAAGGTCATATTGAACATATAATTCCTTTCCATAAAACTGACCAGATCAATTTTTCCGGGTTCCTCAAAATCAGCCAGGACAGAGTCTATATTTCTATCAATTTCCCTTAAAATACTGATGGCTTCTGTAATTTTTAATGAGGCAATGTTTTCGGGAAACGGTTCTTTCATACCAAAATAAGGAATCAGCGATGCCAGACAGCTTTCCAGTAAAGGGTGTTTATTGAAACTGTGAATTTTTGTGTCTTCATGAATGTTTTTCTGCTCCAAATCAACAGCAGAGTAGAATTGTTTCAGACGATCAGTTGTAAGATGCATTACAACAGCTTTGTGAGGCTTTCCATCTTTTGGATAGTTAATGATAGTCGCCAGAATATTTCTCGGGATCAGAAATATATCCCCTGTTTTAAATAAATACGTACGGTCCGCCTGAATAATTTTCGTTTCTCCGGAAATAAACCACACCAGCATATGGTACTCAAAAACCGTTTCAGTTTTGAATAATTTATCCTCATAAGTTGATAACTTAATGTCCGGTGTGATATACTTGATCTGAAAATCCATTTTTCTTTAATTCAGAAATAAATTTACTTAAAAAAACGATTATTCCACGTCGAATTTTACTCCTGTCATTTCCTCACTTAGCAGCCATAAACGTTCTGCATTTTCTTTATCAATAGAATAGGGCTGCACACCTCTTATCGTTGAAGGATCATCAAACCTGTGTTCAATTTGCCCCAGATCAATTTCTGCAATATCACAGTTTTCACAATAAACGCCGCCAATATTTTCAAGTAATGGGCTTGTTGCGCACCATACCGTTGTCGCAGCACCTTGCGGAATTGTTTTTAATCTGGCTTCAACTTCAGGTTTGATCTTTCCGTCTTTGTCATGAGTTCCCATTTGAATATAAAGATCAATGGGTTCTTCCCGTCCAAGATCCGTTCCATAAACAGATCCGGGATGAAGGGAATAGGCTCTTACATTGAATTCTTTGGCTCTCTTGTCCATTTCAACAGCAAATAAGTTACACGCAGTTTTAGATTGGCCATAGCCCAAAAGAGTCTGATATTCTCTGTGCTTAAAATTAGGATCTTCAAAATTGAAAGGAGACATTTGATGTCCATAGGAAGATACATTAAGGATTCTGGCTCCGTTTGCTTTTTTCAGGGCAGGCCATAATCTTGCGGTAAGCTGAAACAATCCCAGATAATTGGTTGCTAGTTGCGATTCAATACCTCTGCTGTCTCTTCGGAAAGGGACCCACATGATTCCGGCATTATTGATCAGGAGATCAAGATTTCTGCCTGAATTTATGAACTTTTCTGCAAAAGCATCAATGGAATCAGGATTTATAAGATCTAGGGATTCTATTTCCACATTTTCTGTTCCGGCTAAATTTTTCTTTGCTTTTTCGATATCTCTTGCCGGAACAACAACTTTTGCACCTGCCGAAACAAGTATTTTTGTAGTTTCCAGACCGATTCCTGCGTAACCGCCTGTGATGATTGCTGTTTTCCCTGTGAGATCAATTCCTTTAATGACTTCCTGAGCTGTTGATTGTGTGTTAAAACCAGAGCTAACAGGATGCTGTAGCGGATTGGTATTCTGTATCATTTTTTTGTATTTAAAATTCTATAGCAAAGGTAGTCTGTACTGATGTTGATGATTTTGTTTAAAGTGTCAAATTATTGTGTTTAAAATTTCAGAATCCTTTTTTATTCAGTTTGTTTAAAAGTTAATTTCTTTGAATAAGCTGTTAAACTGTTTGTGGATTCATCGGCGAATAAGTAATTTTGAAAAATTTTCAATTTGAGACCTACCATTTCCATTGTCGTTGCTATTTTCAACCGAAAAGACGAACTTTTTGAACTGCTGAATTCTTTGACTTTTCAGACGGACAAAGAGTTTGAAGTGATTATTGTAGATGACGGCTCTCTTATTGATCTGAAACCGACCATTCAGAACTTCGAGGAAATACTGGATATCAAATACTTCAGAAAAAATAATTCCGGTCCGGGACTTACGAGAAATTATGGTGCGGAAAGAGCCCAGAATGATTGGCTTCTTTTTGTAGACAGTGATGTGATTGTAGAAAAAGACTATATCGAAAATATTAAAAAAGATATAGAAACCATTCCGTGTGATGCTTTCGGAGGAGCGGACAAGGCTCATAAAGGTTTTAACCTGATGCAGAAAGCCATTTCCTATTCTATGACCTCAGTGTTTACAACAGGAGGAATCAGAGGCAGTAAAAAAGCGGTATCCAGATTCCAGCCGAGAAGCTTTAATATGGGGGTAAAGAAAGAAGTTTTTGAAAAAGTAGGCGGGTTTTCCGAAATGAGGATCGGTGAAGACCCGGATCTCTCCATGACGCTTTGGGAAAACGGATTTACCACTGCATTTTTTGATGATATTGCCGTATACCATAAACGTAGGGTAGATTTGGGTAAGTTTTCAAAGCAGGTTTATCAGTTTGGGTGTGCAAGACCAATCTTAAACCAGAGACATCCTGATTATGTCAAGATATCATTTGCATTTCCGACACTGTTTATGCTGGGATATATTTTAGGCTTTATAGAATACTTTCTTCTGGGAAGAGGAATTATCCTTGCATTTTATGGGGTATATACATTCCTTGTATTTTTCCATGCTATGTTTGTGACGAAGAATATCAGTATTGCCGGAATGGCAGTAATTTCAACCTATATCCAGATGTTTTCTTACGGATACGGTTTCCTGAAATCGTGGGTATTGCTGAATATTTTCAGAATGAAGCCCCAGGATGCTTTTCCGAGACATTTTCACATCAGATAAAAAATAAAAGCTGCCGGAAGTTCCAACAGCTTTTGTAACAATAAATTAGGATATGAATATGGTCTCATGGTTGAGAACGCCTGTTTTCAGCATGCATTCCCGCATTTTTTCATAAGTTCTGGCGATATCGTGGTCCAATCCGATAGAGAATCTGATCAAACCGTCTGATATACCCATTGCTTCACGCTCTTCTTCCGGAATTTCCGATGAAGTGGAGCTTCCCGAGCATGAAAATAAAGTTTTGTAGAACCCTAAGCTTACAGCCAGATAACCTAAGTTCTCCTGCTGCATCATTTCCATCAGCTCATTGGCTTTTTCCGTAGTTCCTGCATCTAAGGTCAGAAGTCCTCCAAAGCCGTATTCTTCATGCATCATGCTTTTCATCAGTTCATGATCCTTGTGGGATTTCAGTCCCGGATAAGATACTTTAAGTCCATCTCTTTCAAACCTTTCAGCCAGGTACATTGCATTGTGGCTATGCTGTTTCATTCTGATGTGAAGTGTTCTGAGGTTTTTCAGGATGCTTGCAGAACGGAAGCTGTCCATTGTAGGTCCCAGCAGCATGCAGGCTCCGTTGTTTACATTTTTGGTATCGTTGATGAATTCCTGGCTTCCGCAATATACACCGCCAACGGTATCACTGCTTCCGTTGATAAATTTGGTTAAACTATGAATTACGATATCAGCACCTAATAATGTCGGTGAAACAGAAAGAGGAGAGAAAGTATTGTCTACGATCAGCTTTAAATTATGTTTTTTACAGATCTCGGAAAGCTTTCTAAGGTCTGCCACTTCAAGAAGCGGATTACTTACACTTTCACAGTAGATCACTTTGGTGTTGGGTGTTATAGCATTTTCTATAGACTCAAAATTGCTGATGTCTACAAAAGTGGTTTCAATATGGAAAGGAGGCAGAAAGTTTTTGAGAAAAGCATACGTTCCGCCATAGATGGTTCTGCTGGAAATAATATGGTCACCACTTTTACAAACCTGCATCAATACAGAAGTGATAGCTCCCATTCCGGATGCTGTAACATTGGCAGCTTCAGTATTTTCCATTTTTGCCAGTGCCTGAGCCAGGTAAAGATTCATCGGGGATGAATGTCTGGAATATAAATAGCACCCTTCAGCATTGCCCTCAAATGTATCAAACATCGTTTTTGCAGAAAGAAAGGTATAGGTAGAGCTGTCAGAAATGGATGGATTTACTCCTCCAAATTCACCAAAATACTGCAGATCCTGGATTTCATTGGCCGCATTAAAATTTTCCATAAGCTTTAAATTTTATTTGTCGGCCTAAATATGCTCTGTTTTAATAATTATTACAAGGTATATTTAAATATGTAGAATATAAATCTATAATTTATGTATTGAATAGAAAATATGTTTATTATATTTGAATTTATTAAATTTTATCCAAAAAATTATCTATGAATCTTGATGAAACTGATAAAAAACTGTTGCTTTTCCTTCAGGAAGATTGCAAGCAGACCACCAAAGAGCTGTCTTACAAGCTCAATTTGTCTGTAACGGCTGTTTATGAGCGTATAAAAAAGCTTGAGAATCTGGGAGTGATCTCAAAATATGTGGCTTTGCTGGACAGGCATAAAGTAAACCGCGATTTTATCGTGTTATGCCACATAAAGCTGACACAACACAAAAAAGAGTTTGTCCTTCAGTTTGAAAGAGAAGTTATGAATCTGCAGGAAGTTACGGAATGCTTCCATGTGAGTGGCGATTACGATTATATCCTTAAAATAGGAGTGAAGGATATGGCGGATTACCGTAATTTTATGCTTACGAAACTAACGGCGCTTCAGCATATAGCAAGTACCCACAGCTCTTTTATGATCTCTGAGGTGAAAAATACAACGGCTATTGTACTTTAAATTTATACTAAGACTCCGTTTTTGGAAGCAATAGGTTCAGGGAGGTCTTCATGTTCTCCAATCATCTGCAAAAGATCAATTTCAATGGTTCGGCAGATGGAAAGCATAGGAATGTCAAACATCATTCCCTCAAACGGATTTTCTGAATAGTCTCCTACCAGTTCCATGACAATATAGATCCAGCCAATAATAACGCAGAAAGGGACACTCACCAATATTCCCCAGTTTCCTAATTTGGCAAACTCATTAACCAAGCCTAAAGGAAGCAGCATAATGAAGATCACATTAAAAATAAAGGCTGTACTGGCAAACTGTCTCGGAGAAGGAAATTTTTTAATTCTTTCCGCCTGTCCCTGATAATCATAAAAAAGATTGAGCGTATCCTGAAGCTGCATCTGGTTGAAATCTGTAATATCTCCAAGATTTTTCAGATCATTCACATCTTTTGCCTGCTGTGAAATCAGATAAGTGGCAAAGTTCTTATATTCGGACTGCAGATCCAGTTCCTTTTCAGAAAGGTATTTATGAAGGAAAATGGGCGTTCTTCCATAGTCTGGGAATCCGGCTTTGATCAGTCTGTGTCTTCTTATATTAATATCCCCGAAATGTCTTTTCTGTGACATATGCTCCCATTCCGTAGGAATCAATAACTGTTCACGGAAAGTATACAGCCAGGCAATATGGCGGTAGGCAATTTTCTTTTTCATGGTTTCGGTTTCACTGTTGCCTTCTCCTGTTGTATTGAAAGCATACAGCATAGAAACAAAAGACCGGCTGGAATTCACGATTCCGCCCCAGATTTTTCGTGCCTCCCATAATCTGTCGTAAGCCTGGTTATTTTTAAAACCTACATAAAAGGCTTCTGCGGTACCAATCAGGGCTACAGGTACCCAGGGAATGATCATCCATTTCCATTTAAAGAAATAAAAAAGTGCTGCCACTAAGGTACACCAGGCTGTAAGCCAGATGATATGGCCGCCTGCGAGGTTTAGAACTTGTCTGTAATTGAAATATTTTGTGGTGATCATACTGTTTTCATCAAGTTGGTGTGGACATGAACAAATTAAATACCAAAGTCCGGAAATCAAAATCCAATATTAAAAGTAATAAAAAAACCTCTAAAAAATTAGAGGTTTCATATATTTAATATTGCTGGTTAGTATTGCAGCATTTCTTCGATCTTTTTACTTAGCTTTTCAGCATTTGGAAGCATTTCTTTTTCCAGCACCAGATTGATAGGAACAGCCGGAACATCCAGAGATCCCATTGTCTCAACAGGGGCATCAAGATACTTGAAGCAGTTCTTTGAAATACGGTGTGCAAATGCCTCGGCAAACGAGTTGTTCAGTTGCTCTTCTGTAAGAACGATACATTTTCCGTGGGCTTTTACTCTTTCAAAAACAAGTTCTTCATCCAAAGGAATTATAGTTCTGAGGTCGATTACTTCAACTCTGCCATTGAAATTTTTTACGGCTTCTTTTGCCCAGTAAACTCCCATTCCATAGGTTACGATCAATAAAGTTCTGCCTTTTCCGGTTTCGCTCTGATCTGCTTCAATGATCACCTTACCTTTACCGAAAGGAAGGATATAATCCTCTGCCGGTTCAATGGTTTTGGCATCTTCAGTTCCTGGAACTTTGCTCCAGTATAAACCTTTATGTTCAAGCATAATCACAGGATTCGGATCATAATAAGCCGCTTTTAACAGACCTTTGAAATCGGCTGCATTGCTTGGATAAGCGATTTTGATCCCTTTAATGTTGGCTAAAATACTTTCAACGCTTCCGCTGTGGTAAGGTCCGCCGCCGCCGTAAGCACCGATCGGTACACGGATAATATTGCTTACAGGGAATTTCCCCTGACTTAAATAACTTGATTTTGAGATTTCAGTGATCAGCTGGTTGATACCCGGATAAATATAATCGGCAAACTGAACTTCTACAATTGGTTTTAATCCTACAGCACTCATTCCCGCAGTTGATCCAATAATATATGCTTCCTGGATAGCCGTATTGAATACTCTTTTGCTGCCGAATTTCTTACCTAAAGTCACCGTTTCCCTGAAAACACCACCGATTCTTTCTCCCACATCCTGTCCGTAAAGAAGAGCTTCCGGATGTTTCCACATCAGTTCCTGAACTGCATGAATGGCAGCATCTACCATAACGATTTTTTCACCACCGGCAGGTTCGCGTGTTCCAGTTTCTTCTGTAATCGGAGTAGGAGCGAAAACGTGCTGCATAACTGTTTCCGGCTTTGGATCTTCTGCATTTTTAGCTCTTTCAAAAGCTTCTTCTGCCTCAAGACGTGCTTTTTTAGTGATCTGTTTTAAAAGATCTTCATCAACTCCTGATTCAAGAAGCTGCTTTCTGAGAATTTCGCCCGGATCCTTGGCTCTGTGTTTCGCTAAATCTTCCTCGTCCCTGTAAAATTCCCTTCTTACACCGGACGTATGGTGACCAATAAGTACGGTTTTGGCACAAACCACTAAAGGTTTTCTTTCGGTTCTTACGAAATCTACAGCCTTTTTCATAGCTTCAAAGCTTTCCACGAAATCAGTTCCGTCCACACGCATTCTGCCGAGTCCTGTGAAACCTGCCACAAAATCATAAGCATCACATGTTCTGGCTTCTTCTTTGGTTACAGAAATTCCCCATTCATTATCCTGTACAAGGAATATAATAGGAAGCTGGTGAAGAGCAGCAAACTGTAAAGCTTCACTCACTTCACCTTCTGTTACCGAATTATCTCCAAGGCTGCAAATAACAACCGGATTATTTTCAAAGTTCTGTAAATTGAAATCCTGAATATATTTTATCCCCTGAGCAACCCCTGTAGTAGGAATGGTCTGCATTCCCGTAGCTGAGCTCTGGTGAATAATCTTTGGCTTGTTTTCGTCTCTGCTTGAAGGATGGGAATAGTAAGATCTTCCCCCTGAAAATGGGTCTTCCGCTTTTGCCAGCAGTTGCAGCATAAGTTGGTATGGTTCAAAACCGATTCCTAAAAGAATACTTTCATCACGGTAATAAGGAGATACCCAGTCTTCCTTTTTTAACTGATAAGCTGTTGCCAACTGAATGGCTTCATGACCTCTTGAAGTGCTATGAACATATTTGCAGATATTTCTGTTTTCTTCATAGATATCCGCCATTGCCTTAGCCAGCATCATATGATTATACGCTTTAAGCAGAATATCCTGAGAAACCTTTTCGTGAAGTGTATTTTCCATAGAAAGCAAATATACACAAAAAAATAAAATACTAACAAGTGTTAGTATTTTATGAAGACTATCCTATGTAAAAGGTTATTCCTTAATGATTTTTTTAGAAATAACATCCTGGCCGGTTTTTATTTCAATGATGTAAATTCCTTTACCGGAGCTTGAAAAATCTATAGATTCTTTATCACTGTTAATGATGCCGGTTTTTATTTTTTTGCCTGAAATATCATAAACAGTAAATACCGATTTTTTTGGTGCTTTTAAAATATAAACGTTGTCTTTTGTGATAGTTGGTGCCACGGAAAGACTGTTTAAAGGTGAAGGATTGGCGGTTCCCAGAACTCCATTCTGACCTGTTATAATAATGGAATAGTTTTGAGGAGCAGCAGCTCCTGAATTATTTTTCAATATCCCTTTATGCGAAATTTCAATTCTGTATTTTCTACCTCCGGCAGGATTATCCACAACAACCTGTTCAACATTGTCTACGGTATTATCTCCTTTGATAGCAGGTGTCATTGGACTGAGAGGGTTGAGCTTCCACGGAGCGTATATGGTATTGGTGACAGTATCTATAATTCTTACATCGATATCGTTGATAAGCTTGGAACTTCTGTCATTATGAATTTCAGTCCAAAGGCTGCCAAAATTGGCAAACTCAGGGTCGGTCCATGACACTGTTACTTTTAATGGTTCTGATCCGGAAACAATAATATCTTTCTTGTTAACAGTATTGTTATTAAGAGTCTCATCATTAAAAATAACCGTATTGTTTGATTTTCCTACCAGCAGTTCTGCGCCTTTTTTAGCATTAATAAAACCCCATCCAAACTGAGGGTCAGGACCTATATTTCCTGCCTCTGATGCCGAGTGTACCATTAAGGTTTTGGCTGATGCCGCATTTAAAACACTTCCTGAAAACAGCTGCTTGCTGATCTGTGTCCAGAGTCCTATAATTCCGGTGACAACCGGGGCCGAAAAAGAAGTGCCGTTTCCTGGAATGGCATTGCTTCCTCCTGTAGTATCGGAAATGTTTGCACTTATTACGTTTGTTCCAACTGCAATGATGTCTGGCTTAATGGCTCCGTCATCCCTGGGACCTGCGCTGCTGTAGCTGGAATGTATTACGTCAGATGGCGAAGTGTATCTGCCTCCATTGGATGAAATAATATCTGCTGCGCCTACTACAATAATATTTTTTGCTAAAGTTCCTGTACTGATACAGTCATAACCCTGAGCACAATTGTTTGGGGGGATGATGTCTGTAGCTGCGAATTCAACCAGATACCCGTATTCGTTTTCGTAATATTTTTTTTTGTTGGAAGCCTGTGGACCATCTCCGAAAAAATTACCGGCAGATTTTACAATGATGAATGAAGGGTTGTTATATACAACTCTGTCATAATTCTGGTCGTTCGCGAGATAAACTCCCTGAGCATCATAATAAGTACCAGGGCTTGTAAAGCCTCCCTGCCAAACCCATGCATCCTCTCCGGCAACTGATTTGTACGTCCATCCGCTGTTGGCTCCATAAGAATGATTGGATATATTAGGTTGAGCAATCAATAATTTTTGAAATACGCTGCTTGCTGCAGAATTACCGGGAAGTGGTGTTGTTCCAAAAGAATAGGCATCTATCGTTGAATTAGGAGCTATTCCTTTAAAATTGACCTGTTTGGTTGCTCCGTTAACTGTGATGGTGGAAGGATAATTTTTGGAACCAATAAATCCTGCAACAGCTGTTGCGTGATCACCATAGATGAAGTTGTTACTCTCCTTATTGCTTATTCTGCCGGGAAAGTTATTAAACAGGAAATGGCCGTCGTATACTCTTGCTTCGCTTGTTGTAGAACTGCCGTCAAAAATGGTGAAGTTGATATTTTCGCCGTTGAAAGAACCTGCTAATCCGGAAATATTGCCGTCCTGTAAAAAATCGGAATTTGAATTTAAAATCTGATTTTTATCCGTAACTTCAAGAAAATAAGGTTTATCGTTGGGAAGGAAGCCGGCAAGGGTTGTTCTTTTTTCCTCAATTTCTTTTAAGGTTTCCTCAGTTTTATTGTTGCCGTAATGTCTGAGGATATATGAATTAAATCTTTTATTGTTCTCTGCATTCTGTCTCTCAAACTCTTTACTGAGGTCTTCATTTTTCTGTGCATTACCCAGTACGATACTTAAGGTACTCACCAGAATAAAAAGTTTTTTCATTAAATCTAAATTGTGTTTGCGGTACCAAAGATAATAAATATATCTGCTATAAAGTATCGATTTTTTTCTATTTATAAGGCTGGTATTATGATTATTGCTATAGAAATGACTGACTGGAAGTGACTATTTTGAGTTTTGTTTTATATAAATTTTACTTTTTATTTATAATATGTTTTTTTGTAAAAAAGTCATTCGCTTCTTTTTCATTTTACTGCAGGATTTTTGAAAAAATGAAGTAACTTTACATTCTCTTTTTAAAAAAGTTAGAAACTTATATGTATTTAATTTTTGACACAGAAACAACCGGATTACCTAAAAATTTCAATGCACCGCTTTCAGATTCAGACAACTGGCCAAGAATGGTTCAGATAGCATGGCAGGTACATGATGATGATGGTAATTTAATTGAAAATCAGGATTATATTATAAAGCCTGAAGGGTATGATATTCCCTTCAATGCTGCAAGAATTCACGGGATTACCACTAAAATTGCCAACGAAGAAGGACGGGACCTGCAGGAAATCCTTGAAGAATTTTCTAAAGTTCTTGACAGGGTAAGAGTAGTATCAGGACATAATGTAGAGTTTGATTACAATATTGTAGGAGCAGAATTCTACAGAAAAAATATAAAAGACAATCTTCAGGATAAGCCCAAAGCCGATACCATGATTTTGGGAACCGACTACTGTCAGCTTGGCGGTGGAAGGGGAGGAAGGTATAAATCTCCGAAACTCGAAGAGTTGTATGAAAAGCTTTACGGCCACAAATTTGACGAAGCCCATAATGCTGCTGCCGACGTAAATGCAACTGCGCGGGTATTCTTTGAAATGATGAGAATAGGCATCATTCCTGCCGAAATATTAAAGATTTCTGAAGATCAGCTGAGCTACTTTAAAACACTTTATCCTGATCCGATAAAGCCGTTTAATATTGTTATCAGAAGACAGGTTGCTGATTTTAATAATAAGAAAAAGCAGCAGGATTTTGGAAGTATTGATGAAATTGATATCGGTAAATATTTCAATTTTAACAATCACAGTGTGTTCTCTACACTGATGGCTACTTCCAGCATTAATGATCTGATTAAAAAAGCTTCTGATGATAACTTTCCTGCCGTAGGAATGGTCGATTTAGGTAATATGATGGGAGCTTTTAAATTTGTTTCCGCAGTAGAATCTGCCAATTCCGATCGCTCGAAAAAGCACAAAGAGTTTCTTGCAAAAAAACAGGAAGCTGAAGAAAACGGAACAGAATTTACAGAACAGGAACCTGTTTCGGAACCGCTTATTCCTATTGTAGGCTGTGAATTTTATATATCAGACCGCTATGAGCAGAAGCAGTTTACCAAAGATGATCCGGACAGAAGAACTCAGATGGTTCTTTTGGCAAAAGATTTTAACGGCTATAAAAACCTGGCTAAACTTTCCAGTATAGGATTTTTAAAAGGATTCTATTTTGGAGTACCAAGGATCAGCAGGGAACTTATTGCTGAATATAAAGAAGGTTTGATAGCTGTAACTTCAGGGATTTTAGGAGATATTCCTGATGCGATTCTTAATACCGGGGAACAGAAAGGGGAAGAGCTTTTTAAATGGTGGAAAGATACTTTCGGAGAAGATTTTTATGTGCAGCTCCAAAATCATAACTTACCTGAAGAAGAACACTTGAACGAAGTTTTACTCTATCTGGCAGATAAATATAATACTAAAATTCTGGCGCAGAATGAAACTTTTTATACCCAAAAAGATGATGCCAATATTCAGGATATTGTAAGCTGTATTAAGGATGGTGAAAAACTAACCACGCCCGTAGGAAAAGGCTTTGGAAAACGAAGAGGACTTACCACGGGAGAATATTATATTAAAAACAGTGAAGAGCTCAAAGAAGCATTTCTGGCTTATCCGGATGCTTTCGAAGCTTATGAAGAATTTCTTGCAAAATTCAGCCCTTATACGTTAAAAAGAGACGTTCTCCTTCCCAAGTTTGATATTCCGGAAGAATTCATTCATGCAGAAGACGAGGTAGACGGCGGAAAAAGAGGGGAGATGGCTTATCTTACCCATCTTACCTATGAAGGTGCCAGAAAGAGATATGTTGATACAGGAATTACAGATGAAATCAAAGAACGTTTAGATTTTGAACTGGAAGTTGTAGCCAATACAGGTTATCCCGGCTACTTTTTGATTGTACAGGATTTCTGTAACGAGGCAAGAAAAATGGGTGTTTGGGTTGGTCCGGGACGTGGTTCTGCAGCTGGTTCTGTAGTTGCTTATTGTACTGGAATTACCAATGTAGACCCTATTAAGTATGATCTGCTTTTTGAGAGATTTTTGAATCCGGAAAGGATTTCAATGCCCGATATTGATATTGACTTTGATGATGAAGGACGGGACAGGATCATTAAGTGGGTAATTGAAAAATACGGACAGAGCCAGGTCGCACAGATCATTACGTATTCGGTATTGGGTGGGAAATCTGCTATTAAAGATGCCGGAAGGGTATTGGATGTCCCTATTCCCGATACCAATAATATTGCAAAACTGATTCCACCCAGCCCGGGAATGAATATTGCCAAAGCTTTATCCAAATATGATAAACTGAAGCCGGAAGAGCAGATGCTGGTGGATGAAATGAGGATGGTGCTTGATAATCCCGAAGACCCTCGTTTTGATGTACTGGCTAGTGCCAAGAAAATGGAAGGCTGTATCAGGAATACAGGTATTCATGCCTGTGGGGTAATTATTACGCCTGAAGACGTAAGTAATCTTGTTCCGATAACCATTGCAGCGAAAGATGCTGATATTTTGGTTTCCCAGTTCGATAACTCGGTAGCGGAAAGTGCAGGGCTTCTGAAAATGGACTTCCTGGGACTTCGTACCCTGACGATCATTAAAGATGCAATGAAATTGGTTAAACAAAGGCATAATATTGATCTTGATCCGGATGAGATTCCCCTTGATGATGTAAAAACCTATCAGTTATTTAAAGAAGGAAGAACAGTCGGGATTTTCCAGTATGAAAGTCCGGGAATGCAGAAATACATGCGAGAGCTTAAGCCAACGGTTTTTGCCGATCTTATTGCCATGAATGCTCTTTATCGTCCAGGTCCGATCAAATATATCCCGAACTTTATCAACAGGAAGCACGGAATTGAAGAAATTGTTTACGATTTACCGGAAACCGAAGAATATTTAAAAGAGACCTACGGAATTACCGTTTATCAGGAGCAGGTAATGCTTTTATCCCAGAAACTGGCCAACTTTACCAAAGGTGAAGCCGATACGTTAAGGAAGGCAATGGGTAAAAAGCAGATTGATGTTCTTAATAAAATGTATCCGAAATTCATTGAAGGTGGTAAGAAAAACAACCTCGATGAAGACCGTTTAAATAAAATCTGGAATGACTGGAAAGCCTTCGCAGAATATGCCTTCAACAAATCCCATTCTACATGTTATGCCTTAATTGCTTATCATACCGCTTATCTGAAAGCCAATTATCCGGCTGAATATATGGCGAGTGTAATGAGTAACAACATCAACAATACGGATTCAATCACCCTGTTTATGGAGGACTGTAAGAGTATCGGAGTAGATGTTTTGGGACCTGATGTAAATGAATCCCAGTATAAATTCTCCGTAAACGAAAAAGGACAGATTCGTTTTGGTCTGGGGGCAATAAAAGGAATCGGAGAAGGGCCGAGTGAAGCGATTACAAAAGAAAGAGCCAACGGAAGGTTTAAAAATATTTATGATTTCTTTGAAAGAATCCTGCCTTCCCAGATGAATAAAAGAGTTGCGGAAAGTTTGGTGCTGGCCGGAGCCTTTGATGAATTAGGTTCTTACCACAGAGGACAGTATTTTGATATTGACATGTCCGGAAAAACGAATCTTGAAAGATTAATAAGATACGGTCAGAGCTTCCAGGAAAGTAAAAACGAAATGGAACATTCTCTTTTTGCTGATTTTGCCGATGAAGTTCAGATTGAACAGCCCAAACTGCTTCCTTGCCCTGAATGGCCAAACATGCATAAGCTTAATAAGGAAAAAGAAATCATTGGTTTCTATCTTTCGGCCCACCCGCTGGATGAATTCAAATACCAGTTCCAGTTTATGCAGGGCAGACTCTCTAAAAAAAGCGTCCTTGAAAAAGACGAAGAAAAAGCAGTTACAGATGAAGTTCCGATCTTAGAGAAAGATTCCCAGGATGAAGCCGTAGATCTTATAGAAATTGTTTCCGATGATATGTCTGTAGGAGATGGGGAAGAGGAGATTGTAGAAGAGGTAACAAAGAAGGCTGAGCCAAAAGGAAATTTTCTGTTCTTAAATCTGGATGAAGTGGATGCTTACAAAGAGCAGGCTTTTTCCAATAAACAGGAAGAACTTTTCGAGGAAAAAAAGAAAGACTGGAAAACAGTTCAGAAAGAAAGAGAAAACGGTGGCGGCGGAAAAGAATACACGGTAGCTGGGCTGATTACTGAATATAGAGTACAGGACGGCTTCAGAAGTGGTGAAAAAGTAGCTTTTGTTACTTTGGAAGACTATTCCGGGTCATATTCTTTCAGGCTGGGAGACAGGGATTATATGCGTTTGAAGGAGAAGCTTGAAGTTCAGAGATTTGTGATTTTCAAGATAAAATTTGCACAGGTAAAGGACGGAAGGGTTTTTGTGAATGTGAATGATGTTATCGAGCTTCAGGAAGCCTTTGAGAGATTTGCAAAAAGCATTTCACTGGTAATGGACGTAATGGACGTCCGCCCGGAAGATCTTGATTTTTTCAGGGCGGTTCTCGACCGAAACAAAGGAAACCAGAAATTAAAGTTTTTTATAAAAAATATTGAAGATGATTCACAAATCGAAGTTCAGTCCATGAAACATTCTGTAGATTTGAACGGAGATCTTATTAAGGAAATTCAGCTTCTTAATAAGTATGAGTTTTATTTGAATTAAGAAAAGTGAAATATTAATTATAAAAAAACGGCATTTTGCCGTTTTTTTTGTTGATTTTAATTCGTTATTGAGTGAAAAAATAAATATTTTTTTTATGTTAAATTGAAATTTATCCACTATTCGGGATTTTTATTTTGGATTTAAATCATTGTAAATCAATTGTTTATAATATATTCAATTATTGATGATTTAATACTAAAATTAAACATGTATTTGGTTTTATTTAATGAAATTAATAATTTATATGTTTTGGTTTAATGTTTTATGATAATTTTTGATTTTAAGTGTAATAATTGTTTATTTTTACCCTCTAATTTTATTTTTACTACGTATGAAAAAAACTTATCTTTGGCTCTTATTGGTCTGCAGTTTTGCAACAATGAAAGCACAAACAACGTATTATTCCAAAGCCTCGGCCACGGATTTTACAAATGTGGCTTCGTGGGGAACGAATGCTGATGGGACAGGAACATCGCCTGGTTCTATAAGTAATTCAGACAATTTTGTTATTCAAAATGCTTCGGCAATGACACTTCCCGGTAGTGCTTCAGTCAGACAGCTTACTATTAATTCTGGAAGTTTAACAGTTGCAGCAAACACCCTTACGGTAAGTAAAGCGGGAACATTTGACTCTACATTAAATGTAGCAGGAGGAACATTAACTGTTTCAGGAGGTAATTTGAATGTAAATGGAAATGTGATAATAGCATCAGCAGCTACTTTTAACCAGAGTGGTGGAACTATTATAGAAGATGGGAATAATGGAGGTTCAGCAACAGGAAGTGTGGCAAGTGGAACTTCATTGTTTGTAATATCTACTACTTCTCTTAATTTAACAGGAGGTACAATTATTATTGTAGATCCACATGTAGGAACTACGACTTCTAGTTATTCATTTAATTATTCCAATTCTACTGCAAATGTAAATGCTTCAACAGCTCATACGCTTCAACTTGGAGATGGGGTATCAACAGATGCTACAACAAATACAAGTGGTTTTATTTACGATTCATATACAGGTTCTAACAAATTAAATACTGGAACTATAGTATTTAATACAGGTACCACAACTGGAAACCGATTTGTTACTTCTCCTTTTAGTACAGGTAATTTTGGTAATATGACCATTAATGCAGGGAGTGAATACAGACCTTCAGGAACTAATGTAATTGGAGGTAATTTGATTAATAATGGAACATTAACTACCACTTCAACTCTTACTTTTGCACTGCCTTCAGGTACATCAAGTGTTGTAAATACTACTGCTCAGAACATTTCAGGAAGTGGTGTATTTAGAAATTCAGCTACAGCTTCAACGGCAAATTACACTTCTTTATTAATCAATAATTCAAGTGCAGGCGGTGTTACTTTTGCAGATGCCAATTCGTTACTAAGTGGCGCAAATACAGGTACTGTTTCGGGAACATTGACTTTTACCAATGGGGTTGTAAATATAGGTTCTAATACTTTTACACTGGGAGTTTCTGGCACAACTGTAGGAACTTTAAGTTATACAGCAGGTGGTTTTGCTTCTGGCTCTAATTTTAGTAGATGGTATGGAACAACAGGATCAGGAACGACAATAGCTGCATCAACTGTACCTTCAGCAGGTGCGGGTACATATCCTTTCGTAATGGGAAATCCTACAACTGGACTTTTGTCTAATCATTTTCACAGAGCTACTGCTGCATTAACTACAGCAGGTCAATTCGCTGTTAAATTTAATGGAGGAACGGGAACTTCTGCTATTACTCCGATAACAGAAAGTTCTTTAACTTATGACAGACAAACTAATGCCAATTGGGTTGTTACTACTTCGGCTGGTTACGCATCGTCTGCCAATCATAATTTTGCTATTCAAGGGCAGGGTACATATACAGCAACTTCTCCAAATGTTACAGTATTAAACAATGGAGCGTTGGTAGGGACTGCACAGGCAGGTACAAACCAACCTATGGGACAAAGAACTGCAGTACCTGCTGCAAATATAACAGCTACTTATACATTGGCTTCAATTGCATCAGAAGCTCCTATAGAATCGGCTCAATCCGGTCCTTGGGAAAGTACAAGTACATGGGTAGGTGGAGTAGTACCTTCTTGTGCGAATGGAGCTATTCTTTCTGGGCATACAGTTACTGTATCTTCTTCTACAACTGCAACCCCAAATAATGTTATCATCAATTCAGGAGGTACTTTATCTGTAACAGGAGGATCTATTACAGTGGGTTGCGTTAATAAAAATAATTATGTTAATAACAGCGGTACTTTATCAGTATCTGGAGGTAGCTTAGTAGTAAATGGTAACATTAATAATGTATCGGGTTCTACTTTTGCCCAAACGGGAGGTAATATAAATGTGGATGGAAACGATGCAGGGGCTACAGCAACAAGTGTAGCTTCGGGTACAAACATAGTGAATATAGCTACCGGAAATGTAACACTTACTGGTGGAACGATGACTGTGGTAGATCCTCATGCAGCTAATAGTACTGCTTCATACGCATTCTCCTATTCTGGTGGAACTGCTATTGATAATACAGTAGGCTGGACTTTAAAGTTTGGTGACGGATCTTCTACCGATGCAGGAGGAACTACTGCAACTGCTTCAGCTGCGGGAGGATTTATTTGGAACAATGCAGGAAGTAAAATATATTTTGATAATGTAATAATAGACGGAGCTTCAGGTACAAATAGATATGTATCAAATTCTTCCACAACAATTGGTATTAATACATTAACTATTAATGCAAATGGAGAATTTAGAATGCCAACATCTGGAATAAGTATTGCTGGTAACTTTACCAATAATGGTACATTTACACATACTGCTTCAACTTTGAGTTTCCAAAATTTCAAGAATTCAACTGCTGCAGCTTCTACTACACCTCAGGCTGTTTCAGGAACCGGTGTATTTAGAAATAATATTGTTACAGCAAGTTCTACTGCCAATTTTAATTCAGTAGTAATTAATAATAGTTCTTCAACAGGTGTTACTTTTGCCAATGCAAATTCATTATTGAGCGGGGCAAATACAGGAACTGTTTCTGGAACTTTAACCATGACAACAGGTTTTGTAAACACTGGTGCTAATACTTTTATTTTAGGAGTTTCAGCTACTTCTAACGGAACTTTATCTTATACTGCAGGTGGCTTTAGTACAGGTAGTACTTTTGCAAGATGGTGGCCAACCACCACGGCTACTGGCGCAACTATTACAGCAAGTACCACGCCTTCAGGAACATCAACAGGAGTTTATCCTTTTGCTATAGGAACAAGCACTGCATTTGTGGCCAGAAACATGTATTTATATCAAAGTGCTGCTGCTGCAACCGGTGGAAAAATTGCAGTACAATACAATGACGTTGCAGGAACAAATGCTGTAAGCATTGTAGACGGAGCTTATACTGTAGATACGCAAGCAAAATCTAATTGGGTTCTTTCTCAATCAGGTATTACAGGAACACCTACTTATAGTATGGCAATAAACGGACAAAATATTTATAGTGCTGCTAATGGAAATAGTAGAATTACATTAGCTTCAGCTCCTGCTTCAGGAACACACCAAACAGGAACAAGCTATGTAAATGCACAAAGAACAGTTGTACCATTGGCTAACCTGGCAGATACCTATTATTTAGGTGTTGCAGCTTCGGATATCCCTTTTATGTCTATAGCAAACGGCGATTGGAATGCTGCTTCTACATGGAACAAAGGAACAGTGCCTGCTTGTACAGATCTGGTACAAATTGGATCTGGTACCACAGTAACAGTAAACTCTGCAGGAAATGTGTCTAAAAATGTTACCATCAATGCTGGAGGAACATTGGTAAATGGTTCTGGAGATTTAACGGTAGGTTGTACATTAAACAATAATTTCCTTACCAACAACGGAACATTGACTGTTTCAGGAGGAACATTAAATATTAATGGAAATATAGCAATTAACTCGGGAGCTAAATTTAATCAATCAGGAGGACAAATAAATGTTGATGGAAACAACGCCGGTTCAGCTACAGGAAGTGTTGCTTCTGGAACATATGTTGTAAATTTCACTCCAAGTGCTAATACGGATATTAATCTTACGGGAGGGACTTTCACTATTGTAGATCCACATTATGCTACTACTGAAGTCTTTAGGGTGACAGCTCCTACAGCGGGTGCAATTTCAGCTACAGGAACACATACATTTAAATTTGGTGATGGAATCTCTACAGATAATGGAGGAGCTAATGGGTTTTATTTTTATAGTTGGGCTGGAACAGGAATTTTTAAATTTAAGAATGTTGTTTTAGAAACTGTTACTGGAGGGTCAAACAGATTCTTTTTAACCAATGGGACATACTATAATTTTGTCATGAATGGAGATTTAACCATTAACTCAGGCGCAGAATTTAGAAATTCAGGAACTAGTACAACTACTGGAGCAAGTTATTTTACGGGTAACATTATAAATAATGGAACCTTTACTACAGCAGGAGGGCTAAATTTTGCAGATGCAACATCAGCAACATCAACTACACTTACCGTTTCGGCATCGACTAATGCCCAAACTATATCAGGAAGTGGAGTGTTTAGAAACTTAGCAACTTCTCCTACAGCTAATTTAACTTCGTTAACTGTTAATAATTCAAACCCTGCAGGTGTTACTTTAAATGTTCCTTTATCAGTAAGTGGTACATTAACATTAACAGCAGGTTTAGTGAATACAACCAATGCTAGTTTATTAACATTAGGTACACCAACAGTAGCAGGTACATTATCAGGAGGTAGTGCAACAGCTTATATTAATGGGCCTTTTGCCAGAACTATTGCTAACTCCAATACGGCTTACATTCATTATCCGGTTGGAAAAACGGCTTATGCACCAGTTTGGTTGGCTCCGGCTACTACTGCAGTAACGATTATGCAGGCAGAAGCATTTGATACTAACTCAGGAACAGCATCTGCTGCAATCCAAAATTTAGCTACGAGAAGATGGGAAGCGCCTTTAGTATCTGGTACTTTCTCAACAATTAATGTAAGATTAGGAGATAATGCAATTACAAATGTTAATTTCCCGGTAATTGCACCAACTGCAAGTGGAGTATATGATAGTTTATTTGGTACTACAGGCACTTATGCTGCTGGTACGCCAAATACCACACAATCTACTACTGCATTGGCAGCTGCTAGTTATTCAGGTTTTCTATCTTATGCGAAAATAGCTTCTGGTCTTGGTACAAGTGAAGTTGGATCTAATGGAAAAGGACTAAAAGCATATCCAAATCCTTTTGCAGATGTATTGAATATTTCTGATATTTCTAATGTGAAATCTATTTCCATAATAGATCTTGCTGGAAGAGTGGTAAAAATAATAGATAATCCTTCTTCAGCTCTTCAGTTAGGGGATCTGAAACAAGGAATGTATCTTGTAACTCTTAACATGAAAGACGGATCGAAACAAACGATCAAAGCAATTAAGAAATAAATCTTTATTGACCATAATTTATAATAGCAGCCGGAAGGCTGCTATTTTTTTATAAATAAGCTGAATATTTTTTACTAGTGTAGCTCTGAACATACTTTAGATTAATCTAAACATGTCCTTTTAAGAAATTCCTGATACCCCAAAGAAAAAAATAATGATCCTTCTTTCTTTGAATAAAAAAAATATTATTGTGTTTTTTTTATTAAATTAGCTTATACTATAAATAAATATTATATGAAAAAGTTTTTACTTGTGAATTTGCTAACAATTAGCACGTGTGCAATTGCACAGACCTATTGTACACCTGCATTTTCAAGCGGATGCAATGGGGGAGATTTGATTGACAGTTTTACCATTCCCTCAGCTGGATTTAGCCATCTTGATACTGGATGCTCTCAAGCTGCATATGGAGATTATACTACCCAAACAATCAACCTGAATGCAGGGGTTAATTATCCATTCTCTGTTACTCATGATTATTCTACTCAGAATGTGCGTATCTGGATTGATTTTGATAATAACGGAACCTTTGATGATACAGCACCGGAACTTGTTGCTGAGGCTTCCAGCGGAGATGAATTGTTTACCAACGGAACAATAACAATTCCGTCAACAGCCACACCGGGAACTTATCGTATGAGAGTAGGAGATAGATATTCAAGCCAGCCGGTACCTTGTAATACAGCCGGTTATGGAGAGGCACACGATTATACGGTGACCATAGGGGCTGCTCCAAGCTGTCTGGCTCCAAATAATTTAACTTCAGGAACTGTTACATCGAATTCTGCTTCAATTTCCTGGACGGCTCCTACCAGTACAGTTGGAGTTGGATATGAATACTATACCTCTCAAACCAATACGGCACCTATAAGTACTACTGCAGCAACAGGAAGTGTAGTAGGTGGATCTACCTTATCAACCACCTTATCACCTTTAATTCCTGCAACTACTTATTATGTATGGGTAAGATCTGTATGCAGTGCTGCTGATAAGAGCGGATGGTCCGTAGGAACATCATTTACTACAGCTTGTGCCACTATAGTACCTACAACAGCTTATACCAATAATTTTTCCACATTCCCGGGAGCTTGCTGGGAGCAGGCTTCTGACGGAGATGCCACCACAGGGCCTACCGGTACAGATGAATTGTGGTATGACGGCGACTTCCTGAATGCAGGAGATGACAATAATTCAGCTAAAATAAATCTTTATTATAACGAAACTAAGGCATGGTTAAAGACTGTACCTTTCAATCTTTCAGCAGGAGGATACAGAGTGAAGTTTGATTATGGAGTTACGGAATATTTTGATACAACTCCTTCAGCGATGGGATCTGATGATGTAGTTCAGTTCCTGGTTTCAAGTGACGGAGGTAGTACATGGACTGTTCTGCAGACCTGGAATGCTGCTAATGCCCCTTCGAATACTTCTACTGCTTATTCTTATAATCTGACATCTTATACAGGAGCAAATACTGTATTTGCATTCTATGCTTCTGAAGGCTCTGTAAATGATTCTGAAGATTATGAGTTCTTTATTGATAACTTTAAAGTAGAAGCTGCTACACTGGCAACATCCGAAGTTTCTAAAGCAAAAGAAAATATTGAAGCCTATCCGAATCCTTTCACAGATGTACTGAATATCTCAAAAGCAGATCTTGTAAAATCGGTTTCTGTTTCCGATGTTTCCGGAAGATTGGTGAAAACCATTGAAAATCCGTCTTCTGCTCTTCATTTAGCAGATCTGAAACAAGGACTGTACTTTGTTACTTTAAATATGAAAGATGGATCCAAGCAGATGATTAAGGCTATCAAAAAATAACATAGAATATAACATTTAAATAAAAAGACGGCAATCAGCCGTCTTTTTTTATGTTAGAACTACTTATCTGGTACCGGCTGTATATCACCCGTGTTCATATGTTCAAAAACTGTTGGGAAAAACATAACGAGTATAAAATAAATAATGATCATTAATACAACTAAAGCGAAAAGGATAATGACCAGACTGTTGGGCTTATTTTTCTTTTGTGGTTCCATGACTTTTGTGGTATTTGGTTAATAGATTAATGTCAATACCAAATACTAAGCTAATTTCTTGCCACACTGTTTGCAGTATCTGGCATCATCATCTATATCCTCATTCCCGCATTGGTCACAGATCTTTTCCAGATTCTGTCTTTTATTCCGCATCTCTGCGGTTACGATCCCTGTGGGAACAGCAATAATAGAATAACCTGCAAGCATTAGAATAACTGCAAAAAATTTACCCATCGGAGTAATGGGAGAAACATCTCCATAGCCAACCGTAGTCACAGTAACCACTGCCCAGTAAATAGCCTGGGGGATTGTTTCAAAACCGGGTCTTCCGCCTTCTACCATAAACATTAACGAGCCTACGATCACCGAAAAAATAATCAGGAATAAAAGGAAAATATAGATTTTTCTGGAACTGTTTTTCAGGGCACGTACGATGAGGTAGCCGTCATTCATAAAATCCAGAAGATTGAAGATTCTGAAAATTCTCAGCATTCTGAGCATTCTGAATATTAGGAAATATTTAGTCACAGGAAAGAAAAAACTCAGATAGAAAGGAACAAGCGCCAGAAAATCAATGATGCCGAAGAAGCTGAAAATATAATGCTTTTTGTTCTTCACCACACTGATTCTCATCCAGTATTCAATTGTAAAGAAAATAGAAATGATCCATTCCAGGATCAGAAATGTATAATGGAATCTTTTGTCGAGCTGAGGTACACTTTCCATCATAATAATGGCAGTGCTTATAAGGATCAGAGATAATAATGTGATGTCGAATAACCTTCCCAGCTTAGTGTCTGCGCGGTAGATAATCCTGTAAAGAAATCTTTTCCAAAGCTTATCTTCAGGAACAAGATTATGTTCTCTCTCCATTTTTGAATGTTTTTTTAAATTAACAAATTATCGTTATTTTCGTAGCAAACATACAGAATAAAATGACAATAAGCGAAGTAATTTCAAAAATAGAAAACCGTATTCCCTTGCAGCAGGCAGAAGATTTTGACAATGTAGGACTGCTGTGCGGAGTTCCGGACCGGAATGTCAGCGGAATACTGGTATGTCATGATGCTTTGGAAAATGTTGTGGATGAGGCTATTCAAAAAAATTGTAATCTGATTGTATGTTTTCACCCTATTATTTTCTCGGGATTAAAATCTCTGACTGGAAAAAATTATGTGGAAAGAGCAGTATTAAAGGCCATTGAAAATAAAATTGCTATTTATGCCATACACACCGCATTTGATAACGATTTTTTTGGTGTCAACCATGAAATTTGCAGTCAATTAGGGTTAAAAAACCTGAAAATACTTCAGCCTAAAAAAAACAGTTTAAAACAGTTGAGCGTCTTTGTACCAAAAGATCATACCGGAAAAGTAAAGGAAGCACTCTTTGCTGCAGGAGCAGGAAATATAGGTTTTTATGATGAATGCAGTTTTACTTTGAACGGAAACGGAACGTTCAGGCCGACCGAAGGTTCAAATCCTTTTTCCGGACAGCAGAATATCCGTGAAAATGCTGATGAAGATATGATTTCTGTTATTTTTGAAGATTACAAAAAAGGAAGAATCATTTCTGCAATGAAGGCTGCACACCCGTATGAAGAAGTAGCCTATCAGATTTACCAGCTGGAAAATGAAAATCAGCATTCAGGGCTGGGAATGTTTGGCGAGCTTGACGAAGAAATGGATGAGCAGGATTTCCTGGGAATGGTGAAAGAAAAATTTGCTTTGGAAATTATCAGGCATTCTGATTTTACCCATAAAAAAATCAAAAGGGTAGGAGTGCTTGGAGGATCCGGAGCCAGCGGAATAAAAGCAGCTTTATCCCAAAAATGTGATGCATACCTGACAGGAGATATCAAATACCATGATTATTTTCAGGCAGAATCCAAAATGTTGATCTGTGACATAGGCCATTATGAATCAGAACAATTTGTAACTCAACAATTATTTGAAATTTTGTCACAAAAATTTAGTACATTTGCAATTTCAAAATCTATTGAGAAAACAAACCCAGTAAATTATTTCATTTAAATATGGCAAAAACCAACGATATTTCAGTTGAAGAAAAATTAAGAGCTTTATACGATTTGCAGATCATTGATTCAAGATTGGATGAAATCCGAAATACCAGAGGAGAATTGCCAATTGAAGTTGAAGATCTAGAAATTGAGATCGAAGGACTTGAAAAAAGAGCTGAAAAATTTCATGCAGATATCAAAGATCAGGACGACCAGATCAAAACGAAGCATGAAGTGATTAACCATGCAAAAACTTTAATTGAAAAATACAAATCTCAGCAGGATAATGTAAGAAACAATAAAGAGTTTGAAGCATTAGGAAAAGAAATAGAATTCCAGGATCTTGAAATTCAGCTGGCTGAAAAGAGAATTAAAGAATTCGGAGTTAAAATTGCTCACAAAAATGAAACTTTAAGCGAACTTAATGAGAAAATAGGTGATCTTAAGAACCATTTGAAATTCAAAAAAGAAGAATTGGATGGTCTTGTATCTGAAACTCAGAAAGAAGAGGAATACCTGATAGAGCAGTCTAAAGAATTTGCAGGTAAAATTGACGAAAGGTTGCTTTCTTCATACAGCAGAATCAGAAAGAACTCTATTAACGGTCTTGCAGTTGTAGGATTAGAAAGAGGAGCTCCAAAAGGATCATTCTTCACTATCCCTCCTCAGAAACAAATGGAAATCGCTCAGAGAAAGAAAATTATCATTGATGAGCATTCAGGGAAAATCCTTGTAGATGACGAGTTGGTAATGGAAGAAAACGAAAGAATGAAAACGGTAATTAAATTCTAATTGCTGACATTAAAAATAAAAAGCTGCTTTAATTTAAAGCAGCTTTTTTTATGAAATAATATTGCTATGATTGATTTTCCGAATTACAGCCCACATCGTAAAATTGACTGAGTTTAAAGTTCTGGACCCAAATCATAAATATGTTTCTGAAAAATTTTTACTTCAGTCTTCTTATTGAAATTGCTATTTTTCTGATATCATCGGCTGAAGAAACGGTATTATTATTATCAATTACAGGAAAGTAGCTTGCCCTGTACCAATGATCATTTACCCATAAATCCACTGTTTCTATTTCGGTATGGTTCGTAGCAGGCGCAGTATAACTTGCAGGAGTATTGCTTGTTGTCATATTCAATCCATTTCCGTTATAAATCCCGTTATCAAGATTGATAAACTGATTTGGGCCCAGCAAAATATTAGAGGATCCATAATTTTCAACACTTGACATCGCTGAAAAATTAACTTTTAAATTACCTCCTGAAACATTTACCAAACGAGGAATTCCGGAAATAGTTCCGGCACCGCTTACCGGGCTGATAAAATAAAAATCAAACATCATCCCGTCCATTACAGGAACATCAGGAGCATAGTTACTCAAATAATTGGTAGCAACTGTTGTCGTTGCATTAGTTCCGCCGCTTCCTACGTTGGCTGGAGCTTCTCCATAGAAATAAGCTTCCTGGCCGACAGGAATCGAATTTCCTGCTCCAATTACAGCGTTACAGGTTTGTCCGCCTATATTGATAACAAAAGTAGTTGTAACCGGGCTTGTAACCGTAGGAGTTCCTGAAATGGTATAACTGAGAGTTCCCGAACCATTTGCAAAATTACCGGCAGATAAAGTTGCTGTAAGCCCATTTACAGGCCCTAACGACTGGGCAGTGTATATACCGCCGTTTCCGCCGGTATAGGGAACGCTCATTGTTCCGGAATATGGGACACCTGCTGTATAGGTATTTGGAGTAAGTGATACCGAATTACAGTTGATAGCACCAATGGTTCCTGTTGCCAGTGAAGAATTATCCAGTTTTCTCCATTCTGTCCCATTCCAGAAAACGTAGCCTGCATAATTAAAGTTTGAGTCAGTTCCTAAGTTAAATACCAATAATCCCGTTGCCGGATTGGGGATTGTCACAATATCCGTTTTTGAAGTCAGGGCAACTTTCGGTCCTAAAAAACCTTTTTTATTTCCTGTTGCAAGATTATTGACATTAAGTTCGAGAATTGAGGATGGGTCAGGTGTGGTGGTGCCGATTCCCACCTGACTAAACATCGTTGTTCCGGTAAATAAGGATAATGTTGCCAGCTTTAAATGCAACGATCTTTTTGAAAATAATACATTTTTCATCATATAATTAGTGTTTTATATACATTTTTTTCATTTAGCCACTGAAGTACACTCAGCTTTTTTATATTCTAAAATTAATGATGAGGGGATCATTGATTTTTTATAGCTGGCTAATCCTGCTTTTGTAAGGTCTGTAACGGATAAAATAGTAATCCCCGAAAGGAGGCCGGAGATGGGGCATCATAACTCCGGCCAATAGTGACAAACACTTGTATCACAAAAAATGATAAATTTCTTTACTAAGTCTCTGTTCTTAACTATGTAATTGTGAATTTTTTGTACGGGTGGCTTAATAATATTTGCAAATTTGTATTATTTGCTTGTTTTCACCTAAGAAATAAATATTACTTAGGTATTACAGTTATTAAATAGAATTGAATTTAAAAAAGATATAAACCTGTATTGAATATCAGTTTTTAAATATTGATACTTTCCATCCATGGATCCATGTTTTCGCAAAAAGTACATTTATGCTGCTTTATTTCTGATATCTTATTTTTCTGAAAAATCCAGAGTGAAATTTGAGCGGTATTATTTTAGGATAATAATAAAAATTCACAAAATACAGGCATCCAAGGAACATGCGACATAGATATAATACGTTGTATTTATGATTTTTTTTTGGGGGAAATCTTTTGTCATTCTAAAGGACAGTTCAGCCAAAAAATGTTGCAAAGTTGATAATATTCGGCTATAGAGTAGTGTTTATTCCGGTTCGGATTGTCATAAATAAATTCTGTTACAAGTTCCATGGTGCAGACCGGTATTATCAGACGTAGAAATATTTTATTTTAAACGATAGGGATGTTGTAGGATTTTCAAATTTGATTCTTACATAAGTTTAAATTAACGATACTTTTTTAATGATCAGTAAAAAACGTGCTGGTTATCAATTGGTTGTGTGTATGTAATATCCGTGTAATATCCGATATTTAATGAAGAGTTTGCATTCTGATGTAATATTGCAGTAGAGAATCATTAAGGACATGGCTTAAAATTTTAAATTAAACACATACTGGCTGATGAAAAATAATCTTCTAATCCTGCTTTCTGACATAGCTGCTTACTGTCAAAATATTATATAATTAAAAGACAGTCTTTTTATCTATATGATCTTATACTTTATTAAAAGTTATACTCAGTCTGATACAGATAAAACTCAATAATATACATAACAACTTTAAAACGAAAAAAATGAAAAAATTATTCTTTTTATTAATGGCTGCAACTTCTGCAATTGCTTATTCACAGGTAGGTATTAATACCTCCAGCCCACAAGGAGCCCTGGATGTAGTAAGTAATACAGGTGCATTTATTCCTCCAAGAATGACGACTGCACAAAGAGATGCTATGGTATTGCCTCCTTCAGGAGCTGTTATTTACAATACTACAACATCCAGTTTGGAATTCAATTACGGAATACCTTCTTCTCCAACATGGAAAACCCCGGTTACTTCTACTGTTGCCTCTTCAAACATTGTGCTGGCAGGAGGTTCTTCTAATTCTGTTGCAGCTGCAAGTCCAAGTGCTGCTGATGGAGCAGGCTATTATCAATTTACATTTACTCTGCCCTCAGCTGCAAAATGTAAACTTGATTTATACCCAACCGGCTGGTCTGATAAAGTGACAGGTGTAGGAACAGTTTTATATATAGACAATATGACTACATCAGTTGCCAGTGTTGTTACTACAAACACATCTCCGCAGAATATGCACGTAGTTATTCCTTACAGTTATGTGACACCAAGTAATTTAGCCACCGGGCTTCATACAGTGAGAGTTCAGGCCTCCAGTATTTCCAAAGTAGACGGAAGTGACAGGATGACTTATTCTTATGTATGCTGGAATTAGATACTTTCTGTTACTCTCAGCCGGTTATTTTTAAGAATAGGGAAGAGTGTCAGAGATTTATAAAATTATTTATACAATAAATAAAATAATAGAGCTTATTGTCTGCTAAGAAAGAAAACAACAGATGTAATACTTAAAACTAACTTAATTTATACAGATAGATGCATTTTATACAATTTTATCATCCCTCGGTAAAATTTTATTAATCCCTTACAATGCTGAATATCATTTTAATTCCATTTAGTTTACGATTCTAAAAACACATAAATACTATAAATCTGTACAAGGCAGAAAATATACAGAACTTAAGTCTGAAAAGCTGGAAATAGCAGATAAGGATTCTCATAATGATAAATAATAGACCCCAAATAAAAACCGCTTCGGTCAGAAGCGGTTTTTATGTTATTCGTGATGCTCATACATCTTATTGTACAGATCTATAAACTTCTCTTTGATTGCTTTTCTTTTCAGCTTTAATGTAGGAGTAAGAAGTCCTGTATCAATGGCCCAGATTTCCGGGGTAAGTTCAATTTTTTTGATTTTTTCCCAGTTCCCGAGATGCTCATTGATACCTTCCATCTCTTTTTCAATTCTTTCCTTTAATTCAGGGCTTTTCGCAATTTCTGCAGGTGTGGTACCGATATTCAGATTGTTTCTCATAGCCCAGTTTTTAGCAAATTCAAAATCTGGCTGTATAAGGGCGCATGGCATTTTTTCACCATCACCTACCACCATAATCTGCTCAATGAATTTTGAAGCTTTCGCCTGGTTTTCAATTGTTTGAGGGGCAATATATTTTCCTCCCGATGTTTTGAACATCTCTTTTTTACGGTCGGTGATCTGAAGAAATCCTTCACTGTCGACATGTCCGATGTCTCCTGTTTTGAAAAAGCCATCTTCAGTGAAAGCTTCTTTGGTCATTTCTTCATTTTTAAAATAACCTTTGAAAATAGACGGCCCTTTTACAGTAATCTCCCCATCTTCCTGAATTTTTACCTGTAAATTGTCCAGCGGTCTGCCAACTGTACCGATTTTCATTTTTTCAAAGCTGTTTACAGAAATAACCGGTGAAGTTTCAGTTAAGCCATAGCCTTCCAGGATAGGAATACCGGCATTCTGGAACATCAGGTTTAATCTTGTGGACAGAGCTGCAGAACCGGAAACCAAAGTAATGATTTCTCCACCCAATCCTTCTCTCCATTTGGAAAATACCAGCTTGTCAGCTATGATTCCCTGTAGTCCTGAAGGTTTGGAAATTTCTTTTTTCTTGCTGATTAAATTTAAAGCCCAGAAGAATATTTTAGATTTCAGGCCGCCGGCTGAAGAACCGGTGTTGTAGATCTTATCATATACTTTTTCCACCAGTCTGGGTACAACACTCATGTAATGTGGTTTTACCTCTTTCACATTTTCACCCATTTTATCAATGCTTTCAGCAAAATAAACTGAAAAACCATTGTACTGGAAAAGATAGAAAAGCATTCTTTCAAAAATATGACATATTGGAAGGAAGCTCAGTATTCTTGTATCCTTATAATCCAGACTCTTTTTCTTGGGAATTCTTGGAACTGAACCAAGTACATTAGATACAATATTATGATGGGTAAGCATTACACCTTTTGGCCTTCCTGTAGTTCCTGAAGTATAAATAATGGTAGCCAGATCCTCAGAGTTGATGGCATTGGAAAGATCTTCCACTTCAATCTGTGTAGAATCGTCCTCACCAAGGTCCAGAATTTCTCTCCAGTTGGCTGCTCCGCTTATATTGTCAAAAGTAAAGATTCCCTGTAGGGTAGGTATATTATGTTTTACCTTCATTACTTTGTTAAGCAGCTCCTTATCAGATACAAAGCAATACTGTATTTCAGCATTATTGAATATAAATTCATAATCCTCAGCAGAAATGCTCGGATAAACGGGAACAGAAACTACCCCGATCTGGGACAATCCAAAATCCATGACAGCCCATTCCGTGCGGGAATTGGTTGTAATCAGAGCAATCTTGTCTCCGGGCTTTATCCCCAGCTTCAAAAGCCCTCTGGATATTTTATTTCCCTGGTTGATAAACTCCAGTGTTGACGTTTTTTTCCACTCCCCCTGATATTTGGTCACAAACATATCCGTTTTAGGAAATTTTTCTAAAGCATAGTGTGGAATATCGAATAATCTTTTGATTGTCATGATTTTTTAAGCAATTTTTAAACAATTTTAAATATAAGCATTTTTTTTAATTGTAGTAAACAGAAATCACTAATTAGAAATTAATTGAATGCCTGCCATAACAAACAAAGAATTTATGATCATTGTTAAAAAAATATGGATACATATATTATAACCTGATCCCTGTAACCTGTTTCCTAATTTTCAATTCTATTTTCAGGTTTCGTTAAAAAGTGTAAATTTACGGCTATCTAATTATTATTTTTTATGGACTTTAATTTATCGGAAGAACAGCTGATGATTCAGCAGGCTGCAAGAGATTTTGCACAAAATGAACTATTACCTGAAGTTATTGAAAGAGACCGCGATCAGAAATTCCCTACAGAGCAAGTAAAGAAAATGGGTGAGATGGGACTTTTGGGAATGATGGTAGATCCTAAATACGGAGGAGCAGGGATGGACAGTGTTTCTTACGTTCTTGCAATGGAAGAAATTGCAAAAATAGATGCTTCTGCAGCTGTTGTAATGTCCGTAAACAATTCTTTGGTATGTGCAGGTCTTGAAAAATTTGCTTCCGAGGAACAGAAAGTGAAATACCTTACTCCTCTTGCAAGCGGAAAGGTGATTGGTGCTTTTGCATTGTCTGAGCCTGAAGCAGGTTCTGATGCTACTTCTCAAAAAACTACAGCTGAAGATAAAGGTGATTATTATCTATTAAACGGTATTAAGAACTGGATTACCAATGGAGGTACTGCTACTTATTATATTGTAATTGCGCAGACAGATCCTGAGAAAAAACATAAAGGAATTAATGCATTTATCGTTGAAAGAGGATGGGAAGGTTTTGAAGTAGGGGTAAAAGAAGACAAACTGGGAATCAGAGGAAGTGATACACATTCTTTGATCTTCAACAACGTAAAAGTTCCTAAAGAAAACAGAATCGGGGAAGACGGGTTTGGATTCAATTTTGCAATGGCGGTATTGAACGGAGGAAGAATAGGTATTGCTTCTCAGGCATTAGGTATTGCATCAGGTGCTTATGAACTGGCTTTAAAATATGCCAAAACAAGAAAAGCTTTCAAAACTGAGATCATCAACCACCAGGCAATTGCATTCAAATTAGCAGATATGGCTACACAGATTACTGCAGCAAGAATGTTATGCTTTAAAGCGGCATGCGAAAAAGATGCAGGTAAAGATATTTCTGAAAGTGGTGCAATGGCAAAACTATACGCTTCTCAGGTGGCAATGGATACCACTATTGAAGCTGTACAGATCCACGGTGGATACGGATATGTGAAAGAATACCACGTAGAAAGAATGATGAGAGATGCGAAAATCACGCAGATCTATGAAGGTACTTCCGAGATTCAGAAAATTGTGATCTCCAGAAGCATCGCGAAATAAATTAATATAACACACTTCTTATGAAAAAAACTTTGTGGATAATCCTGGGAGTAGTGCTCCTTCTGATAGGTGTAACAGTATGGTATAAATACTATTTCGTCTTTGGGGAGGGGGTAAAATCCGGCTATTTGAATTATGCCATGAAAAAAGGCTATGTTTTCAAAACCTATGAAGGAAAACTCATTCAGGAAGGTTTTGGGAAAGGAAAAACCGGAACCATTACAAGCTATGAATTTGAATTTTCTGTAGAAGATCCTGAAATTTTTAAGCAGCTGGAAACCAACAGTGGTAAAACTTTTGATCTTCATTACAAAGAATACAACGGAGCGCTTCCATGGAGAGGCAATACAAAGTTTGTTGTAGACAAAGTTGTGAATATGAAATAGCGAAAGGCTCCCAATCGGGAGCCTTTCTTTTTACAAACCACTTTTTATAATATACGTAAATACATTTAGCCAGGCTGAATAAATCATGTAATGCCTACTAAACTATTCATTTCAAATATACAAAGAAGGCATTATGGAGGTACTGGATTTTTATTAAAATAATATTAAAAAATCCATCAGAAGATGGACCTTGTTTTACTGAGGATTGTTATCAGTTGTTTTCTTGTTTTTCTTTTTGTAGAAATAGTATCCTATTCCGGCGATCAGGAATAAAGGCCATAGCGGAAGGAGGAAAAGAAAAGCAGAAGCAATAACGTCCCAGCCGGATGAAACTGCTGCCAGCGATTTCTCTCCGAAAGTTTTAGGCTCTTTTTCAAACTCAGATTTATCAGTAAGAGTTACGGTTATTGTACATAAAGTGTTTTCTGCGTAACTATTTCCTGAAACCTGGATGTTTTTAGCCTCAATATCACCGATATTGCTCAGATCATTCATTAAGCCGTCAAAATTCTGCATTGGAACTTTGATATCCATATAATATACCTTCTGGCTGTTTTCAGAATAAGAAGAATTTCTGTTGGACGGTTCTGCGGAAATATAGGAAAGCTCCTCGCTTTTTACGTAACCGTTGTTTTTTATGGTTTCCTCTTTTACTAGTTCCTTTACGGTTTCCGCATTGTCAGCTTTTACTGAAAGAATCCCTGTTTTTACCATTCTGTTTTTGAGCTCATAGCTGTCATTCTGAGGCTTTTCTTTATATACAATTTTGGTTTCTTTAATTACTTTCGGAGCCGGAACATTCACGACGATCTTCTCAGGTTTTTTCTCCGCTGAATCTTTTTTCTCAATCTTTGATTCCAGTTTTGTTGAAGCAATTTTGTCAGTTAAAGAATCTACGATCTTGGAAGTATTGTCTATTTTCTGCTGAATCTCTCCTTTTGCATCTTCAAAATCTTTTATTCTGACATTGGCCGAGTCCAGAACTTTATCAGCAGTATTACTGATAGAATTTACTGCTTCATTCACAGCGGCAGCAGTACTGTCTGCAGCATGTAAAGTATCTTCTATCTGGGATTTTGTCGCTTCTGCTTTTTTACACATAATGAAAGTGCCTGATACAGCCACCAGTAATATGAACTTTTTCATAACATTAATTTTTTTGATGAAGTAAAATTAGGGGTGATAAGAAGCGGACTTTTGTAAATAGAAAGTATTATTTTAGTAAAATTTTAAATAATTGAAGATCAATTGATTGAACTTATTTTACAAAAGATTTACAAAACAGAATTTATAATTATTGCCTTTATATCATGGATAAAACGGCAGGTTTTAATGCTCTCCAGTTGATCAGTTCTTTTTCAATCATATAATTTTAATAACTCATTATTGTATTTTCGGGATTGATTTATAATAAATTAATATTTTTTTTCAAAAAAAATTCAAAAGATAATTATGAATATTTACATTTGCGTATTAATATTTTTCTAATGAAAAGAGTACTTTTGTTAATCTTTCTATTGTTTTTGTTTGGATTGGGAGGTGCATTAGGCTGTGCAAACGTTTCTGCTACAAAAAATGCTGTTGAAGCGCAATCGGTAATGAGTAAAAATAATAACGAAATAAAATTTTCAGAAGTAAGAAGACTGAATAAAGATATACCGCTAAAAGAGTACACAATTTTACAATCTTTTGAAGAAACGGTAAAATTATACAGTTTAATGGCAGATAAAAGATTTTCCCGGGGAGCACCAATTCCTACACTGGCTGAAAATGAGTTTCTTCTTGTGCTGAAACCTAAGTTGAAAACAAAGCAGTACGGAGATATTGAAATAGAGAAGATAGAAGAAGAGAAATCTGTTTTAAATGTCTATTATAAAGAAATTAATAACGAAGAATATTTATTAAATAAAGAAAAGAATCCCATACTGATTCTTAAGATAGAAGGCAAAGTTCCTTCAAATATTAAACTGATAACCACTTAATTTATAAAGATCAAATGAAAAAAAAATTACTGATTTTGGGTACTTTACTCATGTTTTCGGCAGTGGGGTTTGCTCAGCAAAATCATTGGAAAAAGCTTGATTCAAAAATCAGCAATGAAATTCGTGAAAGTAAAGTAAGAATTACTGATTTCACCTTGTTTAAACTTAATGTTGATCAGATTCAAAATCAACTCAAAAATTTGCCGGACAGCGATTTGCATTTGTCCCGGAAAGGAGTGATGTTGAATTTTCCAAACCTTGAAGGAGGTTTTGATACTTACGAGGTTTTCGAATCATCAACAATGCATCCCGACCTTCAGAACAGGTATTCTGAAATCCGGTCTTATACCGGTTTCAAAAAAGGTGACAAATCATCAATATTGAAGTTTACCATAGATCCTTATTTTGGATTTAATGGTATAATCAGAAATAATCAGGGAATTTATTATATCGATTCTTATACAAAAGATAATAAGGTTTATAAACTTTATGACAGAAAAAATGCTTCATCTTCCAATCAGTTTGAATGCCTTTTTAATGACAGTAATGAGTTGAATGAATCAGCCTTAAATGCCCAGAAAACAGTTATTGACGGATTAAACAGAAAGTACAGGCTGGCTATTACAACCACAACAGAATATACTGCTTATATTGCAGGTCAGGCTGGTGTAGGCACAGGAACGGATGCCCAGAAAAAAGCAGCAGTTCTTGCAGCAGTTAACCTGGCTGTAACAAGATTGAATGAAGTTTTTGAAAAAGATATTTCAGTAAGACTGCAGCTCATTCCGAATACAGATTCTTTATTCTTCATCAGTACAGATACCTTTAATGCCCTGGATGCAGGTCAGATGTTAAGTGAAAATATCACGGTTACCAATAATATTATCGGTTCTGCTAACTACGATATCGGACACTTGTTCTTTCAGGCAAATGCAGGAAATGATAACGGTTTGGCAGCTACTCCTTCCATTTGCGGAAACAGTAAAGCAGGAGGAGTTACGGGTTCTGCAGTTCCGGTAGGAGATCCATTTGTAATAGATTATGTAGCTCATGAAATGGGACATCAGTTTGGTGCAAACCATACGCAAAATAATAACTGTAACAGAAATACACCTACATCAATAGAGCCGGGAAGTGCAAGCTCCATTATGGGATATGCCGGTATTTGTGCTCCAAATGTACAAGCCCATAGTGATGCTTATTTTCATGCTGTAAGTATTGCAGAAATGTATACCAGATTAACTTCAGGTACTACCTCTAACTGCGGGGTTAAAACACCGATTGCAAACGCAGAGCCGATTGCAAATGCCGGTACGGATAAAAGCATACCGAAGAGTACACCATTTATGTTAACAGCAACAGCAACAGATGCGGATAATGATGCTCTTACATATACATGGGAACAAACTGATTTTGGGGTTGCAACTATGCCTCCTCAATCGGCAAATGGAGTGGGACCTCTTTTCAGATCTGTAATGCCTACAGCATCACCTTCAAGATATTTTCCCAGACTGTCAACTATTGTTTCCGGATATGATCCTGCAATTGTAGCTCCTGGAGATGTAAGGGCATGGGAGAAACTTGCTTCAAGAGGAAGAGATCTTAATTTTTCAGTTCTTGTAAGAGATAATAACCCTCTGGGCGGCCAGACAGGTCGTGATGATGTGAAACTTACCGTTGTGGATACAGCAGGACCTTTTGTGGTTACTTCACAAAACACAGGAGGAGTTGTTTGGAGTGAAGGCCAGTCATACACAATTACATGGGATGTTGCCAATACAACAGTGGCACCTGTAAGTACACCTAATGTAACGATCCTGTTGTCAAAAGACGGTGGTCTTACTTTCCCGATTGTTTTGGTAGCAAGCACTCCTAATAATGGTTCTTATAATTATACTGTTCCGGGCGGTCTTGGTACAATTTCTAACAATGCCAGAATTATGGTGAAAGCTGTGGGGAATGTATTTTTAAATGTCAATTCACAAAACTTTACAATTAATTCATCAGCGGCAGTGGATCCCGGTACTCCAAATCCGGGGAACCCAACAGTCCCTACAAGAATATACCAGGGTCTGATGATATATCCGGTGCCTTCAAATGATGGTTACGTTTATATTAAAGCTGATTTTCCTAGACAGGTTCCGCTGCGTCCTTACGTTATTACTTATGAATTATTTTCAATGGATGGAAAACTGATTGTTCCTAAAAAGACGAAATATATATTTGACGAACTTCTTGAACAGATTAATTTAAAACATCTGCCTACTGAATCCTATATGATTCATGTTACTGTAGACGGAGAAAAAATTGTTAAGAAATTAATGATGATTCCTAGGTAAATTATCCAAGTAGATTCAATAAAAAAACCGTTCATTTGAACGGTTTTTTATTTTTTATTGGAATTTAGTCTTGTTGAAATTCACTGATAAAATGCAGTTTCACATTCGGGAACTTTTCCTGTGTCATATGAATGGTGAATGAAGAATCCGCCAGGAATACAAGTTGGTTGTACTTGTCCCTTGCCAGGAAACGCTGCTTTAATCTTGCAAATTCCTTAAACTCTTCAGACTTTTCATCGGCTTCCACCCAACATGCTTTGTGCATGGAAAGAGGTTCGTAAGTACATTTTGCCCCGTATTCATGTTCCAGACGATATTGGATAACCTCATACTGAAGTGCTCCCACAGTTCCGATGATCTTTCTTCCATTCATTTCAAGGGTGAATAACTGGGCAACCCCTTCATCCATCAGTTGATCAATACCTTTTGCCAACTGTTTAGCCTTAAGCGGATCATTATTGTTGATATAACGGAAATGTTCAGGTGAGAAACTTGGAACTCCTTTAAAGCTCAGTTTTTCACCGCCAGTTAATGTATCACCGATTCTGAAGCTTCCCGTATCATGAAGACCTACAATATCACCAGGGAAACTTTCATCTACCACTTCTTTTTTATCTGCGAAGAATGCATTCGGGGAAGAGAATTTCATTTTTTTGCCTTCTCTTACCAGCAGGTAATTTTCGTTTCTTTTGAATGTTCCGGAAACAATTTTTACGAAAGCAAGCCTGTCTCTGTGCTTCGGATCCATATTCGCATGAATTTTGAAAACAAAGCCTGTAAAATTACTTTCTTCAGGTTTTACAAGACGGGTATCGCTTTCCTTAGGCTGAGGCATCGGAGCAATTTCAATGAATGCATCCAATAATTCACGTACTCCAAAATTATTTAAAGCGGAACCAAAGAAAACCGGCTGTAAGTCCCCACTCATATAATCTTCACGGCTGAATTCAGGATAAACAGACTGCACAAGCTCGAGCTCATCTCTTAGGTTTTGAGCGGCTTTTTCACCAATTACCTCATCTATTGAAGGATCATTGATATCGTTAAACTTAACTGTTTCACCAACTTTCTGCTTCTTTTCTTCCAAAAACAGCTGGATATTATTCTCCCAGATATTATAAATTCCCTGGAAATCACTTCCCATACCAATCGGGATAGATAACGGAACGACTCTTAATCCTAATTTCTGCTCAACCTCATCCAAAAGATCAAATGCATCCTTACCCTCACGGTCAAGCTTATTGATGAAAACAAGCATAGGAATGTTTCTCATTCTGCAGACTTTTACAAGCTTCTCAGTCTGTTCCTCAACCCCTTTTGCAACGTCAATCACAACAATTACGGAATCTACAGCTGTTAAAGTTCTGTATGTGTCTTCAGCAAAATCTTTGTGACCTGGTGTGTCCAGGATGTTGATTTTGTGATCTTTATATTCAAAAGCCAATACGGAAGTCGCTACAGAGATCCCTCTCTGTCTTTCGATTTCCATAAAGTCGGAAGTAGCTCCTTTTTTTATTTTGTTGGACTTTACCGCACCGGCTTCCTGGATAGCACCCCCGAAAAGAAGTAATTTTTCCGTAAGGGTTGTTTTTCCGGCATCCGGGTGGGAAATGATCCCGAAAGTCTTTCTTTTTTGTATTTCTTTGATTAAGTCTGACATAGTGTATTTTGAAGTTGCAAAAATCGGGATTTTTTGTGAGGTTTTCAAATAAATTAAGGGAATAAATGGCTGATTGCTTTTGAATATGCGTTGAGAGTTTGAGTTATAGGGTAAGAGTGTCGGGAGTTGGAGAATTTTAGTGAGTGATTGTCTAAGGTAAAGATTCCCGGTATTTAAGTATTTTTCTTTTTAGTTGCTTGGGGCTTTCAAAAAAATTATCTTTGTTTTTATAAATTTTTTACAGGGAAATGTATGGAAAATAGCAGGTATCCAAAGTTTACCTTCACATGGATGGGCGGTCTTGTTTTAGTGGCAGGATTATTTATAGGAACAATGGCTGTTTCTTTTTTCGGCAGTTTCTGGAAGATCGCTTTCAGGGAAAATCTCGAACTGAAAGACTGGTTTCTGATGCTGACCAATTCAGTGGGATTTTTAACTGCTATTGCCTTTTTTGACTTTTTCATCGTAAGGCCTTCAACAGGAAAAAAACTGAATTTTAACTTTTCTCCTACAAATTTCTATACTTATCTCCTGATATTTCCTATGATGACCGGAATGATGTTCATCTCTGAATTTATCACCTCACTTATTCCTGTTACCGGACCTTTCTGGGGAAAGTATTATGAGTTTTTCTCAAATCTTATGGAGCAGCTGACCTTTGAACCGGTAGTTATGATCATAATGACAGTCATAATGGCGCCTATCTTTGAAGAAATTATTTTCAGGGGAATCATTCAGAAAGGGCTTATCAATAAAGGAGTAGATCCCAAAAGGGCTATTTTTTATGCCTCCATTATTTTTGGACTGGTTCATGGCAATCCGTGGCAGTTTGTAGGAGCAGTATTGCTGGGATGTGTTTTGGGGCTGGTGTATTATAAAACAAAATCCCTGTTGCTGCCAATGCTGCTGCATGGGTTCAACAATCTTTGCTCATCATTGCTGGTTACTTATACCAAGAATGAAAGCTTTGCAGATGCTTTTAAAATCTCCGAATGGGTAATACTTGCCATTGGAATTATACTTTTTTCGTTATTTTTCTATCTTTTCACGAAAAGGAACAAAGTTCACTATTCTGAAATATAATAAACAATATAAATACAGTATCGTAACAGGTTTACGAAAGAATAAACTGAGCAAAAATGAATATAGATATGGAATTATTGGTTGCAACACATAACGAACATAAGAAAGAAGAGATCCAGCAGATACTGGGAAATGATTTTACTGTAAAAAGCCTTACAGATTACAATATCCATGAAGAGATTATAGAAGATGGAGATTCTTTCAATGCCAATGCGCTGATTAAAGCGAAATACTGCTTCGAAAAAACGGGAGTTCCCAGTTTAGGAGACGACAGCGGTCTTGCTGTTGAAGCTCTTGATGGCAGGCCTGGAATTTTTTCCGCACGTTATGCAGGAGATCATGATTTTGCTAAAAATATTGAAAAAGTTTTAAGCGAACTAGAAGGCCAGGAAAACAGAAAGGCTTATTTCATTACTGTTTTATGTTATTATGATGAAAACGGAGCCCGTTATTTTGAAGGCAGAGTTCATGGCAACTTACTTACAGAAAATAAAGGCCACAAAGGATTCGGATATGACCCGATTTTTGTTCCTGAAGGATACGACAGAACTTTCGCAGAAATGAATCCGGAAGATAAAAATAGAATAAGCCACCGCAAACAGGCTCTGGATCTGTTCCTGGATTTCCTGAAAGTAAAAGAATAATTAATTCTATGCTAGTCAGTATTTAAACTTAAATCTAAAAGATATGTTTAAATTTTCTGTCGTACATTTGTTATACTAAACTATTGATTTGAGTACTTATTTAACGATATTAGGCTTCAATTCGGCTATTCCGACCATCAATTCCTCACCGACGGCACAGCTGCTGGAAATGGAAGAAAGACATTTTCTGATCGACTGCGGAGAAGGAACACAGGTACAGCTGAGAAAAGCAAAAGCGAGATTTTCAAAGATCAACCATATCTTTATATCGCATCTTCACGGTGATCACTGTTTTGGCCTTCCCGGTCTTATTGCCTCTTTCCGTTTACTTGGAAGAGACAATCCTCTGCATGTTTACGGCCCGAAAGGTATCAAAAAAATGCTGGAAACCATCTTTACGATTACAGAAACCCATCGCGGCTTTGATGTAATTTATCATGAGCTTGATAAAGATTATTCCGAAAAAATCTATGAAGACAGCAGGGTAGAAGTCTATACAATTCCATTGGATCACAGAATATACTGCAACGGTTATCTCTTTAAAGAAAAACCTAAAGACAGGCATCTGAATATGAAGGAAATTGCCAAATACAGTGAAATAGAAACCTGCGATTATCACAATATAAAGGCAGGAAAAGATGTTGTCCTTAGTGATGGATATGTCCTTAAAAACGAAGTGCTGACATTGGATCCTGCTCCTCCGGTTTCCTATGCATTCTGCAGTGATACCCGTTATCTGGAAACGGTACTTCCTATTATTAAAAATGTAACTGTCCTGTATCACGAATCCACTTTCCTTCACGATCTGAAAGAAATGGCCGACTACACCGGACATTCCACAGCTCTGGAAGCAGCAACAGTTGCTCAGAAAGCTGAAGTGGGAAAACTGATCCTGGGACATTTTTCAAACAGATATGCAGATCTTACCGTATTTACCGATGAAGCCAGAAATATTTTTCCCAACACCTTCCTGCCGAAAGCGCTGGAAAGTGTAAAAATTTAGAACCTGTATGCTTAATTTTGAAGAATTAAAAAGCTTTTTGAATGAAAAGGCAGACCAGTACAATAGTCCAGATTTCATTACAGATGATCCCATACAGATTCCGCACCGTTTCACGCTTAAACAGGATATAGAAATTGCCGGTTTTCTGGCTGCAACGATCTCATGGGGAAACCGGAAATCAATCATCAGATCTGCAGATAAAATGCTTGATATCATGGGAAATTCTCCCTATGATTTTGTGTTGAATTTTTCTGAAAAAGACTTAGAGATCCTTCAGGATAAAAGTATCCACAGAACTTTTAACGGTGAAGATTTTGCTTATTTCATCAGGCAGTTCAATAAGGTTTATAAAGAAAATGAAAGCCTTGAAAATCTGTTTATAGTAAAAGATCAGGAAACGAATTTTCAGCACGCGATTGAAAGATTCAGAAGTAGTTTTCTGGAATCAGGGAAGCACAGAAGCCATAAACATATCAGCTCACCTTATAAAAACTCTTCCTCCAAAAGAATCATCATGTTTCTGCGATGGATGGTACGTAAAGATAAACGTGGCGTAGATTTTGGTATCTGGGAAAATATAGATCAGAAATACCTCTCAATTCCGTTAGATGTACATACGGGAAATATTTCAAGAAAGCTGGGATTGGTTTCAAGAACGCAGAATGACTGGAAAACAGTTGAAGAACTGGATTTGATCATTAGAAAATTTGATGATAATGACCCGGCTAAGTATGATTTCGCTTTATTTGGGCTTGGTGTAACCAAAGAACTCTTATAACATTAGAAAAGGATGAAAAAGGAAAAAGAAAAAACAGAAGTTTTAGAAAAAATTGCGAACGGTATTACGTGGTGGGTAGGTTCTATTCCCTCACTTATTGTTCATACCTTGTTTTTTGCTATCTCATTTCTTCTGCCGATGCTCAAAATTGTTGAGTTTGATAAGATGCTTCTGATTCTTACCACGGTAGTTTCCCTGGAAGCCATTTATCTGGCTATTTTTATTCAGATGTCTGTTAACAAGAGCCATGAGAAGATCGAAGATATCCAGGAAGATATTGAGGAGATCAGTGAAGATATTGAAGACATTCAGGAAGATATCGAAGAGATCAGTGAAGACATTGAAGAGATCAGCGAGGATATCGAGGAAATTAATGAAGATATTGAAGACATTCAGGAAGATATTGAGGAGATTAATGATGAAGATGACGATGAAGATCATAATGAAAGAGCCAAAAATGTAATTCTGAAAAGTAATGTAAGCTCCAATAAAAATGAGATTAAAGCTCTGAAAGATATTATCAGCCAGCTCAAAACAGAAATAGAACAGCTTAAAAAAAATGATTGATAGAAACAATAATTAAGAGTAGTTTCTTAAAACAAAAGCAGTCTGGGATATAAGCCAGCCTGCTTTTTTTATGTTTTTTTTCAGGCTGTAATTAAAATCCTACTGATTTTGTGGAATATATAATTATAAAATGAATTTGTTGTGAATGTGTGTGGTGAATTATTTGTATTTGCTGAAAAAAGAGGTTTTTACTAATATTTTTGCTAAATTTGAACAAACAATTATAAAATGTTAGGTTATAGATTAAACAAATACTTTTTATTTCTGGTATTACTGTTTACTTCTGCAGCAGTATTTTCCCAGAACGTCAGAAGGAAATCACCTCCCAAAAAAGCGACCCCGGCGACCATGAAAGCTGGTGCTTTTATAGATGTAAACGTACCTACTTATCCTCAGTCTGCCTATACGATTGAACAGCTTGTGAAAAATGTATTGATAGCCGGAGGCTCTGTTTGTGCTGCTCCTAATGTGAGTAATGTAACGGTATCTCCCAACCAGCTGGTAACAGATACAGAAAGAGCCTGGGGGTATTTTCATAAAGGAACAACCAATTTTCCTTTCAATGATGGGATAGTACTGGTAGCCGGTAAAGCGAGAAGAGCTGGAAACGGTTATGAAGGGACCGGTCCGCTCTCAGACGAAGTTCCGGGTTCAGGAATTAATGATCCTGATCTGGTGGCTGCTGTTAATCCTCCTGTTACGCTGAAGGATGTAGTGGCGGTTGAATTTGATTTCGTTCCGAACAGCAGTCAGGTAAAATTTAATTACTTATTTGCATCAGAAGAATATACAAGCGGGTTTCCATGCGGAGATTTTGCTGACAGTTTTGCACTTCTTCTTAAAAAAGTAGGTGACCCTAACTATACCAATCTGGCAATACTTCCCGGAGGTGCAGGTCCGGTAAGTGTTACGAATATTATCCCGCATGGAGTAGGATGTGATGGAGAAACTGTTAATGAGCAGTACTTCGGCGGATTGAATACAGCTAATATTGAAACCAATTTTATAGGTAGAACAGTTCCACTTACGGCAGTGGCGACTGTTGTTCCCGGACAGGCATACCACTTTAAGCTTGTTCTTGCAGATGCTTTGGACCAGCGTTATGATTCTGCCGTATTTCTGCAGGGAGGATCCTTTGATATTGGGATGACCATTGTTGATGGTAACGGAAATCCTCTGGGAAACACCATCAATATGTGTGACAATACACCACAAACATTAAAGGCACAGGTATCTACTGTTCCCGGAATGACTTATAAATGGTATAAAAACGGTGTAGTAATTCCTAATGCAACCAGTGCCATATATATAGCCAACTCGCCGGGAGTGTATGAAGTAAGAACTTATGTAGGCGGCACCGAATGTCAGAAAGCGAGTATTACCATTATAGGCGGAACTTCTCCCACAGCTCAGAATGCAATATTGAAGCTTTGCGCAACCCCTGCATTAAGTACTTTTAATTTGGAAGATGCAAAACCGCAGATCAGTACAACAGCAGGGGCAGTATTTCGTTTTTATGTCAATCAGGCAGATGCACAGGCTCAGAATAATAATTTTATCACCAACCTTACAAACTATAACGGAACCGACGGACAGGTTATCTATGTAGTTGTTTCCAATGGTGCATTCTGTAGCAAAATGGTAACCCTGACATTAAAAAGAGAAGAAACACCTGTTGCCCATCTTAGTGCTCCAAGAATGAGGATCTGTGAAGGAGAATCTTTAATATTAACAGCTTCCGGCGGTGTAACCTATCAATGGAGTGATACTTCTTCTACGGGAGGAGTAAGGACAGTAAGTCCTACTCAGACAACCACTTATACAGTGTATGCCATCGGAGCACAGGGATGTAAATCATTGCAGCCTGCTACTATTACTATTGATGTCGTTCCTGCTATTGTATCCTCTTTGAAAGGAGGGCAGATCTGTGAAGGAGATATGATTCTTTTAGATGCAGGTTCCGGACCAGGTTACACTTATGAATGGAGTACAGGAGAAACCACTCAGGGGATCACAGTAGGAACTCCGGGTGAATATACGGTAACAATCAGTAACGGAGTATGTTCCAAAGAATTTAAAACCCTGGTAATACGTGCTGGAATTCCCGAAATCATAAAAGTTGATTATAACGTCAACGGAACAATGATTCTTACAGCAAGCAATCCGAGTAACGGGGTACTGGAATATTCTGTAGACAACGGCTTTACATGGCAGGATTCCAATGTATTCTCCAATGTTCCTAAAAATACGGTCATATCTATCCGTGTTAAGGTAAAAAATACCAGCTGTGTAGGATTTCTGGAATACTTTACATTTGTGATAAAGAATGTGATCACACCAAACGGAGACAACGTAAATGATACTATTGATTTTAGTGGAGTAATCGGCTATAAAGACTTTAAAGGCTTAGTTTTTGATCGTTATGGAAAAGAAGTGTTTAAAGCCGGGAAAACCAGACCGTATTGGGATGGTTACTTCCAGGGGAAACGTCTGCCAACGGCATCTTACTGGTATCAGGTGACCTATCAGGATCCTGCCAGTAAAGAAACAGCAGTGAAAACAGGATGGATTTTGCTTAAAAACTTAGAATAATCTTTTATATATTATACAGAAAGGCTGGCATTTTTGTCAGCCTTTTTTATTATTTCCGGATAAAGTAAATTTATATTGCAGAATAAATAAACTTGTATTGATGATAATGTAAATTGTGTTAAATTCAAATTCAATCAAAAAAAATAGTATTTTTGTTTAAAATACTATAAAATGTTAAACAGGAGGATTGGAAATTTATTTTTGGCGTTATTTTTTGCATTAATCGGCAGCTTTGTTTTTGCTCAAAACACAGACAGAGCATTGATACCTGCGAAAAAAGCTAATGCAACCTCTATGAAAGCAGGTGTTTTTATAGATGTAAATACACCCAATTATCCGGAATCCAATTACAGCATTACCCAATTGGTGAAAGAAGTACTGATCTCCGGAGGAGCCTGTTCCACATCCAATGTAAGTAATGTTACTGTTTCTCCCAATCTGGCGATAAGCGATCCTAGCCGAAGCTGGGGATTCTTTAACAAAGGAACCACCGGTTTTCCATTTGCAAAAGGAATTGTTCTTTCAACAGGATTTGCTGCAAAAGCAGGGAATAACTATCAGGGAACTTTGAATGACGGCATAAATACTTTTGGTGATACAGATCTGGCTACAGCTTTAGGCATTAATAACAATGAGCTGAGGGATGCCACCTATATAGAATTTGATTTTGTACCGGCTTCTACGGAAATTACATTCAGGTACTTATTTGCATCCAAAGAATATGCACCTGGATTCCAGTTTGCATGTACCAAATCAGATGGGTTTGCATTGTTGTTAAAGAAAGCAACAGATCCTACTTATACCAATCTGGCAGTGCTTCCCGGAAATGCAGGACCTGTAAGTGTAACCAACATTCACCCGGCAATTCCTAATGGGTGTGCGGCAATTAATGCTTCTTATTTTGCGGGAATCAATAACCCAATGGTTGAAACCAATTTTGATGGACGTACTATACCTTTGACAGCAAAGGCGACAGTAACTCCTGGCCAGACCTACCACTTTAAAATGGTTCTGGCAGATTTTAGCGACAGAAATTACGATTCAGCAGTATTTCTGGAAGCCGGATCATTTGATATCGGTGTGAAAATCCTTGACCCTGCCGGAGTACAGCTTCCTGATACGGTTTATATGTGTGATAATGCTCCTCAGACATTTACAGCTTCTGTACAGGCTCCTAATGTAACCTATCAGTGGTTTTTAAATAATAACCCTATTGCAGGCCAGACCGGACCAAGTTATACAGCTACACAACCGGGAGTATACAGTGTTCAGGTATTTATCCAGGGAAATACATGCCCGGGAACAGGTACTATTACAGTTGTAGGAGGAACTTCCCCTACAGTACAGAATGCTACTCTGACTGCCTGTTATGCTGCAGGAAATGCAATTTTTAACCTGCCTTCAGCAAATGCTTCTATAAGTACAACACCTGGTGCTACATTTTCATACTATTTCAATCAGGCAGATGCGCTTGCCGGAAATACCAATACAATTCCCAGTCCTGCAACTTATTCAAGCCCGGGTGGACAGACTGTATATGTTCTTGTCAAGAACGGATTCTGTTCCAGAGTAGCTGAATTACAATTGGTAAAAGCGCCTCAGATGACTGCGTCAATTTTACCACCAGCGGTATTGACCTGTGCAAGTTCACAAACAACTTTAGATGCTTCGGCTTCAGTTTATCCAGCAGGATCTACTTTTAGCTGGGCTACGACGGGAGGAAATATTGTTTCGGGAGGAAATACACTAACTCCGGTTATCAATGCTCCGGGAACTTATACTTTAACAATAACAAAAACATATCAGCCTGGAAATGTTAGCTGTACAGCTGTAGCCAGTGTTACAGTTACAGGAGACAGTGCTCCCCCTGTTACGGGCCTTACAGCAAGTAAAGTACAGATATGTAACGGTGAATCCGTAACTTTAACGGCATCAGGAGGTACTACATATAACTGGACAGGACTTCCCGGAACAGGAAGTACTCAAACAGTATCACCTACCACCACCACCACTTACACAGTAACTGCTGTAGGAGCCAACGGTTGTGTTTCTCAAAACCCTGCAACTATTACTATTGAAGTATCACAGCCAATCACTGTACAGGATGCAATATTACATAAATGCTACGCTCCGGGCCTTACATATGATCTAACAACTGCTCAAAGCCAGATTACTACTGCGGGAGGTGGTGTTACCTTTACCTATTATGTCAGTCAGGCGGATGCACTTGCCGGAAATACCAATTTTATTACAACACCTACAGCTTATTCACCTCCGGGAAATCAAACTATATATGTATTGGTGAAAAACGGAGGATGCCATTATGTAGTTTCCCTTCAGCTACTGCAAACAGCTGAAACAACCCTTACGATAGCGGCACCACAGGAAATTACCTGTACTACACCTCAGATTACATTAAATGCTTCGGCATCTGTAGTGCCTGCAGGATCCACTATTGCGTGGACAGCATCAGGAGGTGGAAATATTGTATCAGGAGCCAATACACTTACTCCTGTAGTAAATGCAGGAGGAACCTATACACTTACGGTTACCAATGTATCCCAACCGGGAAATTTAAGCTGTACTTATACAGCGACAGTAACCGTTACACAAAATACAACATTGCCAACGGCAGCAGTTGTATCCTCTCAACCTAGAATATGTGTGGGAGAATCCGTGACGTTGACCGCTTCTGGAGGTGTTACCTATAACTGGGTAGGTCTTACAGGAAACGGAAATACACAGGTGGTTTCACCTATAGTTACTACAACCTATTCTGTATATGCAGTGGCGGCAAACGGATGTATTTCTGCAACTCCTGCAACAGTTACGGTTATAGTAGGACCACCGACTGCGGGTATATCTGCATCTAAAACAAAGATATGTGCCGGCGAATCTGTTACCCTTACTGCTACCGGGGGAATTACCTATAACTGGGTAGGTCTTACAGGAAACGGAAACACACAGGTCGTTTCACCTACGGTTACTACAACCTATTCTGTATATGCATTGGGAGGTAACGGCTGTAGTTCGGTAAATCCTGCAACCGTAACAATTGAAGTAGTACCTGCTATTGTATCTACACTGGAAGATGTTTACGTTTGCGTAGGAGATACAGGAATTTTAGATGCCGGTGCAGGGCCGAATTATACTTATTTATGGAGTACAGGGGCAACTACCCAAACCATATCTACAAATGTTCCCGGAACTTATACTGTTACTATTAGTAATGGAGTGTGCTCTAAAACGTTTACCGGAAAATTATTAAATCCGGATCTGCCTAAGTTTACCAATATAGTATATGATAATCATGTACTGACCCTTACGGCAAGCAATCCTACAGGAGGAGCCTTAGAATATTCAATAGATGGTGGAGTAGTTTGGCAGTCATCCAATATATTCTATAATGTTTTGAATAATACAAATTACCATCTGATGGTAAGGGTAGTAGATGCAAAATGTAGTACAACATTGGATTATTTCACATTTGTGATCAGTAATGCCATTACTCCTAATATGGATGGTATAAATGATATCATAGATTTCTCCGGAATCAGCGGATATAATCATTTTGCAGCATCCGTCTTTGACCGTTACGGGGCAGAACTTTTCAGGGCAACCAAAACCGAGACAGTCTGGAAGGGTACTTTGAAAGGTCTGAATCTGGCTACAGGGACATACTGGTATAAAGTACAATGGGAAAACCCGGCCAGTAAAAAACTTGAACAGCGTTCAGGTTGGATATTACTAAAAAATAGAAACTAATAGATAAACCTTCCATATTTGGAAGGTTTATATTTTTTATATTAAAAAATAGATAAAAAATGTAGGATATATTTGGAAATAAATTAAATTTGTTGAAACAAAAGTATTATGCGAAGAAATCTACTATTCCTTTTATTTTTCTTAGTCGTCTCGACACTTTCATATTCACAGATAAATGGGCCACGTAAGCCTCCTAAAAATCAGCCTTCGGGATCAGTTACTCAAAAAGCGGGAAGTTTTATTGATGTTAATGCGCCGGGATATACAGAATCCGGATATTCAATTACACAGCTTGTAAAAGATGTCCTGATCTCTTCAGGGACAAACTCCTGTGTAACACCTACGGTATCCAATGTAAAAATTACTCCTAACCATGCAGTAACCGATGCTGACAGATCCTGGGGATACTTCCATAAAGGGACTACCAATTTCCCTTTCAAAGATGGGATTGTACTTTCTACGGGAAAAGCCAGAAGAGCAGGAAACGGACCGGAAGGAAACTTAAGTGATATTAACGGTGGAGGAACAGACTCTGACTTGGCACAAGCTATCGGGTCTACCGGAACACTGACTGATGGTGTTCTTTTAGAGTTCGACTTTGTTCCTACAACTTCACAAATAAAGTTTAATTATATTCTGGCATCTGAAGAGTATTCAGGCTCATTTCCATGCCAGTACGCAGATGCCTTTGCCATTTTGCTTAGACCGACATCTGGAGGAGCCTATCAGAATATGGCTGTGCTTCCGGGCGGTGCAGGACCTGTAAGTATTACCAACATTCACCCGGCAATTCCGGGAAGCTGTGCTGCAGTTAACGAACAGTATTTCGGAGGATATAATACCACCAATATTGAAACAAATTTTGAGGGAAGAACAATTCCTCTTACTGCAACTGCAACTGTAATGGCAGGGCAGGAATATCACTTTAAAATGGTAGTTGCCGATTATTCACCAGGAAGTTTTGAAGATCATGGATGGGACTCTGCTGTATTTTTAGAAGGAGGATCATTTAACATTGGTGTGGAACTTTTAGATCCAAGCGGTGCCACGTTACCTTCTGATATTAATGTCTGCGATAATGTGCCACAGCTGATTACAGCTTCTGTAAGTGACCCGAACTTATTATATCAGTGGTATCTGAACGGAGCGCCAATCACGGGTGCTACTACAAATACGATTACAGCTGTACAGCCGGGAACATATACCATTGAAGTAAGCGTTCCTGGTAATCCTTGTCCGGGTAGAGCTACTATCCAGATTCATGGAGGAACCACTCCGGAGGCGCAGAATGCAAGCCTTCTGCTATGCAGCACGCCGGATATTACCACTTTTGATCTGACTAATGCTATGCCGTCAATAAGTCCGACGTCGGGTGCTGTATTTAAATTCTATGTAAATCAGGCTGATGCTGTAGCTCAGAATGATAATTATATTCAGAATATTTTAAATTATAATGGTACAGACGGGCAGATCCTTTATGTTGTAGTTTCAAACGGAGGTTTCTGCAGTAAAATGATAGAATTAACTTTACTTAAAGAAACTACACCTACAGCCGGAATAAAATCTTCCAGAATAAAAATATGTCCGGGAGAAACGGTAACTCTTACTGCTGAAGGTGGTGCAACGTATCAGTGGGTTAATTTCCCTGGTACCGGAAACACACAGACTGTCACTTTATTCCAGACTACAACATTCTCGGTTTATGCTGTAGGGGTAAAAGGGTGCCGTTCATTAAATCCGGCCAAAATAACAGTTGAAGTTACACCGGAAATCGTTTCACCTTTAAAAGATGTAGAAATGTGTCTGGGTGACCGTATTACTTTAGATGCAGGCGCAGGTCCTAATTATAAGTATTTGTGGAGTACGGGAGCTACAACACAAACTATTACCGCGGACAGCTGGGGCGTTTATACAGTAGAAGTAGATAACGGATTCTGTAAAAAAATCTTCACAGCGAAAGTAGGCGGTGCAGCTACTCCTTATGCAACAGCAATAAACTATGAAAGTGCTAAAAAAACAGTAACAATCATTGCCGAAAATCCTTTGATGAACAATACTCCAAGTACTTTGGAATACTCTATAGACAATGGAATTACATGGCAGGAATCTAATGTTTTCACTAATCTTTTAGATAACACCAATTATACAGTAATGATCAGAAGAGTAGGTACTCATTGTATCGGAACTTTTGATTTCTATACCCTGCAGATCAATAATATCATTACCCCTAACGATGATGGTGTAAATGATGTACTGGATCTTAAGGCATTGACAGAGTTCAAAAACTTCACAGGATCTGTTTTTGACAGATACGGGGTGGAAATGTTCAGATTCTCTAAAGAAAAACCGGTATGGGACGGAACTGTAGGAGGTAAAAAACTTTCAACAGCTACATATTGGTATAAATTCAATTTTGAATATCCTAAATCAAAAGTTCAGATGAACTGGTCCGGATGGATCATGCTGAAGAACCGGGAATAAGGAATAAAGCATACATAAAAAGCCTTTCAAGTTATATTGAAAGGCTTTTTTATTTTTTAGAATTAAATTTTATTGATTTTGCTTCCAGAGATTGGCAAAACTGATAAAATCCATAACGCTAAGTTCTTCTGCTCTTTTATCCAGGAATTCATGAGTCTTTAAAGCTTCAGGAATATTCAGTATTTTCAGGGAGTTTGAAAGTTTTTTCCTTCTTTGGTTAAATCCTGCTTTTACAATCTGCTTGAAAAGAACCTCATTTCCGGCCAGACCTTCTTTCGGATTTCTTGTAAGTCTGATAACGCCTGATTTTACTTTCGGAGGTGGATTGAATACATTCTCATGAACAGTAAACAGGTACTTTACATCATAATATGCCTGGATCAGAACGGATAGAATACCGTAATCTTTAGTTCTGGGCACAGCCGCTGTTCTTTCAGCCACTTCTTTCTGGAACATTCCCACCATTTCAGGGATCTGCTCATAATGATCAACAATTTTAAAAAGAATCTGTGATGAAATATTATAAGGAAAATTACCAATAATGGCAATCTGTTCTCCACTGATAAAATGGAAGTCCTGTTTCAGAAAATCTCCTACGAAAGTATTTTCAGTAATCTTTGAATAATTGTTTTTCAGGTATTCAATAGATTCAGTATCAATTTCTGCCAGATAGACATTCTGATCTTTTTCGAGCAGATATTTGGTAAGGACGCCCATCCCGGGACCTACTTCCATGACATTTTTATAGTCTTCAAAATTAAGACCTTCCACGATTTTCCTCGCGATATTTTCATCTGTCAGAAAGTGCTGTCCAAGATGTTTTTTTGCTTTTACACTCAAAGTTTTTTATGATTTTATTAACAATGATTTTCTTTATTTCGTCCCAAATTTCGGAAGATTTTTTCTAATTTAGCCAAAAATTTTAATATTAATGGCTAAATCTGTAGATGAGTTTAATAAGAAAAGGCTTCGGTCAAGCAATATTACAGTAGTAATAAGTATCGCATTAGTGTTATTTTTGTTGGGATTAATGGGTCTTATCTTAATCAATGCCCAAAAGTATTCCGACTATATCAAAGAACAGTTGGTGGTAAATGCTTATTTTGACGAAAATTTTGATGTAAAAGATTCTGTAAAAATTGCAAAACTGGAGGAAGAAACTTTTAAAAAAGTACAGACGTTAGCTCCTGTAAAAAAGGCAACTTATATCTCAAGAGACATGGCAGCTAAAGAAGCCAAAAAAACAATGGGGATAGACAGTGATGCGCTTTTTGAAGAAAACATTTTCCCTTCATCAATCGAAGTGGCATTAAAACCTGAATATGTGGATCCGGCAAAAATTGATGAAGCCATTAAAGTGATCAAAGCCGTACCCGGTATTATAGATGTCAAGAATGACAGTACTTTGATGGTGGATGTTTATAATAACTTAAGCAGAATTTTGAAGTGGATTCTCGGATTTTCAATTTTGTTCCTGATTCTTGCTGTTGTTTTGATCAACAACTCAATCAGACTGAAAATATTCTCCAAAAGATTTATTATTAAAACCATGCAGCTGGTAGGGGCTAAAAGAAGATTTATTCTTAAACCTTTTATCATTGAAGCTGTTGTTTTGGGTGCTATAGGATCTCTGATCGGGCTTCTGGCACTGGGAGGAGTGTGGTATTACTTTACAAGCCAGATTGGATCTGCCTTTGTACAGGATAATAATCAGTATTTCTGGTTGGTGGTTTTAGTGCTTGGAGTAGGAATTTTTATTTCCGTTTTAAGTACCATTTTCGCTACATGGAGATTCTTAAAATCAAACGTTGACGATTTATATTACTCTTAATAATGAGCAAAAAAACAAATAAACTGGCTGCTTCAGATTTTGGCAAAGAAACCGGAGTACCACAGGAAAACACCTTTTATTTCGGGCAGCAGAATTTCAAGTGGATGCTGATAGGACTGGCTTTTATCGTAGTAGGTTTCCTCCTGATGATGGGGCCGGATGCTAATACAGTAGACGGTAAATTTGATCCCAATTCATGGAATGACGGTATTTTTTCCATCCGCAGAATCAGAATTGCGCCGCTGTTTGTAGTGATAGGCTTTGCAATAGAAGTTTATGCTATTTTAAAAAGAAAATAAATAATACATTCTCTATTTAAAGATTAAGAGGTTAAGGGATTTGGAAGGTTTTCTGGATTTCAAAATCTTTTAATCTTTAAATTTTTATATACACAAAATATGGATTTAATTAAAGCAATTATTATTGCTATTATTGAGGGGCTTACAGAATACCTTCCGATTTCTTCTACAGCACACATGGGATTTGCCGCCAATCTTCTGGGATTGCCGGATGATGAATTCCTGAAAATGTTCCAGGTATCCATTCAGTTTGGTGCCATTTTATCTGTTGTTGTAGCATACTGGAAAAAGTTCTTTGATCTGAAAAATCTTAAGTTTTATTATAAACTGGCCTTTGCCGTTGTTCCGGCATTGGTTCTGGGATATTTATTTGACGATAAAATTGAAGCCGTTCTTGGAAACCAGATTGCTATTTCTTCTGTGCTGGTACTTGGAGGAGTGGTTTTACTTTTTGCAGATCAATGGTTCAAAAATCCTAAAATTGATGATGAGAAGGGAATTACCGTAAGAAAAGCAATTACAATAGGCTTCTGGCAGTGTCTTGCGATGATGCCTGGAACGAGTCGTAGTGCGGCTTCCATTATCGGAGGGATGTCGCAGGGACTTACAAGAAAAGCTGCTGCAGAATTTTCATTCTTCCTTGCTGTTCCAACTATGCTGGCGGTAACAGTATATTCTGTTTTTCTGAAAACATGGGGTAAAGGAACTGCAAATCCTCAGAAAGGCTATGAAATGATCATGGCATCTCAGGATCACATTATGATCTTCATCATAGGAAATATTGTAGCTTTTATTGTAGCACTGATTGCTATTAAAGCATTCATCGGAGTGCTGAACAAATATGGCTTCAAGCCTTGGGGTTGGTACCGTATTTTTGTGGGAGTTGCCCTTTTGATCTATTTCTATTTCTTTAAATAAATATATGAAAAGTAATATTTTAAAGATATTAGCTTTCTCAGGCTCAATTATTTCCTGTACACCGGCGCATACGCTTTTTGTGAAAAATAATTCAAAGGAAAGAATAGAGTTTTTTGTTGAACTCAAAGAAAAACATGCAGCTGAAGATTTACTGATCTGTAAAGAGCTTGTACCGGACGAAAAACTGGATCACAAACCTTTCATGGAATATAGCAAAGAAGGAAAATGTTATTATCAGAAAATCACAGCAATTAATAAGACCAGTTATAAATTCAATTTACCTGAAAATTATACGGTAAATATTACTCCAAATAGTTCAGTATATCCTTTTCAGAATATATATTACTTCATTGGTGACAAAAAATGCTTTGTCAATGTGGAAAACGGACCTGATTGTAAGCAGAAAGTCAATAAACTGCCAAGCTTAGTGAGTATCACAGAAATTTTAGAATAATGACAGCTGAAGAACTGCAATCAGGATATGTGTTTTTATTGGACAAACCTTTGGACTGGACCTCTTTCCAGGCTGTCAATAAAATGAAGTATAAGCTTAAAAGAGAATTCAATCTTCCCAAGAAGTTTAAAATAGGCCACGCCGGAACTTTAGATCCGAGAGCAACAGGTCTTCTTATTGTCTGCTGTGGGAAATTTACAAAGAAAATCCCTGAGATCCAGGATGCTCCCAAGGAATACTGGACGGAAATTAAAATAGGAGTACAGACAGAATCCTATGATACTGAGAAACCTGAAATTCTTCATCAGGACATTGCTCACACTACTGAAGAACAGATCAGGGAAACCCTTGAAAAATTCGTTGGCGAAATAGAGCAGAAACCTCCGGTATATTCAGCAATAAAAGTTGATGGACAGAGAGCTTATAACCTGGCAAGAGCGGGAGAGGAAGTAGAGATGAAATCCAGAAAAACAACAATTTTCTACATTAAAGATATTTCAGTTAATCTTCCTTTGGTCAGTTTTACAGTAGGCTGTTCAAAAGGAACTTACATCAGAAGCCTCGCCCATGATATAGGGCAGGAATTGGGAGTAGGAGCTTATCTGACACAGCTTAGACGTACAAAGATCGGAGATTACACGATTGAAAACGCCACTACTGATTTCCTTGAGAATGAATACAGATTCGAAGGCTTATAATAAGAAATTAGAAGAGGATTGATAAAATAGCATACGGTATTACAGCAATTGGAGGTTACAATTTTCTTCCTAACTTTGCATTGAGAACCGGATCTTTCAGCAATAAAAACTATACAGGTTACGGAGAAGACTAATGGAAAAGACACGCATCAATAAATATTTATCGGAAGTAGGCTACTGCTCAAGAAGAGCAGCAGATAAGCTTTTGGAGGAAGGAAGGATAACCATTAATGGGAAGGTCCCTGAAATGGGTACAAAAGTTTCTGATGAAGATCTTGTGGAAGTAGACGGAAAACCAATTCGTGAACCTCAGGATAAACCTGTCTATATTGCTTTTAACAAACCTATAGGAATCGTTTGTACAACGGATACCAAGCGTGAAAAAAATAATATTGTAGATTATATCAATCATCCGAAAAGGATTTTTCCAATCGGAAGACTGGATAAACCCAGTGAAGGCTTAATTCTTTTGACCAGCGACGGAGACATCGTAAATAAAATCCTTAGAGCAAGAAATAATCACGAAAAAGAATATATCGTCCGCGTAGATAAACCAATTTCGCCTAAATTCCTTGAAAAAATGAGGAATGGTGTTCCCATTCTGGATACTGTCACTAAAAAATGTGAAGTGGAAAAGATCGACGATATGACTTTCCGTATTATTCTTACCCAGGGACTGAACAGACAGATCCGCAGAATGTGCGAATTTCTCGGCTACGAAGTAAAAAAGCTGAAACGTATCCGTATCATGAACATCAAACTGGATCTTCCGATTGGAAAATGGCGTGATCTTACAGAAGAAGAATTTAATGCTCTTAACAGTTTACTTACTGACTCCAGCAAAACAGTTGATTAATTATTTAATATAAAGCTTCATCCTCGTCTCATATTCCGGTTTTAGTTTCAGTATTTTCCAGATTTTTGCATCCTCAAAATGACTTGTTCGGTAAAAAATGATCTTATCGGCGGAATACTTGAAATAGGGGTGATTTTTGAGCCATTCTTCAGGTGCATCAGTCAGTGAGTATTTCGGAACGTTTGAAGTATTTAGCTGACATGTGGAAATAAGCTTCTGAACAATATCTTTATCAATATTATAGGTATCCAGGATTTGCTGTTTGGTAATAAATCCTCCCAGTTTTTTCCTAAACCCTAGAATAGAGCCCGCACTTCTTTCATCCAGACCAAATTCCAGAAGCTGTTTAAATGTAATCATATTAAGATCAATTTTTGAGAAATCGGTTTCCTGCTTTTGAACTATATTTGGATTTGTACTGAGTTTAATATAAGGACTTAGCTCCTGAAATTTTTCGGGAGAAATAACAAAACATTTCTTTATGTCCTCAAGCGATTTGAAACTTCCCCTGAGATTCCTGTCACGGTAATTGATGATTGTGGCAGCTTGTTTTTCAGAAAATCCCAAAGCTTTCCATTCCTCTAAATCTAAAGTATTAGGATCAAATGAGCGATATTGAATATTAGATTTTAGGGCATAATGCCTACCTGAACTTCTGAAGTTATCTGGTGTCTTTACAGGAAGCAGCAGATAGGGGTCAAGCTTGCTGTAATTTTCCGAAGAGATGATAAAACATTCTTTAAATTTTTCTTTGCTGACAAAGCTTCCACCTAAGTAGTTCCTGTATTTTATAATTGCTTCTGCCTGTTTTTCACTGAAACCCATATTCATCCATTCCAGAGCAGAAAGCCCATCCGGATTGAATTTTTTAGAAACAATGATTTCTTTCTTTTCATTGCTTTTAAATTTTTCAAAATGATTGTCTTTACCGGTTTCGGGAAGCTGGATAAAAGATTCCAGTTCAGTGAATTTTTCAGCAGAAATAGCATAACATTTTTTAAGCTGTTCTTTTGAAGTAAACTGCCCGCCTACAATTTTTTTATAATTAAGAATAGTAGAAACCTGTTTTTCAGAAAAGCCTAAATGTGTCCATTGTTGGGCATCCAGATCATTCGGGTCAAAATCAGTTATATTTAAAGGAACAGTATTTTCCGTAATGAACTTTAGCTCAGGAAAGTTCTCTTTTTCTCTACTGGTATACTTCTGAAAAGCCAGCAGAACGATCAGCAGCATTCCCATGAATGCCAGTTTTAAGTAGTAGTTTTTTCTCATCATGGGGTAAACTTATCAATAAAAATAAGTCTAAGCAATGGTGAAATACAAAAAGGATGGTTTTGTACAATAAATTCACTCAAATGATTTTTAAATTACATTTGTGTACATATTGTATAGAATTATTTGAAGAAATAGATATAGAAATATTTTGTGAATATCTTGAAAATAGCTTATTATTCTATAAAAAGTTATTCTGAATCTCTGTCCGCCAGAGAAGCTTTCAATTTCTGAAGCTCCGCTTTTATAAATTCAAGGCGGTCAATAATGGTAACCGTTTCAGAAATTTTACTGTTGGTTGTCAGAGCAATCCTTGCTCCATCCAGTGTATAGCCTTTTTCCTTCACCAGATGATAGATCATTTGCAGGTTTTTAATGTCTTCAGGCGTAAAATAGCGGTTGCCCTTTTTATTTTTTTTAGGCTTGATAATAGGGAATTCCTGCTCCCAGTAACGTATTAATGAGGTGTTTACATCAAAAGCTTTTGCTACTTCTCCTATAGAATAATACAGTTTATCAGCTAAATTTATCTTCATTTTACGAATCCTAAAAGTCAAAGATAAAAATTTTTTAAACTCTGATGCAAATATGCATGGCTAATATCTTTCTAAATATTCTGTATGAAGATATTTGTTTAAACAGTACTTCATTTTGTAGTTTGTATTTTCTCTCTTTTTACAGTACTTTTATACAATAACTACTATCCCGTATATCATCAATAATGAATCTGATTTCTGTTCTTCATATTGAGCTTTTCCAGTCCGGCAGGAATGCTTCGGATTTTTATTTCAATACCATGAAAGAACATCTGGTTGTAGGACACCGGCATATTGAAAAACCTCACAGGCATGATTTTTATGCTGCTGTTCTTTTTACCCGGGGGGAAGGAGTTCATGAGATAGATTTTCAGAAGTATGATGTTTCAGAGGGGAGCTTTTTCTTCCTTTCTCCCGGGCAGGTTCACAGCTGGGAACTTTCAGAAGATATTGACGGATATATTTTCTTCTGTTCACAGGAGTTTTACGAAATGCATTATGTGAATCAGAAACTAAGGAATTTCCCTTTTTTCGGGTCTGTATCTTTTCCGAGAAAACTACAGCTGGATACTGATGAATTAGCGAAAAATATCAGTTTTTTTCAGGATTTGGAAAAGGAATATCAGTCTCAGAATATGATGAAAGAAGGATTCATTCTTTCCCTGATGTCGCAGATTTTTATTAACGCAACAAGGCTGTTTTCGAAGGAAATTGATATTCACGCTTCTTCTGCCAGTCTTTCTTATTTTAAACATTATCAGGACTTTGAAAATCTGCTCGAACAGCACTTTACTGCTGAAAAATCAATTTCCTATTATGCATCTTTGTTGGGAATCACTCCGAAACATCTTAACAGAACCGTACAAACCGTTGTTCAGAAAACAGCAACCGATGTCATTACGGAAAGAGTAGTGTTGGAAGCAAAAAGGATGCTGATGTATCTTGATGAAAGCCTCGTTGAAATCGCCTTCAGGCTTGGCTATGAAGAATATTCCTACTTTGTAAGGGTATTCCGGAAAAGTTCCGGAATGACTCCCACGCAGTTTATTAAGGAATATAAGGCTTAAAAATTTTAGGAAAGCATCTGTGATATTTTTAGAATCATGGATTTTCCAATGATTTTAAGAGTAAAAAATGTAATCTAATTATTTTTCTTTAGTTTTGAAAAAAATGTAAATTGTTAGATGTTTCAAAAAACGCTATCCCTGGAAAAAAATAAGAAGGAACTTTATTTTTTACTTTTGTATAAAGCATTTTTATTATTGATTTTATTTTATAGCATTTATAAGTTATACCTGAAATCTAAGCTTTCATTACAGGAATGGACGGTTTCTGATTGGCTTATTAATTATGAAGACGGAGGTTTTAAAAGAAGAGGAATTGGAGGAGAGTTATTATTTTTTTTACAGGATATAACCCACTTTTCGTTACCCTTCATTGTTTTTTTGTTACAAGCCCTTTTTTATGGGATTACCTACTATTCATTCATTAAATTAATTAATCAAAAAAAGATAGATTGGAATATTCTATTACTTTTGATATCGCCGCTTTGTCTCAGTTATATTTGCATAAATGTAGGATATTCGGGGAGAAAAGAGATTATTTTATTTGCATTAATGGGCTATTTGGCAACAGGTAGTTTATCAAGGTTAAAATCTGTAATCGTAATTGCAGGATATTGTACAGGACTTTTCTTTCACGAAATGTTTATCTTTTATTTACCTTTCGTTTTATCAATATTTTACTTAAAAACTAAGAAGCTTAACTCCCCCGAGATTTATGTTCTTGCTATATTGTCCATTATTATTGTTGCTGTTATTTATTATTTTGGAGGAGAAATTAATCAGGGTAAAAGTATTGGAATTCTCAAAAATAGAGGCGTTGAGTTCGCTTATTTTAACATCTTTAATTATGATAAAATAGAAGATCCTACTTTTATAGGAAGAGTGTATATATCCTTTTCATTGTTTATTGCTGAATTGCTTTTTGTTATTTCTCAATTTGGCTATTATATTTATAAATTTCATAAAAGATATTTCAGTAAGTTTTTATTGATTAACATTCTTTCTTTGATTTTTGTAGCTCCTTTGTTTTATTTGGGAGTAGATTGGTTCAGATGGCTCAATACTTATTGTGTGCTTTTGGGCTTAATTGTCATTCTAATTCTTCCTGACAGAGAGAAAAATGAGGAATTATTTAATCATATTCCTACAATAAAAAGTTTTGTGATTATAGCACCTGTTTTCTTTATTCTTTTTTTTATTCATATCCAGTATGACGCATCCGGATCTAGCGTTTCGGGAACCATTATGTATTTCAAAACTAAATTAGATCATTTTACAGGACGTTGATTTTTAAAAGAATTATAAGGCTTATAACTTATAATAGAAGTTGGAAAGGTCCCTCAAAAGTAGTCTCAAAAGAATCCAGCATTTCACCTTTTTCATCAAATACACCAATCACCATTTTTTGTTTGGAAAACTTAATGTCTTCTTCAGGAAAAGTAATATTGATATTCCCTTTCAGGATTTCGTCACCTTTCAGAATGATTTTTTCAGAACCGAAATAAGTGATCTCTGCATGGGCAGGAGTCATTACTTTAATCGTGAGAATCTTCTTTTCGTTGGATTTATTTAAAAGTGTATAAATAAAAGTATTCGTGATCTTACCATCTTTAATGAAGAATGTAGAACCGGCCGGCTTGATAAATTTTGCTTCCATAGATCCCCGGTCATACATTAAAAACCCTAAAAACCCGATCAGCAGAGCCAGAAATACCGTGGTAGCCTTCATTCTTGAGGTAAACTTAAATGTTTCCCGGTTCTCAATTTCTGCTTCTGTAGCATAACGGATCAGCCCTTTTGGAAGCCCTACCTTATCCATCACTTCATCACAGGCATCTATACAGGCCGTACAGTTTACGCATTCCAGCTGTTGCCCGTTTCTGATATCAATGCCTGTAGGACAGACCACAACACACTGATAGCAGTCGATACAGTCTCCTTTTCCTGATGCTTTGCGATCTTCATTATTTCTCCATTTAGAACGGTTTTCACCCCTTTTGAAATCATAATAAACATTAATTGTCTGCTTGTCTATCAATACACCCTGAAGTCTTCCGTACGGACATACCAGAGTACATACCTGCTCACGGAGCCAGGCAAAAACAAAATAAAATGTCAAGGTGAAAAATATCATTACAAGAAACTTCATGGAATGATTTTCCGGCCCTTCGTTCATGATACGGAATACTTCCTCATACCCTACAATATACATGAACATAAAGTGGGAAATGATTAATGAAATAAATGCAAACACAGACCATTTCAGAACTCTCTTTCTGATCTTTTCGGCATTCCATTCCTGTCTGTCAAGCTTCATTTGCTTATTTCTGTCACCTTCTATCCAATATTCAATTTTACGGAATACCATTTCCATGAAAAGCGTCTGCGGACACAGCCATCCACAGAATATTCTCCCGAAAACCACTGTAAAAAGCATTACAAAAATTACAGAAGTTACCGCTCCCAACGCAAGAATAAAGAAATCCTGCAGGTAAAAGGGCTGTCCGAGGATAAAAAACCGTCTGTCTATTACATTGATCAGAAGAAAAGGATTACCGTTGATCTTTGCAAATGGCAGCCCGAAAAATATGGCTAACATGAAATAACTTGCGTAGTTCCTGTAGTTGGTATATTTCCCCTTTGGTTTTCGTGGAAAGACCCATTTTCTTTTTCCGGTTTCATCCATGGTTCCTACGGAATTCCTAAACGCATCATTTTCTGTTTCTATAAATTTATCGCTGCTTGATTCTGCACTCATTACGGTACTTTTGTTAAGTTGAAAAGTATTAAGGTGATATTTTGTGGTTTGCTCTAGCTGTTTTTTCAGTCAGTTTTAGAATTGAAAAAATAGTATTGACCTTACCGTAGCAAAGGTCCGGATAAAACTATTTTTTAACTAATACCATGTACTTCAAAAATAGGATAATTAGGACATTTTTGATTTTAAATTTATTATATCAAAATGAGCAAATATATTTGAAGCTTATGACTGATATTGTAACTTGCAATCTTTAAATAAGAAAGGAATGAAAAAGATAGGGAACATAGGCGTAATTGGTTTGGTTTTCGCATTATTAAGCTGCCAATCAGTAAATTATAACAAAATGTTTTATGAAGATGTACAGCCGGAAAAAATTTCGGATGGGTTCGGTTTTACAGAAGGGCCGTCTTCCGATAAACAGGGAAATGTTTATTTCACTGACCAGCCTAATGATAAAATTTACTATTGGGACTGGAAAACCAATAAAATCATAGAATTTTTAGGGAAAACAGGCCGGGCAAACGGGACTCATTTTGATAAAGACGGAAATCTTATCACCTGTTCCGATGATCAGGGAGAAATCTGGAAAATTTCAAAGGATAAAAAAATAGAAGTGATCCTGAAAGGTTTCGAGGGGAAAAGACTGAACGGACCTAATGATGTCTGGAACGACTCATCCGGAGGAATGTATTTTACAGATCCTTTGTATGAAAGAAATTACTGGGTTGGTTTTAAACAGGAAATTGTACATAAAAGCCTTTATTACAGAACCAAAGAAGGTAAAACGGTAAAGCTGGAAACTTTTGTACAGCCCAATGGAATTGTAGGAAGTGAGATATTTAAAAAGCTTTATGTTTCAGATATTGACGCCGGAAAAACCTATGTTTACGATATTCTTGGTGAAGGAAAACTTTCTGAAAGAAGACTGTTCTGTGAAATGGGTTCAGACGGAATGACATTGGATAAGCACGGAAACCTTTATTTAACAGGGAAAGGTGTACATATTTTCAACCGTCACGGAAAGAAGCTTTATCATATTCCTATTGAAGAAGACTGGACTTCCAACGTGACCTTTGGAGGAGAGAACAATAATGTTTTATTTATCACAGCTTCAAAATCTGTTTATACATTGCCGACTAAAGTAAAAGGAGTTAAATAATGTCATTACGAGGAGCGCAGCGACGAAGCAATCTCTGATTATTATGAACATATTATCGTATTTCTGGAGATTGCTTCACCTTCGTTCGCAATGACAGCTTTGATAGATATATTAAAAAAATAAGAGAAGCCCACATGAGGCTTCTCTTAATATTTTTAAAGGCTTAATAATGCTTAATGGTTCGTATTAATAGGCAATTTCCATTTTCACCTTTTTCCCTTTCAGTTTTTCATTACTTAATTTCTTTAAAACAGCAACCGTTTTATTTCTGGAAACTGCCACATAAGAAGTAGTATCTTTTACTTCAATGATACCAATGTCTTCTTTCTGCAGTTCTCCTTTTTTAATAAGATATCCTACAATATCCACTTTATTCACCTTATCTTTTTTTCCGGCGCTGATGTAAATTGTCTGGAAAGGGGTTCTTTCAGGAACTTTATTGAAGCCGGAAACACTTTCTTCAGGTGTATTGTTTTTAATGAATGGGAAATTTTCATCCTCAGTCATGATCAGGTAAGCAAAACCTTTGGCATTCATTCTTGCGGTACGGCCATTTCTGTGGATAAAAGCATCTTCTTTCGGAGGGAGCTGATAATGAACAATAGATTCCACTTCCGGGACATCCAGACCGCGGGAAGCCAAATCCGTCGTGATTAAAATCCTTGCAGAATCATTCCTGAACTTTAAAAGGGCACGTTCTCTCTCATCCTGCTCCATACCGCCATGGAAGGTTTCTCTTGCAATTCCTTTCTCCCTTAAAAGTTCGGAAATACGGTCTACGGCTTCACGGTGGTTACAGAAGATCAATGTTCTTTTATTTCCTATTTTACATATTAAATTAAACAGAGTATCCAGTTTTTCTTCAGGAATGGTCATTACTTTTCTTAACTGAATATCCGGTTTTACTTCACTTAATTTCAGAAAATTAATGATCTTTTCATTTTTTAAGCCTGTAAATTTTGGAATTTCATCCATTGCGGTAGCTGAGGTTAAAATTCTTTGTGAAAGACCTTTTAAAGCTCCTGTGATAAATTCCATATCTTCATGAAAACCTAACTCCAAAGCTTTGTCAAATTCATCCAGAACCAATGTCTGAATGGTTTCAGGATCAAAATTATTGTTTCTTAAATGATAAACCACTCTTCCCGGAGTTCCGATCAGAACCGCCGGAGCTTCAATTAAATTATTGACCTCAATCTTTTTATCATGACCGCCATAGCATACAGAAACTTTAAAATCTGTTCCCATCGATTTGAAAACCTGCTCAATCTGTAATGCCAATTCCCTTGCCGGAACTAAAATCAATGCCTGGATTCCCTGCGCATCTTTTTTAAGATTTCGAAGGACAGGAAATAAAAAAGCAAGTGTTTTTCCTGAACCGGTAGGAGAGAGCAGGACAATATCCGTATTGTTTTCTGCAGTTTTATATGTAGATTTCTGCATCTGATTCATATCCTGAATCTGCAGTTTTTCGTAGATAGATTGTAGTTCCATACTGCAAAGGTAGTAAATTTAGGTGGCAGGTAGCAGATGACAGGTTGCAGGGATTGGGAGGTAGCTATTAGTTATTGAGGAGTGAGATTGGAAGCTTAAAGTGAATATCACCACAGTCGTAATCTTTTAATTTTTTAATCCTTAGATCTTTTAATAAGAATTTTAATATTGACATTCAGTAGCTTAAGGGATAACTGAGTAAATAGAAAACCTTTGTTAATCTCAAATAAAATCCCTATCTTTGCACCCACTTTTGTGGCGTAAAGGTTTGAAGAGTAAATTACTTATAATTAATTACTTCCGTATTTTTTAATCCGCATTTATTCAGACCATTAAAAAAGAAGGAATACAAATTTTATTAGAAAATGTCAAAAGAGACAAATTCAGCAGAGGTTTTATTAAACCAAAACGTAGCACCAGAACAATTTGATTGGGATTCATTCGAATCAGGTCTTGATGCAGATGCGAGAAAAGAAAAAAGCGATTTAGAAGAAATCTACAACGGATCTCTAAGCAGCCTTAATGATAACGATGTTATCATTGGTAAAGTTGTAAGATTAACTGACAAAGAAGCTATCGTTGACATCGACTTCAAATCTGAAGGTGTTATTTCTCTTAACGAATTCCGTTACAACCCAGGATTGAAAGTAGGTGATGATGTAGAAGTAATGGTTGACAGAAGAGAAGACAAAACTGGTCAATTACAATTATCTCACAGAAAAGCTAGAACGCTTAAAGCTTGGGATAGAGTAAACGAGCTTCACGAAACTGGAGAAATCGTTAACGGTTTTGTTAAGTCTAGAACTAAAGGAGGTATGATCGTTGACGTACACGGAATCGAAGCATTCTTACCAGGTTCTCAGATTGATGTTAAGCCAATCAAAGATTACGATCAGTTCGTAGGTAAAACTATGGAGTTCAAAGTTGTGAAAATCAACCCAGAGTTCAAAAACGTAGTTGTATCTCACAAAGCATTGATCGAAGCAGATATCGAAGGTCAGAAAAAAGAAATCATCGCTCAGCTTGAAAAAGGTCAGGTTCTTGAAGGTACTGTTAAGAATATTACTTCTTACGGTGTATTCATTGACTTAGGAGGTGTTGATGGATTGATCCACATTACAGACCTTTCTTGGTCTAGAGTGAACCACCCATCTGAAATCCTTGAGGACGGACAGACTGTAAAAGTTGTTATCCTTGATTTCGATGATGAGAAAACAAGAATCCAGTTAGGTATGAAGCAATTAGAGGCTCATCCTTGGGATGCTCTTTCTGCTGACATGAAAGTAGGTGACAAAGTAAAAGGAAAAGTAGTAGTTCTTGCTGACTATGGTGCATTCGTAGAAATTGCTCCAGGTGTAGAAGGATTAATCCACGTTTCTGAAATGTCTTGGTCTACTCACTTAAGATCTGCAGGAGACTTCGTGAAGGTAGGTGATGAAGTAGAAGCTGAAGTATTAACACTAGACAGAGAAGAAAGAAAAATTTCTCTTGGTATCAAGCAGTTGTCTAAAGATCCATGGGAAAATATCGAAGCTAAGTATCCGGTAGGATCTCAGCATGTAGGAACTGTAAGAAACTTCACTAACTTTGGTGTATTCGTAGAGTTAGAAGAAGGTATCGACGGATTAATCTACATCTCTGATCTTTCTTGGACTAAGAAAATCAAGCACCCATCTGAGTTCTGTGCAGTTGGTGATAAATTAAATGTTATCGTTCTTGAATTAGATATCCAGGCTAGAAGATTATCTTTAGGTCACAAGCAGTTAACTGAAAACCCTTGGGATAAATTCGAAACCAAATATGCTGAAGGTACTATCCACGCTGGTAAAGCTGTAGAAGTTCACGATAAAGGAGCTTCTGTACAGTTTGAAGACGTTGAAGTTGAAGCTTTCTGCCCGTCAAGATTATTAGAGAAAGAAGATGGATCTAAAATCAAGAAAGGTGAAGAGGCTGACTTCAAAGTAATTGAATTCAACAAAGAGTTCAAGAGAGTAGTAGTTTCTCATACAGGAATCTTCAGAGACGAAGAGAAGAAAAACATGAAAGAAGTTTCTTCTAGAAATGTATCTTCTTCTTCAAACAACGAAGAAAGATCAACTCTTGGAGATATCGATGCATTAGCAGAATTGAAAAGAAAAATGGAAGAAGGTAAATAATCTTTGAACCATTGATAATATGAAGCCGCTCATTTTTTGAGCGGCTTTTTTATTGCTTATGATTTTGACTTTTTAAAACAAATCAGATCATTAAATAATCTGGTAGCGTAGATTTTTCAAATCAGACTTTTTTGTTGTGAATCCCTAATGTAGCTTATTTGTGAAAATGATAAAATTCATATTGATGTGATATTTTCTAATAATATATTTTATTTTTTAAAATAATTATTAAAAAAAATATATTAATTATGAATTATTTGTACATTAGCGGCTTTATTAGTAAAAATGAAGAAAATAACTCTACCTCTTTTATTTGCTGCATTCGCAGTATTTCCTTCTACTTTATTTGCTCAAGATAATGAGAAGCTGATTAAAGATTATATTTCTCAAAACAAATCTCGGGAATATAAAAAGAATGATCTTACCAATTTCACCATTGACAATATTGATTATTCAACGTCAATGAATGGAGAAGTTGTAAAGTTTCAACAGATGTATAACGGCCTGCCATTATATAGCTCTGTAGGAACAGTGCTTGTAAAGGATAATAAGATAGTTTATTATACAGATAACTTTATAAAAGATTATACAGTTTCAGCTTCAAAAAATGCAGGGCTTACAAAATTTGAAGCATTAAAATCCATTGCAAAAGATCTAAGAAAAGATGAAATTTTAAACCTGCCTATTATTGGCTTCTCTGACTCTGAACCTGCATCCGGTGGAGCTAAACAAAGACTTGTATATGCTGAGGATAAGGGAGATCTTAAGCTTGCCTATGAATACTCTTTAAGAGAACCAAAATCTGCGAGCTATTGGAATATCCTGGTAAATGCATCTACAGGGGAGATTATTAATAAGCTCGATTTAAATTTATCATGTAATTTTGAGCACGGTGCTTATTCTCATGATCATGGAAACCTTGCGGAGAATAGTCTCATAGGTCCTATGAATGCATCAAATACTACTGTTGCTTTTCTGGCACCTGACAATGCTTCATACAATGTATTTCCTTTCCCTTTAGAAGCTCCTACATTCGGAGGAAGATCTCTTATTTCAAATCCTTGGATTTTGGCATCTTCACCGGAAGGGTGGCATTCCGACGGAACAACGCATTATACTTCGACTAGAGGTAATAATGTTCATGCATATGAAGATACTGGGGGATTCAATAGTGGTATATCTGCCGAAGGTGGAGCTTCACGGAATTTTGACTTTCCCTTTAATATTCACTCAGACCCTACTAGCAATCAAAATGCTTCCATTACCAATTTATTTTATGTAAATAATAGAGTACATGATGTATTTTATAAATTTGGGTTTACAGAATCAGCCAGAAATTTCCAGCAAAGTAATTTTGCAAACGGAGGTGCTGGAAATGACTATGTAAAAGCTGAAGCACAAGATGGGGGCGGAAGCAATAATGCGAACTTTGCAACGCCTGCAGATGGAGGTAAACCTACTATGCAGATGTATTTATGGTCTACAGTAAATCAATTGTTTTTTTATAATGCTCCTAGCGCAGCTACTAGTCGTAACCCGACAGTTGGGACTGCTCAGTTCGGACCCGTATTGGATGCTACAGGAGTTACAGGTAATGTGCAACTTGCTTCAGTAATTGATGGCTGTACAGCACTTCCTGCAGGATCACTTACAGGGAAAATAGGGTTAATGGAAAGAGGTGGAATAAACTGCCCTTTTACACTGAAAGTAAAAAATGCACAGGATGCAGGGGCAATAGCAGCTATTATTTACAATAATGCGGCTGCTACAAACTTCCCTTCACAAATGTCCGGTTCAGATGCTACGATTACTATTCCTTCAGTGATTATCCTAAATCCTGAAGGCGAATATATCAAGAGTCAACTTGCAGCGAATACAACGGTTAATGTAACCTTAAAAAATGATCCTGCTACGAGTATAACTCCGGATGGAAGTTTTGACAATGGTATTATAACTCACGAATACGGACATGGAATTTCTAACAGACTAACAGGAAATGGATATACTTGCTTAAGTTCAAGTGCAAGTAAAGAACAGATGGGAGAAGGATGGTCAGATTTCTTTGCTCTTATGCTAACCAACAGACCTGGGGATAATGCATCAATTCCTAGAGGAATGGCTACTTATGCAGCTGGACAGACTCCATCAGGTGGAGGTATCAGACCTGCAAAATATTCTCCTGATTTTACAGTTAATAACTATACTTATGGGGATACAAATGGTATGGAATATACAAACCAAAGTGGAAATATTGTACCTGATGTACACTCTATAGGATTTGTATGGGCAACCATGCTTTGGGATTTACATTGGAAATATGTTGAAGCCTATGGATACTCTTCTGATGTAACTGCAAATGCAACCAATGGAAGTTCAAGGGTATTGCAACTGATAACCAATGGCTTGAAACTGCAAACATGTAATCCTACTTTTATCAATGGTAGAGATGCTATACTTCAAGCCGAGCTGGCATTGACAGGAGGACAAGACAAATGTATGATCTGGAGAGTTTTCGCCAAAAGAGGTTTAGGAACAGGAGCTTCAGCAGGTCTTGCAAATAATATCAATGATCAGACTGAAAGCTTTACACTTCCTGAAGGATGTTCACCACTTTCAACAGAAGAAGTGAAGGCGGCTAAAAATAAGATGTCTATCTATCCAAATCCGGCTAAAGATGAGTTTTATATCAACTTCCCAAGCGGTACTATCGGAAAAGTGAGTTTGGAAATCTATGATATGTCAGGAAAACTTGTTTCTTCAGAGGATAAAATTTCACCGGATGCTAAAAAAGCAATTTCTACAAGTAACATGGTAAACGGAACCTATATGGTAAAAGTTAAAGGTCTTGGGATTGATGCTACTTCTAAAGTAATCGTTAAGAAATAATAATTTACATAATCTCTATTTGAGGATCGCCGCAAGCAAAGCTTGCGGCGATTTTATTTATCTATCATAGTAACGTCTCCGGCAGTTTTAATTATTATATTGTAACTTTGCAGGCTGTTAAAAAAATTATGAAGAAGAAAAATATACTCAAAGGAGTTTTATTCGTAGGGATTGGGGCCAGTATATATGGGATGCTGGCTACATTTGTAAAGATGGCTTATCATGATGGTTTTACTACCTCTGAAGTTACCACTTCACAGTTTCTGTTAGGCCTTATAGGGCTTTTGATATTAAATTTCATTCAGACCATAACGTCAAAGCAGAAGCTTTCGTCACCAAGCTCTAAAGAAATAAGAATGCTGCTGCTTGCCGGAACGTCCTTAGGCTGTACCAGTTTATTTTATTATATCGCGGTTCAGTATATTAATGTTTCCATAGCTATCGTGTTATTGATGCAGTCGGTTTGGTTTAGTGTTGTGGTGGAAAGTATAAAAGAAAAGAAGCTGCCCAATGCAAGGAAAGTAGTTTCCGTAGTTATTGTACTTGTAGGTACTATATTAGCTACAAATCTGATTAATATGGATATAGAGCTTGATTGGCACGGTATCTTCTGGGGTTTAATGGCTGCGGCATCATATACAATGACGATGTTCACATCTAATACACTGGCTACCCATCTTCCTGTATTCAGGAAAAGTATTGTTATGCTTTGCGGTGGAGCGGTGGTTGTATTTGGTTTCCTGTTTTTTGCACAGATCGGACCTATGTATTTTGATGGTTTAAAATCATTATACCTTAACTTTACAGATAATACAGAGCATATTCATTCATTTAATTATTCTATATTCTGGACATACGGATTTGTTCTTGCTTTATTTGGAACTATTGTTCCTCCGATTTTGTTCAATATAGGTTTCCCGAATGCTGGACTTGGATTGGGAAGTATTGTTTCATCACTGGAACTTCCGGTTTCAGTTACCATGGCTTTTGTTTTATTGGGTGAGAAGGTTTTGTTGATACAATGGGTGGGAATTATCCTGATTCTTTTTGCCATTGTTTTAATGAATCTGCCATCCAAAAAGGAGCTGAAAGTAGTGGAGGTTGCTTAAATAATTAACTAAACATTATAATGAAAAACCGTTTCTTTTGGAGCGGTTTTTTTAATTTTAATACATCAAAATATAATTTCAAATGAAATATTTAAGAAATGCAGCAGCAGTAATTATATTCTCAGCTGCTCCGGTTTTCCTGTTTGCCCAGGTAAAACCTTTGGATGCAGTGCTTTCAGAATATCAATATCCTTATGAGGTTCAGTATATAGATCTTAAATCTCAGAATAATAACCTGAGAATGGCTTATATGGATGTGCAGCCCAAGAAACCTAATGGAAAAACCATCATGCTTCTTCATGGGAAGAATTTTAACGGAGCTTATTGGGAAAAGACGGCAAAAGATCTTTCAGATAAAGGATTCAGAGTAATTATTCCGGATCAGATCGGGTTTGGAAAATCTTCTAAGCCTCAAAGCTATCAGTTTTCTTTTTCACAATTGGCTAAAAATACAAAAGCCATATTAGATCAGTTAAAGATAGATAAAACAATAGTATTGGGACATTCCATGGGAGGAATGGTTGCAACAAGATTTACTCTTCTTTATCCTGAAAAGGTCCAGAAACTGATCCTTGAAAACCCCATCGGATTGGAAGATTATAAAACTTTTGCAGCCTATCAGACAATAGACCAGGCATACCAGTCCGAACTGAAAAATACCGCTGAAACCTATAAAAATTATCAGCTGAAATTTTATTATGATAACAAATGGAAAGATGAATATCAGCCGTGGCTGGATCTTATTGCAGGCTGGACTCTTCATAAAGATTACCCGAAAGTGGCATGGGATGCTGCATTGACGTCAGATATGATCTACAACCAGCCGGTCTGTTATGAATTCAAAAATATAAAAGTTCCTACACTTCTTATTATAGGAACAAGAGACAGAACAGCAATAGGGAAGGACAGGGCTCCTAAAGAGCTTCAGCCTAAAATGGGTCAGTATCAGGAATTAGGTAAAAAGACACAGCGGGAAATTCCCGGTTCAAAACTTGTGGAACTTGAAAACGTAGGACATCTTCCACATATAGAAGTTTATCCGGAATTTTTCAGTGCGTTATATGATTTTATTAAATAAGCTTGGATTTAATTGAAACATAAGATAGCCCGCCTGCTTAATCGGATCAATGCCAATTGATTCTCCCCTTAGCTTCCTTAAATAGGCATTGTTATAATTAAACTTTGCGTTTAAAAAAATCACAACAGTAAAGGTTTAATAAAATAAAAAGAGACTATCTAAATAAGATAGTCTCTTTTCGTATGTATTGTTGTCTGAATTACTTTTTCTTGTAAGCAGCGTCCTTGATTCTAGCTTTTTTACCTCTAAGGTCTCTGAAGTAATAAATTCTAGATCTTCTAACTCTACCTCTTCTGTCAACTTCAATTTTCTGAAGTGCAGGCATGTTGATAGGGAATACTCTTTCTACACCTACATCACCACTCATTTTTCTGATAGTAAATGTTTTTGTAGCTCCAGTACCTCTCAATTGAATAACGGTACCTTTGAAGAACTGAGTTCTTGTCTTCTGTCCTTCTTTAATTTCGTAATACACAGTAATTGTGTCTCCTGCTTTGAATTCAGGGAAATCTTTTTTAGTAATGTACTGATCTTGTACGTACTTTAATAAATCCATTTTTAATAAAATAAAATGTTAAAGCTAAGCAACTTACACGTTCTTCGTCAGAGGTTGAATAACAGGCTGCAAATATACAAAATAGTTTTTGATTCCGCCAAATAATTAATGTGCTAAAAACAATAATTTTTTTATTCCAGATCTGCCCTAAACTTAACAGTTCTTTCAAATTCCCATCAGACACAGTTTATATAGGATTTCTACTTTTGCCCGAAATTAAAAAACTCAGTAATTATTTTCTTAATTGTCTGATTTACAAATCGAAATTAATCTATACCAAAAGTAAACTATCATGAAACACTATTTCTTCTTTTTCTGTTTTGCCGTCCAGATAGCATTCGGGCAGGCACTGTTTCCTTACCTGCAGAACCCGACGCCTAATTCAATGATTGTCAACTGGAAAACGGCTTCCAATAATGAAACAACCGTAATTTACGGAACATCCCCAACCAGCCTGAATGTAACGGTTACGGGAACAACCAACATTTTTTCCGACACAGGATATAATAACAACTATTATTATCATACCGCAAAAATCACCAGCCTGCAGCCGAATACGAAATACTATTATAAAATAAAAACCGGAACCAGCGAGTCGGCAGTTTATAATTTCAGGACCCTGCCTTTGCCGGGACAACCTGCCACTGCAGACGGGAAAATACGTTTCCTGATCATGGGAGACAACCAGATCAAGGCAGAACCGAGGTATGATTCACTGACTTTAAATGCTTATAAAAAGTTAAAACAGAAATTCGGACCTAATTCTGATCCTTCTGATAATATTGCGCTTACCTTTATGGTAGGGGACCAGGTGGATGTAGGAACATTGGATCATTATGAAAATGTACATTTTAAAAAGAACATCAAACTATCGCCTTATCTTCCCATCCAGACAACGGTAGGAAACCATGAGACCTACGGAACTCTCGGGATGAATTCTTATTACGCCCATTTCTATATCGATGAAATTAAATACAAAAATATCAGCTCAGGAAATGAGAACTATTATGCACAGCAGGCAGGAAATGTTCTGTTTATAAGCTTAAGTTCAGAACATACGGGAACAGTACAGCAGACATGGCTTTCACAGATATTAAATGAAGCCAATGCAGATTCTACGGTAGACTGGATCATTTCTTTAAGTCACAGGCCGTATCAGGCAGAGCAGTATGTGGGAGATATTTCCACTTGGGTAAGAAACAATGCTGTCCCTCTGTTGACAACTTCCAATAAGTACTTGATGCACGTTGGAGCCCACCATCATTTATACCACAGAGGCCAGCTGAAAGATACCCCGAATTACCAGATCATTTCTGGAGGAACAGCATGGGACCAGTATTGGGGAATGTCCAATGAACAGGATTTTGATGACGTTCAGAAAACATTGACAGACTGGACTTACCAGATCGTGGAAGTAGATGTACAGACTGGAAAAGTAGATATAGAATGCTATTCTATAGGAGGAGTGTATAACAGAAAATATAATGAGCTTGTAGATACTTTTCACAGGTATAAAAATCAGCCGAAACCTTCAAAACCATCTGTTACCAATACTTTTTCCGGAACGGTAACTTTGCCTTTAACACTGGATGGAAGTGCTTTTGCCTCTTCCAATGGAGAATTGCTGAATACCACACAGTTTTTAATTAGTAAAGCACCCAATTTTTCAGTAATTGAGAAAGAGTTTTACCGTGATTATGAAAACTGGTTCGGAAAAGACGGAAACGGAACCCCGGACAGAACGAAAAATTTAAATGCAGGAGTTGATATTACAAAAGCAACCATTCCTGCCAATTCTATATCAAACGGAATCTATTACGCTAAAGTACGCTACAGAGACAGAAACCTGGAGTGGAGTGACTGGAGTGATGTAAAGCAGTTTGAAGTGTCAGGAAGTGTGGTTTCCAATCCTACATTTGCATTGGACAAGACGGAATATACTCAAAATGAAGCGATAACAGCCACTTATACGGGAGGACCGGGAAATCAGCAGGATTGGGTAGGAATTTATAAGAAAGGACAGACGCCTGCAACAACGACTTCTCAAGGTTTCCTTTATACAAACGGACAGACGGCAGGAACAGCTGTTTTCCCGAATGGTCTTGTCAATAAAGGTCAGTATTTTGCAGGATTCTTCGCAAACAACGGTTACACGGAAATTACCCCAAGAAAAAGCTTCTATGTAGGCCCAAAAGTACAACTTCAGACCACAGCAGATACTTATCCTGTCGGCGGAACAGTTGTCATCAACTATAGCAACGGACCAAATCTGGTAAAAGACTGGATCGGAATTTACAAAATGGGACAGACACCAGGAACAAATACTTCTATTAAATGGAGTTATGTATCAACACCTTCAGGAACACTGAATTTCACAGGTCTTCCAAAAGGTTATTACTACGCACAATATCTGCTTGAAGACGGATATACAGGAATCGGGGACAAAGTATTCTTTAAAGTAGGGGATATTGTTACGGAATTGTGGATCAACAAGCCCGTTTATACATTAGGTGAAAACATTACGGCTTCATGGACGGATTCTCCGGGAATTATCAAAGACTGGCTGGGAATTTATCCTCAGAGTATCCAGACTCCGGATGATAATTTTGTTTCCTATACCTATTTTGATGGAGTCACTCAGGGAACAAAAACAATCCAGGGTACAGCACTTCCTGCAACGCCTGGAAATTATTATATGGTCATGTTCACTAATGATTCTTACACAGAAGTATCCAACAGAAAAGAATTTCAGGTAATAGCAGGAACCCTGGGAACGGAAGAAGTAAAAAGTACTGAGAAAAATGTGATTCTATACCCGAATCCTACCAAACCGGGTGAGCCTACATTCATCAAAAGTGATTACCCGATTGAGAAAATTGAACTGGTTTCAGCATCGGGACAATTATTATACGAATCTAAAAACATCAATAATCAGCGTTTCTCTCTGGTGAACGAAAATCTTCCGAAAGGAGTGTATTTTGTGAAAGTTCACAGCAGAAAACTATTTACTCTAAAGCTGATTATACAGTAAAAAATAATATAAACCATAGGAGACTCGGCCGGCTTTTTAAGCCGGCCGAGCCCTATTTAATCAAGAATAAAATCTACAGTATCATTCATCATCCTTTGCGTAAAATAAATAATAGGCTTCTTGAAGGAAGAATTTTACAGGTTAAAATATCTTTCTGTCTCCTGTCCTGATGATTTTCCTTTCCTTCTTACAAACCAGTCAATTCCAAAAGCTTTGTATCCATAAAGAGAAAACATTCCCAATAGCATGATAAACAGTACCTGTGGCAGAAAGAAAAAATAAGTGAGCCATGTGAAATTATCCATAGGGCGGATCCCAACTTTAGGATCTATAGGAACCAATTCAGTTGGAATAGAATGCAGATCTTTAGTAACCAATGCAACCAGCATAATAACAATTAACGATAAAGAACTGAATCTGGTAAATAATCCCAATAATAAAAGCAATCCCCAAAATGCTTCATTAAAAGCAACAAAATTGGCCATGAACTGAGGATTGGAAAAACCTAAACTGCTGATGGTTTTCAGCATATATCCCTGGAAAACAGGATGGAAAAGCTTGTTGAAGCCTGTAATAAAAAAGAACAGTCCAATACTTATTCTGCAAATAACATAAAATACATCTCCGGCTTTATTGAAAGTACTTTTTTCCATGAGGTAAATTATAAATTAAAAATTTTAGATTTAAAACGTATCATAAACTATGATGGCAGAATAGACAAAAAGTTAGATCAGAATTCAAATAAATTCCCCGATACTGTAGATATGAGAAAATTTATTAAATTTAACCGACAGAAAAATCTAATATTTCATGATAGATAAAAGAGTAAAAAATGCAAAGGAAGCCATAGAAGGTATTCAGGACGGAATGACTTTAATGCTGGGAGGGTTCGGCCTTTGCGGGATCCCTGAAAACTCCATTAATGCTTTGGTAGAAAGCGATGTAAAGGATTTAACATGTATTTCCAATAATGCAGGTGTTGATGATTTCGGGTTGGGATTATTGCTTCATAAAAGACAGATCAAAAAAATGATCTCTTCCTACGTGGGCGAAAACGCAGAATTTGAAAGACAGATGCTTTCCGGGGAATTAGACGTTGAGCTTACTCCACAGGGAACTCTTGCAGAAAAATGCAGAGCGGCACAGGCGGGTATTCCTGCTTTCTATACCCCTGCAGGATACGGAACTGAAATTGCAGAAGGAAAAGAAGTAAAAGAATTTAACGGGAAACCTCACATTCTGGAACATGCTTACAATGCAGATTTTTCAATTGTAAAGGCATGGAAAGGAGATCATGCCGGAAATCTCATTTTTAAAGGCTCAGCAAGAAATTTCAATCATCCTATGGCAGGAGCGGCAAAAATTACCATTGCAGAAGTGGAAGAGCTGGTAGCACCGGGAGAACTGGATCCCAACCAGATTCATATTCCGGGAATTATGATCCAGAGAATATTCCAGGGTGAGAAATTTGAAAAAAGAATAGAACAGAGAACTGTTAGGAGCAAAGAATAATTCCTGATCTATCTTACAATAAAAAAGCGCTGAAATTATTTTCAGCGCTTTATTTTTATGGTTGCGGATTAAGCATTTTTCTTTCCCCGATCTGCTGTCGCCACATAGCATAATACAATCCCTTTTCAGCAATTAAGTTATCATGGGATCCCATTTCTACAACCTGGCCGCGTTCAAGCACATAAATCCTGTCTGCATGCATGATCGTACTTAAACGGTGCGCAATCAGAACTGTAATCTGTTCCCTTTCTTTCGAAATACTTTTTATAGTGGAAGTGATTTCCTCTTCGGTAATACTGTCCAATGCAGAAGTAGCTTCATCAAAAATCAGTAAATGAGGTCTTCTTAAAAGTGCTCTGGCAATAGCAATTCTTTGCTTTTCCCCGCCGCTCAGTTTCAGTCCGCCTTCACCAATCACCGTTTCGATGCCTTTTTCTGCTCTTTCCAATAAAGCTGTACAGCTTGATTTCTCCAAAGCAATGGCCAGCTCAGATTCCGTAGCATTTGGATTCACAAAAAGAAGATTCTCTTTGATCGTTCCTGCAAAAAGTTGGGTATCCTGCGTAACAAAACCAATCTGGTTTCTCAGCTCATCAAAATCAAACTCTTTTCCATTGATCGTATTGTAAAAAATATTCCCTTCCTGTGGCCTGTAAAGTCCAACCAGTAATTTTACTAATGTACTTTTCCCTGAACCGCTTGGTCCCACAAAAGCAATGGTTTCCCCATTTTTAACATCGAAAGAAATATTATTTAAAGCTTTATACTGAGCAGACTGATGCTTGAAAGAAACGTGTTTGAATTCCAGTTCTTCAATAGCTCCGATCTGTTTTGGATGAAGAGGTTTTTCTTCCACATCTTTTTTCATTAAACGGTCAAAATTTTGCAGCGAAGCTTCTGCTTCACGGTAAGAAATAATGATGTTTCCGATTTCCTGCATCGGCCCGAAAATAAAGAATCCGTAAAACATCAGAGACAAATACTGTCCCGGAGTCACGATATTTTTAAAAATTAAATACAAAAGAGTCAGTGTAATCAACTGTTGAAGAAAATTCACCATCGTCCCCTGGATAAAGCTTAAAGAACGGATGCTTTTAACTTTTCTGAGTTCAAGGCCGAGAATCTTGTACGTATTATTATTCAGACGGATCACTTCCTGATTGGTTAATCCCAAACTCTTTACAATTTCAATATTTCTTAAACTTTCCGTAGTACTTCCCGCTAAAGCAGTGGTTTCCGAAACAATGTTTTTCTGAATAACCTTTATCCTTTTACTCAGTAAATTGGTAACAAATGCAATCAGGAAAATTCCGCAGATATAAACCGGCATGATCGACCAATGCAAACGGATGGCATACACCGAAACGAAAATAATACTCACTAAAATCCCGAAGAAAATATTGATGAAATTATTGATGAATTTTACAGAATCCTCCCTTACTTTCGTTAAAATAGACAGGGTTTCTCCACTCCTTTGATCTTCAAACTCCTGATAAGGCAGCGCCATTGAATGCTTTAAACCATCTGTAAAGATTTTGGCACCAAATTTTTGAGTGATCACGCTTACCGCATAATCCTGAAAAGCTTTGGCAATTCTGCTCACCATCGCTGTTCCGATAAGTAATCCTAAAAAGTAAAAAGCACCGTGATAAACTTCGCTTCCGTATAAATATTCATTCAGATTTCTCGGTAATAGCTTTTCCTTATCAAAAAAATTAGGATGCGTTACCAGCTGATCCAGTATATTACCTGTAATGGCCGGTGCAAACAAAGAAAAAACCTGATTAATGGCTGCCAGTAATAAAGAAATGACAATTAACCATTTGTAGGGCTTAAGGTATCTTAAAAGTATTTTCATTTTAATAAATAATGCTGCAAAATTAGAGATATTATTTTGACTTATGGTATTAATAATTTTGAATAATAAAGCCCTTTTGTATTCAACTGAAAAGAATTAAATTGCAGTCTAAGTTTTTACTATGCTTACAAAAGAACAAATTGCCAAAAGAATTTCAAAAGAACTGAAAGATCGTTACTATGTAAACCTGGGAATAGGAATTCCTACTTTGGTTGCCAACTATGTTCCGGAAGGTATTTCCGTAGAATTCCAGAGTGAAAACGGAGTTCTCGGTATGGGGCCTTTCCCTTTCGAAGGAGAAGAAGATGCAGATATCATCAATGCCGGAAAACAGACCATTACAATTTTGGAAGGAGGATCATTCTTCGATTCTGCCTTCAGTTTCGGGATGATCCGTGGCCAGAAAGTGGATCTTACTATCCTCGGAGCGATGGAAGTTTCAGAGAACGGAGATATTGCCAACTGGAAAATTCCGGGAAAAATGGTGAAAGGAATGGGTGGTGCAATGGACCTTGTAGCTTCCGCAGAAAACATTATTGTGGCCATGATGCATGTGAACAAAGCAGGAGAGAGCAAGATCCTGAAAAAATGTACCCTTCCGCTTACAGGCGTTAACTGTGTAAAAAGAGTTGTGACAGAATTAGCTGTACTCGACGTTACACCAGCCGGTTTCAAACTCGTAGAAAGAGCACCGGGTGTATCAGTAGAACACATTATACAATCAACAGAAGCAGATCTGATCATTGAAGGAGAAATTCCTGAAATGCAATTCTAATAAAACAAAAGCCTTGTCACCGACAAGGTTTTTTTATGTAAGAAAATTTAGATACTAATTTTTCTCTCGTGGATTTTGCAGATGACGCAGATTTTTTATCCCAAGAGTAAAAGAAAAGCTGCCTCAAAAAATGAAACAGCTTTTATATTTTAAAATTTTTTAGAATAAATATTTAGCAGTCAGATTGTAAAACTAATTTCTAACTTCTAGCCTCTAATTTCTAAATTATTTTTTATCCTGCGCCCCAAAAACCTTCTGCAAAATAGAAGTAGTTCTCATTGCCGGAGTATTTCTGATTCCGCTTTCCTTGTCAGCCACCATTTTGAAAACACCGTTGATGGTTTCAGTGGTAACATATTCATTAAGGTCAGTCGTTACAGATTGTCCCGTGAAAGTATTGTATTTTGAAATCAGATTTTTCCATACTGTATCTGCGCCTACTTTACCCAATGAAGCTTTTACCTTTGGCTGGAAAGCTGTAAATAACTGGCTTTGCGTTTTTGTCTGTAAATAATTGGTTGCTGCGTTATCACTTCCTAACAAAATGTTTTTGGCATCTGTAATTGTCATTGATGTAATGGCTTTCGTGAAAATAGGAGCAGCTTCAGTTACTGCATCTTCAGCGGCTCTGTTCAATAACTTCACTCCTTCATCAGCAAGGCTTCCCATTCCTATAGAACGTAAAGTAGTATCGATTTTTCTTAGCTTTTCTGGCATTAAAATCTTTACAGCTTCGTTCTTTAAAAAACCGTCAGTTAAAGCAAGTTTCTTTACACCATCTGTTACTCCCATACTTAAAGCTTCTTTTAATCCTGAAGATATCTGTGTAGAAGTAAGACTTCCAAGATTGATGGGCGAAGTGTTTGCAGAAGTAGTGGAGGTAGAGGTTGTAGTAGAGGTCGATGCTGTAGTGTTATTTGTTTTTGTCGGAGTACTGAGATCGACACCGGTTTTATCTTTAACGGCAGATTTGATGATATCTAAAAGTTGTGCCTGTGAAGAAATTGAAAATAATAATCCGGCGGCTAATAAAATGTTTTTTCTCATTTGTTTCTTTTTTGCAAATTTAGATGATTTATTATTTAATAAGTTAAATGGCCGAAGAGTTTTGGAAAATAATTATCTTAGCTAAAACCTTAATCATACTTAAATGCGACGTTTTCTTTTTATGTGTTCCGTTATTTTATCTACTGTTTTTCATGCTCAGAAAAAAACTGACCTGATTCCTTATCCTCAAAGTGTAGCCATGCACGAAGGTAAATTCATTATTCCTGAAACCCTGATCCTGAATGACAAACTTCCAAAAGAAGAAACAGAGTATTTCAAAAAGCGTCTCGCTTCCCGGATTAAATTTCAGAACAGCAGTAAAACAGAAGGAGTCCATCTGATGTATATGCCGGTTCCACAGCCAAAAATTCCGATTAATCCGGAAGAGGACAAAGAAAAGTACACGATTGACATTTCTCCCAAAAAGATATTCATTACTTCTCATACAAAACAAGGCTATTTTCTGGCTCTTCAGACCTTGGCTCAACTTTTTGAGGAACATAAGGAAGACAGGGAAATTCCCGCATTAAGAATTGAAGACCAGCCTAAATTTGCCTGGCGCGGAATGCATCTGGATGTTTGCCGTCATTTCTTCAGTGTTGATGAGGTTAAACAATACATCGATTATTTAGCCATGTACAAGCTGAATACCTTTCACTGGCATCTTACAGATGATCAGGGCTGGAGAATTGAAATTAAAAAATACCCGAAACTCACCCAGATAGGTTCAAAACGTAAAGAATCAATGATAGGTGCGTACGTTGACAATACTTTTGACGGAAAACCTTACGGACCTTATTTCTATACCCAGGAACAGATCAAAGATGTCATTAAATATGCCCAGCAAAGACATATTACCATTGTTCCAGAAATTGAAATGCCTGGTCATGCCTTAGCTGCTTTATCGGCTTATCCAGAACTGGCCTGTACAAAAGGACCATTTGAATCCGCTACAAAGTGGGGCGTTTTTGATGACGTTTTCTGTCCGAAAGAAGAGACTTTCACTTTCCTTGAAAATGTTCTTGATGAAGTTATTGCCCTGTTTCCATCACAATACATTCACATCGGTGGTGATGAATGCCCGAAAACAAGATGGAAAGAATGTGCCCACTGCCAGGAACTGATTAAAAAGAATAATCTGAAAGATGAACACGGCTTACAGAGCTACTTCATCCAGAAAATTGAAAAATATGTTAACAGCAAAGGCAGAAAAATCATCGGATGGGACGAAATCCTTGAAGGCGGTCTTGCACCGAATGCTGCCGTAATGAGCTGGACAGGTATAAACGGAGGAATAGAAGCCGCAAAATCTTCACATTTTGCTGTAATGACTCCGGGAGCTTATTGCTATTTCGATCATTATCAGGGTGATCCGCAGTCTGAGCCTAATGCTTTTGGTGGCTTTACTCCTTTGGATAAAGTGTATTCCTATAATCCTGTTCCCGCAGAACTGAATGCAGAGCAGGCAAAATATATTATGGGTGTTCAGGCCAATTTATGGACGGAATATATCACAGATTTTAAGCAGGTGCAGTATATGATATTCCCAAGGCTGATGGCACTTTCCGAGGTAGGTTGGGGTACAGCAGATCCTAAGAATTATAAAGAATTTGAAGGCAGAGTGATCAGTCAGTTTAAAATTCTGGATAATATGAAAGTCAATTATGCAAAAAGTATTTATAACATCTCCGGAAAAGTAAGTCCTGCCGATAATGGTGTCTATTACGAGCTTACCGTATCACAAGATCCGAAAGGAATACGATATACAACAGACGGAACAGAACCTTCCATAAACTCGCAGATTTATCAGGGACCGATTGCCGTTTCAAAATCTTCAGTCATTAAATCCGCTTATTTTGAAGATGGAAAACTGAAAAGTGCTGTTTCTTCACAGGAATTTATCATTTCAAAAACGACAGGAAAAAAAATTACATTGGAACAGCAGCCAAGTGAGAACTATTCTTTTGGCGGAGCATTTACTTTGGTAGATGGAATTATAGGAAACATCAGACAGCTGGGTAAAACATGGTTAGGGTTTCAGGGAAAAGATGTTGTTGCAACAATTGATCTTGGAAAGAAAACCGGTTTTTCAGAAGTTTATTTTAATACCCTGGAAAATAAAGGAAGCTGGATTCATCTTGCTAAATCTGCGCAGATCTTTGTTTCTGATGACGGCAAAAATTTCAAACTGATTAAAGAGATCGGAAAAGATGAGATTCAAAATTCAAAAGGGAAAATAAAGCTTAATGTAGGAAATCAGAATTCAGCCTATATTAAACTTAAAATAGAAAACGCAGGTATTATTCCTGCCGGAAATCCCGGTGCGGATTCAAAAGCATGGCTGTTTGTTGATGAAATTGGAATAAATTAGTTTTAAAGCTAAATAGGGACAGTATTTTCAGAGATAGATTTTCCCATTGATCTAAATATAAAAAAGGCCACAGTATATATTCTGTGGTCTTTTTCCTTTTATGCTAGGCGGAAAATTGCTAATTTGGAGCAAAATAAATCTAAACATGCAAAGTAGACGTAACTTCATCAAAAAAACAGCTGCCGTCTCTCTGGCGCTTGCTGTGAATCCACTGGATCTGATTGCCGGAGAACTGCCTGAAAATCATAGAACAGTTGGCAAACCCATTGTTCTTTCCACCTGGAATTTCGGACTGAAAGCCAATGAAGAAGCCTGGACTATCCTTGGAAAAGGCGGAAAAGCATTGGATGCAGTAGAAAAGGGAGTTCGTATTGTAGAATTAGACCCTACAGAAAGAAGCGTAGGCTACGGCGGCAGACCAGACAGAGATGGAAGGGTTACGCTTGATGCCTGTATTATGGATGAAAACTATAATATTGGCTCGGTTGCCTGTTTAGAGCATATCAAAAATCCCATTTCTGTAGCAAGAGGGGTGATGGAAAAAACACCTCATGTAATGCTGGTAGGAGACGGCGCATTGCAGTTTGCCCTGTCACAGGGATTTAAAAAAGAAAACCTCCTCACTCCCGATTCAGAAAAAGAATGGAAAGAATGGCTGAAAACCAGTGAGTACAAACCAGTCGCCAATATTGAAAACCATGACACCATTGGAATGATCGCCCTGGATGCACAGGGAAACCTTTCCGGAGCCTGTACCACCAGTGGAATGGCTTTTAAAATGCATGGAAGGGTAGGAGATTCTCCCATCATTGGTGCAGGTCTGTTTGTAGACAATGAAGTTGGTGCAGCTACAGCTACCGGTCATGGCGAAGAAGTAATCCGTACGGTAGGCACCCATCTGGTAGTTGAGCTGATGAGACAAGGCAGAAATCCTCAGCAGGCCTGCAAAGAAGCAGTTGAAAGGATTGTGAAAATTGCCCGAAGAAGAAATAAGAACCTGAAAGATATCCAGGTTGGTTTCATCGCTTTAAATAAAAAAGGGGAATATGGTTCTTACTGTATTCAGGACGGATTTAATTTCGCTGTTTATGATCAGAAGGGAAACCGTCTTGAAAAACCGGAATTCGCTTTGAAATAACTAGCATGTTTAAAAACATCAATTGGTATTAGCCAAAATTTAAAATATCAAGATCAATATGAAAAGAATGATCATTGCCTCTTTGTTTCTGATCACAGCATGTAAAGAAGAAAAGAAAGAACCCCAAATTCAGACACCGAAAGAATCTTCTCAAAAGATTGAAGCCGGGATGGCAGAAAATAAGCCTGATGAATCCGGAGAAGCAAAAAAGTGGCTGGAAAAAAGTATTGAAAATTACTTCAAGTCAGATCTGGGAAATCTTGATAAAGAAATGCAGAAGATCACGACCAAAGACTATTATGAATATAAAACGGATGCAACAAATGTTGACATGGATGTTGACGGAAGTCTTACTCTAAAAGAATTTCAGAATAAGTGGAAAAATAAATTTGATGTAAGAAAAGCAGGAATCAACAGCGGTTTTTTAATAACCGGTCAGGATTGGGAAGAAATTAAGGTCTCAAAGTGCGAACAGGTGCTAAAATCTGTTCCTCTTTTAAAATCAGAGCCGGTTGTATTCCTATTTGATGTAATTCTTTCTGATGAAAAGCTGAAATCAAAATATCCGGTTGAAATAGAAGTGGTAAAAGAAAACGATTCTTTTCTGATTGCAAATGTATCTCAGGAATAATCTAAAATATAAAATAAGAAAAATGTCAAAAATAGAAATAGCGTGCTTTAACCCGGAATCAGCAATGATTGCATTTGAGAACGGAGCAGACAGAATAGAATTATGCGACGGATTAAGCGAAGGGGGAACAACCCCTGATTTTGAAACCGTAAAAGAACTCAGAGAAAAAATAAACATCCCGATTTTTGTGATGATTCGTCCAAGAGGCGGTGATTTCATCTATTCGGAAGCCGAATCTGAGCAGATGGAAAAAGATCTTATCCGTTTGAAATCCCTTAACGTGGACGGTTTTGTTTTTGGAATACTCTATGAAAATAATCAGGTAAACGTAGAACACAACAGGATTTTGGTTGAAATGGCTTACCCTCTTCCCTGTACCTTTCACCGCGCTTTTGACAGGGCGGAAGGATTCGAAGATTCCCTGGAAAAAGTGATTGACTGCGGTTTTAAAACTATCCTTACTTCAGGTCAGAAGCCTAACGTTTCAGAAGGTAAAGAAAATCTTAAAAAACTTGTTGAACTTTCCGCTGGAAGGATTGAAATCCTGGTTGGAGGCGGGCTTCGTTCAACCAATATTGAAGAGATCAGAGAATTCACACATGCAGTTTATTTTCATTCTTCAGCAATTACAGATGGTGGAGCTTTTGCCAATGCGGATGAAGTCATAGCTTTGAAAAATAAATAGTTTTTGAAAGACTAAAGAATTTGGCTGTATCGTAGATGCTACTGAATGGCTGAACAAACGCTTAGTAAAATCTTTCTGTGTGAATTTAAAAGCATGCAGTATACTAGATTAAAAATTTTTTGTTAAATCACATTATATTTTTTAACGCAAAGTTTTATATAAAGAAATGTTGAGTTAAGGAAAGCAAAGAATCCGACTGCGTCGAAATGAAGTTGAGTGGATATGCGCTTGCTTAATCGAATCAACTTGTTGATTCTTCCCTTTGCATCCCTTAAATATAAAGCATAAATAATAAAACTTTGCGTTAAAAAAATAATGAATTATCAGAAATCCTCTACTTAATTATAGACAACAAAAACATAAAAACACAAAATGAATGACAGAAAACGAATTATCCTACAAAATAATAGGCGCAGCAATAGAAGTACATAAAAATCTGGGAGTAGGATTATTGGAAAACGCATATGAAACAGCTCTGGCTTATGAACTGAAACAACTGGGACTGGAAGTGAAGCAGCAGGTTTCCTTACTCTTAAAATATAAAGAAGTTACAGTAGAAAATGCTTATAAAATTGACTTAATTATAGAAAATAAAGTTATTGTAGAAGTAAAAGCTGTTCTTGAATTGAATCCCGTTTTTCATTCCCAGGTTTTAACCTATCTGAAACTGACTAATTTGAAGTTAGGATTACTGATAAATTTTAATAGTGAACTCATTAAATATGGGATTCACAGAATTGTAAACAAACTTATTAATGAATAGATCTATCCTTTTTGCTTTCCTTTTTATTCAGAGTATGATAAATGCACAGCTTACAGAACGAAGCTTGTCTGCGGAGAAATGGCAGTTCAAAAATACGCAGGAACAGAAATGGCTGCCTGCAAAAGTTCCGGGTACAGTACATCTTGATCTGATGGATAATAAAATAATTCCGGATCCTTTTAAAGATGAAAATGAAAAAAAAGTACAGTGGATAGAAAACGAAGACTGGGAATATCAAACCAGCTTTAAAATATCATCAAAAGAGTTTGAAAATGATCATTTAGATCTTGTTTTTAATGGTCTGGATACTTTCTCTGAGATCTATCTGAACGGAAAACTGCTGAAGAAGACAGACAATATGTTCAGAAAATGGGAAATTCCCGTAAAAGGACTTTTGAAAGAAGGAAATAACGAACTTAAAATTAAATTTACATCCGCTGTAAAAGAAGGGAAAGAACTTGCAAAAAAAGTTCCTTTTACCACTCCGGAATCACCGAGAAGCTTTGTCAGAAAAGCCCAATATCAGTTCGGTTGGGATTGGGGACCAAGATTGGTGACTGCCGGAATCTGGAAAGATGTACAATTGATTTGCTGGAATTCAGCGAAAATTGAGAATGTTAAGTATAATCAGATTTTTTCTTCTGACGTTCAGGATTTCAAATTTGAAATGGAGATCAACGCTCAGGCTCCCGGAGATTATGTCTTGAATATTAACAAAATTCGTAAATCTTTTTCTCTTAAGAAGGGGATCAATAAAATAGATGTTCCTTATGAAGTAGCTGGATTAAAATTCTGGCAGCCTAACGGTTGGGGAAATGCGAATCTTCATGATTTTAAAATTGAACTTTTTAAGGATAATACATCTTTAGATCGGAAGAATTTAAAAATTGGATTAAGAACTGTAGAATTGGTTCAGGAAAAAGATGAAAAAGGAAAATCTTTCTATTTTGAAGTTAATGGAAAACCGTTGTATGTAAAAGGTACAAACTGGATTCCCGGAGACAGTTTTTCACCCAGAATGACCAAAGAAAAATACCAAAAACTGATTAAAGATGCCAAAGATGCCAATATGAATATGATCCGCGTCTGGGGCGGAGGAATCTATGAAGATGATGAATTCTATAAAGTCTGTGACGAAAACGGTATTTTAGTCTGGCAGGATTTTATGTTTGCAGGCAGCTTTTATCCTGCTGATGAAGCTTTTTTGAATAATGTAAGAGAAGAAGTAAAAGATCAGGTAAACAGGCTTCAGAACCATCCGTCTATTGCTTTATGGTGCGGAAATAATGAAATTGATGAAGCCATTGTCAACTGGGGGTATCAGAAGCAGTTCAAATATTCAAAAGAAGATTCTTTACAGGTTTGGAAAGACTATAAAAAAGTTTTCCACGAACTTATTCCGAATACTTTAAGAGAAAATCTTACTCCCGATAAAAATATCTATTGGCCAAGTTCACCTTCAATCGGATGGGGGCATAAAGAAAGCCTTACGGAAGGGGATTCCCACTACTGGGGTGTATGGTGGGGCGAACAGCCGTTTGAAATGTATAATGAAAAAGTAGGCCGTTTCATGTCCGAATACGGTTTTCAGGGAATGCCGGGTCTGGAAGCTGTTAAATCTATGTTTTCTGGAACTCCTGATCTCAGTCTTCAGAATACTGTGATCAAAGCCCATGAAAAGAATACCAGAGGGTGGGAGATTATCAGTGAATATATAAAAAGGGACTACAAAGTTCCAACGGATTTTGTAAAGTACAACTACATCTCCCAATTGCTTCAGGCCCGCGGCATGAAGATAGCCGTTGAAGCACACCGCCGTGCAAAACCTTACAATATGGGGACGTTATACTGGCAGCTGAATGACTGCTGGCCGGTAGTTTCCTGGTCGTCCATTGATTATCTCGGAAACTGGAAAGCTCTGCATTATCAGATGAAAAGAAGTTTTGAGCAGCAGGTAATTTTAACCGAAGAAAAAGATAATGTTCTGAATTTTTATGCTGCTAATGATGCATGGAAAACGTTTGATGATGTTAATTTAGACATACAGGCAATAAATTTTGATGGTAAAGTTTTAAAAGAATTCAAAGCCGTTTCCAAAGAAAAAACGTTGGAAAGTATGCTGAAATTTGATTCTGTTCAAACAACAACTCTGGTTTCGGATTCTGATAAAAATAAAACATTTTTACAGCTGATATTAAAAGACCACAATGGAAAAGTAATTGCTGCCAATCAACATTTTTTTTCCAAACCTAAAGATCTCCAGTTGAAAAAACCAGATATTAAGATTAAGAAAATCTCAGCAGATGAGGTTGAAATTTCCACAGATGTTCTGGCAAAAGATATTTATCTGATGGGAGATACCCATTTCAGTGATAACTTCTTTGACCTGCTTCCCAATACCTCAAAAAAAATCAAACTTTCAAAACCTTTGGAAAATATTAAGGTGATGAGTCTTTGGAATACGCTGTAAGATTAAAATCTGTTGAATCTGTGAAATTTTAACACCTTAACTGAAAAATCAACCGTAACTTTACACTTTATTTAAAAACAGTATGGTAAATTTTGTTCTGATTGCGGTGTGCATTATTGCAGGAATGGTATTCAAAGCAACAAAATCTATCCATCCCGACGCTCACAAAGGCATCAATACATGGATTCTTTATCTCGCCCTGCCCGCAGTTTCTTTTAAATATCTGCCCAAAGTAAAATGGACAACCGAAATGCTGTTCCCGATTGCAGCCACCTTCCTGATTTCCGTTTTCTGCTTTTTCTTCATGATGTTTTACAGTAAAAGCAAAGGTTATTCAAGACGGTCCAGAAGTACTTTGGAACTGACGAGCGGTTACAGTAATACATCCTTCATCGGCTTTCCCCTGATCAGCGCATTTTACGGTGAAAGTCTTTTAAGTATTGCCATTATCTGTGATCAGACTATGTTTTTTGCCCTTTCTACATTGGGAATCATAGCGGCAGTGAAGGGAGGAAGCAGATCAGGAAAGGTAAGTGCCAAATTTATTTTAAAAAGACTGATCACTTTTCCACCATTAATAGGATGTGTTGCAGCATTGGTATTATCGCAGTTTATTGATTTCACTGTAGCAGAACCGTTTTTTGATAAATTGGCGGCAACAGTAAGTCCGTTGGCCTTATTTTCTGTAGGATTACAATTGAAATTCAATGGCTGGAAAAAGCTGGTACCCCAAATGTCAGCTTCTATGCTCTATAAACTGATCCTGGCTCCGGCTATCGTTCTGGGGCTGGCTTTACTGCTTAATGTAAAAGGAGATGTGGCAAAAATTACCATATTTGAAGCAGCAATGCCAACTGTTGTCACTTCAAGTATTATTGCTGAACAGTTCAGGCTGAATACCAAGCTTACTAATCTCATTATCGGTTTCAGTATTATTGTTGGATTTCTTACTTCAGCTGTTTGGTATCAGATTACAGAATATCTTTTTTAATATTCAGATCATATCATTGAAATCCTCTTTGTAAGAGCTTCAAAGGTTATTATTTTAATTTTTTTAACGCAAAGTTTTATTTTAAATGCTTAATATTTTGAGATAAGCAAAGAAGAAATCAATTATCATTGATTTGACGAAGCAGATGTTTTAACCATACGCTTCATCAACGGCGCAGCCGAACTCTTTGCTTTCCTTAAAACTCAACGTTTCCTAAAATAAACCTTTGCGTTAAAAACTATATCCTCTCGCAGATTGAGCAGATCTAGCAGATGTTTACATTATTTTTAATCTGCTTAATTTGCCTGATCTGCGAGAGTAAAAATATTAAGAAAGGTTAATCAAATTTATTAACGGTAATACTGATAAAATTTATCACTGATTAGAAAAACATCAGCGATTATTTTACTTTACTTCTCCCCCTATAACGTTGGGTGTATTTCAACAAAAAAATTGCAGTTCTCTGAAGAAAAATCTAATTTTACACTTTAAAAATTTCCCTTGCAGTACGCCCAAATTGTTTTACCGCTTAATTTAAAAGGATCTTTCACCTACAGAGTTTCCGAAGAACTCATACCTGTAATTCAGGTTGGAATGCGGGTTCTGGTACCGTTTGGAGGAAAGAAAATTTATACCGGAATTGTTTTTGAGCTTCATGACAATGCTCCGGAAAGTTTTGTAGCCAAAGAGGTGATCAGTATTTTGGATGATAAACCCATACTTCCTGAAGAGCAGATTAACTTCTGGACTTGGCTTTCGGAATATTACCTTTGTGGTCTGGGAGAAATTTACCGTTTTGCATTTCCTTCTTCTTTAAAGCTGGAAAGTGAGACTTATTTAAAATTAAAACCCAATGTAGCGGTTGATTTTGAAAATCTGGATGTCAATGAAATGTATCTTATTCAGGCGCTGGAAGTACGTCAGCTGATCAATCTTACGGATATTGAAGCATTTATTCCTAAAAAAGATATCATCAAAACGATCAATTCTCTGATCGATCTGCAGTATATTGAAATAGACGAAAAAATAGCTGAAAAATATAAAGCAAAAGAAGTAGCTTATGTTAAGATTAACGATGAGGTTTTAAATAACCAGAATTTAACAGATATTCTTTTAAAACTCAATAAAGCTCCAAAGCAGAAAGACCTGTTCCTGGCAATTTTAGAAAAGCAGGCTGAACATCCTGATATTCCAATTAAAAAGTCCGAATTGTTTGAAGATGGATATTTCGGAAATTCTCACTTTAAAGCACTTGTCGATAAAAGTCTTGTTGAAGAATACCACATGCAGAAGGACAGGATTGAAAGCTACGAGGGCGAAATTGAAGAACTTGAAGAACTTTCTGAACTACAGAAAGAAGCTAAACTTGAGATCGATGAAGCCTTTGAAGAAGGAAAAAATATATTGCTGCACGGCGTGACTTCTTCAGGGAAAACCCATATTTATTTGGAAAAAATTGAAGAATGCATTCAGGAAGGTAAAAATGTTCTCTTCCTGCTTCCTGAAATTTCTCTTACCAAACAGATTACTCAGAGATTAGAAAAAAAATACGGCAGACAACTTGGTTTTTATCATCAGAAGCTGACGGATTTTGAGCGTGTGGAAGTCTGGAGAAGAATAAAGCAGAATGATATCAAAATTCTTATAGGAACACGGAATGCCTTATTTCTGCCTTTTCAGGGCCTTGGACTTATCATTGTTGATGAAGAACATGATTCTGCATACAGACCGAGAGAAGCTTCACCTTATTTCAACGCAAAAGATGCTGCTCTTGTTTTTGGAAATTTATACGGAGCCGGAGTTATTCTGGGATCTGCAACGCCTTCCGTAGAAAGTTATTATAACGCCAGAAAAGATAAAATAAAATATATTTTCCTGAACGAAAGATTTGGGAACGTGAATCTGCCTGAATACGAACTTATCAATTTTAAAGAAGCCCAGGAATCCAAAAAAGTTTCCGGGAATTTTTCTTTACACCTGATTGATGAGATCAAAAAAACACTGGACGAAAAAAATCAGGCCATTGTGCTTCACAACCGCCGTGGTTATGCCAATGTTATAGAATGTGAAACTTGTGGCTATGTTAACTATTGCTCTAACTGTGATGTGGTAATGACCTATCATAAGGCTGCCAATGAAATGAAGTGCCATTACTGCGGACAGAGAGCTTCAAAACCAAGAACCTGTCCGAAATGCCATTCCGAAAACCTTAATGAAAGAGGAGTAGGAGTAGAGCAGATTCATGAGGAGGTGTCCAAGATGTTTCCTGACAATGAGGTGGACAGAATGGATGTAGATTCCATGCGTAAGAAATTTGCGTATGAAAAACTGTACGAAAAAATAGAAGAAGGAGAAACAGATATTATTGTGGGAACACAGATGATATCAAAAGGTCTGGACTTCGATCATATTGAACTTGTAGCCATTCCCAAAGCGGATTCCCTGCTGTATGTTCAGGATTTCAGAGCAGAAGAAAGAGCCTATCAGCTGATCACCCAGGTTTCGGGAAGAGCAGGAAGGGTTTCCGGTAAAGGGAAAATTTTAATTCAGACCTATAATCCGGAGCATTCTGTTTTTCAGCTGATCAAGATGAATAATCCTGCGAAAATCTATAAATATATCCTTACTGAGCGTCAGAAATTTCATTATCCGCCCTTCACAAAGCTGATTATGATTGAACTGAAGCACAGAAAAGAAGATAAAGTGAACAGAGCTTCTCAGTTTTTGGGATCCGTTTTAAGAAAATATCTTCCGGAAGAATGTGTTCTGGGACCGGAAAGAGCACAAATTGCAAGGCTGAATAATTTATACCAGTTCCAGATTATGCTTAAACTTCCACGCGGAAAAAAGTATGATGAATTTAAAAAAATGGTTTTGTTAAGTTTGAATGAATTTGATGAAATCACTGCTTATCAAAGTATTAAAAAAGATGTTTTTGTGGATTTTTAACAACTTTTAACAAACTTTACACTCTTTTATAAGACCTCTGTAATCCTTTTTCTCACAATAATTTCTACTTTTGGACGTTGATAAAGTGTTTGACTCTTTAACTTTATGATTTAACTTATCATTTTTTAGACTGTCAAACTATGGAACCAAAACAAGATAGATGGTAAATTACAGAAAATATATTTCAAGCGTAGCGGTATTGGCTTCTGGGTTTTTCCTTGCTCAATCTACCGTTTCTACAGTTCTTTACTCTCAGGCTTACGATAATCAGAAGAATTCTTTGAACCTCCCTTCTCCGGTTACTTCAATAGCGGAGAGAACGGTTTTGTCGGCCAAAGAGCTTGTAGATATTAATGTAAACACAATGATGGCGGACCCTGTGCTGAAAAATGCAGAATGGGGATTCGTAGTGTACGACCCGAAAACGAAGAAGGTCATTTCTTCGTACAACGAAAATACTCCTTTAGTTCCGGCTTCCACTACAAAGCTTCTTACCACGGAAACAGCTTTGAACCTTTTAGGGGAGAACTACCGTTGGATGACTCAGCTGGAATATTCAGGGACTATTGATGAAACCGGAACTTTAAACGGAAATCTGTATCTCATTGGCAGCGGTGACCCTTCTTTAGGAACCAATAAAGCCGGAGCATGGTCTTACAGAGATATTATTTCAGATTTCATGGGCGGACTTTCCCGCGAAGGTATCAGAAAGGTAAACGGTGATATTATCATTCAGACAGCGCTTTTCAAAGGCAATATTACAAGGCTTCCGGAAAATGTTGTATGGCTTGAAAACAATAATTATTATTTACCTGTAGGAACTACCCGCGAGATTAATCCTGCCAACGAAAAACTGATTATGAAAAAATCAGGGCTGGTTTCTGACAAAAAGTATTTCTATATGTCTCCTTATGCGAACCAGATGGTATATGCAGACAAATATGAAGGAGACGGTATTTTAACAACAAAAATTCCTGATGCTCCGGCTTATCTTGCCAATACACTCAGAACAACACTGGTAAAAAGCGGAATTGGTGTTACAGGAAAAGTAACTCCTAAAATGACGGACGCAACTCCGGAAAGCAGAAAACTGGTTTCGGCTTATAAATCTCCTACATTAGGTGATATTGTATTTTATACAAACCAGCACAGTGACAATTCACTGGCAGAAGCTTTACTGAAAACAGTAGGTTTCCAGAAAATGGGTGACCAGACTTCGGAATCTGGAAGAATAGTGGTAACCAGCCACCTGAAAGATGAAAATTTTGATATGATGGGTCTAAATTATATGGACGGAAGCGGACTTTCCAGAAGTAATAATGTAACCCCGATTTCCCAGGTGAAGTTTCTGACATCTTTAATGGATGAAAAATACTACAAAACCTATTTCACTTCACTGCCTGTAGGCGGACAGTCCGGAACACTGAAAAGAATGTTCATCGGTACAGGAAACGGACAGGTTTTTGCCAAAACAGGGACTTTAAATAAAGTAAAAACATTGGCAGGATATCTGAAAACCAACTCAGGAAAAACTCTGGTGTTTTCATTAATGGTAAACAATTATTCTGGATCTGTAGATATGGTAAAGAAAAGAATGGAAAAAATTCTTGAGCCGGCTCTGGATCTTTAAAAGATATTTATTTTATTATTCTAAAAACCTTTTAATCAATGATTAGAAGGTTTTTTTTATCTTTGGTTACAATCTAATATTCTGAGTATGAGAAAATTTTATCTTCTGATTCTGGGGTTTTTGATTTCCCAGCAGTTCTATGGACAGGCACAGGATCAAAATATTGAAATGAAAGGTCTGATCGCAAAAGAAATGAAATCTTTTACGAAAAAAATGACCGCTTACAATATTAATCCTAATACTTTAAACTACGATCTTCAGTATCAAAGAATGAATGTTACTTTAGATCCAGCAGTGTACAATATTTCGGGATCTGTTACCTCTCATTTCAAACCAAATCTGAATATGAGCAGTATTTATTTCGACCTGACTGATAATATGGTTGTTTCCCAGGTACAGTATCACGGAAGTAATATTACATTCCAGCAGCTGCCTACAAAAGAAATAAAAATTGATTTCCCTGCCTCTATTCCTGCCAATACACTGGATTCACTGACGATTCACTATTCAGGAGCTCCGACTACCGGAAATGCTTTTTCAACTACTCTGCAAAGCGGTACACCTATTTTATGTACGCTGAGTGAACCTTACGGTGCACAGGACTGGTTTCCGACCAAACAGAGCATGAATGACAAGATTGAAAGATTTGATTTTAAAATTACAACCCCTTCACAGTATAACGTAGCGGCCAACGGAAAATTAATGTCTGAAACAACGCTTCCCGGCAACCAGAAACTTACTTTCTGGAGAACAGCTTATCCTACGGCAGCTTACCTGATTGCACTTTCCATTACCAATTTCGTTAAACTTAATGATACGATGGGAAACCCGCCATTTCCTTTTGTGAATTATGTATATCCGTCAACCAATGCCGATCCTGCGAGTATGGCAAATATTGACTGGACAAAACAGGTTATGAATACTTTCGAGACCTATTTCGGGCCTTATCCTTTCCGTAATGAAAAATATGGACATATGCAGTTTAAGTTTGGAGGTGGAATGGAGCACCAGACCATGTCGTCCATGGGAAGCTGGAGCAAGGGACTTATTGCTCATGAGCTCGCGCATCAATGGTTTGGAGATAAGGTTACCTGCGGTGCATGGAATGATATCTGGCTGAATGAAGGTTTCGCTACTTTCGGAGCTATTCTTGCCAATGAAAAGTTATTAATGACCAGTGCTGAATTCAAGAATTTCCTGCTGGGAGAAATCAATAATATTACCTCTGCTCCCAATGGATCTACTTACGTTCCCGATACAAGCCTGCCCAATGTAAGCAGGATATTCGATAACAGGCTGACGTATGCAAAAGGGGCTTATATTTTAAGAATGGTTAAATGGATTCTCGGAGATACAGCTTTTTACCAGGCGTTAAGAGAATATCATGCAAGACCGAATTTAGCTTATAATTATGCAAAAACTGCAGATTTTAATGCATCGCTGCTGCAGTCTACCGGAAAAGATTTTACAGGATTCTTTAATGACTGGTTATATGGAGAAGGTTATCCCAGCTACACTATAAAATGGAAACAAACCGGAAATCAGATCCTGTTTAAAGCTTCTCAGATCCAGAGCAGTTCTACTGTGAGCTTTTTTGAATTGCCATTACCGATCAAAGTGAACGGGACCGGTGGAGAAACTGCCTATTTTGCTCTGAATCATACTTCTAATAATCAGGGATTTCTGGAAACAGTTCCTTTCACTGTAGCCAGTGTTGAATTCAATTATGAATACCAGATTCTGGAGAAAAATTCTACAGTGATTCAAGACAATACATTAAGCGTGTCATCTGTAGAGAAGGAAGATTTTGCATTATACCCAAATCCGGCCAAAAATGAACTTTATATAAGAGGAGTTAGCAAATCTGTTGAATATTCAATTTACAGCATAGATGGTAAACTGATAAAAAGAGCTGTTTATCAGCCCGGAAAAGCAATTGGGATTTCAGACCTGATCCCTGGTTCTTATATTATACATATTCTGGCAAAAGATTTAGAATATACAGGCAAATTTATAAAGAAATAATTTTTTAACTGTCCGGAAAACCTTCAGCAATGGAGGTTTTTCTATTTATGCCGGAAAGTAATTTAAAAAATCGGATAAAAAATATACAACGGTCGCTCAGCTGATAATATTACATATATAAATTCCATTGTTAAATAATTTAATTGTTAAAACGATAATGAAAGCTTTCAGATCAGGAAGCTTTTTTGTTTTCTGGCTGCTGTTGTAGCTCTTTTTCTCGCAGTTTTTACTTTATAGCTGAACCACTTTTCTTTGAAAAGTCTGCGCATTGCATTATCAAAATTCCTTGTGATTACCATATTTTTAAAACCGCGCCATTTTTCCAGAGCACTTGAAGGAAGCGCCCTTACAGAAACAGAGTATCCTTCAGTTTCATACTGTATATAATGCCACCACCCTGAGGGAATGTAAAGTGTTTCCCCCGGATTTAGTACAGCTTCATAACCATTCAGATAGAGTAGAGCCGGAAATTCCCTGTAATCCGGATCTTTTATATTAGGTAAGCTGTGAAAATTATAAGGCAGCTTATACATGAGATCCGACTGTTCCCAAGGGAAAAGCCAGATCCTTTTGATCCCTTGAAACTGAGTAATAAAAACATGGGACATATCAATATCAATATGATTTCTGGTAATAGAACCTTTACCCCCGAAGAACATAAAAGGCAGCCATTTTAATATTTTCCCGTTAGTCACATCATTATAGTGAATATCATCTTTAAGTTCCGGCTTGATAGTAAGCAGATTAAATAAAAAAAGTCTGTATTCTGTTGGAGTTGTACTTATCAGATCGAGATATTCTGCGAAAGTGCTTTGGCCAATAGGGCTGCTTGCCACTTTATCCAGAGATTCCAGTTCGCTTCCATAGATATTGACCTTATGATCACCGGCTATTTCCTTGAAATATTCATAATTCCATTTCCTGAAGGCAGGACTTTCGGGATCAATAAAATCCTCCATAATAACAGGAAAGCGTGGCTTCATGTGATTGTTTTTAAAGCTTCTGGAGCTTATTTTCTTTACTTTTTGTATCGGATTCAATCTCATATTCCTCAATTTTAGAACAAATATAATTATTATCCTACTAAATTAGTAGACTAATAATGTTAAAACTGAAATTCAATCCTGTTTTTTAGAATTAAAACTTGTAAAAGCTGATACTTTAAAGCCTTTTTATTAAATTAGCACATCTAAAAAATTATCAAAAAATGATCTCTGAAAAATATCTTCAACATTTACAGAACGAACTGCAAAACATTGAAAATGATGGTCTTTACAAAAGAGAAAGAATCATCACTTCCCAGCAGAGTGCAGAAATTGAAGCCAATGGAAAGAAGCTTTTAAACTTCTGTGCGAACAATTATCTGGGTCTGTCTAACAATCCGGAAGTAATGAAAGCTTCTCAGGATATGATAGAATCTCATGGTTATGGAATGTCGTCGGTACGTTTTATCTGCGGAACACAGGATATTCACAAGCAGTTGGAGAAAAAGATTGCGGATTTTCTGGGTCTTGAAGACACTATTTTGTATGCTGCATGTTTTGATGCGAACGGAGGTGTTTTTGAACCGTTATTTACTGAAGAAGATGCAATTATTTCAGATGAACTGAACCATGCTTCAATCATTGACGGGGTACGCCTTTGTAAATCGGCAAGATACCGTTATAAAAACAATAATATGGCAGATCTGGAAGCTCAGTTAATTGCTGCTTCCGAAAAGAACCACCGTTTTAAGATCATTGTTACAGACGGAGTTTTCTCTATGGACGGTATCGTAGCAGACCTGAAAGGAGTATGTGACCTTGCTGATAAATATAACGCTTTGGTAATGGTTGATGATTCTCACGCTACAGGTTTCATCGGGAAAACCGGCCGTGGAACTCATGAAGCTAATGAAGTAATGGGAAGAGTAGATATTATTACCTCTACATTAGGAAAAGCTTTAGGTGGAGCTCTTGGAGGCTTTACTTCAGGTAAAAAAGAGATTATCGACATGTTGAGACAGCGTTCACGTCCATATTTATTCTCAAACTCCTTAGCTCCGGGTATTGTTGGTGCTGCTTTGAAAGTTCTGGATATGATCTCTGCCGATACTTCACTTCGTGACCAGGTAATGGAAAATGCTGAATATTTCAGAACCCAGATGGTTGCTAAAGGATTTGATATTCCGGATGGCGATGCTGCCATTGTTCCGGTAATGCTATATGATGCCCCTCTTGCCCAGAAAATGGCTGAAAAGCTTATGGATGAAGGAATTTATGTGATCGGGTTCTTCTATCCTGTAGTACCGAAGGGAAAAGCTAGAATCAGGGTACAGCTTTCTGCCGCCCATACGAGAGCACATCTTGATAAAGCCATTGCAGCTTTTGAAAAAGTAGGAAAAGAGCTTGGAGTTATTTCTTAATTAAAAATTCAGGATATCAATGCTTCGACTTTGCTCAGCATGACAGTGTTCATTACTTCGTTTAAATTTTTAATAAAATAAAAACAGTCAGTATAAGTAATGTCATGATGAACAGAGTCGAAGTATTTTTTATATTATTTCTACCAAATATTTTTGTTATTAACATTATATTTGCCATTATTTTAAAAAATGCTTTATACAATAATCAAAGCACTGCATATTATCTTCATGGTAAGCTATTTTGCGGGAATTTTTTATCTCGTAAGAATTTTCGTTTACTATAAGGATACGGATGAGTTTGCAGAGGAGAAAAAGAAAATACTGCGGGAGCAGTATACTTTCATGGCAAGGAGGCTGTGGAACATCATTACAGTTCCTGCAGGTATTATTATGGCAGTCTGTGGAATGATCATGATCTTTCTGAATACCGGGCTCATGAAAATGCCATGGTTTCATTTAAAACTTACTTTCCTGATCGGTCTTGCCGTTTATCATTACTGGTGCTGGAAAAAAGTACTGAAACTGAAAGAATTGAACGGAGAAACCATAGAAACACCTAACATCAAGTTGAGACAGGCTAACGAAATTGCTACGTTCATTTTGTTCCTCGTGGTTTTTACGGTAATTCTGAAATCCTCAGTTATTGAGTACTGGTGGCAATTAATTGCAGGATTTTTCGTTCTTGTATTTCTGATCATGATGACCGTTAAACTCGTTAATAAGAATAAAAAAAACAAATAATAGTTTAAGCCGGATGTATACATAAATACATCTGCTTTTACATTGTACAAAAAAACTATGATTGCAATTTTAAAAAAGGAACTTTGGAGTTACTTTGGAAACTGGAGTGCATGGGTGATCATCGCTGCATTCAGTCTCATAACCGCTCTTTTCCTGTTTTTTTTCGAGAATGATTCCAATATTTTCGATATAGGAATGGCTTCTTTACAGAGCTATTTCGTCCTCGTTCCGTGGCTGCTGATGTTTATTATTCCTGCACTTTCCATGAAAACTTTTGCAGAAGAGCAGCAGACAGGAACATTGAACTGGCTTTTTTCTCAACCCTTAAAAGTTTCAGATCTGGTAGCAGGGAAGTTTCTTTCTGTATGGATTGTTGGGGTTTTATGCCTTATTCCATCACTGATTTATCTTTATACTGTATATGTTCTGGGTGTTCCTGCCGGAAATATTGACCTTGGAATGACCTTTGGAAGTTATATTGGGCTGATTGTATTGATTGCTGCTTTTTCAGGAGTTGGTATTCTGGCTTCATCGCTTTCCCAGAATCAGATCATGGCTTATCTGCTGGGCGTTTTCATGTGCTTTATTATGTATTTCGGAATAGAGCAGCTTGCAAGCTATAAACTCTTGGGCGGTGCAGATTTTATCCTTCAGAATATAGGATTCTATCAGCATTTTCTTGGGTTTACGAGAGGGCTTATCGATCTTAAAGATGTAGCTTATTTTATCCTGATTATCGGTGCTACATTATTATTGTCCAACCATTTTATCACTAAAAAGAAGTAGCAGTATGAAGAAGTTCAATATTAAATCCCCGTTGGGAATTTTCTTGATTGCAGTGATACCTTTGGTTCTTCTGCTTACGTTTTCCGGAATCAGACTGGATTTAACCAAAGAAAAAAGATACACACTTTCAGACAATACAGTAAAAGTATTGGAATCGGTGAAAAAACCGCTTACGGTAGATGTTTACCTTGAAGGTGATTTCCCGGCAAGCTTTAAGCAGCTTCAGAGTGAAACCCGTTTTATGCTGGAAGAATTCAGAAAGATCAATCCGAAAATTGATTTTAAATTCATTGATCCTATCAAAACAAAGATGTCTCAGGATACCCTGATGGCAATGGGAATGCAGCCTTCGGTTCTTCCTGATGTTAAAGACGGGAAAATTTCACAGATCACATTGTTTCCTTATGCAGTTATAAAATATGATAAAAGAGGAGTATCTATTCCACTGGTTGTACAGCAGGCGGGGATAGATGCCGATCAGCAGCTGACAAGATCTATAGAAGGATTGGAATACAGCCTTGTTTCAAATATCAAGAATATTGCAGCCGATAAGAGAAAGAAAGTAGGAATTCTGGTAAATCATGATGAACTAGGACCGGAAGAGTTCCATAGTTTTATGCAGCTGGCTCTTGAAAACTATGATGCAGGTCCTGTTATTCCCAAAAACCAGACAGAGCTTACCCTTCAAGATCTTCCTTTACTTAAGCAAATGAGTGCCCTGGTTATTGCAAAACCAAGAAAAGCATTCACAGATAATGAAAAAGTGATCCTTGACCAGTTTATTATGAATGGTGGGAAAACACTCTGGATGATTGATGCTGTAAACGCTGAAATGGATACATTGACAAGGTCTCAAAAGGTAATGCCGTTCCCTGTGGATATCAATATGACGGATTTCTTTTTCAATTACGGAATCAGGATCAATCCGGCTTTGGTAAAAGATGTAAAGAAATTTGCATTGCTGAAACTGGTAACGGGAGAAGTAGGAGGAAACCCTCAGTATACAAGTCTTCCGTGGCCTTATTTCCCACTGGGAATTGCTGAAAATGATAATCCGGTCACGAAAAATATCAACCCGGTAAAATTTGAATTCCCGACTTCCATTGATACATTGGGCGGAAGAAAAAATATTAAGACAAAAGTTCTTTTTGAATCCAGTGAGAGAACACTTCTGAAACAGGTTCCGAACTATGTGGATCTTAAAGAAATTGCGAGTGTAGACAGCCTTGGACAAATGGAAAAACCAAGTACACCGAAGATTTTTGCCGTTGCATTGGAAGGGAAATTTAATTCTGCCTATGCATCAAGAATTGAAAGAAAAGGCTATCCCGGATTTAAGAGCCAGAGTCCTGAAAATAAAATGATCGTAATTGCTGACGGAGATGTGGGAAGAAACAAAATGCATAAAGGAGAACCGCTTCCGATGGGAATTGACCGTCTTACTAATCAGGAATTCGGTAACGAACAGTTTCTGAGAAATGCTTTGGATTATCTTCTGGACGACAGTAATCTGATGGCTTTAAGAAACAGGAATATTGAAGAAAGACTTCTGGACAGAAACCGTATTACAGAAGAAAAAACAAACTGGCAATGGCTGAATTTATTACTGCCTTTAGTAGTGATTGGCCTGCTGGGAGGGTTGTTCTTCTGGATGAGGAAGAAGAAATTTGGATAAAATATAAAAAGCCGTTTCATTTTTGAGACGGCTTTTTTTGTAATATCTGAATAAAGTTATTTTCTGAGTTTACTTTGATACTTTTCAAGCACATTCCATATTCCGTAAAAAGCATCATTTCCTTTTTTGTCTGAAAAATTAGTATTAAAGATCATAATCCTGCCCAGGTTATTTTTAGGATCGAAAAACAGAATAGACATCACACCGGGATCTCCTCCGGTATGACCAATATACCCTGTGTAACCATAGCCTATGAACATACCGGAATTGTAAGATTCACTATATGGATTCTGCTCATTTCTTTCTGTAAAGTTTTCTGCGTTAAGTTGAGGTTTAAAATACTCTTTGTAGCTTTCAGGAGCCAGAATTGTTCCTTTGCCGTTATAACCTTTGATCAATTCAGTCAGGTATTTGCCCAGGTCATTGATATTTGTGATCAGTCCGCCGTCCGGATATGTTATGGAATGATAATAGGGAAGAAGGGTTTTGGGATCTTCGTAAAGACTGGAAAATTCTGAAAAACTGATATCTTCAAATTTCCACCCTGAGTCATTCATTTTTAAAGGTTTAAGGATATACTTTTGGGTAAAATCACTGAAACTCTGTCCGGTGGCCTGTTCTATAATAAAAGCTGCCAGTGTTGTACCTACATTGGAGTATTCATAAATGTTTCCGGGCTGATGAAGGGAAAAACTGTTTTTGTTCCATTTTCCGTTTTCTGCAAGCACATTTTCTAAAAATGCTTTCATTGAAATGATGGAGTCTGAAGGGTTGAAAACCTGTTCCTCATCAAAATTCAACTTTACGCCTTCCAGATTCTGATCCGGTTTTAAATAGTAAGTTTTGGACAGATAGAATTCATTATCGGTAATGGATGAAGTATGGGTTGCCAATTGGCGAATAGTAATTTTTGCCTGTGGGAAATTCGGATTAACCATTTTGAACGGTAAATACTTCTGAACGGGATCATCCAGGTGAAGTTTTCCCAGCTCCTGGGCCTTAAGGAGGGCAATCCCGACAAAAGTTTTCGAAACTGAAGCAATATTTTGAAGCGTATGGTCTGTATAGGCCTTTTTATTTTTTACGTCTGAAAAGCCAAATCCTTCTTGATAAAGTGCAGATTGGCCATCAACTATAGCCACAGCAAATCCATTGAAGATTCCCTGCCGGTATATACTGCTTATTTCTGTATGCAGAGAATCTCTGATGTTTTTTCCTGTGTAAGCTTGATCAACTTTTTGAGTATTGCATGATGTTAAAATATATCCGGCAACGAGTAATAAAATTCTTTTCATATGCTTTTTATTAATAGTATGACAGTCAGTATAATATTTTTATTACAGGCCTGAAGTATATTATTTTTGCTTTTCTTTAATTTCAGGAAGCAGTAAAGCAGTTTTATAATAACTTATATCAGTTGGAATTTTGCTCTGCAGATCCTTGAAAGTAGAATATTCATAATGTTCCCATTCAAGATCATCATCAGGGTTTGGTGTTTTATCTATAGCCAGCTCAAGCTTTCCGTCTTCCTGATAGCTGAACTCTATGGCTGCATATTTTTCACCGTTTTCATCAAAAGTATACCAGCATTTTGTTGTTCTTTCCGGTATAGGTTTCAGGGTTTTATTATCAAGGATTTGAGAGCAGATAAAATTTTCAGGATCATCATGATGAAAAACTGTTTTTGAGATCAACGGCTTTTCATCTACGGTTAATGAATACATTTTGTTGGTGGCAATAATGAAATTTCCGGCAGATTCTCTTTTTTCAATATCAAAAAGGTCAGATTTCTCTTTAAGATAATTTATAATCTGTTCCTCATTTTCATCGTGGCTCATAAAATAATTGATGCTGTATATTTCGTCTTCGGTAAGGAACTCAATCTCTTTCAGTGCGTCAGAATCTTTTTCATAATAATATAGGTGATAGTCGTCCAATTTCTCGGCTTTCGCTTTTGAGATTACTTCTCCAAAGATGTTTTTATATACTTTTTTCATGGTTAGTAGTTTAATGTATAGTTGTTACGGAAATGATAAAAGTGCATATGCATGCACATATAGGTATTGCATTTTCAGGGCCATTTTTACATTATGTGGTATGAATTTTTATTCATATGTCAGAAAGGCATGAAGAAGCTGGTCAGAATGACATTTATCTTTTATTTTGAATTCCGTAAAATAAAAACTGTTTGTACCATTTGAACTTTTCTCATAGGCGTGCGGACTGCTTATGAGCGTAAAATTCTCATTTCTGTATTCGATTTTCATGGGTTAGTTTTGTGGGTTCAAATATATTTAAAATCAGAGAATTACGAAATTATATCTGATTTTTTATTATGAATTTTTTTATAAGAAGAAAGGAAGGAACAGACCAGCCTTAAATACAGAAATATATTGAATGTCCGGATAATGATTTCTATCGGGCTGAAGTAGAAAAGAATCGGAGTGATATCAAAAATATTTTGAATCAGACATCCTTTATAAAATCCTCATATTCATAGTAAAACCTTTCAAAACCATCCATTTTTTCATAGAAAAATTCGAAAATTTCCTGCCAGGTATTTTTATTGAAGATAGAAACATTATATTTTTCAATCCAGATTCTGCTGATCACTTTTCCATTGTCAAGGGTAAAATATTCTTCTTTCTGAAAATCGCCTATAAAATCTTTCAAAATATCTTCCAAAGACCAGATCTTCTCATAATAAGCATTACGGAAAATTTCGTCCTTCATTTCTATATCCAGCGAAACCTCTGCTTTTTTATTGTCTGCATAAAATTTAAATGACAGGTCTTTGATTTTGGTATCATATAAGATCCATTTTCTCGGAAAAGACTTTCCAAAAGCCGTCCAAAATTCCTTTTTTAATTGCTGTGCTTCTTGTTTACTGAACATGCGAACAAATTTAAGGATTTAATAAGGAAAGTCAAAAAGGGCAAAAATGCAAATTCGCTGATTTGCTTTCTTATCTTTCCTTGTGCTTTTATATCTGCATCTTCAATCATTTATCTAATTCAAACTATTTTCTTATTTTTGCTGTAATGCTTTCAAAAAAATCCCAATATGCTTTTAAGGCACTGTCATATCTTGTAGAAAAAAGAAATGACGGCCCGGTTCTTATTTCCGAAATTGCGGAACACAAAAAGATCCCTTTAAAGTTTTTAGAAAATATTCTGCTGGAATTGAAAAAAGCGGAGATCCTTGACAGTAAAAAAGGAAAAGGAGGAGGGTACTTTTTAAAAGGAAATCCTGAAACAGTAAAGCTGGCGAAGATTATTCGTCTGGTGAACGGTCCTATTGCCATGCTGCCATGTGTCAGTTTAAACTTTTATGAAAAATGTGAAGACTGTAATGAAGATCACTGCGGGCTGCATGACGTACTGATAGAAGTCCGGGATGCCTCCCTGAATATTCTCGAGAAAAAAACTTTGATGGATCTGGTTGACTAACCCGGTCCTTTTTTTGAATAATTAGTCTACTTATTTGGTAGAGTAATATTTTTATAAGATATTTGCAGTGACCCAAATACTTTAATCATGATCAAAAAAGGTCTTATTTCATTTTTTTAATATCTGATGAGTGAAAATATAGACCGGAAATTGTAATGATATTCTGATATGATAATTTCAAGAAAAATCCAGATAAGACTCAATGTATTCCTTATCACAGCCTTGATACTGCTGATCACCGTTTTATCCATGTATGAGCTAGGATATACGGACGAGCTGCTGAATATTTTAGCCAAAGATAATTATATTTTTTACTGGATGCTTCTGGTGGGGGTATTTGCTGAGATTGTAGCCGGATCTATGGGAATGGGCTATGGGGTGATCTGTACGACAACCCTTATGTTCCTTAATATTCCGCCCCATATTGTAAGTGCAAGCATTCATTCTGCTGAAAGTTTTACTACTGCAGCAGGAAGTTTAAGTCATATCAAACTTAAAAATGTGAGTAAGCATCTGGTTAAAAAATTGGCCATCCCTGCAGTTATAGGAGCTATTATAGGAGCTGTGAGTTTAACTTATTTAGGCGAGTATTATGCTAAAATCACAAAAACACTGATTGCCTTTTATACCCTTTATCTTGGAATTCAGATTCTGTCCAATGCCTTTAAAGATAAACAGAATAAGGCTATGAAAAGAAAAACCAATCTTACAAGACTTGGCGTGATCGGAGGTTTTATAGATTCCTTTGCCGGAGGAGGCTGGGGGCCGCTGGTTACCGGAACTCTGATCAAAAATGCCTTCACACCCAGATTTGCAGTCGGGAGTTCTACTGTTGCTAAATTTATATTAACCATTACAGCTGCCGTAACGTTCTTCCTTACCCTTGGGATTCAGCACTGGAATATTATTCTTGGCCTTTTGATAGGAGGAATCATTACTGCTCCTTTTTCTGCCATGCTCACGGCAAAGCTTCCCGTTAAGAAAATGTTCCTGGTTATAGGAGTCCTTGTTATTGTCATGAGTTCTATAACTATTTATAAATCAGTTTTCAAGTAAAATTTATCTGTTTTGCAGAAAAATAAATACATGAAAAACCGTTTTGGCTTTGAAAATATTCTACTTTTACACCATTAAATAATAGAATATGAATTTGCATATAATAGCGCTTTTTAAGTTTAATGAAAACTATCTGATGGATGCTGTAGAACTGTTTCAGAACCTTGTAAAAGAAACCAGAAAAGAAGAAGGATGCCTTCAGTACGATCTTATTGAAGACAAAGATAATAAAGGAACCTTTTTCCTGATAGAATTGTGGGAAAGCGTTGAGCACCATAACAGACATAACGGACAGGATCATCTTCTGGATTTCCGCAGAGATGCTTCAAAAATTATGGAAAGCTCTGCAGAGGTGTATAAAGGGTTTAAAATCTATTGATTTAAGAATACTAAAAAATTAAAAGATTTAATAATTAATTGCTGATACAATGTTCAGTAATTTGATTTATCAATCTTCAAAATAAAAGGCGGCTTCAGAATCTGAAACCGCCTTTTGATTAGAAAAAATAGAAAGTATTAAAATTTGAGATTATTTTACGATAAGTTTTTTCGTTTCCGTACTACCCCCGAAGTTGATCTTTACCAGATAATTTCCGGCAGTAAGGTGGGATAAGTTCAGATCCTGCTTATAGAAACCGGCCTGATTGGTCAGTTCGGCAGTATATACCTTTTTTCCTGTAAGATCATAAACTTCGATGCTTCCTTTGTTGTTGGCCTTTTCCTTCACATCGAAAAGTACGGTTACTTTTTTATCAGCCGTTGTAGGGTTGGGGTAGATCCCGAAAGAAGCTTTTTTGCTCACTTCAGTTATTCCCAAAGTTGCAGTGATCTTTTTGTATTTGAAATACATATCTCCGGTAGTGGCTCCGCCATTGGTAGTAAAGTACATTCTATAATAATCACTTCCTTTTTTTATATAATATACTACATTATTATTAACAGTCCCGATCCCTTTCCATGAGTGACCGATTGTAGTGATATTGGAAGAGAAATTACTGTCAGCAGGAGTAGTAAATGAAGCTGTTTCCTGTGTTTCAGGCTGTACCTTCGCTACTTTTACACTTGGTCCCTGAATAGCTCCTGTAAGAGGATACATCATTACATTATTATAGAAAGTGTAATATTTTGTAAACATAAAGTCCCATGCACTTCTGGATGGTTCCATATTAGGTACTTTTGCCCCTGTTGTGAATGAGAAGTAGTTAAAATAAGCATCATCTGATCCGTTAGCTATAGTTCTTGTTTCAGTTGGATCCCATGAAGTTCCGTTCCACTTGGAATATTTGAAGGTATATCCTGCAAAAGCATCTTCAATAGCAAACTTAATGTATGAATTGGAGCCTGTATATTTCAAAACAAAAATCGCTTTCCCCTCAATATGATGATTTAAAGCATTGTATATTCCCCAACCTGTTGATGGGATATTAGGATTGGGAGATGTAACAGGGCCCTGTTCAAAAGCTCCCTGGCTTATATCAGTCGTTTGATCAGGATTATATAAAGGCGCTCCCCAGCTCGATATATTGTTGATATTGATATTATCCCAGTCTGCCAAGTTTGTAGAAGCCGTGTATACCTCAATATTCAAAGCATCATTAACTCTGGATCCGAAGGCATAATTGGAATTTCTGTAAAAAGCAATATCCCAGGTATTGGCGGACTGAGAAACCATATTACCATTTGCAAGATTAAAAAACACACGATTTTGGTAGGAAGGTCCCATCGTCATATTTGCCTGCGTGTATCCTAGTGCATCAGTTTGGGCCAGAACAGTCTGCTGAACAGAAAGTGCCAATACCGAAGCCAATAATAGTTTTGTTTTCATAACTTATTTTTAAATTATTATTTAGAATGATTCTACAAAAGTATATAATTATTTTTAATCATTCTAAATAAAAACATGACTTTTGTCTTGTTTTACACTTATTATTTCATAAAAAAAGATTGGCTTATTAAAACGAGCCGGCCGGAAATACTTTCCGGCCGGCTTCACAAAGGCATAATACTAGTCTAATAATAATAAAACCTTATTTTTTGATGAATTTAGATTTAATTACCAAACCTTCAGCAGTTTCTACCAATATGTAATAAACTCCTGCCTGAAGGGCGCTGATATCAAATTGCTGACCTTTCAATTTACCTTCAGCAACTTTTTGAGCTCCTGCAGAATAAATCTGGATATTTTTAGGTTCTTTTTTAGATATGAACTGTAAAGCCGTATGATCAGGATTCACAGCAAAACGAACTTCTTCTTTAGATTTTACATTATCTGAAACAGCAAGAGTTGAAGCCGCAGTATAGATAACGTCATCTACCTGTAGTGCAGCATGTTGTACAGCACCGGTAAATTTAAATGCGATATACTGGTTGGCAGATGCCGGAACATTGATGGTTACTGTTTGCTCAGTTGCAGAATTTAATGCATAAACCGGGCTGATAGAAGTGAAACCTGCGGTACCTGCGGTAGTGGCAGCAGAGATTAAACCAACTTCCAGAGTTCCGGTTCCTGCAGATCCGGTTGTCATTGAATAAGTAAATTTCAATGATTTTGTTCCGTCAGGAGCGATAATCTGAGGAGTGATAAGGTATCCTGGAGTATTGGGAGCCATAAGTGTATAAAACTGAGCATATTTATCTGTGGTTCCGTCTGCATATATAAAAGGTCCTGCTCCCGGAGGAACTACTTTTGACCATCCGTTCTGTGGCCAGGCTGCACCTGTACCTGTTGTGAATGAATCAAAATTTTCATTAATCATCGCTACTTGTGCATTCACTGTAAAAGCCGTAAACATTAATGTTCCTAAAAGTAGTTTTAATTTCATAACGTTATTTTTATTTAGAATTGTTCTACAAAAATAAGTATTTATTTTTAACTATTCTAAATAAAGCATTATATTTGCCAAAAATTTTACTCTATGAAGAAGAAAGTGCTTTCCGTTCTATCATTGTCCATTGCTTTTTGGATGAATGCACAAGAAAAAGATTCTCTTAATAAAAATAAAATAGAGGAAGTTGTTATTACAGGACAGTACACCCAGCAGTCCATCAACAAATCAATATATAAAGTTGAGGTTATAGATGCCCAACAGATCAAAAATATGGCTGCAACCAATGTTGCCGATGTTTTAAATCAAAGCCTTAATATCCAGATCACACCGGATACCAGATCGGGAAATTCAACAGCCAGTATGATGGGGCTTGATGGAAATTATGTAAAAGTACTGATAGACAATATTCCCGTAGTAGGAGATACAGGATTGGGAAGCAATATCGATCTTACCAAACTTTCACTGAACAATGTAGAAAGAATAGAGATTGTAAAAGGAAGCATGGGAGTAGAATATGGTAACGGAGCAGTAGCCGGAGTTATCAATATCATCACCAAAAAAAGCAGTACAAAAAAGATAAGCGTAAGAGCTTCACTTCAGGAAGAAACCGTAAGAGACAATTATGACCTGAAGAAAAAAGGAAACGGAAGACATATTCAGAATCTGAATGTAGATTATAATATTGATAATAACTGGTTTGCCAATATCAGCTTCAATCACAACCAGTTTATGGGGTATGAAGGAGAAAGTAAAGGATATAAATATTTTGAAAGAGATAATAAAAGAGGATTTGAATGGAATCCTAAAGACCAATATGATGCTTCTGCATTAATACGGTACTCGAAAAACAAGACCTCATTTTATTATAAACTGTCTTATCTGTATGAAAAATTCAATTTCTACAATCCGGAAGTAAACAGAATTCCTCTTAACGACGGAATGGGCGGTGCCCTCTACGAAAGTATAGACAGAGAGTACAATACCAAACGATGGGCCCATCAGTTTAATATTCAGACCAATATTGGGAATATCCGCTATATGGGAGACTTTTCTTACCAGAATCAGGACAGAAAATATCAGGACTACAATTACGATATTCCAAACAGAGCTGTCAGAATCAGCAGGGAAGACAGATCTTATTACAAAACAGATGTGATTTATTCAAGAGGAATGTTCAGTAATTTTCTCAACAATAAAACTTTCGATTTCCAGCTTGGCTATGAACTGGATTATACCAACGGATATGCAGCCCTTATTGCCGGAGATTTCTTTGGTGAAGCTGTGAAAAGAAAGATCTTTACTTACTCAAATTTCCTTTCAGCCGAATGGAATATTTCAGACAGGCTTTCTGTAAGACCGGGAGCAAGACTTTCCGTAAGTGAAAATTTTGACAATCAGTTTAATTACTCACTTTCAGCAAGATATAAGACTTCAGAAAATTCAAACATAAGAGCTGTAGCAGGTACTGCAAACCGTTTTCCTACTTATGACGAGCTTTATACTTACTTCGTTAATATAAACCACGATGTACAGGGCAATCCTGATCTGAATCCTGAAAAAGGTTTTTCTGCAGGAGCTTTCTGGGATCAGAATTTTACAGCAAATGACTGGAAAATTGCCTACAGCATCAATGCATTATACCTGGACGTACGGGACAGAATAGAAATGGTGCTTATAAAAGATCCGTCTACATATAAGTATATGAATATGGATAAATACAGAAATATGCTTTTCTCGGCCAATATAGACTTTAGAAAAGATCAGCTGGCTTTATCCTTAAGAGGTTCTGTAAGCGGAACTTCAGTTGCTCTCAGCGGACTTTACCATACATCCCCTACAGATTACCAGTACCTTGCTCAGGCAGGAGCATCGGTAAACTATAAATTAAAAAATGCAAAAACAGCTTTTGCCCTTTACTATAAATATACAGGTCCAGGAAGAAATTATGTACTTGAAAGCGAGGCAACAGGCTTCAGATTGGGAAAAACAGATGATTTCCATATGATGGATTTTATTGTAAGCCAGCCATTCTGGAAAGATCACATGGAACTTTCTGTAGGAGTGAAAAACATATTTGATGTGACCACTATCAATACTACTGCTACTGCCGGAACAGCCCATACCGGAGCTGCAGACCGTCTTAATCTGTACTACGGAAGAAGTTATTTTGCAAGATTAATTTATCAATTCTAAACAAAAGCTACCCTTATGAACTATTTAAAAATATTCGCTCTTTTTTCAGCTGTTGCTTTACAGTCCTGTGTTTCTGCAGATGAAGATCCTGTGCCTGCACCACCTATTACCGGATCGGTAGTAGAAGTAAAAGTAGGAGGGGCTACCGAACCCAACCAGGTCTGGATAGATTTAAGTGATTATGAAAAACCTTCTGTTAACAAAAGAACAGACTGGGATCTTGGTTTCTATACCGGAGATGGATTTAATGTTATACTTAACGGTTCTCTTGCCATGACTGTGGCAAAAATACCCAATAAGACAGATATTAAAGCCGTAACGGAAGCAGATGTTGCAACCCTTAAACAAAGTGCTTTGGTAGGAACATTTGATTCCGCCAATATGCAGTATATTGATAATCCCAACGGAAGTTTCCTTACACAGACTTCAGGAATTGCAGCCATTAAAGAGAATGATGCAGAAAATCCGGTCTATCTGTTGAATCTCGGAAGAGAAATTCCGTCGCCGGATAATATCGGGCCTGGTTCTGTTAGCTTGTCAGGTGCTGCAAGAGGCTGGAAAAAGATCCAGATTTTCAGAGCATTGAACGGGTACAAAATACGCTATGCTGATGTAGGAAATACAACAAGCTACAGTGAGTATTTCGTGCCGAAAGATACAGATTACAGTTTTACTTACTTCAGTTTTAATACGGGTACAACGGTAAAAATCCAGCCTAAGAAAAAAGATTGGGATCTAGGGTTCACCACCTTTACCAATGAAGTCTTCACAGCCCCTAATGTAAGTGCAGGAAGTTACTTTTTCGCAGATTTTATAGTTGCAAATACGCTTAATGGAGTAGGAGTGTATCAGGTAACTCCGGCAGGAAATCTTGATCAGGCTTATAACTCATTTAAGCTGGGAGATGTAGACCAGTCAAAATTTGTATTTAATGATCAGAGAGCACTTGGTGACAAATGGAGAACTACCACAGGAACAACGGATAACCCGCAGCCTCATGTTTACGCAGACCGTTTTTTTGTCCTGAAAGATGCCGAAGGATTCTACTTTAAGCTAAGATTCAATACAATGAAGGACAAAGACGGAAACCGCGGAACAACCAATTTTGAATTCGACCCTTTATAATAATCAAATAATAGTATATCATGAAAAAAATAATCCTTGCAGCCTCCATTCTGATGGCAGTTTATTCATGCAAAAAAGAAGAAGGTGCTAAAAAAGAAAATACAACAGAAACCTCTTCCGAAGCCCCGAAAAGCAATAACAAAATTGTTACCCTGAGCGGCGGAATTACAGAAATTGTAAGCGCACTGGGCCATGAAAAAGAAATTGTAGGAACTGATGTTACCAGTACATACCCTGAAACATTAAAAGCTACAGCTAAGGACCTGGGACACGTAAGATCCATGACAATCGAGCCTATCATGGCGGTAAGTCCTACCTTGATTTTAGCCTCAGAAAAAGATATCAATCCCGAACTGATGAACAAGATCAAGTCATCAGGTATTCAGGCAGAAATTTTCAAGCAGGAATACACGGTAGAAGGGACTAAAAAACTGATCGCTGACGTAGCTAAAGCAGTAGGAAATACAGATTATCAGAAATTAAACGATAAAATCGACGCTGATCTGAAACAAATTCAGCCAATTGCTAAAAAACCAAAAGTACTGTTCATCTACGCAAGAGGAAACATGTTGATGGTGTCAGGTAAAAATACACCAATGGCTTCTTTAATCAGCCTTGCAGGTGGAGAAAATGCTGTAAATGACTTTGAAGACTTCAAACCATTGACACCGGAAGCAGTAGTAAAGGCTAATCCGGATATTTTATTCTTTTTCTCAACAGGACTTCAGGGTGCAGGAGGAAACGATGGTGCTCTTAAAATGCCGGGTGTAGCACAGACTAACGCAGGTAAAAACAAAAAAATCATCGCAATGGACGGAGGACTGGTTTCAGGTTTCGGACCTAGACTGGGAGAGGCAGCAGTAGAATTAAACAAACTTTTAATTGAGAACGCAAAGTAAATTATACTTTTATCTTACTATAAGTGCCATATTGCTGGGTATTCTGGCAATTGTGGCACTTTATATTGGTGTTTACGACTTCAATGGTGTTTCGCCGTTCACTGTCCTGACACAGTTTATAAACGGAGATCCCAACCTGGCCTTAAACGATAAATATGTGATCTGGGATGTAAGAGCTGCCAGAATTATAATGGCAATATTGGTAGGAAGTATGCTGGCTGTTTCAGGAACAACCCTGCAGGGATTATTCAAAAACCCTTTAGCAACGGGTGAAGCGATAGGTTTAACTTCAGGAGCGACGTTACTGGCTGCCATTGCTATTGTTTTAGGAGGACATTTCAAGCAATATCTTCCTGAAATGGTACAGTTTTCATTAGTGGGAATTTCTGCTTTTTTAGGAGCCTTATTAGCCATGATGCTTGTTTACAGGATTTCTACCAGTGCAGGAAAAACCAATGTTGTCATGATGCTCTTAAGCGGTGTTGCCATTACATCAATCGGTTTTTCCATTACAGGATTTCTTATTTACATCTCAAAAGATGAACAGCTAAGAGATCTTACCTTCTGGAATATGGGAAGCCTTGCCGCTGCAACCTGGACAAAGAATATTGTTTTAACGGTTGTTCTGATCATTTCATATGCTGTTTTGCTGCCAAAAGGAAAAGCTTTGAATGCCATGATGCTGGGAGAAAAAGATGCCGAACATTTAGGAATAAATGTCGAAAAACTGAAAAAACAGATCGTAATTATCACCTCCCTGATGGTAGGAACTTGCGTTGCATTTTCAGGGACGATAGGTTTTATCGGTCTTATCGTACCTTATATTTTAAGGCTTTTATTCAAATCAAATTATGTATTTATCCTGCCGTTATCGGCTATTTTAGGAAGTATTTTACTGTTGATTGCAGATACATTCAGCAGAAGCATTGTGGCACCGTCAGAATTACCGATTGGTATCTTGACCTCCCTGATCGGAGGACCTATTTTTATCGCTATTTTAATTAAATTCAAAAAATCACTCTAATGATAAAAGCGCATCAGATCAATTACCTTCACAGGAATTTCCATATTCTTGACGGCGTAGATGTCTCTTTGGATTATGGCGAATTTTTAGCGATTGTAGGACCCAACGGAGCAGGGAAGTCCAGCCTTCTCAGTGTTCTGGCCAATGAAGTGAAACAGGGAAAACCGAAAATCTTATTTAAGAACAAACCCATTACCGATTGGGAAGTAAAAGAATTATCTCAGCATAAATCTAAATTTTCCCAGCATAATTCCAATGAAATTCCTTTGGAAGTAAAAGATGTTGTCATGATGGGGCGTTATCCATATTTCGATTCGCAGCCGCACAGAGAAGATTTTGAAGCAATAGATAAGCTGATGAACGAAACAGATGTTTATCATTTAAAAGACAGAGAATACAATACACTTTCAGGAGGTGAGAAGCAGCGTGTACACCTTTCCAGAGTAATGGCGCAGCTCGAAAACGATATTGCCCATAAACTGGTATTTCTGGATGAACCTCTGAATAATTTAGATATAAAGCATCAATATAAAGCTTTAGAAACTATTAAAAACTTTACCAAAAAAGCCAACAGTGCCATTGTAGTGCTGCACGACCTTAATCTTGCTGCCCAGTTTGCAGACAAAATTTTATTAATGAAATCAGGAAAAGTTTCCGCATACGGAATACCGCAGGAAGTATTTACCGCTGAAACCATCAGTCAAGCTTACAATTTTCCCTGCACCATCTGCGGACACCCTATTACCAATAACCCAATGATCATTTTTGGATAACCATGGAAAAAGATGAATTAAAAATCCTTGCTCAGAACCTTGCCAATCCACAGGGAGAAAAAGGTATAGAGATCGGTGAGATGATGCATGCCACCAACATCAGCATGACATTAGAAAGTATCAAAACCCTTTTAATAGAAGATGATGAACATATCCTTGAAATAGGACACGGAAATGCCGGACATCTGAAAAATATTCTAAACAGAGCCCGGAATCTGAAATATACAGGAATTGATATTTCCGAAACCATGCACGACGAAGCCATAAAAATCAATAAAGAATTTGAAAATCAGGCTGATTTTGTTTTGTATGAAGGAAAAAAACTCCCTTTTGAAGATAAGACTTTCAACAAGATATTCACAGTTAATACAGTCTATTTCTGGGAAGACCCGGTTGAATTTCTCAATGAGATCTACAGGGTTTTAAAGAAGGATGGAACCTTCGTTCTTACTTTCGGACAGAAAAAATTCATGGAAACACTGCCTTTTACAGAATACAATTTTACCATGTACAGCAACAGTGAAATGGAGCAGCTGGTTTCCAAAAGCCATTTCAAGAGAATGAAAATTTCCGAAAAAGAAGAAGATATACCAAGCAAATCAGGAAACGAAACCATACATAGAATTTATACAGTTTTAACCATAAAAAAATAAAATAATGAGCACATTAGTTAACGATCTAAAGGAAAAATGGGAAGCTCTGAAAGCAGAAAATCCACACATAAGAATAAGAAATGCAGCAGCACAGCTTGGCGTAAGTGAAGCTGAATTACTGGCAACAAGTATAGGTGAAGGAGTAACAGTACTGAACCCTGAATTTCCTGCTATCCTTACCGAAGCAGAAAAGTTGGGTAAAGTAATGGCTCTTACCCGTAATGATGAATGTGTACATGAAAGAAAAGGAACTTACCTGAATGGCGATTTCAGCAGCCCGCATGCACAGCTTTTTGTAGGAGAGGATATCGATCTCAGAATATTCCTTAATCATTGGAAATCTGCTTTCGCAGTAGTGGAGGGAGACAAAAAAAGCCTTCAGTTTTTCGGAAAAGACGGTCTTGCTCTTCATAAAATCTATCTGACAAAGAACAGCGATGAAGCTGCTTTTGATGCTATTGTGGAAAAATTCAAAGCAGAGGATCAGAATCAGGCTTTAACGATTGAGGCAGTAGCTCCGAAAGCTCCTGAAAAAGCAGATTCTGAAATAGATGCAGAAGGCTTCAAAAAAGCATGGACAGAATTGAAAGACACCCATGATTTCTTTATGATGACCAGAAAATTCGGGGTAAGCAGAACTCAGGCATTGAGACTGGCTCCGGAAGGATTTGCCAAAAAGATCGATAATGCCAAAGTAGTGAATGTTCTTGAAGATGCTTCAGAAAAAAATATTCCAATCATGGTATTCGTTGGAAACAGAGGAATTATCCAGATTCACACCGGAAATGTAAAGAAAACACTTTGGCATCAGCAATGGTTCAATGTAATGGACCCGGATTTCAACTTACACCTGGACGTAACGAAAATCGCTGAGGCATGGATCGTTAAAAAACCTACTGAAGACGGGGAAGTAACGGCTATTGAAGTATTCAATAAAGAAGGGGATTTCATCGTTCAGTTCTTCGGAAAAAGAAAACCTGGAATTCCAGAGCTGCAAGAATGGAAAGACCTTGTTGCAGAACTAGAAAAATAAATAGTTAGATGATTTGAATGGGCCGTTTTGTTTTTTATTCAAGGCGGCCTTTTTTATGAAATCATTAATTTTAAACCACAAAAGTCACAAAAGACTTTTTTAAATTTACTTTTTATATTCTTAAGATAAAACTTAAGTGTTAAAAAAATGTGGCTTAAAAATTAAGTATAAAGATTTGTGATATTTGTGCGGAAACATTTGTATAATTTGTCTTTAAATAAAATAAAAAATGAAAAATATATTCATTGCCATTCTGCTGGCTGGCTTCTGTTCATTAAGTGGTCAGGATTTGAAAGCGTACCAGTTCTATGACAAAAAAGGAAAAGAAGTAAAAACAGATAAACTGGTTAAAGAGCTGGCTGAATATGATATTGTTTTCTTTGGGGAAAATCATAACAGTTCTATCAATCACTGGCTTCAGCTGAAGATTACCGAAGGTTTGTTTCAAAAGAAAAACGGTCAGGTCATTTTAGGAGCAGAAATGTTCGAAAGAGATAACCAATCACAGCTGAATCAATATTTAAGCGGTAATTTTGATGCCAAAACACTGAAAGATTCAGCCCGTTTATGGAATAATTATGCTACAGACTACAAACCGTTGGTTGATTTCGCCAAAACTAAAAAACTGAATTTCATCGCCACTAATATTCCAAGAAGATATGCTTCCCAGACTGCAAAAGAAGGCCTTGAATCTCTGAATAAATTAAGTGCTCAGGAGAAAACCTATATTGCACAGCTTCCCATTAAGGTAACGCTGGATACACCGGGCTATCAGGAAATGAAGGCGATGATGGGCGATCATGCCGAAGGAACAAAAGTGATGAATTTCATTTCTGCACAGGCTACAAAAGATGCTACCATGGCGGAATCTATTTTGAAGAACAGGCAGGCCGGAAAAACCTTCATTCACTACAACGGAAACTATCACAGTAAGGAATTCGGTGGAATTTACTGGTATATCAAACAGAAAAATCCAAATCTTAAAATGGCGGTGATCTCTGTTTTTGAATCTGAAGATCCTGAACTGAAAGTTCCTGCAAAAGATTATGTCCCGACGGATTTCAACCTGATTATTCCGACGGATATGACGAAAACATTTTAAAATACTAAAGTCTTTTAAACCGGAAGACTTGGAATTATAAAAAAAATCAATATACTCAGCCTGATAGTTAATAATATTACGAATGTTATTAACTATCAGGCTGAGTATATTGAAGCCGAATAAGTTAAAAATAGGGTAAATTAAATAGGTATGGATACTATTATAATTGCTGAAACTGATTTAAAGTATCCGTGCATATTCGGAACTTGATCTTTAGTTTTATTGATAAGGCCTGTTTATTTCATCAATTTTTGTCCTCAGATCCAGAATGGTAAATTTTTCAGGATCACATGTAATCTCTGCAATTCCGTGTTGTTTAAAAAAATCATTTAAGTCTTCACAATCTCTTAACATATTAAATTCTTTATTCTCGAGATCCAAAACAATTCCTTTTGTTTTACCATTTATTGAATAGGTGATTGGATTTATTGTTCCTAAAAGAATTTTAGAGAAAAAACCTCTCATATCTTCTTCAAAATAAAGGAATCTTCCATAATTGGTAACTTTGCAGAATCTGGAATAAGCATCCGGATCATAGCCTTTGTCTTTTTTGTTGGTATACTTTCTGTAAGTTTGAAAATACATTTCACCCTTATAAGAAACAGCTAATGGAAGATTAATTTTTTTGTCGTTTTTCTTAAAATAAAAGAATGCTTTTTCGGGTAAATCAGAATTGTCGTTTTTATCAGCAACCTTGAAATACACCTCCTCGGTTGAAGTTGGCTGTTTGTTCAGAACGTCTTCCAAAGTTTTATAAACGCCTTCAGGAAAATCTCCCCTTTTTATATGCATTTTTTCAGTTTCCTGTCCTATAACAAATGAAAAACAGAAAAAAATAAGTAAAAAAAATAATTTCATAGTTAAAAATTTGTTTTTGATTTCTGAAACCAAGCTTAATTTCACTTCACTAACTTACAAAAATCAGGTGAATATGAAATATATGCGGGGTTAAAAAACATAAAAAATTCGGCTAACATTTTAGATTATAAAAATATTTAAACACAATCTCTATCTTTACATCACAAATTATAAAAATGAAAAAAATATCTTTTCTGTTCATCTTTTTTATCGGGTTAATCAATGCCCAGAAACTAACTTCAGGTGAAATTTCAATTATCAATCAGGGAGATATGAGCACTGCACTGCCAATTTACCAAACTACCGATTCCCATCAGCATAAAACCTTATTAAGCCTTTCTACAGAAATAGATCCGGCTGATCCGAATGCGGCAACTCTTGTTAAAAGAATGAAAGAATCTCTGCTTTCAACAGATGGAGGAGTGGGAATTGCGGCACCACAGGTAGGAATCAACAGAAAAGTGATCTGGGTTCAGCGTTTTGATAAAGAAGGAAATCCTCTGGAATATTTTATTAATCCTGTAATTGTCTGGAAATCAGAATTGCAGAATCTTGGGTCGGAAGGCGATCTATCTATTCCAGAATTCAGGGATCAGTTTTACAGAAGTAAAGTCATTCAGTTAGAGTATACTGATCTGAAAGGACAGAAATATTCAGAGATTGTGGAGGGTTTTACTGCGGTTATTTTCCAGCATGAGATAGACCATCTTTTCGGGATCCTGATTTCTGATAAAAAAGAGAAAGAGAAAAATGATTCTTACAAAAAAGTGGATGCTTTTAAAAGGAGTGATTCAACGACGAGATAATGTTTTGTTTTCATATATGAAGTGAGGAAATTTTACTTTAATAAAAGTATTGCTTTTCATTTCTTGTGTATTTACATTTCGGAAAATTAGCACATCCCCAAAAAAATCCATATTTACCATTTCTTTTGATAAGATTTCCACCGCAGTCTGGGCATGAGCCATTCCTGTTAATGTTAGATTTGGCTATTATTCTTTTATCCTGATCCCGGTTGTTTGTTCTTGCAGTGAGAATGGTTGCTACAATTTCGTTCTTGGTTTGTTCGCTAAGATAAGCTGAATCGTATTTTTTAATTGTTTTGACTAATTTATTGGTATACACAACGTCAGTGTATGTCTTGGTCTTAAGCGTTGCTCTTTTTGTAAAGGTGATTATCGAATAATATCTCAGAAATTGATAATTTTTCAATACATGTTTTAAAGCATAGATATGACCCTGGTTTTGTAAAACAGGATTGTAAAACTTGCGCCTGTACTTATAAATAGCCTGAGTCCAGTACCTGTCTTTTTCATAGCCTAAAATCCAGCCTTTATAATTCTTGGTTTCAATAACAAATATCCCGTAATCTGAAACAATGATGTGATCTATTTGGGAAGTGGAGCCTTTAATCTTTAATTCAATATTATTCAGGACAATATATTTCTCATTATTCAGTCTTTTCAAGGTTTTAGAAACTGTACGTTCGCCCATATACCCCTTTATTTTTGGAGTATAATATTTAATGAGTAAGAATAAGATGCCCAGAATTAATAGAAAAATAATTAAAAAATTATTATCCATATTTGTTTGTATAATATTTAAAAATCTGTTCCTATAAGAAACAGATTTTATTTTAATTAAAGAAATTAAGCTTAGTTATTTGTAACTGAAAGCTTTACTTCCATATTATTTCTCGTAGCATTGGAATAAGGACAAATCTGGTGTGCTTTTTCAGTCAGAGACTGTGCTTCTTCGATAGAAACTCCCGGAATATTCACATCCAGCTCTGCAGCTAAACCAAAACCTCCGTTTTCCAATTGCCCTATACTTATCTGAGCAGTAACGGTTGTTTCACCTGTTTTTACTTTTGAAAGACTGATCACTCTGTTAAGTGCGCTGTCAAAACACGCTGAATATCCGGCTGCAAAAAGCATTTCAGGATTGGCAAAATCATCATTACCGCCGCCTAAAGCTTTAGGCATTCTCACATCCAGTTCCAAAACTCCGTTTTCACTTTTTACATGTCCGTTTCTTCCGCCTTGTGCTGTTACTGCTGTTGTATATAATGTTTTCATTTTATTTTTCTATTTTGTTTAATATTTTTAAGATTGTTTCTTTAAGGTGCAGCAGATCTTCAGTCTCCACACCAATTTTATTCTGTATTTTTCCGGGAATTTCACAGGCTTTCTGCTGCAGGTTTCTGCCGGATTCTGTAAGAAATACTTCTACCACTCTTTCATCCTCTTTTTTTCTTTTTCTGGAAATAATTCCCTTACTCTCAAGCCTTTTCAGAAGAGGAGTTAAAGTTCCGCTGTCCAGAAACAGTTTTTCACCGATATGGCTTACTGCAAGACCATCATTTTCCCACAACACCATCATCACGAGATACTGTGGATAGGTAATATCAATCTCGTCAAGGAAGGGGCGATAAAGTCCTGTAATTTCCTTTGCAATCACATAAAGAGGAAAGCAGATCTGGTTTTCTAACTGTAATGATTTTGAATTTTCCATAAGGCTGAACATGAAAGATGTAATAAATATATTATTTTTTAATGATGAATTCCTCCATCGGAACCCTTACTTTTTTCATTGAGGACAGCCAGTCCTTTTCTTCATCCCTGTATCCAAGATATAAAAGGCTGACACTTTTTAATCCTGATTCCTTTAAACCAAGGATTTCATCCACCACTTCATTGCTGAATCCTTCTGCAGGTGTACTGTCGATCTTTAATTCTGCCGCCTGGGCAAGAGCAAATCCCAGAGCAATATAAGTCTGGCGTGCTGTATGCGCAAAATGCTGTTCAGAAGTCTGTGCATTATACATGGCTTTAATTTTGTCTGTATAACTTCCGAAACGTCCTCTTGGCAAATCTCTTACATCGGTATGATAATCATATACCTGATCGATTTTTTCATTGGAATAACTGTCCCACGCCGCAAATACCAGAACATGAGAAGAATCTCTCATAACCTCAGGATTTAAAGCTCCGGCAGTCATTTTTTCTTTTAACTCCTGATTTTCCACAACAATAATACGGAAAGGCTGAAGCCCTGATGAGGTTGGAGCCAGTCTGGCTGCCTCTAAAATTGTATTAAGATCTTCCTGTGATACTTTTTTTGACGGATCATATGCTTTTACCGCATGTCTCCATTGTAAGTCTTTTATTAATGACATTTCTATTATTTTAAATTATCTTTTTCTGTTATTAAACTCTTTGTTTCAATACTGAGCTGGAAATAACTATGCAAATATACAGTCAATTGTATTGTGTACAATTTAATTTTGATAGATTTAATTTATGCTGATTTTAGAAAAACCAAATTAGCTCAATCTGTCAGCTTAATTTTTCAGCAGGAATCGGATTTTTTACGATAGGTTTTATTTGAAACTTTGCAATAGAATTTTAAATAAAAAACAATGCAGAGATTTAAAAACAAAACAGCCCTGATCACCGGCGGAACCAATGGGATGGGATTCGCAACAGCCCAGCAGTTCATCAGTGAAGGTGGAAAGGCAATTATCACAGGGCGGAGTGAAGAGACAGTCAACAAAGTTTTAAATAGGTTGGGTGATCAGGCCTTCGGAATTGTTTCTGATGCAGGAAACATGAAAGACCTGATGAATTTGCAACAAGAGGTGAAAAAGTATACGGATACCATTGAACTCGTTTTTGCCAATGCAGGATACGGGAAATTTTTTCCGGTTGAAAACGTAGATGAAGGACATTTTAATGAGCTTTTCAATACGCTTGTAAAAGGTTCTTTCTTTACTGTACAGCAAATGCTGCCTTTAATGGGACGGGGAAGTTCTGTTGTTTTCAATACTTCCGTAGCTACTGAGATTGCCATGCCTAATTTCTCCATTTATTCTGCGGCAAAATCAGCGGTACAATCCTTTATCAAAACCTTTGCTGTAGAACTTACAGAACGCGGAATCCGGGTAAACGGAATCAGCCCAGGGCATATTAAAACTAATATTTTTAATAATACCGGCTTAAATGCAGAACAGATTGAAAATGCAGTTCACGGTATTATTCCTACCATTCCCTTCAAAAGGCAGGGCGAGCCGGCAGAGGTTGCTAATACCGTACTGTTTCTGGCTTCCGAAGAGGCTTCTTACATTCACGGAGCAGAAATAAAAGTAGATGCAGGCATTTCTGTTATAAGATAAATTAAAAATCCCCATCATACCAGTGATGGGATCCGTTTATTTTTCAGTCTGCTTTTAAATGCAGTTTGTTGGCCGGAAAGTACTCAGATCAGGGAATTTCATTGATCTGTTTTATAATATTTGTATTATTTTCAATACCTATATTATATGCTTTTCCTTTTTTGTGGCTTTGATTTGTTTTTTCAAGAAGCGCTTTATAGTCAGTTCCTTTTTTTGATAAATAAAAGATCTGCGGACTTATCCCGATAGATATGCGTGTGAACTCTTCCGGTTTCTCCGGATCTTCAGCTACATTGGTGATAACTGAATTATTATACCAGGTCAGGTTCTGCGAACTTGAGTTACCGGAACAGGATGTGATCATAAATAATAGTAATAGTATATAAGTCCAGACTTTCATAGAAAAATATTTTGTAAACAGCTCCTGCAACTAAGTTATGAAAAAAAGCAGCAGAAGCTGTTTAAGTTATTAGAATCCACAGCTCGCAACACTTGGAGCCGGTGACGGAGAACATCCTGAAAGTGATGAGAATATATTCAGTACACAATTGGTATTTACTAAATTATTATCATAAAGATAAGATGCACTAGGGCTTCTGTAGTATACGTTTCCTGCTGTATTGGCATAAGAAGATACTGACGCAGATCCGCAGCTGGTATTGATACAGGCATTTCTCCAGGCTGTATCAGTCACAGGTCCGCTTGGGAACAGGGAAGGATCTATAATTCTTTTTTCAGTAACACCTGATGCATTTTTATAGCTTACCAGAATGGCAACATGATAACTCCATGCAACACAGCAGGTACCTGTAGATGCCTTTAAATTACCATATACAAACTGTTTTTCACAGTCATAGCCGTTGTTGATCAGAATTTGTCTCATTTTATGAGCTCTTGCATAGCATCCGTCTACGGGATATCTGAATGTGATGCATGGTGAAGATGCTGTAGAAGTACCGCAAGCCTGGTTTTTAATCAGGGCGAACATGCTATTTAGCGTAGCTACATTAGGAAGAACACTCGTTAATTTGTTAGCCTCATTTTTAACCTCTTTAGTCAGATTGGATTTAAAAAAGCGAACATCTTCTTCGTTTCCTTTTTCTACCTTGGCAATTTCATGGGTATTTGGTTTGATGAAGACCTGGATAGGAGTTTCGTTTTTTACAGCCTCTCTGATTAAAGTAATGTACTCTTCATTTTCTTTCGTGGGAGTAATGGTATAGAACTGTGCCGTAACAATAAATGATACTTTCAGTGTACCATTTTCATCTTCTATCCCTACCGGAACTGTTTTCCCGAGATCTGTAAATTTTTTGTCAATTGTTTCATTCTGACTCATTTGCTGCTCTGCATTAGAGTCTGTACAGGCATTAAATGACAGTGCTGCCACAAATACCATCATTGATAACAGAAGTTTTTTCATAATTCTCATAATTTGGTGGTTAGTGATAAATTTATCTAAGTTTTGGTGTGTCGTTTTGTGAAAATAAATTGAAAATAGTTCACTTTATTGTGATATTAAAAGTAAATAAAAATAAAATACCAGCAAATTATTTTTAAATAAAATTTTAATTATTTTATTATATGTTGAATTAAATTCGTTATTTACTTATTTGTTGTTGATTTTTGTTATTAATGTCTCAATAAGATTGAATAATTGTGAAAATGTAAAAATCCCGCACAGTTGATGGCGGGATACTATTCTGTAGAAAAGAACCAGAAGCTATGAAACAGTTTTTTATCTGTAGAGTTAAGCTTTTGTTGTTAATTTTTATATCTCGCAGATTTTGCAGATCTAAGAATAAACCTTTAAAATTTTGCCATTTACCGCACCTAATACACTTAAAATATAAGCATTGATAATCTTATTCATTGGTGCAAGATTGTACCCCGGAAAAAGATTCCCATATCTTTCAAAACTATCTTCTACAAGTCCTGGACTTACAACGTTGATTCTCAAATCATTTTTAAGCTCCTGAGCTGATGCAAGAACAAAACTGTTTACCGCACCGTTGATCATGGCCACAGCTGTTCCGTTCTTTGCAGGATGCTCTGCGGCAATCCCTGAGGTAAGTGTAAATGAGCCTTCCCGGGAAAGAAAATTCTTGCCAATGAGGACAAGATTTATTTGGCCCATTAATTTCCCCTTTATTCCGGGTATCATATCTTCTTCGGACATTGAATAATAATCACCATAAAAACCTGTCCCTGCTGTACAGATACATGCATCAACGGTTTTCAGCTGCTCAAACATTTGTTGAATGGAATTTTTATCAGAAATATCTACCCTGATGTCTCCGCTGTTCCTGCCGGCTGTAATAATTTCGTGAGTGCCCTGTAAAGATTCTTTTACTTTTTTTCCTATGGTTCCGTTACCACCTACAATCAATATTTTCATATAATTTTTTGTTTCAAAGCTAATTATATGAATAATAGATGGGTTAGTACAAAAAGTTCATTATATAGAACAATTGGTCCGGAACTCGGAAGGAGTCAGTCCATAGGTGTTTTTAAATAATCTCGTAAAATAAGAGGAATTATCAAACCCGCATTGATCTGATATTTGAGAAATAGTCTCTTTGGTATTGTTTAAAAGAAGTTTTGCGTGCTCCAGACGTTTCTGGTTGATCCATTTTTTAGGAGGTGAGCCGTAAGCTGTATTGAACTCTCTTTTAAAAGTAGAAATACTCCTGTTGGTAAGTTTGGCAAAGTCTTCCAACGATAATTTTTGAAATAAATACTTCTCAACAGTATAGGTCATGCTTTCAGTTGAAGCAGAGAGTACGGAACTCCAGAAAGGCATGGTTTGGGACAGCGGCATTGTTTTGAGAATATACAACAGGATTTCCTTTTGCTTAAGAAGTAAAATGCCTTTATCCTTTAAGCTGCTGTTGGTAAAATATTCCTGCAGCTGCTCTTTATATATTTCAATAACTTTATTCGTGGATAGCTTTAAAAACTGAACATCAGAAACGGAATGACTGATGTTAAGCCTATACTCTGAGATCACTTCCTGTACAATCTGAGGATTTAGAAATAATAAAATAGCTTCAAAATTGAGTCCTTCCTCAAAATATTCCGCCATTGCATACACTCCTTTCCTTAAGAAAATGATCTCACGAGAATTGACTGTTATCGTTTCATTATCTATATGTAAATGTTTATTTCCCTTCAATATAAATACCAATGTATCCTGAGTAAGGAAGACTGTTTTGGTTGTTGTTGTATTTTCTCTTTTAAATTTGGCAAAGAACGTGTTTTCAACAACGAGAAACGTATTGTCATTAATATCAGCCTTTTTAGGAGGGAAATGAAAAATCATTGTTGTGTGCAGGAAGTATTATTGAACCACCTTAGTGACAAGTTCGGCTTCAAAAACATCTGCAAAATGCTTTCTGATCTTTGCTTTAAGATCCTCCATCTCTTCCGGAGAAAGCTCTCTTTCAAGCTCTCTTTTTAAAGAGGTCACCTGCTTGTCCTTAATACCGCATGGAATGATGTATTCAAAATAGCGCATATCCGTATTCACATTCAAAGCAAAACCATGAAGCGTAACCCAACGCGAAGCTTTTACTCCCATTGCACAGATCTTTCTGGCATAAGGTTTTCCCACATCCAGCCATACTCCGGTTTCACCTTTGGAACGTTCCCCTTTAAGGCCGTATTCACCAATAGTTCTGATGATCACTTCTTCAAGGTTTCTCATATATAAATGAATGTCTGTAAAGAAGTTTTCAAGATCCAGTACAGGATAGCCTACAACCTGTCCGTATCCGTGATAGGTAATATCTCCGCCACGGTTCACTTTTACAAAAGTAGCATCTATTTCTTTCAGCTTGTCGATGCCGGCAAGCATATTTTCTTCATGACCACTCTTGCCTAATGTATAAACATGAGGGTGTTCCACCAGTAAAAAATGGTTCGGAGTGGTTATATGCTGTTCTGCAGGTAAATCGCGGTTTTTTATTTTAGTATCAATGATATTCTTCATCAGACTCTCCTGGTAGTCCCAGGCAGACTGATATTCTTTTACACCAAGATCTTCAAATTCTACTGATTTATTTTGATTTGTATTCATACGTTGATGTCAGTTCTTTAATGGAATACGGAATCATGGTTCCATACTATTTTTGACATACAAATTTAGTGAATTTTACCCTTTTACAGCATGGATAAAATCTATGGCAGCATTCTTCCAGTCTTTATGGTTCAGAAGGGTATTGACAAAGGCCGTCCCGATGATTCCACCAGCTGCTTTTTCTGTGACATTCTCGAAATCATCTTTTGATTTGATCCCGAAACCGATCATTACAGGATTTTTAATGGGAAGTGAGGCAAGTCTTGACAGATAATTTTCGTTTTTCAGGATGGCATTATCATTTCCTGTTGTAGAAGAGGAACTTACGGCATACAGAAATCCTGAACTTAAAGAATCCAGATAAAGAATTCTTTCATCGGAAGTTTCAGGAGTTACCAGAAACGTAAAATTAAGGTTATATTTTTTTAAGATCTGCTGATAGTTATTTTCAAATTCAATAGGTGGCAGATCGGGAATAATCAACCCTGAAACTCCACTCTCCAAACACTCACGACAGAATTCTTCAAATCCAAAACTTAAAACAGGATTGATATATCCCATCAGAATAATCGGGATTTGAATATCATTTTTTACTGTTTTCAGCTGGGAAAACAGCTTTTCAATAGTCATTCCGTTCTTTAATGCCAGTTCGTGGGCCTGCTGAATCACCGGACCGTCTGCTACAGGATCAGAATAGGGCATTCCGATCTCCATCATATCGGCACCGGAATTCTGGATCAGTTTAATAATATCAGCGGTGTCTTCCAGTTGTGGAATTCCTGCTGTGAAGTATATGTTTAGTTTTTTCATTTCTTTTTTATTGTATTAATGTATTCATGTAAAATGTATTGATGATCCTAATTCAAAATGTTTAAGCTTTTATGCATTTAAAATCATTTTACATGAATACTTTTTACATTGTACAGGATTTACAGGTTCTTCAAATACGTTTCCATATCCTTATCTCCACGGCCACTCAGGCAGATCACCACAATATCATTTTCGCTGAATTTCTTTTTATCCAGAACAGCCAGTGCATGAGAGCTTTCCAGTGCGGGAATAATTCCTTCCAGCTTTGTTAATTCAAAAGCGGATTTTAAAGCTTCATCATCATTGATACTGAAAAATTCTGCCCGTTTTTCCTTAAACAGATGAGCATGGAACGGTCCGATTCCCGGATAATCAAGTCCTGCAGAAATAGAGTGGGGTTCAATAACCTGTCCGTCGTCAGTTTGCATCACAAGACTTTTGCTTCCGTGAAGAACGCCTAAAGTACCCAAAAAAGTAGTGGCGGCAGATTTCCCGGAATTAACGCCTAATCCGCCTGCTTCTGCGGCAATAATTTTCACTTCTTTTTCTTCTACAAAGTGATAAAAAGTTCCTGCAGCATTGCTTCCCCCGCCTACACAGGCAATAACGTAATCAGGATTTTCTCTTCCGGTTTTCTCTTTCAGCTGTTCTCTGATCTCTTTTGAAATGACACTCTGAAATCTGGCAACAAGATCAGGGAAAGGATGAGGTCCAACCACACTTCCGATCACATAATGAGTGGTCACAGGATTGTTGATCCAGTCTCTTAAAGCTTCATTTACAGCATCTTTAAGCGTTTTTGAGCCTGATGTTGCGGGAATAACTTCTGCCCCCAGCATTTTCATTCTTGCCACATTCGGAGCCTGGCGATGAATATCAATTTCTCCCATATAAACAATACATTCCAAACCAAGCAGAGCGCAGGCTGTTGCTGTTGCCACACCGTGTTGTCCTGCTCCGGTTTCTGCAATAATTCTTGTCTTTCCAAGGCGTTTTGCCAGAAGAACCTGTCCAAGGGCATTATTGATTTTATGGGCTCCGGTATGGTTGAGGTCTTCTCTTTTCAGATAAATCTGAGTATTATATTTATTGCTTAAATTTTTGGCAAAATAAAGCGGTGTAGCACGTCCTACATAATTTTTAAGGAGATCCTGATACTCATTCTGAAATTCTTCAGATTCTATGATCTCAAGATAATTTTTCTGCAGTTCCTCTACATTCGGATAAAGCATTTCAGGGATGAAAGCACCTCCGAACTCACCATAATATCCATGTTCATCAGGGTTTTTATAATTCATTGTATTGTTCTTTAGGTATTAAATAAGCATTTTGTTCCGGTCCAAGACCTTTTAGGAGCTCTATCATTTCTCCCGAAGTATTAAAAATTAGAATATCATCATCATCAGAGTTTATCCAGCCGTTATCGGTACTTTCAAGTATAGCTTTGGCCTTATTCTCCAGTATTTCAATATCACACCGCTGATAAAAGGGCCGCAGATCAGTTGCACAAAATCCAATGCTTTCAATATTCCTTTGAATCAGATTGTCTTTAAAAAACTGAACCAGTTTTGACCCATATCCTTTTTTTTCCTGGGCAGAAACCAGTCCGACTGCTTCTGCAAAAGAAAATTTCTTTCCGGAGATTTCCAAAGTGAAATCAAGATTAAGCCTAATCACAGCCAGTATTTCATCTTCCGAATCTAATATAAAATGAAATTCAGAATCTTTAAAAAAACTGCGGAAATCCGAAGCTGTCATTTCATTCCATTCGGGAACCTCCCAAAGGTTTAGAATATGGTTTATTTTGTGATCGGTTAACTCGTCCGGATTTTTAATTTGATAATTCATCGGTTAGACTGTTGATAAATTGAATGTTATTATTTCGTTGTTGTCTTGTAATCAGTTTTTTATGATGAAGTAATTCAATTTTACTGATCAGATCGATTAAAGTGGCAATATCTATTTTTGATTCATACATCGTAACAGCAATTTCCAGATTGTCAATTAAAAAATAAGGATCAGAATCTTCATAAAGCAGAAAAATTTTAGCATAAATCTTTCCCAGATCGTATTTGATATTTGCTTTAACGTGGCTGTCTAAAAACTTGTCTGAAATAATGACAAGATAATAGCTGTTCCACATGCTGATTCTTTCAAAGAAATACTGGATATCACTTTCATCAAAGTCTTTGATAATTGCTATAAATTCCTGCAGCTGTCCGTCTATAGTCCAATATTCCGTATCGCTGTCGTTTTGAGAAACAAAATGATACAGAGCCTGAATCTTTTTGTTTCCAAACTTAGGCGGAAATAAGGTTTTATAAAATGTTTTTTTTAACAGATGGATGTTCATCATCTTTCTTAATGTGTATTTTTTTGCGGTCTTTTCAGAACGCTTTCGAAATGAATTTTTTTATTTTTTCTAAATTTTTAATTCCCGGTTCCAGTTCAAATTTTGAATTAATGTCTATTGCAAAAGGTTTCCTGAGCAGTGAACTGACATTTTTAATGTTTTCCTCTGAAATTCCGCCGCTCAGAAAATAAGGAAGCGGGATGTCAAGTTCATTCAACAATGCCCAGTCGAACCGTTTTCCAGTTCCCCCGAATGCTTTACTGTCCGTATCAAAAAGAAAATAATCTACTATTGAAACGTGAGAATTAATAATTTGTTCTGTATCTTTTCTCGTTTCCGGGTCATTATTTCCGATTCTGATCACCTTTATAATTTTAATCCCGGGTTTCAGCTGTTGTCTTAATTGTACAACAAAATCTTTATTTTCATCGCCATGTAGCTGAATCAGGTTTAATCCTGCCTTTTCTGCAATATCTTTAACCGTATCTATTTCTTCATTGACAAAAACTCCTGTCTTTCCCGGATGGCTGATCTTTGAAATATCTTCCGGCTTCAGATGGTTCAAAACATACCTTGGTGATTTTTCATAAAAAATAAAACCGAGGAAATCTGTTTTCATGGAAACCAGTTCATGAATCTGATCCAGTTGAGTCAATCCGCATACTTTCAGTTTCAGGTTCTTATTCATTGGTAAATTGCTAAACTGTTACATTGCTATATTGGAAACAAACTCAGCAAATTTGTTTGCAGGATCTTCGTTTTTCATAAAATATTCTCCCATCAGAAAACCGTCGAATCCTTTTTCCTTTAAATATTTAAAATCTTCTACATTGTAGATCCCGCTTTCTGCAACAGATAAAACCTCTTTCGGAAGCTGGTCTTTTAAAAGGACGGAATGCTGAAGATCAACCTTGAAATCCTTTAAGTTTCTGTTATTGATGCCAACAAGATCAATCCCGGAATTGAAATGCTTCAGTTCCTCTTCCGTATGAATTTCCAGAAGTACTTCCAGACCCAGCTGATGGGCAAGCTCTGTAAATTCCTTAACCTGAGTTGGAGATAAACATGCAGCAATCAGTAAAACGGCGTCAGCACCGATACTTCTGGCTTCATAAAACTGGTACTCATCCACCATAAAATCTTTTCTGAGAACAGGAATACTGATATGATTTCTCACACTTAAAATATCATCAAAACTTCCCCCAAAAAAATCTTTGTCGGTCAGGATAGAAATTCCTGAGGCTCCAAAATTTTCATAGGCAGAAGTTACTTCCAAAGGCTGAACTTTATCATTGATGATTCCTTTTGAAGGAGATTTTCTTTTAAACTCAGCAATAATTCCGCTTTTATTTTTAACAGATTCTTTGAGCGAAAAGGTTGGTCTTCCGAAAAATTCAGAATCTTTCAGATGGTCAGTTGAAATTTTCGCCATTGAAACTGCAATTTCTTCTTTTTTTCTTTCAATAATTTTATCCAGTATTGTCATGTGTTTGTTTTTTTGTTAGAAGTTAGAAGTTAGAAGTTAGAAGTTAGAAGTTAGAAGTTAGAAGCTAGAGGTGTCCAAAGACATTTAAAATTTCTACTATCAACTAGTAACTATCAACCAGTAACTTTTAACTATTAACTAATAATTCCAGACTTCTCAGTGCTTTCCCGCTTTCCAGACTTTCTTTGGCCAATAAAAGGCAATCTTCGTACGTTCCGAATTTCTGAGTATGGAAAAGAGCTGTTGATGCGTTGGCAAGAACTACGGAATTCTGCTGTACTGTACCTTTTCCTTCCAGAATATTTCTGAAAATCTTTGCGGATTCCTGAGGTGTTTCTCCTCCCTTGATGCTTTCCGGACTTACAGAAATGAATCCCAGATCTTCAGCGGAATGAATTTCTTCACCGTGTTTTGTAATGATCTTGCTGTCCTGGGTAAGGCTTATTTCATCATATCCGTCCAGACCGTGAAGGAGGATAAATTCCCGTTCTTCCTTTTGTAAAAGATATTGATAGATTCTTGCAATTTCAAGGTTATAAACCCCGATCACCGAAAACTTTGGTTTTGCAGGATTAACCAACGGACCAAGAAGATTAAAAAATGTTCTTAATCCTAACGCTTTTCTTAATGCACCGACAGACTGAAGTGCCGGATGAAAATAAGGGGCGTGCAGAAAACATATATTGGCTTTTTCAAGATCTTCATTCAGCTGCTCAGAATTGTTTTTAAACTGATAGCCAAGCTCTTCCATTACGTTAGATGATCCGGTAGTGGCAGAAGCACCGTAATTTCCATGTTTTGCCACTTTCTGTCCTGTTCCGGCCACGACAAAGCTTGCTAATGTGGATATATTGATCGTATTTTTTCCGTCACCTCCGGTTCCTACAATATCCATCGTATCGTTATTGCTGAGAAGTACAGGAACCGCCATCTGCAGGAGAGCTTCTCTAAAGCCTTCCAGTTCCATCAGGGTAATATTCCGCATCAGAAAAACACTGATAAAGGCAGTAACTTCGGCATCATTAAATTTATTCTGAGCAATTTCGATCATTGTAGCCTTTGCCTCAGATTTGGACAAAGTGTTGTGATTGAACAGGTATTGGAGGATCTCTTTCATCTGAGGTGTTTTTATAGTATTAAGCGTTTCTGTAGTTTTCAATTTAAGAGAAAGTTTTTGATAATAACTTCTCCGTCAGGAGTTAAAATGCTTTCCGGGTGGAATTGTACACCGTGTACATCATAGCTTTTATGCTGTAATGCCATGATCATTCCGTCCTTGTCTACTGCTGTAATTTCCAGCTCTTCCGGAAATCCTTCCGGGTTAACGGCCCAGCTGTGGTATCTACCGACTTCTATTCCTGAGGACAGATTTCTGAAAATTTTGGTATTTTCTTTCACAAGCTCGGCAGAAGTTGCCACTCCATGAAAGATTTCAGAAAGATTGATAAGACTTCCGCCAAAAGCTTCTGCAATGGCTTGCTGCCCAAGACATACCCCCAAGATACTTTTAGTAGGCGCATATTCTCTGATCAGATCCAGTAGAATTCCTGCTTCTTCCGGTATTCCAGGGCCTGGAGACAGGATGATTTTATCATATTTTCCTATCTCTTCTAAAGTGATCTGGTCATTTCTTACAACGTCCACTTTTTGACCCAGAATTCTTTCAATGATTTGAACGAGGTTATAGGTAAAACTGTCGTAGTTATCGAAAACCAGCACTTTTAATTGTCCGTTAGTTGCCGGTTGATTTATATTGTTGTTCATTTTTCGCTTTTTTATGGTTTAAAATAATAGCAGATGCTTTTAATTCATCACTAATTTACCTGCTTTGTCAACTGCTTTTTTCAATGCATTTAATTTGTTGTTCACTTCCTGCAGTTCATTTTCAGGGACAGATTTTGCTACCAATCCGGCTCCGGCCTGATAATAAAGGGTATTGTTTCTGCTTAAAAAAGTACGGATCATGATCGCCTGATTGCAGGTTCCGTTTAAACCGATCATACCAATACATCCGCCATAATAACCGCGGGAATCTTTTTCATACTGATCAATGAGTTGAAGGGCTTTGTGTTTCGGGGCACCGCTTAATGTTCCCTGAGGGAAAGTTGCTGAAACCATATCCAGAGGATTAAGATTTTCGGGAAGATCGGCAGTCACTTCGCTTACCATATGGATAACATGGGAGAAAAGCTGGATTTCTTTCAGTTTGGTAACGGTTACATTTTTACCGAGTTTTCCGAGATCATTTCTGGCCAGGTCCACCAGCATGGTATGTTCTGCATTTTCTTTAGGATCATTTTTTAAAGCTTCAATGGATTGAAGATCCGTATCCAGATGCCCTGTTCTTTTAAAAGTTCCTGCAATAGGATGGATGATTGCTTTATGGTCTTTGATGATCAGCTGGCTTTCGGGACTTGAACCGAATAATTTATAGTTTCCATAATCAAAAAAGAAAAGGTACGGGGAAGGATTGATATTTCTGAGTGCTCTGTAAACATTAAATTCATCTCCTTTGAATTTCTGCTCAAATCTTCTGCTTAAAACCAGTTGAAAAACATCACCTCTCATGCAGTGTTTTTGAGCTGTTTTTACCAGTTCGATATATTCTTCATCAGTAAGGTTAGAGGTTTCGCTGCCGGTTTTTTCGAAAGGGTAAACCGGAGTATTCTGGTTTCTGATCAGGTTTTCCAGCAGGTAAAGCTCAGATTTTAAACCGGGAATCTGATTTTCAATGATATGCATTTCGTCATTGTAATGATTGATGGCAATAACGTATTGATATAATCTGTAGCGAAGAATAGGAATTTCCACTTCCGGACTTTGTGGTTTTAAAGTGATATCTTCGAAAAACTGCACTGCTTCAAAGCTTGTATATCCAAAAAGGCTTTGAGCCGTCTGTTCGATAGGATCATGGGTAATTTCACAATCAAAAACACTTTGAAATTCATCAAAAATATCAGTGATATTACGTTCACCTATCGGTTGTTTTACAGGGTCTGAGCCGGGAAGTTTGACTTCAAATTCAGTAAGATTTTTAACTTCAATTCCTGCCACAGCATTTACAGCAATAAATGAAAAGTTATTATCAATATTCTTGGAATCTGAGCTTTCCAGAAGAATGGTGTCCCGGAATCTGTCTCTGATCTGAAGATAGATGTTCATGGGAGTATAAAGATCTCCGAGTGTTTTTTTTGAACCGGTTTTTATTTTTATTTTCTGAGTGGTCATCTGACTTGTATTTTTTGTTTTGAGTGAAATAAAAAAAGCTTCAACGGAATCCGTCAAAGCCTATATATTGTTTGTTTTAATTATCTGCTATACGATTAGCAACATGACAATACTTCCAGACCCGACGAAGAGTTTGAAAGCCACCACCAATTTTTGTTGCTCATATTTAACATGGGACAAATGTAGAAATTTTTTTCAATATAAAAACAAAAAAATGGCGAAAAAATACAAAACTTAATATTGAATGCTTCTATTCTAGCTGCTTTAATTCCTTTTTTAATTCTTCAATTTTTACTTCGTATTCTTCACTGTCATAGGATTTTATGTATTCTTCCAATGCCGAAATATATTCTTCAATAAACTCCTTATTTGTTCTGTCTGCCTCATATTTGATCTTTGCAGAGTTCACAGGAGCCATTTTTTCATATTGTAGTAAAGCGTTTCCTTCTTCGGACTGATAATAAAGAATCACAATGTTTTTCTCGTATCCCGGAATATACTTAACCGGAAAATGCTGCTCCGTCCGAGGAATTCTGATAGCATTTTCAATAGGATAGATTGTTGCACTGGTTGTCGAAAAATAAGTTGAGGTATATTTGCCATCCTGTTTTTTTACAATGGCCTCATAGTCATGAATATACATATCGTTCAGAGTGGAGTTGGTTTCTACATCTGAAGTGATGATTGCTGTACTTTCAACGCCGTATTTGTTTAAAAACCAAGCATTCAGATATTGTCCGGCAAAACCATTCAGAATGGCCAAGGGAATAATCGGTATCAGAAACCAACCTTTTTTTGTGACAAATGAAAGCAGTCCAAAGAACACCAGAAGGATAATCACAGTATAAAAACCATGATGGCTGGTGAAAAACAGGATTTTAGATATAAAAATCATTTGAGAGCCTGAATTATTTTTGACTAAGTTAAAAAAATTCAAACAATAAAAACAAATTAAGAAAATGTTACCTATTTACTGAAATTTGTTTTATAATATTTAATGCCTTTAATTCCGACAAGCAGCATCAATAGTCCAAAAAATCCGAGAACTGCAATTACCAGATAATTATTGTTTCGGTGCGCATTATTATAATTGTTTAAAGATAAATATTCTGTATTCCTGTTATGGATTTCCACAATACTTACCTTATTTTTATACAAAAGGTTTCCTGGAAACGGGATGTTTTCTGATTTTAATATTTTTCTGTTATACTCCTGCTTCTCAATAAAGAACATAATTGAATCTCCCGGTTTGTTTTCGCTCATCAAATCATAAAAGGATATTTGATCCGATACAACACCTCCAATCATAAAATTAATTTCAGGATATTCATTTAAATGAATTACTAAAGCTCTGCTTCTTCTTCCTTTTTCTATTTTAACATCTTTTAAAATACCTTTTATTTCTGTAATACTGCTTCTTTCAGGCAATTCAGATAAGGAAATCTTAATTGCAAAAAATAAAAGAAAAAAACTTAGAATGAATGAGATCCAGATAAGCCTCCTGTTTGATTTCTTTTCTTTGTGATAATTCATTTGTGGTTTTGTTTGCAGGACTAAATTACTAAAAATAGGATAGTTCAATTCATGGATGAAATACATTTTTTTGAAGGCTTTAATACAGTAAAATAGTATTAAATGGGAAAATGTCATTCATTTAAAAGCTTATTTTTTATATTTTTGTCTAAATTTTATAGAAAAAATAATGAAAAAAGTATTAGCAATTGCATTCATCGGAAGTTTATTCGTGGTAAACTGCTCTAAAAAGTCAGAAAATACATTACAGGACAGCAACACAATGCTGCCGGAACCTGATGCTCCAACAGTAGTGGACTCTACGGCTAAGAAAGCTGCTCCGGCTGCTGCAACAACTCCTGAAGCTGCTAAAACAGATTCTACTGCAGCAAAAAAATAATGAAAAAATTCCTTTTGACAGGAGCTGTAGGATTTTTAATTCTTTCCTGTTCTAAAAAAGAAACCACGGAGGTACCTGCTGTGGCTTCTGAAACGTCCGCTGTTTCGGAGCCGGCAAAAACTAATCTTTCCGGTGACCAGATCATCGAAACATTGGACTGCTCAGGCTGCCATTCCGTAAATGAGAGAATGATAGGACCTTCTTACAAGGAGATTGCAGAAAAATACTCCGAAAAGGATATTGAACTGTTGGCTTCCAAGATTATAGAAGGCGGAAGCGGAGTTTGGGGAGGTGTTCCGATGGCTGCCCATCCACAGGTGTCTAAAGAAGATGCTAAAAAAATGGTAGAATATATTCTGAGTCAGAAAAAATAAATAATGCCTACCGAAAAATCCAGTCTGCACGCAAGAAATCTGCATCGTGATCCTTATGATTTTGATCAGCTTATTTCTTGTGTGCCGGAACTGAAACATTATGTATTCATAAATTCCTATCAGACGGCAACTATTAATTTCAGTATTCCAAAAGCCGTTAAACTGCTTAATAAAGCATTGCTGTTACATTTTTATAATGTCAAAAACTGGGATATTCCTGATACCAATCTTTGTCCTCCTATTCCAGGTCGTGCAGATTATGTACATTATATTGCAGACCTTTTAGGTGAACATCGCTCTGAAATTCCCACAGGTAATTCTATATCAGGTTTAGATATCGGAACAGGGGCCAATCTTGTTTATCCTTTACTGGCTCACAGATCTTATGGCTGGAAAATGCTGGGAACAGATATCAGTCAGGATTCTCTGGAAAATGCACAGCGAATTTTAGATGATAATCCGGATTTATCCTCTGTTATTCAATTAAAACCACAGCCTGATTCTCATCATATCTTCAAAAATATTATTGAGGCCGGAGACCGTTTTACATTTTCCATGTGTAACCCTCCTTTTCATGATTCTGAAGAATCTGCATTGAAGGGAAACCTGAGGAAAACAAAGAATATCAGAAAATCAAAGTCCCAAAAGGTTCTGCTTAACTTCGGCGGCCAACAGTCGGAATTGTGGTGCGAAGGCGGTGAAATTGCTTTCATTACCAAAATGATCGAGGAAAGTGCTCAGTATTCCTCACAAGTCCTTTGGTTTACATGTTTAGTGTCTAAGAAAGACAATCTGTACAAATTAACAACACTTTTAAAGAAGGTTAAAGCATTAGAGGTAAAAACCATTGATATGGCACAGGGACAGAAAATCAGCAGAATGCTGGCGTGGACCTTTGTTCCCCAAAAGGACAGGAAAGATTGGTTTTGAATCTCAATGGTTAATTTTGTTGCATAAGCCAATTTATAGCTAAACATATCACAAATGACGATTTGTATTTAAAATATTAATAGTCAGTGATAATTCATATTCGAAAATTCATTGAAAAGCAAATTCATAATTCCTCATTGACAACTCACTAAAAATGCCTAAATTTGTACGCTTTTAGAAAAATAAGAAATGCAATTATCAGAACAAGAAATCATTAGAAGAGAAAAGCTGAACAAGCTTACTGAAATGGGAATTAATGCATTCCCGGCGGAGGAGTATACTATTACAGATACTACAGAATCTATAAAACAGGATTTTTCTGAGAATAAACAGGTGAAGATCGCTGGTAGATTAATGTCCCGCAGAATTCAGGGAAAGGCTTCTTTTGCTGAGTTGCAGGACTCTAAAGGTAAGATACAGGTATATTTTAACAGAGATGAGATCTGCCCGGGAGATGATAAAGAATTATACAATGAAGTATATAAGCACCTTCTGGATATCGGAGATATTATTGGAATTGAAGGAACTCTGTTCACAACTCAGGTAGGTGAAATGACGGTTTTGGTAAAGAATTTTACACTTCTTACCAAAGCTCTTCGTCCGCTTCCTCAGGCTAAAACTGATGAGAATGGAGTGGTGCACGATGGATTTACAGATCCTGAACTAAGATACAGACAGCGTTATGTAGATTTAACAGTTAATCCACAGATAAAAGAAATCTTCGTAAAAAGAACAAAAATGTTCAATGCGATGAGAACTTTCTTTAATGATGCAGGATATTTTGAAGTGGAAACTCCTATTTTGCAGTCAATTCCAGGTGGAGCAGCTGCAAAGCCTTTCATCACGCATCACAATGCTTTGGATATTCCATTATATTTAAGAATTGCCAATGAATTATATCTGAAAAGATTGATCGTTGGTGGTTTTGACGGGGTTTACGAGTTCTCTAAAAACTTCAGAAATGAAGGAATGGACAGAACACATAACCCTGAATTTACAGCAATGGAAATCTATGTAGCTTACAAAGACTACAACTGGATGATGGATTTCACGGAAAAACTTCTGGAATTCTGTGCTACTCAGGTAAACGGAAGTGCAGAATCTACTTTCGGGGAACATACTATCAACTGGAAAGCTCCTTATCCAAGAGTTTCCATGACGGAAGCTATTCAAAAATACACAGGTTTCGATATCACAGGGAAAACTGAACAGGAATTGTTTGATTTTGCCAAATCAATCGGAATTGAGGTGAATGAAACCATGGGTAAAGGAAAATTAATTGATGAAATTTTCGGTGAAAAATGTGAAGGAAACTTCATCCAGCCAACTTTCATTACAGATTACCCGGTTGAAATGTCTCCGTTGACAAAGAAGCATAGAAGCAAAGAAGGGTTAACAGAACGTTTTGAGCTAATGGTTTGCGGAAAAGAAATTGCGAATGCTTATTCAGAGCTTAATGATCCTATTGACCAAAGAGAGCGTTTTGAATCTCAGATGGCTTTATCAGAAAGAGGGGACGATGAAGCAATGTTCATCGACCAGGATTTCTTAAGAGCATTGGAATACGGTATGCCTCCAACTTCAGGATTGGGAATCGGTATGGACAGGCTGATTATGTTCCTTACCAATAATGCATCGATTCAGGAAGTATTATTCTTCCCTCAGATGAGACCGGAAAAAGTAGTACCTCAAATTGAATTGGGAGAAGATGAAAAAGTAATCCTTGAAATTTTAAAATCAGGGGAGCAGCTACCATTAAATGATGTAAAACAAAAAAGCCAGTTATCCGGTAAGAAATGGGATAAGGCATCTAAGACTTTGACTAAGAATAATTTGGTGAAAGTGGAGAAGATTGATGAGAATCTTTTGATGAAATTAGTATAACCTTATATTGTTATAAAAAATAAAAAAAGACTACTTTCTGGTAGTCTTTTTTTATTTGAATTTTTACTTTCTCAGTTTACTGAACGAAGCCATCAGGTAAAACAAAAACGGCAGAATAAACAATGAACCCAGCATCAGAGCCCATCCCAAAGCTGATATTGTTTTTGCAGGTGCCATATGTTCCAATAATGAAAGGTGCTGTCCGTTTCCTAATAAAATAATATCAGGATTATGCTGATAAGTAGCTGCAATAAGGATCATCACCATTTGAAATCCTGCTAATGCCCGTACCGGAAGTAATTTCCGCTGATTCATAGCCCGAAGGATAAGAAAGAGGGCAATTGTAGCAAAAACAATAGCCATAATTCCTAACGGTTTTGAAAATATCCACATCAAAAGAGGAATGTCCGAAGCATAGGCAGTTAAGAATACCAGTATTCCTGTAATTACTACAAAAATCATAGTCTGTTTAGACTTTCTGATCATCAGTGTAAGATCAGCTTTGTCACGGGTTTCCCTTAATGAAAATATGGAAGCTAAATAAGCACATAGAGCTACCGTAAAAAGTCCTACGGAAACACCAAACCAATTCAGCCAACTAAAGATATATAAATCTAAAAATCCAACCGCATCTGGATTGATAGAATGCGAAACAGTAGCTGCTGCAATCAGACCCAGAAAAAATGGAGTCAGAAGGCTTGCATAATAGAAAACCTGCGTATATAAAACCTGCATATTGTCTTTCACCGCATCATAATGTCTGAATGTAAAAGCAGTACCCCTTGCAATAATTCCCAAAAGCATCAGTACCAGAGGAATATGGAGATAAGTAGACATTGTTGTATAAATCTCGGGAAATCCAACGAAAAGAATAACGATCGCAATAATCAGCCACATATGATTGGCTTCCCATACCGGTGCGATGGATTCATACATGATCTCCTTTGTTTTATGGCGGGCTTTTTTATGGGTAAAAAGCTCTACAATTCCGGCTCCGAAATCCGCTCCGCCCAAAATGATATAAAGACAGATAGAAAGCCATAGAAAACCTATAACAATATAAATCATGATTTTTTGTTTTTATCGTTAAACTGAGCGTCTGTAGGATCATAAAGTTTCGGTACCATCTGGATCTGTCTTCTCAGAAGGAAGATGATAATCAGTGATAATGATACGAAAATAGCAGTAAAGAAGTAGAATGAATACTGTATTCCGGGCATTGGCGTTACTGCATCTGCCGTTCTCATGATTCCGTAGATGATCCACGGTTGTCTTCCTACCTCGGTAACGGTCCATCCTGCCTCCAAAGCAATATATCCGAAAGGGGTAGCGATCAGAAATGTTTTTAAAAGCCAGTTTTTACTCAGCCATTCCTTTTTGAAGAAGAAAGAGTAGAGGTACACAGCCCCGATGCAGATCATCACAACGCCGAAAAAAATCATGATTTGAAAAGCGTAGTGAACAACAGCCACCGGAGGCCATTCGTCACGGGGAAAATCCTTCAATCCTTTTACTTCGGAATTGAAATCATTACTAACAAGAAAACTTAATACTTTGGGAATTTTAACGGCATATTTCACTTCTCCTTTCTCTTCATCAGGAATTCCGCCCAGTACAAATGATGCTCCTTTTTCAGTTTCAAAGTGAGCTTCCATGGCAGCGAGTTTAATAGGCTGTCTTTCAGCGACGGATTTTGCTGCAACGTCACCGCTTAAAGGCGCTCCAAAGGCCCCGATTAAAGCAAATCCGGCAGCAATTCTGAAAGCTTTTGTATGGAATTCTACATTTTTTCCTTTCATAATCAACAAAGCGTGAACTCCTGCAACGGCAAATCCTGTAGCACAGAAAGCTGCAACGGTCATATGAAGAGCCTGAGGAAACCATGCTTCGTTAAACATGGCTTTAATAGGGTCTATATTTAAATATTGTCCATTAATATAATCAAAACCTGCAGGCGAATTCATCCAGGCATTGGCTGCAACGACAAGGATACCGGAGGCCAATCCGCTTAAACCTACCAGAAATCCACAGAACCAATGAAACCATTTATTGAATTTCTCCCAACCATATAAAAAGAATCCAATGGCAATGGCTTCAATAAAAAATGCAGTTCCTTCCAGAGAAAACGGCATTCCGAAAATGGGTCCCGCATGCTTCATGAATCCAGGCCACAGAAGTCCAAGCTCAAAAGAAAGCATAGTGCCAGAAACGGCACCTGTGGCAAAGAGAATTGCTACTCCTTTACTCCAGGCTTTTGTAAGGCCTTTATATACTTCATTATTGGTTTTGAGATATTTCCAGTGGGCAAAGGCCATCAGAAAGGGCATTACCATTCCCACACAGGAAAAAATGATATGAAAGCCCAGCGAGAGAGCCATCTGCGCCCGGGCTGCAATAAAATCATCCATAATAATCAACTTTTGAGTAAATAAATTTAAGCATAAAATACGGATGTAGAATATGATTTAACACAGTTGGTGTTTGAGAAATAGGTAATAACTTTAAACTTTTTTAGATAAAATTCAGTTCTTGTTTTCATTATAATTCTACTCTTTTTTGACATATTTTAACTTTCATAAGTCGAAAAAAATCACGATCTTTGTGAGTCTCTGCATTTGGCAGGATTTTAATAATTTATATGAGTCAGAAACAATATACAGCTAGTAGTATTCAGGCATTGGAAGGAATGGAGCACGTTCGTATGCGTCCTTCAATGTACATTGGTGATGTAGGAGTAAGAGGTCTCCATCATTTGGTTTATGAAGTAGTAGATAACTCTATTGACGAAGCATTGGCAGGATTCTGCGACACGATCTTTGTCAGCATTAAAGAAGGAAACGGGATCGAGGTTAGTGATAACGGTAGAGGTATTCCTGTAGATTTCCACGAAAAAGAACAAAAATCTGCTCTTGAGGTTGTAATGACAAAAATTGGAGCAGGAGGTAAATTCGATAAAGATTCTTACAAAGTTTCCGGAGGACTTCACGGAGTTGGGGTTTCGTGTGTGAATGCACTTTCCAATGAAATGATTACTACCGTTTACAGAGACGGAAACGTTTATCAGCAGATATATTCCAGAGGAAAAGCACAAACCGGGGTTGAAGAAATTGGTCACAGTGATAAAAGAGGAACCAAACAGTTCTTCCAGCCTGATGATAGTATTTTCACAGAACTGGTATACAACTATGATACTTTAGCAAGCCGTTTAAGAGAGCTTTCTTATCTTAACAGAGGAATTACAATTACCCTTACCGATGAAAGAGAAACATTGGAAGACGGATCCTTCAAAACAGAAATTTTCTATTCTGAAGGCGGGTTAAAGGAATTCGTTGCCCATATTGACGGAAACCGGGAATCTATCATGGAGAATGTAATCTTCATGGAAGGTGAAAGAGATGATATTCCTGTAGAAGTGGCGATGCGTTACAATACTTCATTCAGTGAAAACCTTCACTCTTACGTTAATAATATCAATACCCATGAGGGAGGAACTCACCTTGCAGGTTTCAGACGTGCTTTGACGAGAACCCTTAAAAAGTATGCTGATGATTTAGGAATTCCACAAAAAGAAAAAGTGGAAATTACCGGTGATGACTTCCGTGAGGGACTTACTGCCGTAATTTCTGTAAAGGTAATGGAGCCTCAGTTTGAAGGACAGACTAAAACTAAATTAGGTAACTCTGAAGTTTCCGGTGCTGTAGATAAAATTGTAGGGGAAATGCTTACCAATTTCCTGGAAGAAAACCCTACTGAAGCAAAGATTATTGTTCAGAAAGTCGTTTTAGCAGCAAAAGCAAGACAGGCAGCGAAGAAAGCCCGTGAAATGGTTCAGAGAAAATCTCCTATGGGCGGTTCCGGACTTCCGGGGAAATTATCAGACTGCTCATCTAAAGATCCGGCAGAATCTGAACTGTTCTTAGTAGAGGGAGATTCCGCAGGTGGAACTGCTAAGCAAGGTAGAGACAGACATTTCCAGGCTATTTTACCTTTGAGAGGTAAGATTCTTAACGTTGAAAAGTCAATGCTTCATAAAGTATATGATAACGAAGAGATTAAAAACATCTATACAGCTCTTGGAGTTTCTGTAGGAACAGAAGAAGACAGTAAGGCCTTAAATATGGCTAAGCTGAGATATCATAAAATTGTGATTATGACCGATGCCGATATCGATGGATCCCACATTTCTACCCTGATTCTTACGTTCTTCTTCAGATTTATGAAGGAACTTATTGAAAACGGATATATATATATTGCTCAGCCACCTTTATATTTATTGAAGAAAGGAAACAAAAAGATATATGCCTACAACGAAAAAGAGCGTGAAGAGTTTACTTTAGAAATGGCTCCGGACGGAAAAGGAGTAGAAGTTCAGCGATATAAAGGTCTTGGGGAAATGAACCCTGAGCAGCTTTGGGAAACAACCCTTAATCCTGAGCACAGAATTTTAAAGCAGGTAACGATTGATAATGCGGTAGAGGCTGATAGTATATTCTCAATGCTGATGGGGGATGAAGTGCCACCAAGAAGAGAATTTATCGAAAAAAATGCGAAATATGCAAAGATTGATGCATAATTATTATTAAAAATATATTAAAAAAAGCTTCTATGTATTAGAAGCTTTTTTTATATTTGGTGAAAACCAATAAAAAATAATAATATGTTAACTCTTTTACAAACAGACCCTTATGACGGGGTAGATACAATGTCAGGTGCTGCAGCTGCAGGACTGGGATTGGGAAGTATGATCTTCGGATTACTGATTTATATATTTTACGGATACTGTATGTATAAAATATTTCAGAAAGCCGGAAGAGAAGATGCCTGGGCGGCTTTTGTCCCGGTTTACAATATCATCGTATTATTGGATATTGTAAAGAAACCCATATGGTGGATTATTTTACTGATAATTCCTTTTGTTAATATATATGCAGGATGGGTGGTAAATGATAGGCTGGCGAAAGCTTTTGGAAAAGAGACTCCGGTTTATACTATTCTTTTGTTCTTCTTTGGATTTATTTTCGTTCCGGTTCTTGCTTTTAGCAGTGATAAATATGACAGCAACAGAATTCCAAATGATTAACAATCAATAAAAAGATATTTTGAAGACTTCAGAAATGGAGTCTTTTTTTGTTTCCAATTTCATAATTGAAAAATTATGATGAGATTATTGTGAGAAAATTATAAAAATCCTTAATGAGAGATGTAATTTGTTAAAATTTACCATAAAATAAACTGCTGTATATTAGTCTTTTATAAAGTATTTTTGTTTATTTTAAAATAAAAAATTAACAGTTATTAAGATTTTATTATTTTTGCTCAACTTTTAATAACTATGATGAAAATTTTGATTATAGAGGCTTTGTCTACAAACTCTATATATTTTGCACAAACTTATTCGGTCTACCATTCCTTGAAAATTTAAAGAAAACTGCTAATACTCTTATCCAGGAGGATTTTACCATAATGTGGATCTATAAATTTGATGAAATTTTCTATGAAAATCTTAAAAACTAAAAAAACTATGATAACCAATACTAAATTCAATATAGCAGTATGCTGTTTCGCATTCAATATGTTTTTTTCGCAACATAAATTTCTTGTCCAGCCTGCTTTTGATGAAACTGATTTAAAGAAAACAAATTCACTGATAGAAAAAAGTGCTCCAGCGGAAATCCTTTACAATAGTGTTCGATATCATATTGCAAATAATTCCATTGGACCAAATTTTCTTGTCGAGAAAGAATACTATTCTAAAATAAAAATTTATGACAAGAAAAATGCAGAAGAATGGCTAAATATAGAAATTCCTATTTATTCCGGTAATGTATTGGATAAATATGAAGTGAAGGTATATAACCTTGTTAATAATAAGGTAGAAAAAATTTTGATTGATAAAAAAGAGCAGCTTAAAGAAAATTTTACAAAAGGTTTAAGGTTTTTCAAGCTGGCAATTCCCAATGTATCAGACGGAGCCGTAATAGAGTATAAGTACAAAATCTCATCATCAAATATTTTTAACACCAGCTATTTTCTGGAGTATAATATTCCTGTAGTATATCAGGAATTTAATCTGGAGTATCCGCATGAGAATCTTGATTATACTTTTGATACAACAGGTACGGTTATAAAGCCCGATCATCAGTATAACAATTCTGAAGCTCATCTTGGTGTTTCATATGATATAATCAGGTTTGGCTATGAAAATACAAAATCAAAACAGAAGGAAAGTTTTGTAAAAGACCTGAACAGAAACAGAGCAAAGGTAAGACCTGAGGTAAAAAGTTATTCAGCCGGAAACTATAGATATACTACATTTAAAAGCTGGAATAAAATTGCGGAATTACTTTATACTTCGGATAATTTTGGAAACTATTTGAATAGTAATGTAAAGGATATACTACCTGAAAGCATCAAAACCTACTATGATCCGTTAGAAAGAGCGAATAAAATTTTCAATTTTGTTAAAGAAAATTATAAGTGGAACAGGAACGATGATGTAATAGCCAGTCAGGGATTAAGCAAGCTTCTGAAAACAAAATCAGGAAACAGTGCAGATATTAATCTCTTTCTTATTATGCTCCTTAGAAATGCAGGAATTGAAGCCAATCCTGTTTTGATCTCTACAACAGATCATGGGATTTTGAATATTACTGCACCCGGTCTGGATGAGGTGAATTTTGTACTGGCCTCTGTTAAAATTAATGACCAAATCCATTTTTATGATGGAACATCTTATGCTTCTAAGGCAAATCTTTTGCCAGAGAGAGATTGGAATGACTTCGGAATATTAATAGAAAAAGATAAGGGAACAGATCTTTCTTTTTCCAATACTAATATCAGCAAAAAAGAGCAGGTGATCAAAGCTTCTGTAGATTTAGAAAATTCTATAATCAAAGGAACATTTACTCAAAAAGATAATGGAATGTTTGCTATTGAGGCTTATGATGAATTTGATTTTAATAAGGATAAGTATAATGAATCCTTTAAAACAAAATATGGAGCAGATATCAAAGAGGTAGAATCCAAACTTACCGAGAATGGTGATTTTGAAACCCAGATGAAATTTTCAGGAAATAACCTAATGGATGTGGTTGGAAGTAAAATTGTAATCAATCCTTTTCTGTTCCTTACTTCAGGAAATGATACATTTAATCAGACTGATGAAAGAAGGTACCAGATTGATTTTATTTCAGCCTTTGAGAAAGAGAAAAGAATAGAATTGGAGATTCCTGCAGATTATAAAGTAACAAGTTTTCCAAAAGATAAAAAAATACAGACAGATGATAAAGAAATAGCCTATTCTTATAAGTCGGAAACTGTAGGAAATAAACTGATTATTACCTCTAAAATTAATATTGCAAGCCAGAACTATCCAAAAGAATATTATCCTTTCTTTAAGCAGGTCTGGAAAGTGATGTCAGACTCTGAAAACCAAGTGATTATTTTGGTGAAAAAATAAGAATACAAATAAAAAATTAATGAAGAAAATACTAATTCTGGGGGCATTATCCACAGCCTCAATATACTTTGCACAAACCTATCCGGTTTCTGCCATTCCTGAAAATTTAAAGAAAAATGCAGATATTGTTATCCGAAAGGATTTTACAACAGCTCAGATCAATAAGATTGACGAAATCAAATATCAATATAATAAGGTAACAACCGTTTTAAATAAAGATGGTGACTCTAAAGCGCAGATTTATATTCCCTATCAGAAAGGCGATAATATTTCCGATGTGAAAGTGACTGTTTATGATGAATCCGGAAAAAAAATAAAAAATTTTTCCAAATCTGATTTTGGTGACTTTGCCAACAATACCCAGGGAGTATTTTATTCAGATAACAGGGTTCTTGCATTGTCATATACTTCAGCCTATTATCCTTATACAGTAGATTTCTCATATCAGATCACAAATGAAAATACCATTTTCATTCCCGATTTTTTACCGTTTTCCTCCCCGAATATATCTCTGGAAGAAGCTCAGTTCAAAATAATCAATAAATCAGGAATTGATCTTAAGACTAAAACTTATCCTTCAAAATATAATTATACAGCTGTAACTGCTGCTGATAGTGGTAATGAAAAGACTTATTCTTACAAGAATGTTCCTGCAATAGATGATGTGCAGATGCTGCCTCAGCCTGAGAAAATATTGCCTAAAGTAAGTTTTACTTTGGCCAAATTCAATCTGGAAGGTAAGCAAGGAACTTTGAACAGTTGGACAGATTTTGGAACCTGGTATTATACTAATCTTGTTGAGCCTGTTTCTGCATCTACTCCGGCTATTAAAGCAGAAGTGGCTGCTTTAAAATTAGAAGGTTCAACAGAAGAAAAAGTTAAAAAGCTGTATCAATATATGCAGTCGAAAACCAGGTATATATTTGTAGGATTGGGTATTGGAGGATGGCTTCCAATGTTTCCCGATGAAGTTCAGAAAAAGGGCTATGGCGATTGTAAAGGATTGACCAATTATATGAAAACCTTATTGAATGAGGCAGGAATTCCATCAAACTATTGTGTGATCAATTCCGGTTCATCTGATATTTCTTTTGATCCGGATTTTCCATCAATGGGAGGGAATCATGCAATTCTGATGGTACCTACAGAAAAAGGAAATATCTGGCTTGAAAATACTTCACAGCAGATTGCTTTCAATCATCTGGGCTACAGTACTACAGACAGAAATGTTCTTGCTGTAACTAAAAAAGGAATAGAACTTATCAATACACCTTCATATACAGCTGAGCAGAACAGAGAAAAGCAGACTCTAAAAATTAATCTTTCAGAAGATAACAGCATCAACGGAGAGATTCAGTTTGCCTATACAGGAAGTCAGTATGATAATAATCTGGCTTATACCTATCTGTCACCAAAAGAAAAAACTGAGGTTTTGAAAAAAAGATTCGATGTTCTGAATTTTGAAAAAGCAGAAATGAAAGATCTTGTCAATGATAAAGATAATGCTGTCATAAAATTCAATCTGGATTTTAAAGCAAATAATTATTCCAAAAATACGGGAGCAAATTTGATTTTCAGAGCAGTACCTATTTTTACCAATAATTTTTATAAATCTGATGAAAACAGGGAGCTTCCATTTGAAATAGGACAGTCTTTTCAGGATGAATATGAAATTGATTTTGCAATTCCCAAAAATTACAAAATTGATGAAGTTCCGGAAAATGTAACCATCAATTCTGAATTTGGAACCTATAAACTGAATATTGTGAAAAACGGAGAATCGTTGAAAGTTACACGATTCATTAAAATTAATAAAGGAATATTTCCGAAAGAAAAATATAACGATTACGTAAGTTTCAGAAAAAAAACTCTGAATACTGATAATTCTAAAATACTACTGACTAAAATCTAATCATGAAAAAAAACTTATTAACGGCTTTCTGCTTCGGAATTCTGATCTCTGTAAACGGTCAGAAGCATGAATTTCTGGACCCTCCGAAATTTGATAATGCTGATCTTTCCAAAGTAAAATCAACGCTGGATGAAAATGCGCCTGCAGAAATTTTATATAAATCAGTCCATTTTAATATTGATACTTCTACAGGAAATCTTAAGAAGAATGTTTTTTACAGAGTAAAAATCTATGATAAAGATAAAGCAGAAGACTGGTTGAACCTTGAAATTCCACTGTTTAAAAATGCCGGAGGTGATGAAGAAACGTTAAGCAAAATGAAAGCCTTCGTCTATAATCTTGAAAATGGAGCGGCAGCAAGTACAAAAGTAGATAAAAGTTCAAAATATAAAAGTAAGGAAAGCAAGTATACAACCATCACAAAATTTGCTTTTCCTAATGTGAAAAATGGGTCTGTTATAGAATATCAGTATGAAGTTTTATCTCCCTTTTTATATTCGGTTCCACAGATCATAATAGAATCTGATGCACCTTCACTGTACACAGAGTATATTCTGGATAGCCCCTCACATATAGCTTATAATGTAAATTATACAGGTTCATTAGCTCCAAAATATAGAATGGTAGAGGAGAAAACAATGTATGGAATGCCATTTAAGACCTATAGATTCGGATATGAAAACCTAAAAGGGTTCAAAACTGAAAAATTTGTTAAGAATGACAGGAATTACCGTACGAAAGTAAGTGCAGAACTTCATTCAACTAATTTTGGTCAACTTAAAATGTATTCCTCTTCATGGGAAGAAATCAAAGAAAAGCTTTATAAAGATGACGATTTTGGGGAAGAACTGAAAAAAACAAAACTGGCTAAAGAAAATGTAACCTCAATTATTTCAGGTCTGAATTCAGATACTGAAAAAGCAGATGCCATTTTTAAATATGTAAAAAATACATTTACCTGGAACAAAGACCGAGGGGTTTATACAGAAGACGGAATAAAAAAACTGGTAGAAACTAAAACAGGAAATGCTGCTGAAATTAATCTTTTCCTTATCATGATGCTTAGGGAAGCTGGATTAAAAGCTGATCCTCTTGTAATCTCCACTGTGGACAACGGCTTGATCAATTTAGTTTCACCAAGCATCGTCGGGATGAATTTTGTTATAGCAGCTGTTAAAATAAAGGACAGATATTATCTCTATGACGCTACTGCAAAACAAGGATCTGTAAATAATCTTCCTCCAAGAGACTGGAATCAGTATGGTGTTCTGATGGCCAAAGAGAAAGCTACCCTATTGCAGATGGAAAATGCTACAACCAGCTTCAATTATCTTACTACAGAAGCAAAGATCAACGAAGACGGGAGCATTTCCGGAACGTATACTGATAAAGATACCGGTTCATATGCCATGTTTGTTAAAGAAAGCTATGATGAAAATGCTGAAAAATATAAAAAACAGTATAAAGATAATTATTCAATAGATTTTACAGGAATTGAGTCGAAAGCTCTGGAAAATGGAGATTTTGAAAGTACTATGAAATTCACTTCAGATAATCTTATAGATAAAGTTGGGAAGAAAATGATCATCAACCCGATGCTTTTCCTGAACAAAAACTCCAATGAATTTGATCAGACTGATGAGAGAAAATATGATATCGACTTTATTTCCTCATTTACCAAAGTGAAAAAAGTAACCCTGGAAATACCGGAAGACTATACTATAGAGGCAATGCCGAAAAGTAAAAAAATTGTAACACAGGATAAAGAAATTGAATACAGCTATATTGCCGAACAAAAAGGTAACAAGCTGGAAATAATCTCTACCACAAAAATTGTAAGTCCGGATTATCCCAAAGAGTACTATCCTGCATTCAAGCAAATTTGGGAGACAGCTTCAAAAAGTGAAAACCAGGTAATAAGCCTGATTAAAAAATCATAGAGGAGAAATTTCCTTCAGATATTTAAGAATTAAAATAATTTTTGCAAAACCATTCTTTTTTTGAATGGTTTTTGCATTCACACTCAAAAGAAATAATTATGAAAAATACAATTGCCGTTCTGGCAGTTTCTTCTTTCCTTGCTTTTTCAGCTTGTAAAAAAGGAGAACAGACCATAAATTCTGATACAAAAGAAACTCCCCAGGCAGAAAAATTTACAGTCGATTCCGTGAAAGTCAGTGATTCTTCAAAGATTGCAGATTCACTTACCGTAAGTTTCGCCTCCAAACTGCTTGTTTTTCCAACTTTGAAAGACAAACGGTTGTTGGATAGTATCTATTTTCAGAATAAGGGAATCAAAGATTTTTCTAAAAAAGGACTGCAGTCCTATCTGGATAGTGATAAAAATAAGTACTTCAAATCCGTAAAAAGTGACAGTAAAGATTGGATTTCAGATATTTCCTATGCACAGAACTGGTATACAAACTCCCATATGAATCTGGTTTCCAATGATAATGACTACATGCATATTGGGTATGTGTGGAGCTCATACGAGGGAGGAGCTCATGATAATTATGGATTTTCAGAAAGAGTTTTTGATCTTAAAAACAATAAAAAACTGGAGCTTAAAGATATTACTTCAATGCCAAAAGCTAAACTTGAAGCCATGTTGATGAAAAATATCAATAAGATCAACAGCGGAACAACAGATGGTAATGGTGAAGTGAAAAATTCAGATATGCTTTTGGTGGAAGCCATCCCTGCTACTGATAATTTTTACTTTGATCAGAAAAACCTGTACTTCCATTACAGTCCGTACGAAATTACAGCTTTTGCGGCCGGAGATATTGTGATTCCTGTATCCTGGGAAGAACTGAAAGGAACATTGAATACACAATTCAAAGAAAGAATGAAAATAAAATAAAATAATGCTTCCGGATCTGGAAGCATTTTCTATTTTTGCGGTAATGGAAAGAGCAGCTTTTATCATTAATCCTTTTTCGGCCAAAAAAAATTATCAGCCGTTTCTTGACGAGCTCAAGAAAAAGGTCAGTAATCCTTTATATTATATCTCCGAATCTATTCCGGGGACTGATGATTTTATCAGGACGAATTTTGACAATGTCGATATCTTTGTAGCTATCGGAGGTGACGGAACGATTTCCACTGTTGCGAAAAGTCTTATTAATACAGATAAGATCCTTGCGATATTTCCGGCCGGATCCGGTAACGGCTTTTCCAATGAGACTAAATTCAGTAAAAACCTTGACGAGCTTTTGGAAAAAATCAAAGCTAAAGCGTCCAGAAAGATTGATACTTTTACCGTTAATGACAGATTGTCTATCAATGTTTCAGGAACCGGATTTGATGGGAAGGTGGTTAAAGAATTTGAAAAGACCAGCCGCGGATTCAAAAATTATATCAAGGTTTCCCTGAAAACATTCTTCAATTATAAACCAATCAAGGTTAAATTCTTTGATGAAGCCTACCAACAGTACAACGGGCGGTACCTGATGCTGAACATAGCCAATACACGCCAGTTCGGAAACAACGCTTATATTGCTCCGCAGGCAAGTAAAAGTGACGGATTGGTAGATATGGTTCTTGTGAAAAAATTCCCACTGACCTACTCGGCTCTTTTTGCCTTCAGGATGTTTACCAAAAGGCTGAAGGATGATGAATATGTAACCTATCTTCCTGTTTCAGAGATTTCATTCAAGGTAACAACTAAAAACTGGCACCTCGATGGTGAATTTAATAAAATAAAATCACCGGTTCATGTGAAAGTACAACCTTCAAGCCTGAATATTCTGGTGTAATTTCCTTATTTCCAATAATTTTTCATAAGATCTGCTACCCATGCAGGCTGCTTGATTTCACCTTTCGGCTGAAATTCCTTAAATACAGGTTTAATGTCCAGTACCGGAGTTCCGTCAATAGCATCAAGAAATTTAACCTTGATCGTTCTCTCATTGTGTTCCAGTAATTCAACTGTGGCAAGTCCTATTGTATTTGGCCTGTCTTTTTTGCGTTGTCCGAAAATGCCTGTTCTCGGATAATTTGTATTCCCTCTCGGATGCCCTGAAAAAACAATGTCTTCTTCTTTTACCTTGTCGAAATAGTAAATAATTTCAAGATGGGAGAAATTTGAAATACTGTTAAAAGCTTCTGTTGGAATATGATCGGCCAGTTCAATTTCGGCAATGATTGTTTCCCAATTATCGTCTATTGGTTCTGTACGGGAGTTTTTAACTGTTGCTATAGGTTGAAGTGTTATTTCCATATCTTAAAATTTTAATTATCGCGTGTTTTTGGTGATGGTTTATACTCTAAATTTCTAATTTTTTCTCAATTTCATGTGGGTGGTCAAGGCAATACTGTAGCTGTGTTTTATCCAGTTGTTTTTCCCAGTTGGCTACAACTACTGTTGCTACAGAGTTCCCAATTACGTTTGTTAGAGCCCTGCATTCACTCATAAATTTATCAATCCCTAAAATTAATGTCATTCCCGCAATTGGAATTTCAGGAACAACGGCAAGTGTTGCTGCCAAAGTTACAAACCCTGCTCCTGTAACACCAGCTGCTCCTTTTGAGCTTAACATAGCGACCAAAAGCAGCATTATCTGTTTATCCAGAGGAAGATGAATATTTAGGGCCTGAGCAATAAAAAGAGAAGCCAGTGTCATATAAATATTGGTACCATCCAGATTGAAAGAATATCCGGTAGGCACCACAAGTCCTACGATTGCCCTTGAGCAGCCGGCTTTTTCCAGCTTTTCCATAATTCCCGGAAGTGCAGATTCAGAAGAACTGGTTCCTAAAACCAGAAGAAGTTCTTCTTTCAGATAAAACATCAGCTTAAAAATATTAAACCCGTTATACCAGGCTACTGCACCTAAAACAATGACAACAAATAGGATAGAGGTAATATAAAATGTTCCTACCAGAAATATAAGATTCAGTACCGAATGAAGACCATATTTCCCGATAGTAAATGCCATTGCTCCAAAAGCTCCGATAGGAGCCAGTTTCATCAGCATATGAACAATTTTGAAAACAGGTGTTGAAAGATCCTGCAGAAAATCTGTTACTTTCTGACTTTTTTCTTTAGTCAAGACTAATGCAACACCCATTAAAATAGCTACCAGAAGCACCTGAAGTATGTTTTCACCAACTAATGGACTGAAAAGTGTCTCTGGAATGATATTCATGATAAAACCTGTCAGCGTTGAATCATGGGCCTTTTGCTGATACTGGGAAACATCCCCTGAAAGAGTGGCAGGATCAATATTCAAACCATGTCCCGGCTGTAAAATATTTCCTACGATCAGTCCGATAATCAGAGCTAAAGTTGAAAATGTAAAGAAATAGATCATTGCTTTTACTGCAATACGTCCGACTTTTTTGAGATCGGTCATATGGGCAATTCCCAACGTTAAAGTAATGAAAATCACCGGAGCGATAATCATTTTCACCAGTTTGATGAATCCGTCACCCAGTGGTTTCATTTTCTCACCCAGTTCCGGATAATACCTTCCTAAAAGTATTCCTGCGACTATTGCAATAATGACCTGGAAGTAAAGCTGGTTATGTATATTTTTCGCTTTCAAGTGATATTTTTTAAATTTTGAACGCGGAAAATTAAGAATTTTATCTTAAAACATGACAAACATCAGTTAAAATAACCCGATTGTAAATTTCTATTCATAACCTTATTAATAAATAATGCTTCGACTTTGCTCTACATAACATCTCTAATATATAATTGTAAAGTTTAGAAATTGTCATGTAGAGCAAAGTCGAAGCATCTATGATAGAATCCTGTATCTTAATTATTCCACGGCAACAGAATCATCACCGCGGCCATCTGCCACAGCATGGATATTGCCGTTGTCGTCCATCAGTATCAATTCGGTTTTCCCGATATATTTTATTTTATCAATCACATAATTTTTGCTTTTAAGGGCAGTGATTGTGCTTTCAGGGAAATTACTTTCTACCGTAATTTTTTCCGGAAGCCATTGATGATGGAATTTCGGTGCATTGACAGAAATATTGGCATTCAGCTTAAAATCTACAACATTTACAATAGACTGATAAACTGAAGTAGGGATAGTAGTTCCTCCCGGTGTACCTACAACCATATAAGGTTTTCCGTTTTTAAGTAAGATGGTAGGAGTCATGGAAGAAAGCATTCTTTTATTGGGCTGTATGGAATTGGCTTCGCCACCTACGGCTCCGAACATATTCGGAACTCCCGGTTTAATAGAGAAGTCATCCATTTCGTTGTTCAAAAAGAAACCTGCTCCGGAAACCACAACTTTACTTCCGTAATATCCGTTAAGAGTCGTCGTTACAGAAGCTGTATTTCCATCTTTATCTATAACGGAAATGTGAGTCGTCTGTGTCGATTCATTTGGCTGGCTGATTATTTTTCCAACTTCCGAACTTGGAGTGGCTTTACTGAAGCTGAAACTTTTCCATCTGTTTTTCAGATAGGCATCGGAAGTCAGATAAGCTGTTTTATCTTCAATAAAATCCGGATCACCCATATATTCAGCCCTGTCTGCGAAGGCTCTTCTTTCAGCTTCTGTCATGATCTGCACGGCTTCCGTAGAGTTCTGCTGATATTTTTCCAGATTTTCATATCCGGCCATCGTCAGCATTTGGGCAAGTAATACACCTCCACTGGAAGGAAGAGGCATTGTTACCACACGGCTTCCTTTATAATCAAATTCCAGGGGTTTTCTTTCTGCTGTTTTATAATTTTTAAGATCTTCCAAAGTAATAATTCCATTGCCTTTTTTCATTTCTGAAACCATTAATTCGGCTGTTTTCCCTTCATAAAACCCTTTTGCTCCTAATTTCTGAATTAATCTTAGTGTTTCAGCCAGTTCTTTCTGAACCAAAATATCACCTGCTTTCCACGGAACATCTTTTACAAATGCGATGGAGGATTTGTTATGCTTTAAGAAGTTTTCTCTGTGGGTATTCAGCATATCGGCTTCCATTTCTGTAATGGCAAAACCTTTTTCGGCCAGATCGATTGCTGGCTGGATAATTTTATCCATCGGAAGCTTACAATATTTCAAAGTCGCAAAAAATCCGGAGATGCTTCCCGGTACACCTACAGCCAGTCTTCCGTATTGCGAAAGATCCGTATTGGCTTTTCCGTTTTTATCAACGTACATATCCTTGGAAGCTTTTTTGGGAGCAGTTTCTCTGTAATCCAGGGTGAATTTTTCGCCATTATTTTTAACGCCAACCAAAAAACCGCCTCCGCCTATATTTCCGGCCTGAGGATATACTACTGCAAGGGCATATTGTGTTGCTACAACAGCATCATAGGCATTTCCGCCCATCTTCATAATTTTTGATCCCGCCTCACTTGCTAAAGGATGGGCAGAAACCACGACCCCTTTATTTTTAACTTTTACTTCTTTGATAATGTTGAAACCTGTAAACTGCGCAGGGGAAAAATTAAATGCCATAAGTACGGCAGCCAGAAATACTCTCTTCATAAGATTATGTTTGAGACAAAAGTAGATAATTTTTAAACAACCAAATACCTTTAATAGTGGTTTGTATCTATGGCAGTCATAAAAAATGAAGCTATTTATTAAATTATTCACTTGTTAATTGAATTATGAATTTTTGTGATGAATGTTTATTAAAAACTGTTATTTATTTTAAAAACAATTACGATTTTGGTGGTTTTAATATATTTTTTGTAAATTGAGCTTACATTAAAAAATACATATGAATAAAAATTACCAAAAAATTGCTTTGCTTGGAGTATTATTCTTTATTTCTGCAAATGCCAACGCTCAAACTAATGATTCGATAAAGACTAATCAGGTGGATGAAGTGAAGATCACTATTGGTTCAAGGAATAAAGCCAGGGTTGCTACGGATACTCCGGTACCGGTAGATGTTATTAATATTGGATCTCAGGCGGTTTTAAGTCCTCAGATGGATCTTAACCAGATTTTGAATTATGCAGCACCTTCTTTTACATCTAATTCAACGACTGTAGCAGATGGAACAGATCATGTGGATCCTGCTCAATTAAGAGGACTTGGACCTGATCAGGTATTGGTTCTTCTCAATGGAAAAAGGAGACATAACTCTGCTTTGGTTAATATCAATGGTTCGCCGGGAAGAGGCTCGGTAGGGACCGATCTTAATGCTATTCCTGCTTTTGCCATTGAAAGGTTGGAAGTGCTGAGAGACGGAGCTTCTGCACAATATGGCTCTGATGCTATTGCAGGAGTTATCAATGTTATCATGAAAAAGAATACCAATGCTTTTACGGCTGCTATTACGGCAGGAGCTTTTAATTCAAAAGGAGCCAATGATCATCATGGAGGATGGGACGGTGGAAAATATCAGGTAGATCTTAATTATGGCACTAAAATCGGGACAAATGGATTCATCAATTTCACGGCAAGTTTATTGAGCAGAGATGATACAAGAAGAGCACAGGCGGCAACCGGAGATATTTTTAATGCATATAATGCAATTGAACAGAGAGCTCTGGAACAAGGGGTGAATATTTCTTCACTTTTTGGAAACATTGCTAATACCCCGAATACACAGCAGATCATAGGTTATATTCATCAGTATGCTCCGTCGGTTGGTTATTTTACAGCACAGCAGCAAGCGGATATTCAGGCCGCCAATACTATTTCACAGTTACAGAATTTATTGAAAATTGATGTTACTGAAAATGAACTGGCTTATAGAAAATTAACCAGAGACGATTTTAATATGCGGGTTGGACAGTCAAAATTGACGTCCGGTCAGTTTTTTATGAATTCTGAATTTGACCTTTCATCATCTGTGAAAGGGTATGCTTTTGGAGGAATTTCTTACCGAGATGGTAATGCGGCGGGCTTTTTCAGAAGGCCTAATCAAAACAGAACTTCTACAGCCATATATCCGAACGGTTTCTTGCCGGAAATAGCTTCAGATGTTATTGATCTTTCGTTTGCAGGTGGAGTTAAAGGGAAATTGGGGAATGTCAATTATGATATAAGTAATACTTTCGGACAGAATACTTTTGATTATACGATTAAAAATACAGCTAATGCATCCATGGCATATCCCGGTAAAACAGAATTTGATGCAGGAGGATTGAGCTTTATGCAAAATACAATCAATGCAGATTTCGATACAAAAATTGATTGGTTAAAGGGCTTTAATGTGGCTTTCGGTGGTGAAGCAAGATTTGAACGGTATAAAATAAAAAATGGAGAAGAAGCTTCATGGGCTTTGTATGATATCAATGGACTGATCCAGACTCCATCAACTGTTGCTTCTTTAAAACCAACTGATTTTTTAGGAGCTACCAGACCAGGCGGATCTCAGGTGTTTCCGGGTTTCAGGCCTGAAAATGCTTTAAATAAAGGGAGAAGTTCTGTGGCGGCGTATGTGGATACTGAACTGGATGTTACGGATAAATGGCTTTTGAGTGCTGCTTTACGCTATGAAAACTATTCAGATTTTGGGTCTACGTTCAATTATAAAATAGCAACACGATATAAGTTGACCGATCAGATTAATTTAAGAGCGGCTCATTCAACCGGATTTAGAGCGCCTTCCTTACAGCAGATTTATTTCAATGCTACGGCAACTCAGTTTGTAGGAGGGACTGCATTCGAGGTAGGTACATTTTCAAATGATTCAGAAGCTGCAAGACTTCTAGGTATTCCACAGTTGAAACAGGAAGAGTCAACGAGTTATTCTGCGGGTTTTACAGCAAAAATTCCACAGGCTAATCTTACTTTTACCGTAGATGGCTATTATATTAAAATTAAGAACAGAGTGGTTCTTACCGATCAGTTCTCAAGACCGGCAGGAACCTATCCAGATGGAAGCCCTGAAAAAAACCTGCAGAATCTTTTTGATAAGGCCAATGCCAACGCAGCAACATTTTTTGCTAATGCTATTGATACCCAGACTAAAGGAGTAGAAGGGGTGATTTCTCACAGAGGAAAATTTTCTGAAAGTGTTTCGTTAAATTCCGATTTGGCAGTGACAGTGTCCAAAACGAACAGGATAGGAGAGATTCATGGTTCTGATGCTTTAATTAAAGCTGGGCAGATTAACCGTTATTACTCAGAATCGAGTAGAATTTATCTTGAGGAAGCTATTCCCAGATTTAAAGCTTCTCTTAATAACTCTCTGGAAATTAGTAGATTTAATGTGCTTCTGAGAAATGTGTATTTCGGAAAGGTTACAGATCCGAATGCAATGGATGCCAATGGAGACGGTATTGTAAGTGGTGAGATTATTAACGGACAGGCTGTTGCTACAGAACATCCTGTTTGGGGTGGAAAAGTAATTACAGATTTATCGGTAGGCTACAAATTCAGCAACAGTTTTAGGCTGACTATTGGTGCTAATAACTTATTTGATATTTATCCGGATAAAAATTATGGACCTACTATAGTAAAAACACCTGCTTTAGATGGTTCCGGTAATTTAATTTATGTTGCTAATGCTGCTCCTATAGATCTTACTAATCAAAACCAGTTCGTTTATTCCAGAAACACATCCCAGTTCGGAATGAACGGGAGATTTCTTTTTGCGAGAGTCAATCTGAGCTTTTAGTGGTCTCTTTTTAGATATTATGAAAAAGGTATGTTTTTGCATACCTTTTTTATTTTGGTTGATATGATTTTTTTACTTTTGTACAATTCTAAAAAATATGTAAAATGGAATCCTATACGGAAAGAATATTGATTACTGGTGCTTTGGGACAGATCGGCACCGAACTGACTAACAGGCTTGTTGAAATTCACGGAGCTGATAATGTAGTAGCATCAGGACTTGACAGATGGCAGAAAGGAATTACTGCTGCCGGACATTATGAAAGAATGGATGTGACGAATACCCAGCTGGTAAGACAGGTGATCAAAGACTATGAAATTACAACTGTTTATCATCTGGCGTCCCTTTTATCCGGAACTTCAGAAAAACAGCCGATTTTCGCCTGGAAACTTAATCTTGAGCCTCTTCTTCATTTCTGTGAAATGGCAAAAGAAGGACTGCTTAAAAAGATCTTCTGGCCTAGTTCAATTGCTGTCTTCGGGAAAGGAATTCCAAAACATGATGTAGGGCAGGATGTAGTTTTGAATCCTACCACAGTTTACGGAATTTCTAAAATGGCCGGGGAAAAATGGTGCGAATATTATTTCGATAAGTATGGAGTAGATGTAAGAAGTATCAGATATCCGGGACTTATTTCCTGGAAGACACCTGCGGGAGGAGGAACTACGGATTATGCTGTTGAAATTTTTTATGAAGCGATAGAAGAAGGGAAGTACACCAGTTTCATTTCCGAAAACACAGGAATGCCTATGTTGTATATGGATGATGCAATTAATGCAACATTAAAATTGATGGAAGCGCCAAAAGAAAATCTTACCGTACACTCATCTTATAATTTGGGCGGAATGTCATTTACCCCGAAAGAATTGGCGGAAGAAATCAAGAAAGAAATTCCTGATTTTTCAATCAGTTATGAACCGGATTTCAGACAGGCGATTGCAGATTCCTGGCCGGCTTCAATTGATGATTCTGTGGCAAAAAAGGACTGGGGACTTACTTATGATTTCGGAATTTCTGAGATGTCAAAAGACATGATCAAGAATCTTAAAGTGAAATTAAACAAAAATTAATTACTTAAAGTTAATGTTTAAATAAAAATAATTTTAACATCTGATTTTTAATTAATTATAAATATTATCTAAAATTTAATTTAAATGATTTTATTGACTTTTAACATCCTGAATATTGAAGCTGAACCAAAAAACGGAGCAGGAATTTCTGATGTGGAGAGACTGAAAATTGCAGAAGATAATACAAAAGCTATTCTTCGGATTTTAGATATTCATGACATAAAAGCAAGTTTTTTTGTGGAAATTTCCATTGCGGAAAAACTGCAGAATTTAATAAAAGCAATTTCATCCAAAGGGCATGAAATTGCTTTTTATAATAAGAGTTCCGATCTTCAGAAAATTGAAGAAATCAAAAAGAATATCCAGGACCTTCTGGAAAAACAGATCAGAGGAATCAGGCAGAAAGATTTTAAATTATCCCAGGAAAATCTGAAATCATTAGAGTTTAATTATGTCTCCAATATTGATAATGCAGATATTCTTTTTCCATTCAAGAGGCTGAAAAGAGATACAGAAATTAATGAAGAGGATGGGCTGAGTATTGTTCCTGAAAGTATCTCACCATACAGCCAATTGCCGTATAATGATTTTGTGTTTCAGATCCTGCCTATGAAATATTATCAGAATATGGTTTTTGAAACCCTGAAAAATGATGATTTTGTTCTGATCTATCTCAATTCTTGGCAGTTCACAGACTTTAAAAAATACAGGTTTGATATTCCGTTTTACAGAAGCCTTTTTTCGGGCAAAAAAATGGAGGACAAGTTAGATGCCCTCCTTACCTGGATCAACGAGAATGATATGGCTACTTCGCGTATGAAGGACTATATTTTCTAATGATCTTTTATTAAAGAATATGAAAAAACTGATTCTGATAGTCTGTCTTGTTGTAGTTTGGATTTTTTTTAATTATCCTGTTTTTGACAGTAAAGGAATCTCTTATTTGATCATTTTTTCCTGTTTTGTTATTCTTTGTTTTGCAGGTGCAAAGCTTTATACTGCAGATGAGAAATATGATTATGAATCTGTTGAAAGAGAAATGGATGAATTAAGTAATTTTAACGGTATTTTTCAATATACTGATAGTGGATTTTACATAAATCGAGAAAAATCATCGGAATTTATAAAATGGGATGATATTATTTCAATCAATTCATTTAGCATACCATTGGTTTATAGGCGAAGAACTACAGGGTTAGAGATTATTACTGATTCAAAGAGTTATGAATTTGATGACGAAAATACTCCTGGAATCGAAAAATTAATCAATGAACTCTATAATCATCTTCAAATGAATGGAGGAAATTTAACCAAGGTAAGAATGAATAATCATGGGCTTGAAAAAATGAATCTTTTCAAAAAGAATGGCATTATTAATTAATGGTTTAGATGGAATATCAACAAAGTATATATCTAAAAAAATATTTAGTAAATCAGGTTTTTATAATGATTTACTAAATATAGTATTGATTAAATTGACTTTTCTCTAATTTTTAAGATAGCTCAAAAAGCGTAATCTCCGGTAGAACCCCAACTCTTCCGGGATAACCAAGAACACCAAACCCTCTGTTGACATACAGCATCTTTCCTTCGCTTTCATATAAATCTGCCCATTTTGGGTAGCGGTACTGTACAGGAGACCATTTTACATTTTTAAGATCCAGACCAAACTGCATTCCATGGGTGTGTCCTGAAAGTGTCAGATGGATGTTTCCCGGGTGTTTTTTAACCACATAATCGAAATGGGTAGGGTCGTGACTCATCAGGATTTTCGGAGCAGATTCTGGTACTCCTTTTAATGCTTCATCAATCTTTCCGAATTGAGGAAAAGGTTTCAGTCCCCAGTTTTCAACACCGAGAATGTAAAGCTTCTCTCCATTTCTGTCAATTACCCTGTTTTCGTTTCTAAGCATATCAAAACCGGCTTGTCTTTCGTAATCAATGAGAGTCTCCAGGTTCTTTTTCTTGGCATCCGGAGAAGTCCAGCTCACATAATCACCGTAGTCGTGGTTTCCTAATACGGCAAACTTGCCGTCTTTTGCTTTAATCTTTGAAAATAACGGGATAAAAGGCTCGAATTCTTCCGAAACATTATTCACCATATCTCCTGTAAAAAGCACAAGGTCGGGATTTTGCTCATTGATCAGATCAATGGCATGTTGAAGTTTACTCGGATCTGAAAAACTGCCGCTGTGGACATCAGAAATCTGGATCACTTTGTAACCGTTGAAGCTTTTTGAAAGACCCGGGATTTTTACTTTTATTTTCCTTACTGTATGCCTGTATTTCCCAAAGGTAATCCCGTCAATAAAAAGGGCAGAAAGAACACCTCCGAGCCCTAGGCCTACCATACTAAGAAACTTCCTCCTTTCCGGGAAAAAGTTTTCCTTCGGCTGTGTTAATCCGATCAGGTATCCTCCGGTTCTGAAAATATCGTCGATCAATAAAAACAGGACCACAAAAATTTTAGGCAGAATAAAGATCAGGAATAATGAAATCATGATCTGTGCTCTTACGGTACTTCTGTCCGATCTTTGGAAATGAGTGACTTCATAAGCGAAGATCCCATAAACTGCTAAAGATATCACCCAATATCCCAATCTTATCCAGGAATTATCAGTTAATGTTCTTATAGCCTGATAGATATAGACCTCGAGGAACAGGAAGATGGCGGCAATAATTAAAAAATTTCTTTGCATAATAAAATCTAAAAAAGCACAAAGAATCTCCCTGTGCTTTATATTTTTTTGTTAAATTAAATATTTTTAAGGAAATCTGTAAACGATAGCATTGATGTTCATTCCGGCACCTACCGAAGTCATCACAATGTTACCTTTATCCTTAAACGTTTGACCATCCATTTTTCCTTTAATTATTAAATCATACATTGTTGGAATGGTTGCTACAGATGTATTTCCAAAGTCCTGAATCGTCATAGGAGAGATTGCATGATCATAATCTTTCACGTCATAAAGCTTATGAAGTCTTTCAATCATCGCATAATCCATCTTTGCATTGGCCTGGTGAATCAGGATCTTATCAATATCTCCAAGGGATAGATTAGCGTCCTCTATTGTTTCTTTGATAGCAGCCGGAACATTTTTAAGAGCGTACTCATAAATTTTTCTTCCCTGCATTCTTACATAAAGACGTCTTTGGTCTACATTCTGGTTAATGGAAGGTGCATTTTCAAGATAGCACAGTTCCGGACCATTGTCACAGATTGTGTTGTGAGAAATAATACCTACGTTTTCCTGATCAGTAGCCTGTACTACAACTGCACCCGCCCCGTCAGCAAAGATCATTCTGTTTCTGTCATGCGGATCGGTAACACGGCTTAACGTTTCTGCACCTACTACAAGAATGGTTTTAGCAGCTTTTGCTTTGATAAGGTTGTCGGCAAGGATCATAGCTTCCACCCATCCCGGACATCCGAAGATCATATCATAAGTAATGCATTTTCTGTTCTTAATGCCCAGCTTATTTTTTACTCTTGCAGCCATATTCGGCATAAAATTCACATATCCGTCTACAGTAACTTCTCCGAAGTTGCTTGCATAAATGATATAGTCCAGTTCCTCACCATCTACTTTAGCGTCCTCAAGGGCAGCTTTGGCAGCAGCAGAGCCAATTTGTGAATTGGAAAGATCGTCTTCAATAAATCTTCTGTTTTCTATTTCTGTGATTTCTACAAACTTTGCGATGGTTTCTTCTGCAGGTTTTTCAATCTTAACTCCGTCTTCAGTGTAGAACTCAGAATCCATGAAATAATCTCTACCAATAACTCTGTTAGGAATATAGGATCCGGAACCAATAATGATCGTATTCGGCATTCGTTTATATGATTTTTTAAAGATGCAAAGTTAATAATTAATATTAATAACGGAGAATTAAAAATATTATTAAATTTGCAAAAATTGTACTTTACAATCGTATGAAAAATAACTCATCCTTAAAAGGCTTACTTATTGCAGCTGTGGTGTTTATCGTTGCCTTTGGGATCTACTTCTTTTTTTTAGCCAAGAAAAATTATTTTGTAGTAGACAACCCTACTTCTAATACATATTATTTTAAGATCAATAACGGTTCCGAGGGGATTATCTCCGCGGGGCAGTACGTTCATGTAGATATTAAAAAGGGAAAAAATTCAATCCAGGTTTTTGATCAGAATAAAAAAATGCTGTATGATTCTGCATTTGAAGTAAATAAAATCCGCGGACTGATTAATATAGCACATCAGGATTATTATATTAATGATCAATATTATGGGTACAATCTTAAAAAAGATTCATTACTTTTGGCCCTGGACAAAATCAAGATAGACGGAAAAGATTATTTCGGAGGAGCGAGACATTTCAACAGGCTTTATACCGAAGATTTTTATTATAATGTAGATGAAGATTACGATAAAGTGATCAAAAACATTCAGAAAGTGGAATCCAGATCAAAGATCTTCAGAAAGCAGGATTTCCTAAATTATTACAAAGAATATTACAAGTTTTAAGTTTTGACAAAAGATATTACCAAAGTTACTCCCTACAATTCCGAGGCTACCAAAAAAAGCCAGGTAGAGGATATGTTCGACAATATTGCACCGAAATATGACCTTCTGAATCATGTTTTATCTATGAAAATTGATGTTTTATGGAGAAATACACTGGTGAAAATGATGAAACAAGACAATCCGCAGGAAGTGCTGGATGTGGCTACAGGAACGGGAGATTTAGCAATTACCATTGAAAAAGGAACCGATGCAAAAGTAATTGGTTTAGATTTATCACAACAAATGCTGAATGTTGGCGTTATTAAAATAAAAAAACTTAAATTAGACGGCAAAATTTCCATGCAAAAAGGAGATGCAGAAAATTTACCCTTCGAGGACAATAGATTTGATGCTGTTTCCGTTGCATTTGGAGTAAGGAATTTTGAAAACCTTACCAAAGGTTTGGCAGAATTAAGAAGAGTAGTTAAAGATAACAAGAGTGTTTATATACTGGAGTTTTCAAAGGTTGAGGGGTTCTTAGGACCATTTTATATGTTTTATTTCAAAAATATATTACCTGCCATCGGCAGACTGGTTTCCAAAGATAATAGGGCATACACATACCTTCCGGATTCTGTAAATGCTTTTCCTTTCGGGGAAAAGATGAAGCAAATTCTTTTAGATACGGGATTTAAGAAAGTAGAATATAAAAAGCTAAGTTTAGGTATAGCCACAATTTATAAAGCAACAAAGTAACCTATGAATAAATTTCTATTAAGAGCACTGGTTTTAGCCTCAGTCAATATTGCAGTTTTTGCAGATGCACAATTCAGAACCCGAAACAGAATGGATAAGTTGGAAGACTTTGACGAGCAGAAATTCAGTTGGGGGTTTTACCTAAACGGCAACAGGCTGGACTACCGTATCGTCCTTCATCCGAGATATGGTTCGGAGGGTAATCAGAATCTTGTTAAATCCAAAGAAAGTTACAGTTTTGGTGCTGGTTTGATCGCCAAATGGAGACTGAACGACTATCTGGATTTAAGATTGGAACCAGGCTTGCAATTTGCTCAGAGGCAGTTGATTTTCAATACCCAGTCTAATGACCAGTACGCTGCCGGAACATTGACGAACCCACCTTTTACTCCAATTCCGCTAACGGATAAAGATAAAACAAGAGATATCAAATCTACATTGGTAGACGTTCCTGTACTATTAGAACTTCATGGTCAGAGATGGTACAATTCCAGACCTTACATTGCGGCAGGGGTGAACTATGTAGTAAACCTTCAGTCCAATTCAGATTCTGAGGATGATAACTTACAACAGGTTTTCAGATCCACTACGCATAACTTTGCATGGTCTGCTGAAATGGGGATCCAGTTTTATTTCAACAAATTTAAACTTACTCCGGCGATCAGGGGAACATTCTTCATGAACAACGAGAAAGTAGCTGATAATGTGAACACACCTCCATATTGGGCAACGGCAATGTCTACACTTCAGACAAGAGCTGTAATGTTCGTTCTGAAATTCGAATAAGAAATATTACAATAAAAATACAAAAGGAGGTGCTTATGCATCTCCTTTTTTTCATACTTAATCAAAATATAGGGACTTTTATTTTTGTTACTGTTATTATTTTTTTACTTTTGCTATTAGTTAGAATATAGAAAACCTGAAATGCTTCAAGATTTAGAAAATAATTTTTCAGAATTAGAGAAAAAGATTTTGCTTTTACAAAAGAACTATAAAAATCTTACTGAAAGTTTATCTGAATTAACGATTGAGCATGAAGATCTGAAGAAGAAATATGATGAGGAAAGAAGAAGAAATCAGGTATTAGCAGAAGAACAAAAAAATATAAAACTTTATTCAGCAATATCAGGGAATCCTGAACACAACAGATTAATGAAAAACCATATCAACAGATTGGTAAAAGAAATTGATTTCTGTATTGCACAGCTTCAAAACAGTGGATTATAATGGATGTAAGAAGAATAACCATCAACATTGCAGGAAGGGTTTATCCGCTGAACGTGCCGGCCGCAGAGGAAGAAACTCTGCGTAAAGTTGGAAAGCAGATTGAAAGTATGATTAAAGATTTTGAACAGAACTTCGATGTAAGAGACAAACAGGATGCTTTGGCAATGTGTGCCCTGAAACTGGGAACCAATGCTGAAGTAGTTTCTCTGAACTACGAAAAAAATATAAATTCTACCAACGAAAGATTAGTGAAGATTAATCAGTTGTTGAATGAAACTGGGAAATAGATTTTTTTCCCACCAAGACTGCCTACAATAATTCTAACACATTTAAGGTAAACTCAACGCTAAACAATTACCGAGCAAATGTCCGCTGAATGGCGTGCCGGATTTCCGGATTACAGACAGGGGAAATCAGTTCAAATCGTGTTGATTAGGAGTTTACTCTCAATCCCTGAATTGTTGTAGGTTTTTTTTATTTAGATAAGTGTAAGACAATTAAACTCAATATATATTATGACAACAGCCATTATAGTCGGCGTTATTTGCTTAGTGGTAGGTGCAGTGATAGGAGCTCTTTTCTCCAAAAGCTCGCTTAATACTAAGGCAAAATTTATTGTAGACGATGCAAAGAAAAATGCCGAAAACCTTATAGAAAAAGCAAATGTTCAAGCTGAATCCATAAAGAAAGAAAAGAATCTGCAGGCCAAAGAGAAGTTTTTGGAACTGAAATCCCAGCACGATGCGGATATCCAATCCCGTGAGAAAAAAATGCAGGAGGTTGAGAAAAGAATCAAAGACAAGGAACACAAGCTTAATGATGAGCTTAGCAAGACCGGAAAACTAGAAAAGGACCTTGACAAGCAGATTGCAGATTACGCTAAGAAAAATGAAATCTTAGAAAGAAAACAGCAGGAACTGGATGTGGCTACTACCAAAAAAGTGGAAATCCTTGAAAAAATTGCCAACTATACAGCAGAAGAAGCTAAAGCAGAATTGGTGGAGACTATGAAGGCTGAAGCTAAAACAAGAGCTCAGGCACACGTTCAGGGAATCATGGAAGAAGCACAGCTGAATGCTAAGAACGAAGCAAGAAAAATTGTTATCCAGACGATCCAGAGAATCGGAACAGAACAGGCAATCGAAAATTCAGTATCGGTTTTCAATATTGAATCTGATGAGGTAAAAGGAAGAATCATCGGTAGAGAAGGTAGAAACATCAGAGCTTTAGAAGCTGTGACAGGAGTTGAGATCATCGTTGATGATACCCCGGAAGCGATCCTTCTTTCATGCTTTGACCCGGTGAGAAGAGAAATCGCAAGACTATCCCTTCACAGGTTGGTAACTGACGGAAGAATCCACCCGGCGAGAATCGAAGAAGTAGTAGAAAAAACAAGAAAGCAGATTGAAGAAGAAATCATTGAAGTAGGAAAAAGAACAATTATTGATCTTGGAATTCACGGATTGCACCCGGAACTGATCAAGATCGTAGGTAGAATGAAATACCGTTCTTCTTACGGACAGAACCTATTACAGCACTCAAGAGAAGTAGCAAACATTGCTGCAACGATGGCTGCAGAATTAGGGTTAAACGTAAAATTAGCCAAAAGAGCAGGTCTTTTACACGATATCGGTAAAGTACCTGAGCAGGAATCTGAGCTTCCTCACGCTCTGTTAGGAATGCAGTGGGCTGAAAAATATGGTGAAAATGCAGAAGTTGTTAACGCAATCGGAGCTCACCATGACGAAATTGAAATGAAGTCATTATTATCACCGATCATTCAGGTTGCCGATGCCATCTCAGGAGCAAGACCGGGAGCAAGAAGACAGGTGCTTGAATCTTATATCCAGAGACTGAAAGATCTTGAATCTGCAGCACTAAGCTTTGATGGAGTATCAAGCGCTTATGCAATCCAGGCAGGTAGAGAGCTTAGAGTAATGGTAGAAAGTGGAAAAGTAAACGATGAAGTAGCCAACCAGCTGTCTTATGACATCTCTGAAAAGATCCAGAATGAACTGACGTATCCGGGACAGGTAAAAGTAACGGTAATCAGAGAAACAAGAGCTGTGAATATTGCAAGATAATAACAGATAAAGATATTTGATAAAAACCTTTCAGGAAACTGGAAGGTTTTTTATTTTTATCAAAACTTAAAAATGCAAGAACTGCCTTTGTCTTCAAAACTGAAGTACATTTTTTCAATCCCTGTTATCATTTCCGCCCTTGGTTATTTCGTAGATATCTATGACCTTCTTTTATTCGGTATTGTAAGAATCCCTAGTTTAAAAGCTTTAGGCCTCAATCCGGATGCTGACGGAACCTTTATCCTTAACTGCCAGATGGTAGGACTTCTTATCGGCGGAGTATTCTGGGGGATTTTTGGAGACAAAAAAGGAAGACTTTCCGTTCTTTTTGGTTCTATTCTGGTGTATTCCTTAGCGAATATTGCCTGCGGATTTTTACCTTATTTTCCCAAAGAGCATCTTGTGTACCAATATGCGGGTTTAAGATTTATTGCAGGAATAGGACTGGCCGGAGAGCTTGGAGCAGGAATTACCCTCGTTTCTGAAAGCCTGCCGAAGAATCTCAGAGCAATCGGAACTTCTGTGGTTGCCGGTTTCGGATTAATGGGAGCGGTGGTGGCCCAGCTTACCGTAGAACTGGCCGGAGGATGGAATATTTCATATATCATCGGCGGAATTATGGGAATCATGCTGCTGATTCTGAGAGTGAGTGTTTCAGAGTCAGGTATTTATAAGAATTTAGAACATAAAAGCGTCTCTAAAGGAAATTTTCTTTCCTTTTTTACGAATAAGGAACGTTTAATCCGATATCTCAAATGCATAGCTGTAGGATTGCCTACATGGTATTGTATAGGTATTCTGGCGGTTTTAGCCAATCAATTTGCCCCTGAATTGGGTATAAAGGACCTGAATCCCGGAAAAGCCATTATGTGGGCTTATGTAGGCATCTCTGTTGGTGACCTTATGAGTGGTTTTATCTCCCACGCATTGAAATCCCGTAAAATGGCTATCTTTTATATGCTTTTATTTACAATAATTGGTGTGGCTATCATGTTGTTCGGGAATACCGATACAGAAACAAAATATTACATCTTCTGTATCTGGCTGGGCTTGGGTACAGGGTATTGGGCAATGTTCGTGACCCTTGCAGCAGAACAGTTCGGAACCAATATCAGAAATACGGCAACCACTACTGTTCCCAATATGGTAAGAGGGTTGGTACCTGTAATGATCCTGGCATTTGATCTGCTGAAAAATAATTTCACTGTAATTATAAGTGCGGCAATCGTAGGAATTGTTGTATTCGGGCTGGCTTTTTATTCTTCGCTGACTATCTCGGAAACTCATGACAAAGACCTTGAATTCACCGAATAAACGAATCGATTTCTGGTATTAAATATAAGATTATGAGTTAATTAACATTTTTTTGTGCTTTAAGTAATTATTATTTATTTACTTTTGAAAGTAAGCTAAATTATATGTTTAATTAAAAATCAAAACATCATGTCACAGGAAATTTTTAAAAATGCGAAAAAATTAAGAAAAGATGATCTTAAAAACATTGTAGGAGGTATTAGCGGCGTAATAACCCCGGATCTTTCGCAATGTGGTTGCAGCTGTACAGGAGCAGTAACAGGTCCGTCTTATTGTGCAACATATAAGAAGTGTCTGCAGGTAATGACCTGCTAATAGAAAATATTTCATTTAATAAAAACCTTTCAAGAAATTGGAAGGTTTTATTTTTATTGGGAAGAAATAAGTAGGAGGTTTTTTATCCATTATAGTAAAGCAGAAATGATTGACTTATGAAATTGTTTAAAAATGTTTTAAGCTGAAATTTCTATTTTCACTCAATAATAACAATGAAATCAGGGTTTTATTGAAAATTTAATTAAATTATGTTGCGAATAATTAATATTTGTTTAACTTTGAGAAGTAACAAAACTATAGTATTAAATCTCAAACCAAATCACGTACATTATGAAAAATGCTAAAAAATTAAGAAAGACAGACCTGAAGAACATTACCGGAGGAATCGGAAAACCTGATCTTTCACAATGCGGATGCAGCTGCTCAGGAGCTGTAACAGGACCATTGTACTGCGTACAGTATATTGGATGCCCGCAGGTTTATAACTGTCTTGATTAAGGCGGTTGAAGACTTATTTCAGTAAGAAATAAACATTTCCACATTTAATACGCAAAAGCCTTTTGGACCTTCCAAAAGGTTTTTGTCATTTCATATAAATTATTAATTATAATTGTCTTATTGGCTAATAATATAAAGAAGGCTTCCCACACTTATCACAATCCATAAAATAACAGCTGCAGCCAATGGCTTGATACCTATTGTTTTTAAAGTCTGAGTCGAGAGGGTAGAACCAATGAAAAACAGGGTAAGATTCAGCCCGGATTTTGCCAATGAAGTTACTACAGAGCTGCTGAAACCGTCGAATAGCGGAAAATAAGTATTCAGCAGGATGGCAAGGATAAACCATCCGATAAACCACGGAATCTTTATTTTTGACTCCTTATTTTTAAAGATAAACATAGTTATTACAGAAACCGGAATAATCCATAAAGCGCGGGCCAATTTCACGGTGGTAGCAATCTTTAAAGCCTCATTTCCGTATTTACCGGCAGCACCTACTACAGAGCTTGTATCATGGATTCCTACAGCACACCAAAGCCCGAACTGTTCCTGGGAAAGCTGCAGAAGATGCCCAACAGCAGGGTAAATGAACAGGGCTATAGAATTTAACGTAAAAACAATGGCCAGTCCCAGAGAAATTTCTTTTGTACCGGGCTTGATGATAGGAGAAACAGCTGCAATAGCACTTCCTCCACAGATTGCCGTACCTGCGGAAATCAGATAGGAAAGCTTTTTTTCCAGTTTAAATACTTTTCCCAGAAAATATCCGAGAACCATTACAGTAAAAATACTCACGACTGTTAAAAAGAATCCTGTCTTTCCTGCCTGAAGCGCTTCATCCAGTTTAAGTCCGAAACCCAATCCTACAATAGAAACCTGAAGCAGCAGATGAATGTATCTGTGAAGATGCTGTTCAAACGGATTTCCAATAAATACAGCCAGACCAAAACCTAAAGCCAGTGCAATAGGAGAAGATACCAGAGGAGTAAGACATATCGCGGCAAGTATAATAAAGACAGTTTTTCGGATCGTTTCATTTTGGATGAGCTCTTTCATAAAATAAGTTTTGAAATCAGACTCCAAAATTCCGAAATATAGTATTACAAAGTAAATTGTATTTTATTATAATGGATAACTTTTTGTTATGATATTTGAGTTCTGTGCAGGAGGGTTTGAGTGTAGGAGAATTTGAGAGTAAATGAGTTTGGAGATAGTTGTCCGTTACTGGTTGCTAGCTGTTAGTGCATAGTTTTTTGAATTGCAGTTAAATTCTGAAATCAGATCCCAAAATTCACTATTCCCTTACGAAGTAAAATTCACCATTGAATAAATGGACTGTAATAAAAATCTAAAGAACAAGTTTTCAACTGTGACAGTAATCCTTGCAACCTGTCATCTGCAACCTGCTGCCTAAAAAACTAACTTCCCACAAACCTCAGAAAAAGCTTAATCATTTCAGACTGATCTCCTTTCGGAAGAATAAAGTGAAAATTCCTCTCAATGCTGAAATTTTTAATATCGACAATGGTTAGGGTATTGTTCTTTAGTTCATTCAAAATGGTGCTGATAGACAAAAATGCCATACAGTCTGAATGTAAAAGATAATTTTTGATGCTTTCACTGCTTCCCAGCTGCATTATCGTATTCAGGTCTTCTATATTGATGCCTTTTTCCTTTAAGCGATTCTGAATAAATTCCTGAGTGCCGGAACCCTGTTCACGGAAAATCAGGTTTAATTCATAAAGATCCTTTAAACCCAGGGCTTTATGAGCCAGTGGATGGTCTGCCTTTGCCGTAAGAACGATTTCATCAGCTTTAAAAATTTTATAATCAAAAAAAGAAGACTGTGATTCCCCTTCAATAATGCCCAGATCTATTTTTCCTTCCTTTAAAAGCTCGGAAATAATTTCCGTATTGTGGGTAATCAGCTCAATTTTAATGTCCTTATAATATGCATTGAATTTGGCCAGTATTTCAGGTAAAATATACTGTGCAACGCTTGTACTGGCTCCAATGATCAGTTTTCCTTTATGCTGTTCATTGATCTTGCTGATCTCGAATTCCAGATCGCGGTAAATATTCCGGATCTTTTCTGCATATTCGTATAAAATTTTCCCACTTTGGGTAAGCTGTACGGAAGTTCCTTTTCTGTCAAACAGTTTTGTACCCATCTGATTTTCAATTTCTTTAATATGTTTGGTGACTGCAGGCTGTGAAATATGCAGTTCCTCCGATGCTCTTGTAAAACTCAGTCTTGATGCAGCTGTGTGAAAAACTTTTAATCTGTAGTCAAACATTGATGGTGAACTTATAGTAACAAATTTAATGAAATTATGCGGAAAGCGAGAGGGGTTGAGTGTAATAGAGTTTGAGAATGGAGGGTAAACGAGATACAAATTGAGTGTTTTGGGACTGAGATTGCAGATTAGAAAAAAAACAGTACAATATATATCAAGTATTTTATTTCACATAAAACACTAAAACACTAAAACACTAAAACACTAAAACACTAAAACACTAAAACACTAAAACACTAAAACACTAAAACACTAAAACACTAAAACACTAAAACACTAAAACACTAAAACACTCCCCCCACTCTCAAACCCCTCTTACAAATCTGAAAAAACCTTGTCTCTGTCACTTTCATATCTTCTGTTCTTGGCTTCTCCGATCTTTTGTTTGGTATAAATGCTGTGATGTCCAGAGAAAAGATAAGAAACCACACATGCAATAGCTATATAAACACCGCATTCTGTTCCGAATAACTCAATTCCCATCAATATACAGGCCAGCGGAGTATTGGTAGCGCCTGCAAATACAGCCACAAAGCCCATTCCTGCAAGTAATCCATAGGGTAAGGGAATAAATAAGGATAATGCACTCCCAAGTGTTGCACCAATGAAAAACAAAGGAGTTACTTCACCGCCTTTGAATCCTGCCGAAAGGGTAACAATCGTGAAGATCATTTTTAACACAAAATCATATAATGGAAGCTGTTTTTCAAAGGATTCTAAGATCACCGGAATTCCCAGCCCGATGTATCTTGTTGTTCCCATCGCAAAAACGGCAAGAGCAATAATAATTCCGCCAATCACCGGACGGAAAGGAGGATATTTGATTTTAGATTTAAAAACGGAACTCATCCAATGAATGATTCTGCTGAAGCCTGCCGCACAGATCCCGAATGCAATTCCGGCGAGAATACTGTATAAAACAGGCAGAAATTCCAGTTTCGGAATAAGATCAATATGATAATGAGTATGTTTAACATTCCAAAGCTTTGTGATCCAGTCTGCCAGAATTGCTGATAAAAAAGCGGGGAAAATAGCATTATACCGTATTTTTCCGATCAGGAAAACCTCAAGCCCGAAAACTGCACCGGCCAAAGGTGTTCCGAAAACTGATCCGAAACCTGCAGCAATAGCAGCGATGAGAAGAATCCCTCTTTCACTTTTGTCAAGCTTAAAAGGCTTACTGAGCTGATCTGCAATTGCTCCCGCCATCTGAAGTGCTGTTCCTTCACGGCCTGCGGAACCACCAAATAAATGGGTAGCTATTGTTCCCAAATATACAAACGGAGCCATTTTAAACGGAATAATCTCTTTCGGATTGTGGATAGTATCAATCAGTAAGTTATTTCCGGCTTCTATATCCTTACCATAGTAAAAATATAAAAGTCCGATAAGAAGCCCGGTAACAGGAAGTAATGCAATAAGCCAGATGTAATTTTCCCTGAAGTCAGTTGCCCATTCCAGGGAAGTCAGGAATCCTGCTGATGCAGTTCCTGTCAGAGCACCAATAATGAGACTGATGCAGAACCATTTTAAAATATAAGGCAGGGCCGGATATTTTCTAAAGAAATACTGAGTATGAAAAATTGCTTTTCTGTGTAATTTTTGTTGTTTTTCTGACATAATAATCCTGATCAATTATTGGTTAATAATCTGTTAATCAGGCGTCATCAGCTTTTGTAAAGCGGTTGGGTAAGGAAGAGCACCATTTCCTTTATGCTGCAAATATAGCTATTATTTTGAAATATTAATTTTTATAATGAACAGCTTTATTAATTTCAACTGGATTATTGTATTTTTTTATAATCTCCTGCATGTTTTTTACCTGTGTATTCAGCTCATCAATAGAATGTATTTCTTTTCCTCCGATGTTTATATTTAAATTGCTATTTGCTGTTTTGTTGAAATTTGTTCTCTCAAATGAAAAAGGGTCATTGTAAAACTCCAATAAAAGCTTTTGTTTTTGCTTTTCGTTAATTGGAATGGCTTTGTTTCCGAAATTAGATTCAAGAAAATCATTGGTAGGATAGATGCCGGGAAGTTCCTGACTTTTTACAAGATTATAAATGAAATTCTTTTTAGAGTCGTATATTTCAAAAATTAAACCCGGAAGTCCGGAAAATTTAAATGGTCCTTCATTGAAAGGAATATCTTTATTAAACCATGCAATCCAGCTTCTACCTCCAAATCTTGCTGTTGCCTTCTGTAATGTATAATGCTGAACCTGTTTGGTTTCATTAGAAATATTCCACGTTATTTTATCATTGGTTTTAAAAGAATAATACCCAAATTTAACGTTGATAAAGTTCTCATTATCAAACGTATTGATCTTTCTCTTGACAATCTGCCCGGTCATGTCAACATGCCTGTTATCCATATTCCCGAATTTTTTGTTCAGAGAATCGGCGATCAGAAGATTACGTCCATAGAATTTTACATCTTTGGAATTGATATCCAGATTCATGTTAAATTTTTGATAATCAGATTCTGTGGAATCCATTTTTAACTGAAGCTCATAAACAAACCGATGAGTTTGGGAGCTCAGAGAAATAATCGTCAACAGACCAATGAGAGCTAAAATTTTTTTCATAACTGGCAAACGTTGATTGGTAATTTATTTAAAATAAGAATGATCGAGTATATATTTTTTACTGATGGCAATACTGTCAAAAATATCTTTATCGCTTGAATCCTGTTCTAAAAACCAATATTTGAGCCCGGCTTTTTCTTTTGCTTCAAAAATTCTTTTAAAATTTATGATTCCGTTTCCTATTTCTGTAAACTTATTTGTTCCGGCCTTCATATCTTTCACATGCCATAAAGGAAAACGACCGGGATATTTTTCAAAATAAGCCAGAGGATCAAGCCCTGCTTTTGAAATCCAGTATAAATCCAGTTCCATTTTAACCAGTTCCGGCGATGTATTTTCTAAAATAAAATCATAAACGCTTTTATGATCTTCCAGTTCTTCAAATTCAAAATCATGGTTATGATAAGCAAACTGAATTCCGGCTTTTTTAGTTGTTTCAGCCGCTTTTCCAAATAATTCAGGAAGTTTCTTATAGTTTTCAACAGTTCTTTCTTCCGGGAAAAGATAGGAACATACCATATATTTCGAGCCTATGAAATGTAAATCCTCTACAGATTTTTCCCATCCGTACAGTAAAGTTCCTTTGTCTTTATAGATCGTTCCTGTAGTATGATGTGAGCTGATGACCTTCAAACCGGTCTGTTTAAGAATAGCTTGAAATTCAGCTTTGTTTTTTCCAAAGAATGTACCGTTATACCCATAGATTTCCAGTTCTGTAAAACCTAAAGCGGCCAGTTTTTCCAGTGCTTTTTCAGGATTCTCAGAAACAGCATCCCGGATTGTGTAAAGCTGGACAGCTAAAGGCTTTTTACGGCTTACATTGGAAATTCCACAGGAATACAAACCCAGAAATCCCAATGATGAAAGCTTAATGAAATCTTTTCTCTGCATTGGTTATAAGAAGGGCTTCATTTCATCTTCAATCTGTGTTCTCAGGTCCATCAGGCGTTTTGCATATTGTTCCTTTTGTTTTTCCTCTTCGGTTTCAGGAACCCATGCGGGTACAGGAAGTTTTTTGCCGTTTTCATCTACTGCCACAAATACAATGATACAGTGGGTTTTTTTATCAAAAGTGGGCTGTTTTAGATTTCTTGAAAAAACATTAATCGAAATATGCATGCTCGATGATCCTGTATAAATAACCTGAGCATCTACTTTTACCACTTCGCCAATTTTAATAGGTTCATAGAAACGGATTCCGCCTACATAAACGGTTACGGAATAATTTCCGCTCCATGTCGTGGCACAGGCATAACCTGCCTGATCAATCCATTTCATAACGCTTCCTCCATGTACATTTCCTCCGTAATTTACATCTGAAGGCTCTGAAATAAACTGAAAAGTAATAGGCTTGTTCTGCATTTTTATAAAATTTGAATAAAGTTATTTAATAATTTCCAGAATTTTAGATTAAATCCTACTTTTGAAAGACAAAACTTCAATAAAGAAGGAAATTTAACCTATAACAGATTTAAAAGTAACAATGAAGAAAGTATTTTATCTCAATACGTGTGATACATGCAGAAAGATTTTAGCACAGTTTGACCTTACAGACTGGGAACTCCGTGAAATTAAAAAAGAACCGGTTACCAAGGAAGAACTGGCAGCTATGCATAAGAAAACAAAATCCTATGAAGCCTTATTCAGTAAAAAATCTACCCAGATCAAACTAAGAGGGCTGGATGTGAAATCTCTTGGAGAGAAAGACTTCAAAGATTTACTGCTGGATCATTATACATTTTTGAAACGTCCTGTTTTCCTGACAGACAATGAAATTTTTGTTGGAAACGACAAGAAAAATGTTGAAGCTTTAAAAGAATTCTTTGGAATCAATGAATGAAATATCTGATTTCCATATTGCTTTTTGCTTCCTTAGGTCTCTATGGACAGACTGTTTATAGAACACCTTCAGGGACGAAATATCACTTGTCATCATGCAGAATGGTGAAAAATGTCTCGTCCGGTCTTGAAGTGAATAAAGCTTTGGAAATTGGACTACAGCCCTGTAAAATATGTAATCCTCCCAAGACAACAGTGTACGGGCTTGTTTCCAAACCTGCTAAAAAAGTAAGCGGTACAGATAAAGGAAACCGATGTCTGGGAACGACGAAAGCCGGAACAAGATGCAAGCATTATACACGCATCGGAAATGATTATTGTTTTCAGCATGTGCCTGAGAAATAATTGGTTTATCAATATTTTAGTCAGAAAAAAAGAGGCTGTAATTATTCATTACAGCCTCTTTTTATATATTTTTTGAACAATTATACGAAAGGAGCTTTCACTACTTTTGCAGGAATGTTCTTGTTTCTTACCTGAATGAAGATTTCAGATCCCAGTTTGAAGTGAGGCTTGTCTACATAAGCCAGCCCTAAACCGATCTTTTTCATTGGCGACTGTGTCCCTGAAGTTACCTTTCCGATCACATTTCCTTCTGCATCCACTACAGGATAATCATGTCTTGGAACTCCTTTATCGGTAAGCTCGAACCCGACTAATTTTCTTGTAACGCCTTCTTCTTTCTGTTTTGCGAAAGTGTCTTTAGAAACAAAATCCTTATCGAATTTGGTGATCCATCCTAATCCTGCTTCAATAGGAGAAGTGGTATCGTCAATATCGTTTCCGTAAAGACAGAACCCTTTTTCCAGTCTTAAAGTATCTCTTGCAGCAAGTCCGGCAGGAATAATTCCTTCTGCTTCACCGGCATTGATGATGGCATCCCAAAGCTGTTCAGCATTTTCATTGTTGAAATAGATCTCAAAACCACCGCTTCCTGTATATCCTGTATTCGAAATGATTACATTATTTACCCCGGCAACGCTTCCTACTGAAAAATGATAGTAAGGAATCTCAGAAAGATTGGTCTCTGTAAGCTTCTGTAAAATCCCGGTAGCCTTAGGTCCCTGAACAGCCAATAATGACATATCATCAGAAGCATTCGTCATTTTAGCCCCAAAAGTATTATACTTTGATATATGATTCCAGTCCTTATCGATATTTGACGCATTTACCACCACAAAATATTTGTCATCTTCCATTTTGTAAACAATAAGATCGTCCACAATCCCTCCGTTTTCATTGGGAAGGCAAGAATACTGAGCTTTTCCGTTTTCCAGAGCATCCACATTGTTTGTTGTAACAAACTGTAAAAGGTCCTTGGATCCCGGTCCTTCAATAAAGAACTGTCCCATGTGCGAAACATCAAACAATCCTGCTTTTTCTCTTACTGCAAAATGTTCTTCCGTTACCCCGGAATATTGTACAGGCATTTCAAAACCTGCAAAAGGTACGATTTTAGCGCCCAAAGAAACGTGTTTATCGTATAAGGCTGTTTTCTTCATATTTAATCTTTATTTCTTTATTTTAAAACTGTTGAAAGTTTCGTTAAAAAGGTTCATGTAATTTCCGTTCCAGAACTTCTGGCCGCAGTTGATGGATACCAGATACAGGTCTTTATCCTTCTGAAAAGCTTTAGTGGTCCAGACGAGCTTCTCTTTCTCGTCAAAATACTCGTAAGAATATTCTGTATATCCTTTTCTGCCTTTGCTTTCCTTTATTTTGGTCTCCGGATCTTCAGACTTATAAAGAGCCAGAATAAATTTTTTCATTTCTGCTTTTGGAAGATTCAGGTCATGATATTCCGAAATGGTAATAGCTCCGATCTCATTGGTAGGGAAAATATTGACAATATCACTGTCATTGGTAGATTTCCAGCCTTCCGGGACATTAATGGAGTAGCCGGGGCTGTCATACACTTTTGCTTTCTGGGCAAAAAACAGACTTGCCGATAAAAAAGCAGATACAAGAAATATTTTTTTCATCAGTTAAAAATGGTGTTTATATTCTTCAAGGATAATTTTAAACCATTCGGTAAAATGTTCAGGAGCTTCAATCATTTCCTGATCAAGATTGTCCATGGAAATAAATCTTACTTCTTCCACTTCATCCTGGTTTAAGTTGAAATCAGCTTCATAGCTTCCTACAAAGACATGATCCAGTTCATGTTCCCAAAGACCACCTCCTACATCTGCTTTATAGATAAAATTGAATTTTTCTGAAAGCTCAGTTTCAATTCCCAGTTCTTCCTTTACTCTGCGTTGGGCAGCTTCAAGATAGGTTTCATTTGCTCTTGGATGAGAGCACACTGCATTAGTCCACTGGCTGGGAGAATGATATTTTCCCGGTGCTCTTTTTTGAAGAAGCATTTCACCCTTGCTGTTGAACAAAAACACAGAAAATGCGCGGTGCAGAAGACCGTTAATATGAGCCTGCTGCTTTTCCATAAGACCCAGAACTTTATCTTCGGGATTTACTAAAACTACAAATTCTTCCATTTCTACAAATGTAAGTGTAATAAATGTATTTTGAAAATTTTTGGAGAAACATCATATTTTGGAGGCCAAAGGTAAGTAGGCAGGCTTCAATAAGTGCAGGCACAACATTTCCATCCTGTGGAGGGGTGGATTTCAAAATTAAATTTTGAAAGATGGGGTGGTTTCAGAAATTACTTACAAAAAAACTAGAACAACTGTGAATTGAATACAAATAAGAAAATTTTTAACCATAAAGATTAAAATATAGAATAAATTATTTAAATTATTCATTGAATATGATTTTTTATAGTATTATTTTAACTTAAACTCAATTTAATACTGCATTTACCTATAAAAGCTGTAACTTTGCATCTGAATTTTTAACGATGGAATTAGAATACAAAGAGCATTTAAGTCCGATTCTTAAGGACGGGGTAAAAAATTACTTAATAGACATAGACGGTACCATTACAGACGATGTTCCGAATGAAGAACCCGAAAGAATGGTTACGTGCGAGCCTTATCCGGATGCACTTGAAACCATCAACAAGTGGTATGACGAAGGACACCAGATCTGTTTCTTTACTTCAAGAACAGAAAACCTGAAGCAGATTACCATCGACTGGCTGGATAAGCATGGCTTCAAATACCACAGCGTACTCTGCGGCAAACCAAGAGGAGGAAATTATCACTGGATAGACAATCACCTGGTAAGAGCTACAAGATATAAAGGCAAATTTACAGACCTTGTAGAAAAGCAGGTTACTATTGAAGTTTTCAAAGAAGATTAAGAAAACATATACAGAGATTTAAAAATTAAATGAGAAAAGTGTCCGCACCGAAAATTCTTTAATTTTTAAATCTTTTCACTTTTTAATATCAAATTGTATTTATGAAAGTTTTAGCAAACGACGGTCTGGATCAATCTGGAATTGATGCTCTGGCTGAGAAAGGTTTTGAAGTAATCACGGCAAAAGTTCCGCAGGAGTTTTTGGTGGATTACATTAATGAGCATAAAGTTCGTGCCCTGTTGGTAAGAAGTGCTACTCAGGTGAGAAAAGATATTATTGACGGATGCCCATCTATCGAAATTATCGGAAGAGGAGGTGTAGGAATGGATAATATTGATGTGGATTATGCAAGAGAAAAAGGAATTCATGTCATCAATACCCCTTCTGCTTCATCAGAATCTGTTGCTGAGCTTGTTTTTGCCCATTTATTTTCGGGAGCAAGATTTCTTCAGGATTCAAACAGAAAAATGCCTTTAGTAGGAGATACAGAATTTGCAGGTCTTAAAAAAACATATACTGCCGGTATCGAATTAAGAGGAAAGACCATCGGAATTGTCGGGATGGGAAGAATAGGGCAGGAGGTTGCCAGAATTGCCTTAGGATTAGGGATGAGAGTAATTGCAGCAGATAATAATGTAGGAAGAGCAAGCATCAAAGTAAAATTCTACAATAACCAGTTCATTAATGTAGATATTGAAACAGAGCCGCTTCAGGATGTACTGAAACATTCAGACTTTATTACACTTCACGTTCCGGCCCAGAAAGACGGATACATGATTGGGAAAAGTGAATTCGATATCATGAAAGACGGTGTTGCAATTGTGAACTGCTCAAGAGGTGGTGTTATTGACGAATCGGCTTTAATTGAGGCTCTGGATTCAGGTAAAGTGAAATTTGCAGGATTGGATGTTTTCATCAATGAGCCTACACCTTCTAAAGAAATACTGAACCACTCAAAGATCTCCCTGACTCCGCATACAGGTGCTTCTACTTTGGAAGCCCAGGACAGAATCGGGCTTTCTTTGGCAGATCAGATTTCAAGTATTTTACAGATCCAGTAACGGCTGAACTAGATAGAAATAAAAAGCACCTCAATTTGAGGTGCTTTTGTTTTATATGTTGTTTTTACTTTTCAGTAAATCTCTGATCTCAGTTAATAATTTTTGGTCGTCGGTAGGTCCTGCAGGAGCTTCCGCTTCTGTCTTCTTCATTTTGTTAATCATTCTTACCATAATGAAAACTACCAGGGCAAGTAATAAGAAATTAATACCTACCGTCAGAAAATTTCCATAGGCAAAAATACTCGCACCATCTACTTTCTTTGCATTCTCTAATACCATACCCGGTTTTACGCCATTGCTAGGATCAGCAAGTACAAGGTATAAGCTGCTGAAATCCGGTTTACCTATAACTGCCCCCACCAAAGGCATAATAAGATCATCTACAACACTCGTTACAATTTTTCCGAATGCTCCTCCGATGATTACCCCAACGGCCAGATCAAAAGCATTGCCCTTGACAGCAAACTCTTTAAACTCTTTAACAAATCCCATAATTTATATTTTTTTAATTAGTATACACACAAAAATATAATTTAAAAATGTAAAAAACATTACTTTTTAAAGTTTTTTATTCAATAATTATTGAATTGTTAACTGTAATTAATTAGCTTTTTTCAATGAATTTGCAATTTTGGTTAATATTTTATTGTTGTAATGAATTACTGTAAACTGTCCGGGAAAACTTTCGTAATTTGGTTAAAAGTTTGTAATACTTATGAAAATTTTTACTGCAGAACAGATACACCGTTGGGATCAGTTTACCATTTCAAATGAACCTGTTTCATCCATACAGCTGATGGAAAGGGCTTCAGAGGCATTGGCAGGCTGGATCTCTGAAAACTGTAAAAATCATAGAAAATTTGCTGTTTTCTGTGGAAACGGGAATAATGGCGGTGATGGTTTTGCTGTTGCGAGAATACTTTATTTAAAGGGATTTGATGTAGATGTTTTCATTAAAGATTCAAAATCAAAGTTTTCAGAAGATGGTACGGTGAACTTTAAAAGGCTGAGAGATTTTTCGGGAATATCGGTGAAAGAGTTCAAAGATATAGATCAGAATAATTTTGATCATAAAACAATCATTATTGATGCCCTTTTTGGTACAGGATTGTCAAGGAATATAGAAGGAGAGTATAAAGAGGCCATTGAAAAATTAAATGAGCGGAGTAATATTAAAATTTCAATTGATATTCCTTCCGGACTTTTCGCAGATACAGTTTCCCAGAAGGATTCCGCTATTTTTAAAGCAGATTATACTTTGAGCTTTCAGACCTGGAAAAAAGCTTTTTTACATCCTGAAACAGGCTCATATGCCGGAAAAGTTATCATTTTAGATATTGAATTAAGTGAAGGATATGTTTTTAATACTGAAACTGAAGATTTTGTTATTGATGATGTGACCATTGAAAATATTTTCAAGCCAAGATCAGAGTTTTCACATAAAGGAACTTACGGTAAAGTCACAATTGCAGCAGGAAGTTATGGTAAAACCGGAGCTGCTGTACTTTCCACAAGATCCGCTCTGAAAACCGGTGCAGGGCTTACATTTACCCTTGCTCCCAAATGCGGATATGAAATTCTCCAGACCTCTTGTCCGGAAGCTATGTTTATTGAAAAAGGAGAAAAATACATCACCAGTTTTGAGACAGAAAAAGATTCATTTGCCGGAATCGGCCCAGGGCTGGGAACTCATACTGAAACTCAAAAAGCATTTTTAAAATTTTTGAAAGGTTATTCGGAGCCTTTGGTTCTGGATGCCGATGCCTTGAATATAATTGCTCAGAACGAAGAAAATTTAAAATTAATTCCCAAAAAATCAATAATAACTCCGCATCCTAAAGAATTTGAACGGCTTTTTGGCAAATCTGAGAATTCCTTTACAAGACTTGAATTAGCAAAAAATAAAGCAAAAGAATTCCGGATTTATATTGTTTTAAAAGATCATCATACCCAGGTGGTTACTCCGGAAGGAAAAATATTTTATAACATTACAGGAAATTCGGGTCTGGCAAAAGGAGGAAGCGGTGACATTCTTACAGGCATTATAACATCACTTGCGGCCCAACAATATTCTGAAGAGCATGCTGTAATTTTAGGAGTCTGGCTTCATGGAAAAGCTGCTGATTTTGCTGCTGAAAAATATTCCAGGGAATCTATGCTTCCAACGGATGTTATTAATGAGTTGGGAAATGTATTTAAACTTTTGGGAAAATAAGCTCTGTCTAAATAAAAAAGCTTTTCAGAATTCAATCTGAAAAGCTTTAATTTTTCTATGATAAGCTGATTATTCAGGTTTTTCGTTCTCTGCCTGAGTAATCTTAAACTTTTTTGAAATGATCATAATAACAACCCCGGCAATCATGAACGGAATGGAAAGTACCTGTCCCGTATTCAATCCGCCAATCTGGATGAACTCGTCTCCCTGAGGTTCTTTCAGGAACTCAACAAAGAATCTGATTGCCCAAAGGATGATAAAGAATAATCCGAACAACCATCCCTGCTGATATTTTTTATTGGTTTTTCTGTATAATATCCACAGTAAAACAAAAAGACATACATAGCCTATTGCTTCAAGAAGCTGCCCCGGATAGCGAGGAACAGTTGGTCCATATTCACTGCTTTGTTGTGGGAAAAGAATCGCAAGAGGAGAAGTGGGAGCTACTGCTTTTCCTACAATTTCAGAGTTAAAGAAGTTCCCCAGTCTTACAAATGCACCTCCTAGTGCAACAACAATTCCTAATCTGTCATATACCCAGAATGGATTCTTTTTTATAATCTTGAATGAATAATATAAAGTGGTGAAGATCAGTGCAATGGTTGCTCCATGACTTGCAAGTCCGGAAAATCCTGTGAATTTAAAACCGTTTTTAGTACTGATCGGCAAAAATACACTCCAGAAATCCTCTTTGAAGAGTTCCGGCTGATAGAAAATAACGTGGCCTAATCTTGCCCCTAAAATAGTTCCGATCAGGGTCCAGGTAAAGAGCGGCTCCAGGTATTTCTGATTTACATTGTCGATTTTGAAAATTCTTAACATTAAAATATAACCAAAACCAAAAGCAAAAACGAACATCAAACTATAAAAATGCAGTGTAGCTGACCATATCTTGATCCCTTTTGACGGGTCCCATATTTTGAAAGGAGTTTCCAGGGCTACACTTTCCGATCCGCTGATAGGTTTTACTGTTTTTACGGCATATTTAAAGTTGGTGATGTTATCTTTTGTAGCAGGACTTTCGATCACTTTAAAATTTTTATCGAAAAACTGGTAGTGAAGGTCCTTGTATTTTTCTAGAGTATTAATGCTGTAATTCAGGTAAGCGGGCTCAAAATTTGATTCGTTCAGGATTACCAGAACATTGCTGTCTGTATTTTTGTCTGGAAAAGCATTCAGATCACCTATTTCTGTTGTGGAATAGATTTTTACCGGGACATTCCCTCCATTTACCTTCAGAGTTCCGTCAGATAAATTTCCCGGATAATCTTGGCCAAACATGCACTGTGTAAAGAATGCAAATACGATGAGGTAAATTCTGAAAAATAGGTTACTCATTTCTATTGATTTAATAGTTTGTTACTGATTTAATTTTTTAGGTGGCACAGGATCGTAGCCGCTGCCTCCCCAGGGATGACATCTTGAAATTCTTTTAATCCCCATCCATAATCCTTTGAAAATACCATGTACCTGAAGGGCTTCCACCATATAATGGGAACAGGTAGGTTCATAGCGGCAGTTCTTAGGAAGTAGGGGCGAGATAAACCACTGGTAAAATTTTATCAAAATTACCAAAGGAAAACTGATGATTTTATTGAATGTAAGTTTCAAAACAATGCAAAAATAGGGTAAATAAATTAAAATTGGTTTAATTTTGTTAGAAGTTTCAGGGGCAAAAACCTGGATCTGTTTACCCAAAAAATTAAATTATCTTGAGCCAGAATATACCATTAGCCGAAAAATTAAGACCCAAAAACCTCGATGAGGTTCTTGGGCAGGAACATCTTACCGGTGAAAAAGGCACGATCAGAAAAATGATCGAAAACAATACACTGAATTCCCTGATTCTCTGGGGACCTCCCGGTACTGGGAAAACAACTCTGGCTGAAATTATTTCTGAAAAATCAGGCAGGAAGTTTTATAAACTATCAGCAGTTTCTTCTGGTGTGAAAGATGTACGGGATGTGATTGAGGATGCTAAAAAGCAGAATCTCTTTTCAGGAAAATCTCCTATTCTGTTTATAGATGAAATCCACCGTTTCAATAAATCCCAGCAGGACTCATTGTTGCATGCTGTAGAGAAAGGCTGGATCGTCTTAATTGGTGCCACTACGGAAAACCCAAGTTTTGAAGTAGTATCTGCACTTTTGTCAAGGAGCCAGGTGTATATTTTAAAAGCATTGAGCTATGAAAAGCTTGAAGATCTGATTGATACGGCTTCAAATCGGTACAACAAAGATGAAGGAACAGATTTTAAAATTGATGAAAAAGAAGCCTTTATACAATATTCTGGGGGTGATGCCAGAAAACTGATCAATTCTGTGGAGCTTGTTCTGAATCAGTATAAAAATTCAGAAATAAAAGAGATCAGCAATGCAGACGTTTTGGGTGTCCTTCAGGAAACTATGGCACTTTATGACAAAAACGGTGAACAGCATTATGACATTATCTCTGCTTTTATAAAATCTATGCGCGGAGGCGATCCGAATGGTGCAGTTTACTGGCTGGCGAGAATGATTGCTGGAGGGGAGGATATTAAGTTTATTGCCCGGAGAATGCTGATCCTGGCGGCTGAAGATATTGGACTGGCCAATCCAAACGCCTTGGTTATTGCCAATAACTGCTTTCAGGCAATCAATGTGATAGGGAACCCGGAATCCAGGATTATTTTGAGTGAGACAGCTGTTTATCTTGCTGTTTCTCCTAAAAGCAATTCTACTTATATGGCCATTAATGATGCATTGGCTCTCGTTAAACAAACAGGAAATCTGCCCGTTCCCCTGCATCTGAGAAATGCTCCTACCAAGCTGATGAAAGACCTTGATTATGGTAAGGAATACAAATATGCGCATTCATACGAAGGCAACTTTGTAGAACAGGATTTTCTGCCGGAAGAAATTAAAAATGCAAAACTGTACCAGCCGGGAAATAATGCCACAGAAAAGAAGATTTATGAAGAACTTAAGAAAAAATGGACCGACAGATACTAAAAAGAAAAAGGATACTCTTAGAGTATCCTTTTATTTTATTGTATAATTTTATGTATAATCTATTTTAAAGCGCTTGCACTCAGGAATACTGTTTTTCTTCCATTGTAATCTTTAACTTCTGCATTACCCATCATATCTCCATAGATTTTCATACTGCTGTCAGCAAATTCATACCCTTCAATAAGAACAGGTGTATTTTCAGGCACTCCGTACTGGGAATTAAGCTGGGCTAATGACATTGTATCTAAACCTTCGTAGCCATTTTTGATTTTAAATTCCGTCAGTCCTTTTTCGGCAATGAAGCTGTATTTTTTTAGACCTTGAGGCAATCCTGCAGGGCTTTTATAAACATTTGAACTCTGAATAATGGATTTTTTTGCAGTGAACATGCCTACTGTTCCTACAATATCATTTGCAACAGCAAACTTTACAGAAGGGTTTTTCTGGGCAGATAATGCTGCGGATGATAATATTAAAAAAGAATAGAGTATTTTTTTCATAACGGATATGTAACTGTTAAAAACTGGATAAATATAAATAATTTTTATAAAATATGAATTAATTTTTGGGATATTTTAAATATTATTTAGAAATAAAAGTTTTTATTCAAAATTTAACTTTAATCTTTAGGGTTTTCCTCCTTTTTATCAACCATATTTTTTATAATGTTTTTAAGCCTCTGGAAAGTAAATGAGCTTAATAGTAAAATAATACCTAGTATAATAAATGCTGTAATTCTTGAAATATTATCCATCTGCCAGACATCATAACTGTAAAGTTTAAGCACCATAATCCCTATAAGGACAAAGCCGATCCTGCTGTACTCGGGAATATTCCTTTTTAAACTGATATAAATGAATATACTTGCAAGGACGGTCCATATAATGGGAAGATAAAGTATGTTGAAATGTTCTTGTGCTTTATATACAAGTGAAATGTCATCTACCGAACTTAGAATATAAGTATGATAGAACCCACAGCTTATAGCAATAACAAGCACTATTGAAATCATCCAGTAAGAGATCTTGGTTTTGTAGAAATCTGAACTGGAAGCCGTATTCCACAGCATATATATAAAAGGAGCCCAGTGAAGAAGGTGGATCATATAAAAACCGGATGTGAGTTTTTTCTCTAAAACTGCCGTAACAACAGCTGATGCTGCAAATGAGGCATTTAAAGCAATCAGGATGAGAAACAGATAAATAAGACCTGTTTGTATAATGCTTTCAATTCCCAGTTTTTTCTTGAATAGCAACAGAATAAAAATGTAATAAATACTAAACAGCAGACCAATACTTGTAATAGCCGGCCAGGGCATATCCGAAATGTGATAAGTGATTTCCAGCAGAAGTGCAACATATATAACGGTGTAGCTTACAACAGCAAAAAGGTTTTCAAAAAAGCTGTCATCCTGTTTCCGGGCCTCGTTGATTTTTTTTAACAAAAAGAGATTTATGATTGTTGTTGTAACAGTTACAAGGCTGGTTAAAAATACAGGATTAAATATAATGCCCAGATTTTCTTTGTTCAGATATTCCGACCATGTCATGATTTGTGCAATAATAACAAGCGGGAAAAGGACATAAAAACATGTTTTGAAGATACTGTGTCCGCTCTTCTTCCATATATAAAGGAGTAATGAGGCTTCTACAGCCCAAACGCTTGTAATAAGATGTGCTTTGAACTGAAGGGCTGCTGCTACAGTAATAAGGCTGATTGTAAGTGCTGCAAAAATAGAATAACTGAACCCAAAATTCTTTTTTCCGTATTCTTTTAAAAGCAGGAAAGCATTGGCGGTAGCAAAAAGAAGAGGGAAGATGATTATAGGTTCGTAGCTTAACGTATTAAATATATAAATCAAGCCAATAATACTGGAAAAGTTAATTAATACCAGCATTAAAGTATCCCATACTGAAAGTATATTTTTTTTGAAATAATCCTGAAGTGCAAAAATGTAAAAAATAATATAATTGATGATATAAAAAACAATACTGAGCAGCTCAGGTTGTTTTACCGTCCAGGAAAAGAGATAAATACAGGTGAAAATATAGGAGGTCCATCCCACGCTTTTCCAGTTTTTCAGAAATGCAATAGTAAGCATTCCGATATTCAGGAGAGTGAGGTAAGTGAAAAGGAAAAGATAATTGCTTTGTCCCGTACTGATCATCAAAGGAGCCGAAAATCCTCCGAGCAGGGCAAAAATAATTAATACTTCGCTTCTGTAATAATATGCCAGCAGGATTGAGATTATAGTAATTAGAGTGGTAATGACAAATGCTATATTTTGAGTAAACAGGTGATATTCCCGGAATGCAATGGTAGTGGTAAAATACAGAACGGCAATTCCGCCTCCGGTAATAATGGATGCGAAAACAGCATAGTTTTTCCTGAGAAAATGTCCGGTCAGCATAATTCCTGCTCCCACAGCCAGACCAATTCCTGCTCTTGCAGTTTCTCCGATCCAGTTTTTATCAATAGCATATTTTACAAAATAGCCTATCCCAAGTACAAGTGTGAAAATACCGATGATTGTCAGGACGTTTTGCTTTAAAAAGTTAAAAACAGGTTCCAGCCAGTCTTTTTGAGGAGTTGAGGGAAGTTCTTCCGGAGTATTTTCTATTGGTGTTACGGTTTCGCGTATCTGATGGGGTATTGGTATTTCTTCGTTAGATACCGGTTGCTGCTGGGCAGCTGCATCTTGTTGGGGTTGATTGATTTTTAAATTCAGATCAAAAACCTCCTTTTCAAGCTTCCGGATCTTGTTATTAAGATTGTTGAAGATAAAAAAGATAATAACTATGATTAATATGGCTAGAAAAACTCCACTCATTCTTTAGTTTTTATCAAATATAGAGTAAATGTAACAGGATAAAAAATTAATCCACCACATATTCTGTGATGGATTAACCGTGCAGAGTGATTAAATTTATTTTTTAATTCGATACTTTGTAGATATAGAAGGAACCTATACTTGTTCCCAATAATCCTACATCAAGAGCTGAAGACCCCGTAAGTCCGAATGAGATTTTATCTCCTGTCTCGAATGTGTACAGTGAATTGATGCTGCTTTCAGAAATTGTTAAACTCAAAAGAAGAGGAATTGTAAGGCCACTGAATGAACGGCTGTCAACAAGAGTTCCTACTCCGCCTCTGTTTCTTAAAATACCTATCCCGGGAGTATTGGTAAGAATAGCTGCCTGAAGACCGCTGCCATAGCGGAAAGTAAATCCTACAGCATATACCCCGTTCGATGGGATGATGTATGTATTATCACTATCCGAAAATAAAGAAGCGGATCCTGCTGATCTTTCAGCTGCCAAAAAGTTAACCGCCCTGAAACCTGTAGGGAAAAGGCCGAGACTAAGAAGGGTGATTCCGGAAGATTTCTTCGCTGCGTATACGGAAGTGTTAACATTTGAATCAAAAAGTAATTGCGGGTCAACCTTGGAAACCTGTGCGCTTCCGCTGTTAAGGGCTAAAATTTCATAGCCAGGCAGAGCTGGCGTTGAAGGTATGTCACGCACCTTCATAGTTCCGTTCACATCTAATGTAGCACTTGGAGCTGCCGTATTGATTCCAACTTGAGAAAATGCAGAAACTGCAGATAGAGCTAAAAGTAAGCTGTAGATTTTGGTTTTCATAAGTAAGTTTTTAGTTAGTTTTCTGATTAAGTAATGCAAAAATCATGCCTTGCTTTGTGATTTGTTTAATTATTTATTCATTATGATGTGAATATTTTAAATATATTTTTATTTTTCACTGTATGTTGTTTTATAATAACGTTATGTGTGATTATTTTTAAAACACAATTGAGGTAAAAGTAAATAATTTATTTTGATATATCTCTATGTTATGAATTAATTATTTTATTAATAATTGTTTAATTGTCACTTTTTGTGACAACCGAAACTGCAGTTATGGCAGTGTTTTTAAAGACACATGACGTTACAGGCTGATAGTCAGCAAAAAAAAACACTGCCATAAAAAGCAGTGTCAGTTTTGTTCAGATGTAAATTTTTTTAACTTTCGAGTAGAAATTCTTTATAATTTCCCAGGAAATCTACTTCCGCATTAATCGATTGGAGTTCCAGAAGGGCGTTTCCATGAAGTACCTCTTCCCATTTTCCAACAACATTAATGAAAAAGAAATAATTGCCGAGACCTGTTTTCAGTGTTCGCGATTCTATTTTGCTGAGATTCATTTTTCGCCAGGCAAAAACAGAAAGAACCTGGTGAAGGCCTCCGGCATGATCTTCCGGAAGATTGATCAGCATTCCGGATTTTTCACCTAATACTTCAAGACTGGTATTTTGATAAGCGGGTTGTTGTTTGGTAATGACAATAAAACGGGTGTGATTCTGTTCAAAATCCTGGATATTCCTGTGGACAATCTTTAGGCCGTATAAATTGGCAGCAAACTGATTGGCTACTGCTGCTATTTTCAAATCCTTATTTTCGGACACATGCTTTGCTGCTGCTGCTGTGGATGAAAAATCCTGTCTTATTGTTTCTTTATAATGAGTGTCCAGAAAATGGAAACTTTGTGCTAAAGCCTGTGGATGCGAATATATTTTTTCTATATCCTCCATATTGTTTTCAGGATGGATCATCAGATGGTGGGCAATTGGCATTACACCTTCTGCTTCAATTTTGATGGATGGTGTTTTATAGAGATAATCCAGCGTCATGGAAACGGTTCCTTCAATGGAATTTTCCAAGGGCACAACTGCTTTTTCAGCTTCTCCGTTATTAACAGCATTAAAACAGTCTAAAATATTAGCCTGCGGTAAAAGTTCTTCCCCCGGAAAAAGCTGCGTGGCCGCAAGCTGTGTGAAACTTGCATGAGGGCCCAAAAATGCGATCTTCATATGCGTTGTAATAATATTTAGAATTATATAAGAAGTGCAAAGATGCAAATTAGTTTAAAAATAACCATCCCATCAAGGATTATATACTGCACATCTTATCTATAAACTAATTGTCTGCTACCTGCTCCAGTTCTCCTCAATAAGCTTCATCAGAAAATCCGGACACCTTATAATCTTATTGGTTTTTGCATCCAGAAAGAATAGAGTAGTGGATGCTTCTGTGATTTTTATCTGCTCCTCATTGAAAATTTCATATTCAAATTCTATTCTTACACCCGGAATTTTTTTTACATATGTGTGAATTTCTAATTTCTGATCATACAGCGCCGGACGGATATACTTAATTTTATAGTCTGAAACAGGAAGCCAAATTCCTTGGTTTTCAATTTCATCGTATGACATTCCTATGCTTCTGAAGAGTTCTACTCTGCCAATTTCGAAGTACTGGGCATAGTTCCCATAGTACACATATTTCATTGGGTCTGTTTCTCCGTAACGTACTCGTATTGAGTGTGTTGTATGTATCATTCTCGGTCTGTATTTATGCATACAAATATATTTTTAAATAATCAATACCTGCAATATTTTTTTTTAAAAAGAAAAAATTGGACCTTTGTCTTCCTTCTAAAAAAAGTACTAACAAAGAATTAATCGGGGCATAAATATGGATGAAAATTTAATGATGATATGGCAGAAATGCATTCAGTTCATGCGTGATAATTTGAACGCAGCTGAAGACAATTCTGACCTGAAAAAGCTTGAAAAATCCTTCGATATGCTATTCGATAAGGTACAGCCACTTTCGTTGGTTGCCAATAACCTTACGCTTATAGTGCCGAGCGATTTTTACAAGGAATACATTGAGGATAATTACCTATCCCTGCTTTCTGCTGCCCTGAAGAAAAATCTTGGAAAAGGAGTGAAATTGTGGTACTCTGTTATGGAAAACAGGCCAACCGGTGAGGAAAAGCCAGTGACCATGAATATGAAGGGAAAAAGTGTTCCCACTCCAAAAATACAGGAAACAATGCCGCAGGGATTCTCTGCGAATATTGTAAACCCTTTTGTAGTTCCGGGAATAAGAAAGGTAAATATAGATTCCAACCTGAAGTCTGATTATTCTTTTGATAATTATATAGAAGGAGAAAGTAATAAATTTGCTGCTACGGTAGCAAGATCAATTGCTAAAAGACCGGGTGCAACGGCTTTCAACCCATTATTTCTTCACGGAGGATACGGAGTTGGAAAAACACACCTAGGACAGGCTGTAGGTCTTGAGGTAAAAAATCAGTTTCCGGATAAAGTCGTCCTTTATCTATCTTCCGAAAAATTTATCCAGCAGTTCATTTCTGCAGCTAAAGCTCATAAACAAACAGAATTTGCCAACTTCTACCAGATGGTTGATGTTCTGATTATTGATGATATTCAGTTCCTGTCCGGTAAATCTGCCACACAGGATAGTTTCTTCCACATCTTTGATCACCTGCATCAGAATGGAAAACAGATCATCCTTACATCAGATAAGGCGCCTGCAGATATTATGGATATTCAGGAAAGAATTGTTTCCCGCTTCAAATGGGGACTTTCTGCCGAGATCAAATCGCCGGACCTTTCTACAAGAAGACAGATCATTGTTGATAAATTAAGCAGAGACGGAATTGTTCTTCCGGGCGATATGCTTGATTTCCTTGCTGCAGAAGCAAAAACCAATGTAAGAGAACTTATCGGGGTAATCAATTCCGTAATTGCTTATTCTACAGTTTACAGAACAGACCTAAGTCTTGAATTACTGAAAGATACGATCAATAAGATTGCTGCCAACCAGAAGAAAGTTATCAATATCCCTTATATTCAGGAAGTGGTGTGTGATTATTTCGGGATCAAAAAAGAACAACTTCTTTCAAAAACCAGAAAAAGAGAAATTGCTCTACCAAGACAATTGGCAATGTATTTCTCAAAAGAGTTAACAAATGCCACCTTTACAAAGATCGGCGAAGAAATGGGCGGAAAAGATCATTCAACAGTAATGTATGCTTGTGATACCATTAAAGATGTATCGAAAATAGATAAAGAAGTAAAGAAGTACGTTAAGGATCTTGCAGAAAGAATCAAAAAATAGAAAATAATTTAATCTGAATAAATTGAAATGGAGAATAGTTTTATTCTTCATTTTTTATTTAGTTTTGCTGCTGAAAAGGATGACTGAAAATTTTTTAATATTAAATCACTTAATCATTCAACAATAATAAACTGATATGAAAATATTGATGGTTTGCCTTGGTAATATCTGCAGAAGCCCTTTGGCAGAAGGCATTATGAAGACAAAAGTTTCTGAAAGCTTTTTTGTAGATTCAGCAGGAACAATTTCCATGCATGAAGGGGAGCATCCTGATAAACGAGCTATAAAAACAGCTTCAAATCATAACATTGATATTTCAAGACAGAAATCAAGACCCATTACTAAAGCCGATTTTGACACCTTTGACAAGATCTACTGCATGGATATTGATGTATACGAAGATGTGATCTCAAAAGTAAAAAATGAGGAGCAGCGTAAGAAAATATCATTATTTCTTGAAGCCTCAGGTGATCATAAAAATGCTGAAGTTCCAGATCCATATTGGGGAGATATGAAGGACTTTGAAGAGGTTTTTCAGCTGTTGGACAGGGGTTGTGATGCTATTATAAGTGAAATCCTGCCATAAATATACCCTCAATTTTTACTCAAACAAAGAACCAAAAAACAATAAAATGCTTTTTTTACTTCCAGCTTATTTATCTGAAAATACTTCTATCACTCATTTTTCACCTGTTCTGAAAGATTATATCATGCAGACGGATTATTTCTTTGTGGAAAACGAAAAAACCGCCAGAAAGGTTATTAAATTCTTCGCTCCTGAAAAAAAACAGGCTGATCTGAAACTGTTTTTATTAGATAAATACACAGAAAATGCTGACATAAAAGAAGCCCAGAGCCTGATGCTGAAAGGACAGGATTTCGGACTCCTTTCTGAAGCCGGCCTTCCATGTATTGCAGATCCGGGAAACCTTATTGTAAAATGGTGTCACGAGAAAAATATCCGAGTGATCCCTGTTTCAGGACCGTCATCTATCATTCTTGCTTTGATTTCCAGTGGATTCAACGGGCAGGAATTTACATTCCACGGTTATCTTCCTATTGATAAAGGTGAAAAGAAAAGACAAATCCAGCGTCTGGAAAGTTTGGTGCAGCAGACCGGATATTCCCAGATTTTTATGGAAACCCCTTACCGGAATAATGCTCTTTTTGAAGACCTGACTAAATTCTTATCTCCGAATACAAAGCTTTGTATTGCAGCCAATATCAACGATCCGGAACACGAATTTATTCAGACAAAAACCATCAACGACTGGAAAAAATCAAAACCGGAACTTCATAAAATTCCAGCTGTATTTGTGCTGGGAAAATAGCCTGTCAATAACTATTATAGTTTAAATAATCTCTGCAGTAAAATTTATTAGTTTATTGCGGAGATTATTTTGTTATATATTAAGTAACTGTTCATATTTGCCTTTGTCTCTCGCAGATTTAGCAGATCAAGCAGATTTTTTTTAATCTGTGTAATCTGTGGGAAATGTAAAAGGTAGCCTAGCCATAAAACCCCTGATATTTATTTCTTCCTTCCTGCTTTCCATTTCCTCCATAGAAATATAAGAACAGGAATCAGTAAAAAGAACGGCCACAAAGAAATAATTCCCAGAAGAAATCCTACAAAAGTATTCCAGCCTTCAGTCACAGAATCACCAAAACGGCTTCCAAAACCAATCTTTGAGGTTGAGGAACTTCTTACTTTTTCTTTATACAAACTCAGATTGAGAGTACTATAATTTACACGATCATCGATAAAACGAAGTCTCCCTTCTGCTACATCAATTTCATCCTCCAGTTCACGGATTGTTTCCTGAATTTCAATCATATCTTTTGTAGTGGCAGCACTTCTGAGCATGTCACGGTACTTTTCGAGATAGATCTTTTTATTGGCCAGCTTTATGGAAACATCTGTATATTCTTCGGTAACATCATCAGAAGAGATGTTTTTGGACAGAACAGATCCCATTCCGTCAGAAAATGAATTAACAAGTGTATCAAAATTCCTGTGGGGTACACGGATGACAAGATCCAGATTATCGTCCATATCAGTATTTTGGAACTTCTCACTCTGAATGTAAGCATTATTTTTCTTTAGAATATCTCCTACCAGAACCTGGGCTTTTTTAATATCCCCGACCTGGATTTTCATGTTACCGCTTTTAATAACCTTTCTTGAGATGGTATCTGTTTTTTTCAACGCTGGCGGTGATTGAGGGGACTTATTCTCATCCGGAAGCAGTTTTTCAGTCATCTCTTTTGGAGAAGGAGGAGCCACCTGATAAACTTCGTCAGCTACTTCATCTTTTGACACTATTGCAGTAGCAGGAGAAATTACAGTTTCCAGCTCAGATTTTTTGCATCCGGTTATCAGAAATATTAATAATATAGTCAAAAGTAATTTTTTCATGAGTATTTTTTCTTGAAACTTATCAAATATTGTGCTTAAATCCTTATTTGATTTCAAATTCGTAATATTTAACTAAAAGGTTGCGGATAGATCATTTTTTAATGCAGTTTAAAATAAATGAAAATCTAAATATTTTTCTATTTTTAATGAATGAAAAAAAGTCTTTTAGCATTCGTGTTTTCTCCATTTTTGATGTGTGCTCAGGAAGTTCCGAAACTTACTGATGAAATGGCAGGTAAGTTATTGGAAAAACCACTTCACTGTATCAATCAGGAATATCCTAATAAAACAGCTCATATCATTAATAATGCCGGTGAGGTTACTTTGACTCCAAAAGACCTTCATCCAAGTTTTTATGGCTGTTTCGACTGGCACAGTTCAGTTCACGGACATTGGATGCTGGTGAGGCTGCTAAAGACAAAACCTAATCTTGCCAATGCAAAAGACATTGAAAATATTCTTGACAATTCTTTAAGTAGAGAGAATTTGCAGATTGAAGCTGATTATTTTACAAAGTATCAGCTGACGGCTACTTTTGAGAGAACCTACGGCTGGGCATGGCTGCTGAAGCTTGATGAAGAGCTCATCACCTGGGATCACCCAAAGGCAAAACTATGGCATCAGAATCTAAAACCTTTGACAGATAAGATCCTGGAATCATGGAAAGCTTATCTTCCTAAACAAACCTACCCAAACAGAACCGGAGTTCATCCAAATACAGCATTCGGGCTGGCTTTTGCAATTGATTGGGCTGTTGCCAATAATGACAAAGAATTTGAAAATCAGTTGAAAGAGAAAGCAAAGTATTTCTACGGAAAAGATCAGAAAACACCGGCTTATCTGGAACCGGACGGCTCAGATTTCTTCTCGCCAAGCCTTGAAATTGCTGATCTGATGAGAAGAGTGCTCCTGCAAAAAGAATTCGTGTTGTGGCTGAATAATTTCTATGAGAAAAGAAGTCTTGAAAATATTGAAAAAATCCCTGTCGTAAGTGATCTGAGCGATTACCAGACCGTGCACCTTGTAGGGCTGTCTTTTTCCAAAGCATGGTGCATGAAAGGTATATCAAAAGCTCTTCCTGATGGACATCCTCTGAAAAAGGTCTTTAAGAAAACAGCAGATGTATTTTTAGCAAACGGGATTCCTCTTCTGTTTCAGGGAAATTATGGCGGAGATCACTGGCTGGCCAGCTTTGCAGTTTATTCTCTGGAAGATTAAAATATTGGAAGCACAGAATTTATTGGCTACATTTGTCTTATGTCAGCTTTAGAAAAATTCGGTGTTGAAATTTTTACCCAGCACAATATTTTCGAAAGAATTTCTGCGGATAAGCCTTTCCGTCCGGAAAACCCTGCTTTTATTTTTATTAAATCTGGAACCATAAAGCTCCGTCAGCATTTCAGCGATCTGGAGCTTTCTGCCAATATGTTTATGGTAACCGATCCGCAGACGGTATATGAAATGGTCTCTGTCAGCAGCGATTTCCAATCCAGAATGGTTTCTTATAAAAGAAATTTCATTGCTGCCTTATCATTGAAATTCAACAGGCTGATTACCTATCGCTACTTCCGTCAGCAGATGAATATAGGAGTTCCTTTTCCTGAAAATGAAATGGAGGTCGTTTGGAAAAGTATCAATTTTCTGAAATATATTCTGGATTCAGAGACAGAAATGATGTATAAAAAAGAAGTGGTAGAACATCTTTTTTCTGTTTTTTGCTATCAGGTTGCAGGGATTATATCTAATGAAGACAGTAGCTCCATGAGTCAGATGTCCAGACAGGAAGAGATTGTTTTTGTATTTCTTACAGATCTTTCCGAACACCATCTCAGAGAAAGGACCGTAGAGTTTTATGCCGAACGGCAGTCAATTACAACCAGACATCTCTCGTCTGTTGTAAAGTCCATTACCGGGAAATCTGCAAGTCAGATCATAGCTTTGATTGTCATGAATGAAGCTAAAGTGCTTCTTAACTCTTCAAGTAAGCCTGTTTCAGAGATTTCATCAATCCTTGGTTTTAGTGATCAATACTCGTTTTCTCACTTTTTCAAAAAACATTTGGAGGTAAGCCCAAGCCAGTACAGACATCAGTTTGAAAATTAAAATCTTACATTTGAACATCTTTTTCCAAAATTCAAACATTTGATTGACTTTTTTGCTGCCGTAACTTTGCCTTTGTAAAACAAGGTAAAATGACAAAGAATATAAAAACAGCACTATCACTCGTGATAGCTCTATTTCCTGCGCTGTTTTTTTCTCAGCAGAAACAGATGACTGCAGGTGAAGTTGCCGATATGGCAGTGAAAAATCACCAGCAGTTAAAAGTGGCTGCTCAGAATATTGACATTGCAAAACAGAATACAAATGTTGCAAAACTCCAAAAGCTTCCCAATATTACAGCTTCCACAAGCCAGTTTTATTTAGGGGATGCTGTAGCCATTGACAAAGACTTTTCGAACTCTACCAATATTCCGATGCCTCATTACGGAAGTTCATATGCTGTACAGGCAACCCAACTGATCTTTAAAGGAGGTTTGGTAAATAAATCCATTGAAATGGCCGGGCTTCGGGAACAGATTTCTGAGCTGGATCTGGAGAAAAATAAGCTTGATGTGAAATTTCTTGTAATCTCCAATTATCTGGATGTTTACAAAATGGTGAACCAGGAATCTGTTTTTCAGAATAACAAAAAACTGGCTCAGGAACGTTTGAAAAATATCCAGAAATTCTATCAGCAGGGCATGGTGACAAGAAATGAAGTCATTCGTGGAGAACTGGCAATCAAAAATCTGGATCAGGGAATTCTGACGCTTACAAACAACAAAAAGATTCTTAATTATAATTTAAATATTGCATTGGGACTTCCTTCCGAAACGGAGATTATTCCGGTCGAAAGTTTAGAAGATAAAGAATCAGGAATTGGGATGGATTATTATATGGATCTTGCCCACGACAGTAATCCTCAGCTGAAATCTGCAAAGAAAAACATTGATGTTGCTGATAAAAACATCGAAATCATTAAAACAGATCAGTTACCGACACTTTCAGGATTCGGAGGTTATACCCTGCAGCGTCCTATTACAACAAGAAATCCGGTTTTGGATATGTATTCCGGAGGATGGCAGGCTGGGGTTTCATTAAGCTACAATATTGATAATTTATATAAAACAAAAGAAAAAGTAAAGCTGGGTGAACTGCAGAAAACGCAAGCCGGAGATGCGGTGACACTGGTTCAGCAGAATGTAGATATGGCAGTGAATGCAGCCTATGTAAAATATCAGGAATCCATTCAACAGGCAGATATTCTGAATGATGCGAAAAGACTTGCGGAAGAAAACTACAAAATCACAGAAGCCAAATATCTGAATCAATTAGCTGTGCAGGCCGAAATGATTGATGCACAGAACCAGAAACTTCAATCTGAGCTGGATTTTGCAAATGCAGAAATCAGCGTACTGTATCAATATTATAACCTGCTGAAAGCTGCAGGGACACTTTAATTTTAAAACTGAAAATCAAGATAATGGAAAACAAGGAACAAACTACACAAAATACTCAGGCAGCTCCGGTACAGTCGGGAGCAGCTGTTAAAAAGAAACAGAATAAAAAGAATAAGATCAGGGCTATAATTTCTAATATTGTTGTATTTCTGGTGATAGGAGCCGGGCTTTTCTGGCTGGTCCGTGAGTATTTTCACATTGGAAATAAAACATATACAGAAGCTGCTCAGGTAGAAGAATTCATTAACCCGATCAATACAAGGGTTTCGGCTTACATTAAAGATATTAAATTCATAGAGCATCAGAAGGTTAAAAAAGGAGATACACTGGTGATTTTGGATAAAAATGAGATCTTAACTCAATTAGGTCAGGCCGAAGCAGCTTATCAGAATGCATTGGCACAAAGATCTGCAACCAGTTCATCCGTAAATACCGTTTCCAATAACGTAAATGTAATGGAATCTAACATTGCGGGGGCTAAAGCAAGATTATGGAATGCTGAACAGAATTTAAACAGATACAAAAATCTTCTTGCAGCAGAAGCCGTTACCAGACAGCAATACGACCAGATAAAAACTGAGTATGATGCCCAGAAAGCGGCCTATGAAACACTGGTCAATCAGAAACAGTCTGCAAATCTTTCTACCACTGAGGTTAAAAGTAAATTAGGAATTAATGATGCAGAAATCAAGAGAACAAAGGCAGCACTGGACATGGCAAAGATTAATCTTTCCTATACTGTCATTACTGCACCATATGACGGAATAATGGGGCGTAGGACTATTTCCGAAGGACAGTTGATCCAGCCGGGACAGCAGGTAGCCACTATTGTTCTGAATGGTCAGAAATGGGTGACAGCTAATTTTTTAGAAAGCCAGATGCCAAATATCAGGGTCGGAGAGAAGATGACGATGACTGCTGATGCTTTAGGAGGAAAGAAATTTGAGGGGATAGTTACGGCTATTTCTGCTGCAACAGGCTCAAGATATTCAAGTGTTCCTACAGATAATTCCACAGGTAACTTTATCAAAGTACAGCAGAGAATTCCTGTAAGGATAGAATTCAGTACTTCCAATAAAAAAGAAGATCTGGAAAAGCTGAGCGCGGGAATGAATATGAACGTGAATATAAATTAGTACTGAATAAAAGATTGAAGATGGAGTATTAAAATCTTTTATCTGAAATCTCATATCTAAAAATATGTACAACAAAGGATTATATAACGACTGGGTACCCAAACCCGTACAACTGCTGCTTATCGTGCTGTTGTTAGCAGTAGTGATGCCGCTTGGAGGGGTGTATACCGGAAACATCAGTTATCTGGTGAGCGGTACCGGTTCGATGACAGAATATTTTATGTGGGCGAATTATGCCACAACTATTGGAATGGGGGCCTGCATGCCGGTTGTTCTCAGAATGAAAATGAGATTTAAGGTAAGGGATAAAATGACGGTGCTGCTCGTACTTTTGGGACTGTTAAGCTATATTAACGGAACTACAATGCAGCCAATGGTATTCGTATGTACGGCTCTGGTTATCGGATTTTTAAAAATGATGGTAACTATTGAATTATTCCTTCCGTTAATGGTAATGATTGGGAACAGAGGAATGTTTTACGGTCTGTTTTACACCTTTGTTTTAGTGATGAATCAGGTGGCAGCTTATTATGCAGTGGTAGTTTCCATTAATTATAACTGGCAGCATTTCTATTTGATTGCTGCAGTACTATGCTTTATTCTCGCCCTGATCCACTGGATTTTTATGCATGATAAGTATTTTGCATTAAAAGTTCCACTGCATTATATAGACTGGATGAGTATCCTGTTATTTATTTCCACGTTTATGTTTTCTGCCTATGTTTTTTCTTTCGGAAAGCAGCAGGACTGGTGGAATTCAAAGAATATTATCAATGCAAGTATGGCCGCTTTTATAAGCTTTGCTTTGCTGGTGATCCGCCAGTTTACTTTAAAAAGGCCTTATTTGTCATTCAAAATATTTACTAAAAATAACGTGCAGCATGGTCTCTTTATGTTGCTGTGGCTGGGAATGTTTTTGGGAACGACCTCCCTTCAGAATACATTTGCAGTAGGGGTTCTCGGATATGACCAGAAAACAAATGCAGGACTGAATATGCTTATGATCCCCGGAATTATTATGGCTGGAATCATCGCCGTATTCTGGTTTAAAAAAGAAATCCCCCTGAAAATGTACATCTTCTCAGGATTCTCAGCAATGATGGGATATTCATTGATCATGTATTTTTCAATGGTTTTGGAATTCAATTATGAAAATTGGTACCTGCCTATGTTTTTAAAAGGATATGGGATGTGCTCATTATTCATTTCAGTTTGGTTTTACACCCTGGATAAACTTGAAATGGATGATATGCTGGCTGCCATCGGATTGGTGCTGGTATGGAGAACTTTTCTGGCGGTAGGTTTCTTTTCGGCATTGTATTCATGGTTTCAGTACCGTTTTCAGGTAACAGCAGTGGGTGATCTTGCTGTGTATATTGACGGAATGACAGTTACGCCTCAAACTTTAGCTGCCAATATGAAAACATTACAGCTTAATGCCATTATCGTATCGGGTAAAAAGATTTTCGGATATATTATTTTAACTGGTTTTGGGGTGCTTTTTTATGTACTGACCCATCATTTCGGACGAGAAAGATTCCAATACCTCAGATTTATAAGAGTTCTCGGAGGTAAATCTGTTATTGCCAGAAGAAGACTCCGTGAAAGAAAAAAATTATTGGAAGAAATAAAAGACGCAGCCGGACCTGCGGTTTAAAAATACCTTGTTTTTCATCAGTAAAGCTCTGCTATATTTTGTAGTGGAGCTTTACATTTTTTAATTTAATTATTTTTATTTAGACAAAATAAAATTAAATTTGTGCAAGCAAAATAAAATATATGACAAGAATTTCAACAGGCCGCATTGTTGCCGAAATGATAAGAAAAGAATATATCACTGAGCATTATATAAGAGTTTATCTGTATTCACCTGAAGCTCATTTATTTAAAAATACAACCATTGGTGATAACAATAAGATTGCTGTACCACCGGAAGGTTTGGATGAGATCCATTTTCCTGTACTGGATGAAAACCGTCAGTGGGTTTATCCTCCAAAAGAAGTGGCTCCTTCAGTAAGAACCTACACTCACCGTGGAATTGACCTTGAGGAAAATGTACTGATCATTGACTTTGTAGACCATGGCGATGGCGGTCCGGCATCAAAATGGGCAAGAGAATCTGAAGCAGGCGCAAAATTGGGAATCATGATGCGGACTGAGGCTAAAGAAATGTATCCTGAAGCTGACTGGTATCTGTTTGCAGGTGATGCCACAGCAATCCCGGTTCTGGGAGCTATGCTGGAAACACTCCCGGAAACAGCAAAAGGAGTCTGTATCATTGAAGTTCACGGAAAAGAAGATGAACAGATCCTTGAAACAAGGGCTGATATTGAATTCATATGGCTTTATAATGCCACTCCCCATATCAGCAGTGATATGGCTGATACTGTAAGAAATATAATTATTCCGGAAACAACTAAATTCGGATATGTTGCAGCTGAATTTTCAAGTGTTAAAGAAATCCGTACTTACCTGAGGAAAGAAAAGAACTGGACTTCACAGGAACTCAATGCCTACTCATACTGGAAAGCCGGTGTAGCAGAAAACGAATCGGAGAAAGACAGACATAAAGAGAAGGATTCGATAGGATAGTGTGGTAATGTTTTAATTGGTAGCCAGAAATATTAATTATAAGAGTAATTACAAAGCATATCAATGGTAAGCTTTATAATAACGATATATAGTTGTATTTTTATTTATCACTTGTCACTTATCATTGATCATTCAGAAAACTCCTATCTTTGCACTTTTAAAAACAGCAATGAAAGACTTAATGGGTAAGGCAATCTGGGACTATTTTCACAATGAAAATCCTGAGGATCTGCAGACAGAAACTTCAATTTCGGAACAGGATGAGCTTCCGGTAGATTATCTTTTCAGAGATTTTGAGGAAATGAATGATATTGAACAGAAAGCATTGGAGCTGGCTCAGGGAAAAGTAATGGATATAGGTGCTGGTGCAGGTTCTCATGCTTTATATCTTCAGAATGAAAGAAACCTTGATGTTCTGGCACTTGATATTTCACCAAAATCTGTTGAAATCTGTAAGCTGAGAGGAATCAGAAAAGCAATATGTGAAAATATGCTGGATTTTTCTGGAGAAACCTTTGATACTGTTCTGCTCCTGATGAACGGTACGGGGATTTTTGAAAGTCTGGAAAAAATTGATACCTATCTTCAAAAGCTGTATACTTTAGTGAATGATAACGGACAGATCCTGATCGACAGTACAGATATCCTGTACATGTTTGACCGTGATGAAGATGGTGGAGTTTATATTCCGGCAGGAGGTTATTATGGTGAGCTGGATTACGTGGTTCATTACAAAGGAGAATCTGAAAACCCGATCAAATGGTTATATCTTGATTACAAAACATTGAAAAAAGCTGCAGAAAATAACGGTTTTAGAGTAGAAAAAGTGCTTCAGGATGAAGATTCTTATCTGGCAAAACTTACCAAGAAATAAATAAGGTATATTATTTCACTTGCAATGACAATAAAAAAGACACATGATTTTTCATGTGTCTTTTACTTTATCTTAAATATGAATTATCCTATTTCAATACCGTTTTCTACATTGCTGTCATCCGGTGTTACGAAAGACAGTTTTCCATCCGGTTTAGTTGTTAATAAGAACATTCCCTGAGATTCAATTCCTCTGATCTTTCTTGGAGCAAGATTTAATAAGATCATTACCTGCTTCCCGATCAGCTCTTCAGGAGTGAAGCTTTCTGCAACACCTGAAACTACAGTTCTGATATCAACACCTGTATCTACCTTGAATTTCAATAATTTATCTGCTTTTTCAACTTTTTCAGCTTCTAGAATAGTTGCAGTTCTAAGATCTATTTTTGCAAAATCATCAAAAGAAATTTCTTCTTTCATAGGGTTGGCGTTAGGGTTTGTTTTTTTGTTGTTTTGTTTGGTTTGTTCCAGTTTTTCAATCTGAGCTTCAATTACATTGTCTTCAATTTTTGAGAAAAGAAGAGATGCTTCATTGATCTTGTGGCCTGTTTCTATTAAAACAGACTTGTTCTCCACATCGCTCCAGTTCACTTGCTCAGCATTGAACATCGTTAACAACTTTTCAGAGCTGAATGGCATGAATGGTTCACACAATTGTGCTAATGCAACAGCCAGCTGAGCTCCTACAAATAAGGATTGTGCTGCTTTTTCAGGGTTATCCTTGATTGTTTTCCAAGGCTCTTCTGTCTGAAGATACTGATTTCCGAAACGGGCAAGATTCATCAATGCAGTTAATGCATTTCTGAATTCATAGTTTTCCAGGAATCCTGAAATTTCTTTAGCTGCTTTATTGATTTCCTGTAGCTCAGGACTGTTTACATTTCCCTGAGGAACAATACCATCATAGTATTTATGGATAAGAACAGCAACTCTATTAATAAAGTTTCCGAAAATTCCTACCAACTCAGAATTATTCTTAGTCTGGAAATCCTTCCATGTAAAATTATTATCCTTTGTTTCCGGTGCAGATGAAAGAAGTGCATATCTTAAAACATCCTGCTGTCCAGGGAAATCTTCTACATATTCATGTGCCCATACCGCCCAGTTTCTTGATGTTGAGATTTTATCATTCTCAAGATTTAAAAATTCAAAAGCCGGAACATTTTTCGGCATAATATAGTCACCGTGAGCCTTCATCATCGAAGGGAAAATAATACAGTGGAATACAATATTATCCTTTCCGATGAAATGAACCAGATCACTGTTTTCATTTTGCCAGTAGTCTTTCCAGTCTTTTCCGTTTTTCTCGGCCCATTCTTTTGTAAAAGAAATATATCCGATAGGTGCATCAAACCAGACGTAAAGAACTTTTCCTTCTGCATTCGGAAGGGGAACAGGAACTCCCCAGTTCAGGTCTCTCGTCATGGCACGTGGCTTCAGACCATCATTTAACCAGGATTTAACCTGTCCGTATACATTGGGTTTCCAGTCATCTTTATGACCTTCAATGATCCATTCGTTTAAGAAGTCTTCATATTCATTTAAAGGAAGATACCAGTTTTTGGTTTCCTTAAGAATCGGAACATTTCCACTCAACATAGATTTTGGATTGATCAGTTCCGAAGGGGAAAGGGTAGTACCGCATTTTTCACACTGGTCTCCGTAAGCATTCTCATTGCCACAGTTCGGGCACGTTCCTACAATATATCGGTCTGCCAGGAATTCTCCGGCCTGTTCATCAAAATACTGTTCAGAGATTTCTTCTGTAAATTTTCCTTTTTCATAAAGAACTTTAAAGAAATCCTGACTGGTTTCATAATGCTTTTTAGAAGTAGTTCTGGAATATTCATCAAAAGAAATTCCCAGATCAGAAAAAGACTTTTTGATGATCTCGTGATACTTATCTACGATATCCTGAGGTGTTACCCCTTCTTTTTTTGCTCTGATGGTAATAGGAATCCCGTGTTCATCCGATCCGCAGATAAACGCTACATCTTTTCCTAATCTTCTCTGAAATCTTGCGTAGACATCCGCAGGAATATATACACCTGCCAAATGTCCTATATGAACCGGTCCGTTTGCATAAGGCAAAGCTGCCGTAATCATCTTTCTGTTTGACATTTATAGTAAAGTTTAATTGCAAAGATAATGATTATCCCACGAAACCGCCTAATATTCGGTTATAATAAGTTTTTTAGCTCTTGTGGCAGGTTGAAATATTATATTTAGTTAAACAAATGTTTAACTTTTTGTTAATTATTACCTTGTGCTATGCAATGCATATGTTAACGTAATGTTATGAAAAACAGATCTTTGGTTTTGGAATAGACAAGCAATTTACATAAAATTATCTAAATTTTCAATAATATTATGCTAATTCTAATTTTTTTATAAATTGCAAGGCTGGTTTGTACAGCCTTATTAAGAAAACGAAACTAAAAAAAACGATATTGTGAAAAATTTTACAACGGTATTAAAAATAGCTCCTGCTTTTTTATTGGCCAGTTCAATAATGCACGCTCAGGACTCTATAACCAAGGAAAAAAAGATCGAAGAAGTTGTATTGATTGGATACGGAAAGCAGAAGAAGTCTGACCTTACAGGGTCTATCACTTCAGTTACTGCCAAGGATTTCAACGGAGGGGCAACTTCTGCAGGTCAGTTGATTCAGGGCAAAACGCCTGGTGTACAGATTACTAATAACAGTGGTGCGCCAGGGTCGGGTACCGCAATTAGAATCAGGGGTACAGCGTCCTTAAATGGTAATAACTCTCCACTTATTGTAATTGATGGCGTACCACAGGATTTTACGGGAGTAAATGGTGCAGCAGATCCATTGTCTTTAATTAACCCAAATGATATTGAAACATTTGATATTTTAAAAGATGCCTCTGCAACAGCAATTTATGGTAACCGTGCTACGAACGGGGTTATTTTAATTACTACTAAAAAAGGAACTGCTGGAAAGCTTAAAGTTAACTTTACAACAGTAGCATCCATGTCTACTAAAATGGGTAATGTAGACGTTCTTAACGGAGATGAATTTAGAAACTTTGTTAATACATACGCTTCTGATGCCTATAAAGCAAAACTGGGTACAGCAAATACAAATTGGCAGGATCTGATTTATCAGAGTGCTTGGGGAACAGACAATAATGTTGCTATTTCCGGAGGAATTAAAGGGTTGCCATACAGATTATCGGTTGGATATAATGAGCAGAATGGTATTGTAAGAACAAACTCATTTAAAAGAACTTCATTAGGATTAAATTTAAATCCTAAGTTTTTTGATAATCATTTATCCGTTAATGTAAGTGCTAAAGGTACGTTTACAGATAACAGATTTGCAGATGGGGGAGTAATTAAATCTGCCACTTATTTTGATCCGACTCAGCCGGTATATTCAGGTAATTCAAACTATGGCGGATATTATGAATGGTTGCTAAACGGAGGGCTAAACGTAAATGCGAATGCCAATCCACTTGCTACTTTAATGGCTATTCATGATGTTTCATCAGTTACAAGAGGTTTAGGAAATGTGCAGTTGGATTATAAATTTCACTTCCTTCCAGACTTACATTTTAATGTAAATGCCGGATATGACTATACTAAAAGTGAAGGGCAAAAGCAAGTTGATGCCCAATATAAATCAGGTTTCAATGATAAAGGAAGCTCGAGCATTTACAGTATGGAAAAAAAGAATAAGTTGTTAGAAACTTATTTTAACTATGTCAAAAATATTTCTGCTATTAATACAGGAGTAGATATTACTGCCGGATATTCTTATCAGGATTTCATAACCTCTATTCCTGGATCTATAAATTATAAAGGAAATGCTCCAACTCAAATCAATAATGATTTTGAAACGAGAAATACGTTAATATCTTTTTATGGAAGAGCAATTTTTACAATTGCTAATAAATATATTATTTCAGGATCTTTAAGAAGAGATGGATCATCACGATTCTTTAACGGTACAAGAGATAACCTCTGGGGGAACTTTCCGGGAGTTTCCGTTGCTTGGAAATTAAATGAAGAAAATTTTATTAAAAATATCTCTTCTATAAGCACATTGAAGTTAAGAGCCGGATGGGGGAAAACAGGACAGCAGGAACTTCCGGGACTTGATGCCAATAAACCTAATAACTATCCTGCTTTTGCAGCTTACAATCCTAGTTCAGGAGGTGCCAATTACCAATTTGGAGAACAATATTATTTTATGTTCCGTCCCAATATCTATAATCCATACCTTACCTGGGAAACAACAACTACAAAAAATATAGGATTAGATTATGGCTTCCTTAACAATAGAATAACAGGTTCCATTGATTTATTTAGAAAGGATACTGAAAAGCTTCTTGTAGATTCTCCTATTGCAGCAGGTGATTTAAGTAATCACAACCTTTTAAATGTAGGGAATATGGAAAATAAAGGGATTGAAGGAAGTATTACCGTAATTCCTATTAAAAATGAGAAAACGACATGGGAAGTAAGTTTCAACGCTACCCATTATAAGCCGGTAATTACCAATTTGCTGGCAAGAGCGGATGCAAGCTTTAATATTCCTGTAGGAGGAATTGAAGGAGGAGCTGGAAATACAATACAAGCTCATGCTGTAGGTTACGCTCCGAATGCATTCTGGGTATACCAGCAGGTTTATGACAATGCAGGAAAACCTATAGACGGTGCATTTGTAGATAGAAATAGTGATGGTAAAATAGATGTTTATGATAAATACTATTATAAATCTACCACTCCTGATGCTCTCTTAGGATTCTCTACCAAATTATCTGTGAAAAATTGGGATTTTGGTTTAAGTGCAAGAGCCGTACTGGGTAACTATGTTTATAACAATGCTTCATCTAACAGTTCTTTACAATCTGCATCAACCAACGAATATTTACAGAACGTTTTTTATACCGCACCGGAATATCAGTTTAAAGATGCTAACAGAGCTTTTTCAGATATATTTGTAGAAAATGCTTCATTCTTTAGATTAGACAACGTAAATATCGGGTATAATTTTGGAGAGTTATTTACAAAAGGAAGTAACCTGAAAGTGTATGCAATGGCTCAGAATGTTTTTGTAATTACAAAATATTCTGGTGTTGACCCTGAAGTTTTTGGTGGAATTGATAATGGCTATTATCAGAGCCCAAGAGTATATTCTTTAGGCTTTAATTTTCAATTTTAAATAAGTAAAAAAGATGAAATCAAATAAAATAAAATTCAAAAGTATAGTTTTATCGGCTTCAGTTGTAATGCTGCTTTCAGCAACATCCTGTGTTAAAGATCTTGAAAGAGAGCCTATTACCGATGTTACATCTGCCAGTGTTTTTGCCGATTTTACAAATTATCCTAATGCATTAGCCAAATTATATGGTGGTCTTGCTATGGGTGGACAGGTAGGTGGTGACGGAGATCCGCCAAACAGTGATATTAATGGTGTAAATGGAGGATTTTCCCAGTATACAAGATTGATGTATACTCTGAATGTAATTTCTACTGACGAAGCTGTAATTGGATGGAATGACGGAAACCTGCATACTATTCATAAAATGACCTGGGATTCTTCCAATGAGTTTGTAGCTGCAATGTATTACCGAATTTTTACAGAAATTGCTTTCTGTAATGAATTTCTTCGAAATGTAACAGATGAAAAGCTGACATCCAATAATATTACAGGAGATAATCTGGCAGAAGCTAAACGTATGAGAGCTGAAGCAAGATTTTTGAGGGCTCAGTCATATTATCATGCTTTAGATCTTTTTGGAAATGTACCGTTTGTAGATGAAAATTATCTTCCGGGATCAGTTAATCCGCCTCAAAGAATAGAAAGAGCAGCATTGTTCAATTATGTTGAGCAGGAGTTATTAGCTTGTGCAAATGATTTAAGAGATCCAAAGACGAATGTGTATGGAAGAGCTGATAAAGCAGCTGCATGGTCATTGCTGGCAAGATTGTATTTAAATGCAGGTGTATATACTGGTACACAAAGAAACAATGATGTTATCACTTACTGTAATAAAATAATTGGTGCAGGATACTCATTGAAATCAAACTATGGCTCTTTATTCTTAGCTGATAATAATGCCAATAATCCGGAGGCAATTCTAACAGTGAATTTTGATGGAATTAATACTCAGACAAATGGTGGAACAACCTATTTGGTACATGCTTCAGTAGGAGGAACAATGCCGGCTTCAGATTTTGGTATTAACGGTGGATGGAGTGGTATTAGAACGACAAAGGCGTTTGTAAATAAGTTTCCGACAAATGGGAGTGATAAAAGAGGTAATTTCTATACAAGTGGGCAAAACCTGGAAATCAATGATTTAGGTTCATTTAATGACGGGTATGCATTCATCAAGTTTAAAAATGTTAAAAGTGACGGAACTCCGGGAGCTAATAATAACTGGGTTGAAGCAGATATTCCATTATACCGTTTAGCAGATATTTATTTAATGTATGCTGAGGCTACTCTTAGAGGTGGAAACGGAAATATGGCAACTGCAATTACCTATGTAAATAATTTAAGACAAAGAGCTTACGGAAATACAAATGGGAATGTAACTTCAATAACTCTGGATTTCATCTTAGATGAAAGAGCAAGAGAATTATCTTGGGAAATGACGAGACGTACTGACTTAATTAGATTCGGAAGATTTACGACAGGAGATTATCTATGGCCTTGGAAAGGAAATGTTAAAGATGGTAAAGCAGTAGAAAATTACAGAAACCTTTATCCGATTCCGGCAAAAGATATCATTGCCAATCCAAATTTAATTCAGAATCCTGGATATTAATTAAAAACACTATAAAATGAAACAAATATTTAGATTATTAGCCATAGCCTTTATTGGTTTTCTGGTTATTTCCTGTGAAAAAGATGAGGATCAGGCAGTAATTAATGAAACAGCCACAGGCAAACTCTCTGCCGATAAAAGTGTAATAGTTCTTAATGAGCTTACTGCCAATGATGCTGTAATCAATTTTACATGGACAAAGCCGACATTTAATATTGCTGTAGTTGCCACTCAGCAGATAGAGTTGGGAATTAAAGGAGATAACTTTAAAAAAAGTGCTACTGTTGATTTTTCCAATGACGCTACATCAGGCGCTATCACTCACGCTGCAATGAATGCTGCAATGTTCAGTATTGGAGCAACACCGGATGCTGTAAATGATATTGAGGCAAGATTGAAAACATCTGTAGGAGCAGCAGCTTTTTATTCAAATGTAGTAGCTATTAAGGTAACACCTTATACCCCGAACCCGGATTTAGTATATCCTAAGATTAATGTACCCGGTGGATATGCTGGAGCGGCAGGTTATGCAAATTGGGAGCCTACCAATTCCCCCAACTTATTCTCTCCTGAGAAAAATAATCAGTATAGAGGATTTATTTATGTTGGATCTCCTGCAAGTGAATACAAATTCACAATCAATGAATCCTGGACAGGAGATAAAGGTGATGATGGAACTTTCACTGGTAAATTATTAGAAACAGGGGAAGTTAATGCAAAAGCTGCAACAGCTGGTACCTATTACCTAAAAGTTGACTGGGCTGGAAATACCTATTCTTCTGTGTTGGCAAACTTTGGTGTTATTGGAGACGCTACACCTACAGGTTGGGGATCTGATACAAATTTTGTATATAATCCTGCCACAAAAACGTATGTCATTAATTCAATTGCTTTAAGTAATACAGGAGTATTTAAATTTAGAGCAAATGACGACTGGGCATTTAAGTTCCAGCCTAAAAAAGATGACGAGACTCTTATCTCTGGAAAGGCTGTACAATCTTATTTCAATGCTGAAAATACAGTAGACGGCGATCCTAATTATAAAGTATCTGAAGCAGGAAACTATAAAATAGAACTGGATTTACATAATTCAGCATTTTATAAGTTAACTGTTACAAAATTGTAAAACATACTAAAATAAGTTGATAAAGTGTTGCTTTACCGCAGCACTTTATCTATTTTTAAAGTTTATAAATAATCATTATGAAGAAAATTACAGTTGGAGCCATGCTGCTCTCAATGATGTTCGCGGGTGTTAAAGCACAATCTTTGAAATCACCGGATGGAAAGTTCGAAATGAATTTCCAGCTGAAACAGGGAGTACCATATTATAATCTGAAATATAATGGTACTGTGGTAGTAGAAGATTCTAAGTTAGGATTAAGATTATTTAAAGACACAGCCATCAAATTTGCTTCCGAAATTGCTAAAGCTGAAGATGCAAAATTTGACCTGAACAATGGTTTCACCAAAACAGATGAAAAACGTGATTCTAAAAATGAAACCTGGCAGCCGGTTCTTGGTGAAAAGAAAAATTATATCAACAATTACAACGAACTTGCAGTTACCCTTGACCAGACTTCTACAAACAGAAGTATCGTTGTAAAGTTCAGACTGTTCAATGACGGTCTTGGATTCAGATACGAATTCCCACAGCAGAAAAACCTGAACTATTTTGTAATCAGGGAAGAAGATTCCGAAATAGATTTCCCTACAGATATGAAAGCATGGTGGATCGTTGCAGACTATGATTCCCAGGAATATCAGTATCAGGAAACAAAAATCTCTGAGATCCCTTCCAGATGGGACAAAGCATTTGATGCCAATGCTTCTCAGACTTTAGTGAAAAATGCGGTACAGTCTCCATTAATGCTGAAAAAGGAAGGTAAAGATCCTTTATATGTAAACGTTGCAGAAGCAGCTGTTTTAGACTATCCAGCCTCACATCTTGAAGTGGATGCCCAGAATTATAAATTCAAAACACATCTTACTGCAGACAGACAGGGAGCAAAAGGATATATCCAAACTCCTTCGGTAACGCCATGGAGAACCATTATCGTTTCCCCGAAAGCAGAAGAAGTGATGGCTTCCAAAATGATTTTCAACCTTAATGAGCCTACAAAATATACCGATACTTCCTATATTCACCCTACAAAATATATGGGTGTATGGTGGGAAATGATCATTGGAAAATCCCAGTGGGCCTATTCTACAGCAGAAAATGTACATCTGGATAAAACAGACTTCTCAAAACTTACCCCGAACGGTAAACATGCAGCAAACAATACCAAAGTAAAAGAATATATTGATTTTGCAGCTGAAAATGGTTTCAAAGGATTACTGATTGAAGGCTGGAACATTGGTTGGGAAGACTGGTTCGGACATTCCAAAGAATTTGTTTTCGATTTCATCACTCCATATCCTGATTTTGATATCAAAATGCTGAATGATTATGCCCATTCAAAAGGAATTAAACTTATCATGCACCATGAAACTTCAGGTTCTGCAACGAACTATGAAAGATGGTCAGACAAAGCTTTCCAGCTGATGAACAAATATGGTTATGATGCCGTAAAAACAGGTTATGTAGGAGATATCATTCCAAGAGGCGAGCATCACTATTCTCAGTGGACGATCAACCATTTCTACAGAATTGCTGAAAAAGCAAATGACTATAAAATTATGGTCAACTCTCACGAATCAGTGCGCCCTACAGGAGAAAGCCGTACCTATCCGAACTATATCTCTGCAGAAGCAGCCAGAGGAACTGAATACGAAGCATTTGGAGGGAATAAACCTGATCACCAGACCGTTCTTCCGTTCACAAGATGGATGGGAGGATCTATGGACTATACACCGGGAATTTTCCAGACAAAACTTGATTATTATTTCCCTGGAGATAAACGTTTTGTTAAAACCACTCTTGCTAAGCAGCTTGCTTTATATGTAACGATGTATATGCCGCTTCAGATGGCAGCGGATCTTCCTGAAAACTATAAAAAGCATATGGATGCATTCCAGTTTATCAAAGATGTTGCAGCAGACTGGGATGATACCAAAATTTTATCTGCTGAACCGGGAGATTACGTAATCACAGCCAGAAAGGCAAAAGGAACTGATAACTGGTTTGTAGGAGGTATTACCGATGAAAATAAGCGTGAATATACCGTAGACTTCTCTTTCCTTGATAAAGATAAAAAGTATGAAGTAACAGTTTACGAAGATGGAAAAGATGCGGATTACATTGACAATCCTCAAAGCTATAACATCTACAAAAAACAGATTACCAGCAAATCCAAACTGAATTTCAAAATGGCGAGAAGCGGAGGCTTTGCAGTTTCTGTTAAACCCGTCAAGTAAGATATAAATTCTAAATTTGTTATGCCCCGGTTCATTATATTCGGAAAAATGGGCTGGGGCATAGCTTTTTAAGCCAAATCATCAGGTAAAATATGGAACACAACTGACCTTCAAAATACAATCATAAATGAAAAAAATATACACAATTTTTGCTCTTTCAGCAGCTTCAATAGCTTTTGCCCAGATTCAGAAAGTAGAACCTGCTTTTTGGTGGAAAGGAATGAAAAACCCTGAACTGCAGATACTCGTATACGGAAAAGATATTGCTAATAATGAAATTGAACTTTCAGATAATATTCAGATTAAGGATATTCAGAAGGTAGAAAATCCTAATTATGTTTTCATTACTGTCAATACCAACGAAATTAATGTTCCGTCATTTAAAATCAATCTGAAAAAAGGAAAGAAAAATATAAGCTCTTATTCATATGAGTTAAAACAGAGACTTCCCGGATCTGCGGACCGTGAATCCTTTACTTCCAAAGATGTCATGTACCTTATCATGCCGGACCGTTTTGCCAACGGAAACCCATCCAATGACAATACCAAAGATACAGCTGAAAAATCAGACCGTAAAAATCCCGGAGGCCGTCATGGAGGAGACATTGAGGGAATCATTAAAAACCTCGATTACCTTAAGGAATTAGGCGTTACTGCCGTTTGGAATACCCCTTTGCTGGAAGACAACGAACCTTCATACTCTTATCATGGCTATGCGCAGAGCGACTATTACAAAATAGATCCGCGTTACGGAAGTAACGAGGATTATAAAAGAATGGCAGATGAGCTTCATAAGCGTAATATGAAGCTTATTATGGATTATGTAACCAACCATTGGGGATCGCAAAGCTGGATTATTAAAGATCTTCCCGCGAAAGACTGGATTCATTACTGGAAAGATGGAGAAAAAGGTTTCAAACGCAGTAATTACAGAATGACTACCCAGTTTGATACCAATGCTGCTAAAGTGGATATGGAAAACTGTATGGACGGTTGGTTTGATACTACAATGCCGGACATGAATCAAAGCAATCCGTTGGTAGTCAATTATATGGTTCAGAATGCTATTTGGTGGGCAGAATTTGCTGGTCTTGACGGATTACGGGTAGATACCTATTCCTATAACGATAAAAAAGGAATCTCAGAATGGACGAAGAGAATCACCGATGAATATCCGAATTTTAATATTGTAGGCGAAGTATGGATGCACAACCAGGCACAAATTTCCTATTGGCAGAAAGACAGCAAAATTTCGGCAATAGAAAACTACAATTCTTACCTTCCTTCTGTAATGGATTTTACATTGCATGATGCTATTGGTCAGGTTTTTAAGGAAAATTCAGGATGGGATTCTGGTATGCAGAGAGTGTATGATAACTTTGCTAATGATTTCCTTTATCCTGACATTAATAATATATTGGTGTTTGCGGAAAACCATGATACACAGCGTTTTAATCAGACTTATCCCAAAGTAGAAGACTATAAACTGGTGATGAGCTTGATTTCAACAGTTCGTGGAATTCCTCAGTTATATTATGGTTCAGAGATCGGAATGTCAGGAGATAAAGCCACCAAAGGTGACGGGGATATTCGTCGCGATTTTCCGGGAGGCTGGAATGGAGACGCCAATAATGCCTTCGTAAAATCAGGAAGAACAGATTCACAGAATCAGTATTTTGCCTTTACCAAAAAATTATTAAACTGGAGAAAAGGTAAAGAAGTTATTCATACCGGTAAGACAAAAAACTATGTTCCCCAGAATAATGTTTTTGTTTATTTCAGGTATAATGAAAAAGAAAGTGTAATGGTGGTTGTTAACAATAATGAAAAAGAACAGACCATAGATATGAAACATTTTTCAGAATCTCTGAATGGATTCACAAAAGGTAAAGATATCATTTCAGAAAAAGAAATGTCTATTCAGAATACCTTAACGATTCCTGCAAAGACCCCTATGGTTATTGAATTACAAAACTAAAAAAACAACCTATGAAAAAAATAACACTTATCTACACAATGATGATGCTCATGTTTGGTTTTACAGGAATATATGCACAGTCCGGTAATGCTAAATTAGAGAAAGACAAAGCAGCAATAGGAGTAATGTTAGATAGTTTCAATGTTGCAGCAGCAAAGGCTGATTTTACTGCTTATTTCAATTATTTTGCAGATGAATCTACCTTTATCGGAACAGACGCCACGGAAGTATGGGATAAAAAAGCCTTTATGGTCTGGGCAAAGCCTTATTTTGATAAAAAGAAAACCTGGAACTTCACTTCCCTGAAAAGAAATATTTATTTCAGCAAAGACGGAAAATTAGCCTGGTTTGATGAGCTTCTGGATACCCAAATGAAAATTTGCAGAGGTTCAGGGGTTGTAGAAAAGATAAATGGAAGCTGGAAAGTAAAGCAGTATGTACTTTCCGTAACCGTTCCAAATGATGTTGTAAATAAAGTGGTAGTGGAAAAAGCTCCGATTGAAGATGTATTAATACAAGAATTAAAAACTAAAAAATAAACACAATGGCAGTAATGGAAGGAAAATATGAAGGCGGCAAATTTGGCGGAAAGAAAAAGCCAAATTTATCGATGCTTCAGATTATTAATATGAGCATGGGATTTCTGGGAATCCAGATGGCTTTTGGTTTGCAAAATGGTAACGCAAGTAGAATTCTTGCCAACTTTGGGGCAGATGTTCATGAATTATCATGGTTCTGGCTCGTTGCGCCTATTACAGGATTAATCGTTCAGCCAATTATTGGGCACATGGGAGACAATACCTGGAGTCCGCTTGGCCGGAGAAAACCTTACTTTTTAATCGGAGCCGTTTTATGTGCAATCGGTCTGGTCATGCTTCCCAATGCAGCTTCTGCAACACAAATGATGGCTGCTAATGTTTTACTGATAGCAGTGATTTTCCTTGCCATGATGGATGCTTCTATCAATGTAGCAATGGAACCTTTCCGCGCATTGGTGGGAGATATGCTTCCGAAACATCAGGGAACGCTGGGCTTTTCAGTTCAGACTATTCTGATAGGAATTGGAGCTGTAATAGGCTCTTATCTTCCGGATTGGCTGACCAAATTAGGAGTTTCTAACGAAGCTCCTGCAGGGTTCGTAGCAGATAATGTGATTTTTTCTTTTTATGTGGGAGCGGGTTTGCTTATATTAACAATCCTTTATACAATCTTCACGACCAAAGAATATTCTCCGCAGGAATTTGCTGAATTTTCAGACGGAAAAGAAATTGTGGAAGAGCATTCTAAATTTTCAGATATCTTCAAGGATTTTGCTAAGATTCCTGTTCAGATGAAGAAATTAGGAATCGTTCAGTTTTTCTCGTGGTTTGCCTTATTTACGATGTGGGTTTTCACCACAAGCGCTCTGGCAACCCATCATTTTGGGCTTTCACCGGATGATACCCATTCAAAGGCATTCAATAATGCAGGAGATTTAACAGGAAAACTTTTCGGGATGTATAACCTTTGGGCGATTCCATTTGCATTCCTGTTGACACCTATCGCAAAATTTATCGGGAAAAAACAAACCCATGCCTTAGCTTTATTGTGTGGAGGGTTTGGATTGATTTCTATGTACTTTATTAAAGATATAAGTCTCCTTTGGATTTCCATGATTGGATTAGGTTTTGCCTGGGCAAGTATTTTGGCAATGCCTTACGCGATGCTGATCGATGTGATCCCACAAAGAAAAATGGGTGTGTATATGGGAATTTTCAACTTCTTTATTGTAATTCCGCAGATTATCAACGGAGTTTTTGGAGGACCTATTGTAAGCAGTGTTTTTGGAAAACAGGCTATTGATTATATTGTAGTCGGAGGTGTCTGTATGCTGATTGGAGCTGTGGTTACCATGATTTTTGTAAAATCAGAAGATGAAACACCTAAAGAAATAGAGGAGGAGATTCAGCAGGTGCATTTTTAAAGAATAGAAATTAGAAATTAGAAGTTAGAAATTAGATGGAAGATCAGAATATCTTTTCAATCAATTTGTAACAGTGAAATTTAATAGGAGCGGGCTTTATAGCCCGCTTTTTTCATTAATCATATCGATAAAGGCTTTAGTCAAAACTTACAGTTCCAATTAAGTACTATTGTTTAATGAACTATTTGTACAATATAATCTCCCACAGATTTTACAGATATTTTTTATGGATATAAATCTGCCTAATCTGTTCAATCCGAGAGGTAATGAAAACGATATTTCAAATTTACTTAGTAATTAAATATCGACAAGCTTATCGAAAATAAATAAAACATCACATTATAAAAATCCATCAATAACCTGAGCATCTTTTATTTATACAATCAATTGAAATTTAATTTTTTATTAAGCAAGTCCATATTTTAATTCTTTACCTTGGTTTAGATTAAAATAGTAAGAAATGTATGACATTATCATTATAGGAAGCGGAGCAGGAGGAGCAACCATGGCATATCAGCTGGCAGACAGCGGGAAAAAGATTCTGGTGGTGGAAAGAGGAGATTATGTGCCTGTAGAAAAAGAAAATTGGGATTCTGTGGAAGTTTTTGAGAAAAACAGATATACTACTACAGAACTATGGTTGGATAAACATGGAAAATCATTTCGTCCCGGTATGCACTACAATGTAGGCGGGAATACCAAATTTTACGGAGCTGCCTTATTCCGTCTGCGTGAAGAAGATTTTAAGGAAATAAAACATTACGGGGGAATTTCACCAGCCTGGCCTATTCAGTATGAAGATCTAAAAGATTATTATCTTGAAGCTGAAAAACTCTTTCACGTTCACGGAAAAAGAGGCTCAGATCCTACAGAACCTTTTGATTCAGAGCCTTATCCTAATCCGCCTTTACCTCATGAGCCAAGAATTCAGGAAATTTTTGACGAATTACAAGGCTACGGTTTGCATCCTTTTGAATTGCCAATAGGAGTTAATTTTAAACCCCACCAAACAGCGAATGCTCCCTATACATTGGACCGTTTCGATGGCTTTCCCGATGCTTCCGAAAGAAAAGGTGATGCCCATCTCTGTGCACTGACAAAAGCTTTGGAATACCCCAATGTAGAATTGATGACCAATACAAAAGTTGTAAAAATCAATACCGATGATTCAGGAACCAGGGTTTCCGAAATTGTAATAGAACAAAACGGGGAAACTAAAACATTAAGTACAAATCTGGTGATACTTTCAGCAGGTGCTATTAATTCTGCAGCTTTACTTTTGGAAAGCAAAAATGAAAAATTTCCCAATGGTCTTGCCAATACTTCAGACCAGATAGGAAGAAACTATATGTTTCATCAGAATACCGCATTGGTAGCTTTATATACAGAACCTAATCCTACCAAATTCGGAAAGACATTTGGTATTAATGATTTTTACCATGCCAACAGAGGATATGAGTTCCCTTTGGGGCATATTCAAATGTTGGGAAAATCGGATGAGCATCAGATCAAGGCTGATAGTCCTATGCCGGCACCGGGCTTTACTTTTGAATTAATGGCTGAGCATGCTGTTGATTTCTGGCTTACCTCAGAAGATCTTCCGGACCCTGAAAATAGAGTAACTGTAGAAAACGGACAAATTAAAGTCAGCTACAGCTCCAATAATGAAGAAGGCCATCAGCTCCTTAAATCCGAACTGATAAAAGCCCTGAAAGCATCAGGAAAATTTGAAAGTTTTTTATTTAAAGGAATGTATTTTAGCAAAGGAATGGATATTTCTTCGCCGGCTCATCAAAGCGGAACCACAAAAATGGGATTTGATCCGGAAACCTCAGTTGTTGATACTAATTGTAAAGCACATGATCTGGAAAACCTATATGTTGTAGACGGGGGATTTTTCGTCTCCAGCGGTGCGGTAAATCCGGCCCTTACCATCATTGCAATGGCACTGAGAGTAGGAGATCATCTTAAAAATCATGTTTTAAAATCATGAATTCCAAAGTAGCCAGGATTATTATTGTCTTTTTATTAGCTTTTTTAACAGGAGTTAATTTTGTTGTATTTCCGGCATTGGGAACAGCTTTTACGGATTCCTCACTCTTTGGGCTTTCTTCCTCACAGTTTGGAAATTTATTTATCCCTCAGGTTATTTGCATTATTGTTTCATGCCTTGGAGCCCCGTTTTTGGTCAATAAATGGGGACCAAAAATAGTTTTGATTATTGGATTATTATTGATGATTACATCGACAGGAGTTTTATGGATGCTTCAGTTTCTCATGAATGATACCTCTGTATTATTTCCAGGATTAATGATTTTGGTAGCATTGATGGGTTCCGGTTTTGGACTTTGCATTACCACTTTGAACCCGCTGGCAGCAAGTTTATTTGAAAATAATAAGTCCTCAGCTATTTTGATTTTGCAATTTTTGGTTGGATTGGGGACATCTACTGCTCCGTTGATGATGAATCTGATAGGAAATATAAAAAACTGGATGTATGTTCCGGGATGCATATAAGTATTGCATTTGCTGTATTTTTATTATTAAAATTAGAAAAAGGAACATTTTTCGAGCTTCCCGGGGATTTTAAAATTCCTTCTAAATTATGGCTGTTCTTTATAACCATTGTTCTGTATGGTTGTACTGAAGGTACATTCGGTAGTTTTGGAGCTATAATTCTTAAAAATCAGGGGCTTGATAATAGTAAAGCCAGTCTGGGGCTATCTCTGTTTTGGGGAGGAATTGCTTTGAACCGTCTGCTTTTCGGGATTTTCTCAAGAAAGAATGATCTGTCTTATCTGTTCCTCTTTTCACCTTTGGCTGTAGCGGGATCACTTTTAATGCTGTTATTTGCTTCAAATGTAAATATCATTGTACTGATGATGTTTCTGATCGGTTTTTTTATGGGAAGTATATTTCCCGGATCTATCGGCTGGGGAACAGTGGAGTTTCCAACACTTTCAGTAGTGGTTTCCGGATTTCTGATGGCAGCCAATCAGGTGGGCACGGGAATTATTACCAATGTTTTGGGAAGTTTATCAGATCAAACCAATATCATTTTCCAATTTCTTATTGTTTGTATGATTCTTATTTGCCTCCTACTTTTCTATTTAAAGAGAAATTCTAAAATAAAAGAAGCTTTTTAAATCACAAAAAGTGTAAAATAGGATAAAATGAAAGCCTTATCAGCTTAATGATCTTAAACAATTAGTTCTCCTTAATGGTTTAAAATAAAATTGTCAATAGCGTTTTTAACAATTCACTATTGACAATTCATTGTATTTACGCCAAAGAAGTTTCAATCTCTATAACAGTCTTGGAAAAATTCTCTTCTTTCAATTGGGGAACCATCATTCCCTGAGATTTGAAGACTTCTACATCAGTAATCCCAATGAAGCTAAATAAAGTTTTTAGATAATGCTCCATGTTTTCAATAATCCCGTTTTCGTAAACACCGCCAACAGCAAAATTTAAATACACCTTTTTGTTTTGTAAAAGACCTTTTGGTGTTCCGTCAGCATAAGAAAATGTTTTTCCGGGAACCACAATATTATCAATCCATGATTTTAAAGTGGAGGGGAACGTGAAATTATAAAAAGGAACACCTATAACGATAGTATCAGCTTCCTGAACTTCCTTTAATGCTTCCGCAGAATATTTTGAAGCCTGCTTCTGTTCATCACTCTTTTCCTCATCCGGAACCATGGAAGCACTAAAATGATGAATGTCAAAATGAGGAATCGGGTTTAAAGCCAGATCACGAAGAATAACTTTGCTATCAGGTCTTTTTTCCAGTAATTGATTGATAACAATCTGAGAAAGTTGATTACTTACAGAAGTTTCTCCGCTGATACTTGTCTGAATATTTAAAATGTTTGCCATTTTGTTTTAGATTTTTATTAATGACAAAATTATTGTAAATTCACTTTCCAAAATATAGTAGTTACCTAAAGGAAAGTGAAAAAATGGAAAAGAAGCACAACCATAAAGATTGTATGCAGGCACTGAGGCCTATCCGTGATACTTTAGATGTTATTAATGGTAAATGGAAGCTGCAGATTATTATTTCCTTAAATGCCGGAAATAAACGTTTTACAGAAATTGAAAGGAGTATTCCGAAGCTGACCTCGAAAGTTTTAGCCAAAGAATTAAAAGAGCTGGAACAGAATGGTCTGGTGGAAAGGGTAGTAAAAGATACTTATCCTGTAAGCATAGAATATTATCCTACACCATATACGAATACATTAAATCCTGTGGTAGAATCCTTAAAAGATTGGGGCGAAAATCATCGTAAACATATTTTCGGAAGCTCTGCGGAAGCCCCGAAAGTAGAATAGGTTATAAAAATATTTCTCCCACAGATTTTACAGATACTTACTCTTTGTAAATCTGCCCAATCTGCCAGATCATCGAGAGATAAAAAATATATTTCAAAATTGTATTATAACAAGTAATTTAGCCTTTACTAAAGCTCAGAATCCTTTCTTAACCTACATCAACATTTTCAGCCACCCATATCCACTACATTTGTACCATAAATAATCACAGTATGAAAACAGTATATCATAAAGCAGATTCAAGAGGTCATGCAGACCATGGCTGGTTAAATAGTTACCACACATTCAGCTTTGCCAATTATCAGAATAAAGACAGAACGAATTTCGGGGTATTAAGGGTATTGAATGATGATACCGTTTCTCAGGGAATGGGATTTGGGACACACCCGCACAGAGATATGGAAATTATTTCTATTCCTTTGGAAGGAGATCTGGAACATAAAGATTCAATGGGAACCACAGCTGTTATCAAAAAAGGAGAAATCCAGGTAATGAGTGCAGGAACCGGAGTAATGCACAGCGAATACAATAAAAATAAAGAAGAAGCTGTAAAGTTTCTTCAGATCTGGGTTTTTCCTAAAGAGTTGAATGTTGAACCACGATATGATCAGAAAAGCATCAAAGAAGGAGAAAAAATCAATGGATTCCAGCAGATTTTGTCTCCGAATAAAAATGATGACGGAGTCTGGATTCATCAGGATGCATGGTTCAATTTAGCTAATTTCAAGGCTGGAAACGGTAAAAACTACATGCTCAACAAAAAAGGAAACGGAGTCTATGCCTTTGTACTAAAAGGAAGTGCCAAAGTGGGGGACAGAGTATTAAATGAAAGAGACGGATTGGGAATCTGGGATACCCAGAGCTTTAACATCGAAGCTGTAGAAGATACCGAGATCCTATTAATGGAAGTACCAATGGAATTACCGGCCTACATGAAATAAAAATTAAATTTGTACATTAAAAACAGATAAAGAATAATGAAAGTTTTAGCAATAGCAGGAAGCAATTCAGAAGCTTCAATGAACAGACAGTTAGTAGCCTATGCATCATCAATCTTTGAAAATGCAGAAGTGGAAGTAGTGGATCTTAATCCCTTTGAAATGCCCATTTATAAGCACGAAAGAGAATTGGCAGGCGGTGTTCCTCAGGAAGCCTATGATTTTGCAGCAAAAATTGACGGAGCCAATCTTCTTCTGGTATCACTTCCGGAACATAACGGAACCTATTCCACAGCCTTCAAAAATGTATTCGACTGGGTATCCAGAATTAAAGACAGAACGGTATGGAATGAAATACCAATGCTGCTGATGTCTACTTCTCCAGGAGGAAGAGGCGGAGCCGGAGTTTTAGAGGCTGCATCAAAGCGTTTCCCTTTCCACGGGGGAAATATTGTAGAAACTTTCTCACTTCCTTTCTTTAATGACAACTTTGATAAAGCTGCCCAGAAAATTTCTAATGAAGAGAAAGACAGTGAATTAAAGGACAAAATCAAGAAGATTGCTGCCATTGAAACCATCCTTGAAAAATAGAATTTGAATATTAATTTAAAATTACTATTTTTGCAAAAAGAAAAAAGATGAAAATTCAGACCACTTTTAAAGAATGTTTCTCAGAGAAAGGGAAAACTGTGGGCTCTGAAATTCTGAGATAAAATAACGGCCGATAATCTACCAAGATTGTCGGCTTTTTTATTTTTTAAACCTAAATAAAAAGTAATTATAGAAATAAAAATGTACCAATATACTAATGTATCAATATATCCATTTTTTGGTTTCCAAATAAGATGATTGTTACATTGTTAAACTGATACATTGCTACATTAATAAATTATTAAACATGAGCAACACTTACAAATCAGCAGGCGTAGACAAAGAGGAAGGATACAAAACGGTTGACAAGATCAAAAAAGCGGTAGGCGAAACCCATAATTCAAATGTATTGAATCATTTGGGAAGTTTTGGAGCTTTCTATGAGATCGGAGGATATAAAAATCCTGTGCTGGTTTCAGGAACAGACGGAGTAGGAACGAAGCTGAAAGTAGCTTTGGATACCAAACAATACGACTCTATCGGTGTCGACTGTTTCGCAATGTGTGCCAACGATATTCTTTGCCATGGTGCAAAACCATTGTTCTTCCTTGATTATTTAGCTTGCGGAAAGCTGGATTCAGAGATTGCTGCAGAAATCGTTCTTGGAATGGTGAAAGCATGTAAGGACAACAACTGTGCATTAATTGGCGGTGAAACTGCTGAAATGCCGGGAATGTACCAGCCGGGAGATTATGATGTTGCAGGATTCTGTGTAGGAATTGTAGAAAAAGATCAGATCATTGACGGGTCTGCTATCAAAACAGGAAATAAAATCATTGCTTTGCCAAGCTCAGGATTCCATTCAAACGGATTTTCACTGGTAAGAAAAGTATTCCCGAACTTCGAAGAAGAATTTGAAGGAAAACCATTATACGAAACCCTTTTGGTACCAACCAGACTTTATTACCAGGACATCCACAAAGTATTGGAAGAAGTAAAAGTGGCAGGTATTGCCCACATTACAGGAGGTGGCCTTTATGAAAATGTTCCAAGAATCATTCCTGAAGGGTTGTGTGCTTCCATCGATGCTTCCAAGATCAAAATTCCTAGTGTAATGCTCGAACTGGAAAAGAGAGGAGGAGTATCCCGTGAAGAAATGTTCGGAACCTTCAACATGGGTGTTGGTATGATCATCGTTGCAGATGCAGACCACGCTGAAAAAGTATTACACCTTTTAGATGATGCTTACGAGATCGGAGAGATTACGGCAGGCAGTGAGAAGATTAATTTAGCAATATAACAATCTATCAATGTACCGGTGTACCAATTAAATTCATTGTTACATTGTTAAACTGATACATTGTTACATTAATAGTATGAAGAACATCGTTATACTCGTTTCAGGTTCCGGAACCAACCTCCAGAGAATCATAGATACCATTGAAAGCGGAGAGATCCGGAATGCAAAAGTATCTCTGGTAGTGGCAGACAGAGAATGTTACGGACTTGAAAGAGCAAAAAATCATCATATAGAAAACATTCTGATTCCAAGAGGAAAGAATTTCAGCAATGAATTGGAAAAAGTAATTCCTGTAACTACAGACCTTATTGTACTGGCAGGATTTTTATCCATTCTGAAACCTGAATTCTGTGAAACCTGGAACGGTAAAATCATCAATATCCATCCTGCATTGCTTCCTAAATTCGGAGGAAAAGGAATGTGGGGGCATCATGTTCATCATGCGGTGATTGATGCTCAGGAAAAAGAAAGTGGCGCTACGGTACATTTTGTAACCCGGGGAATTGATGAAGGAGAAATTATACTTCAGAAATCATTTGAAGTAACAGCAGAAGACACTCCCCAAACCCTGGCAGAAAAGGTCCACTATATTGAATATGAAATATTTCCTAAAGCTATTGACAAGGTTTTAAATATTTGATATTATAAATACAAAAGCGAAAAATGGAAGGAACTTCAACAATTGCCATTCTGGACGATTATCAAAATGTGATCAGTACTTTGAAATGTTTTGACATGATCAAAGATCAGAATGTTATGATTCTTCATGAAACATATAAAGATCCGGAGATTTTAGCTGAAAAGATCAAAGAAGCAGACATTTTGGTTCTGACCCGGGAGAGAACAGAAATAAATGAAGCATTGCTTTCCAGGTTGCCAAAACTTAAAATGATCAGCCAGACAGGAAAAATATCAAACCATTTAAAACTGTCAGATTGTACCCGTTTGGGTATTGCAGTTGCGGAAGGAATAGGTTCACCCGTTGCTCCGGCAGAATTAACCTGGGCTTTGATTATGAATGCAGTACGACAGATTCCACAGGCAATAGAAGCAATGAAGCAGGGAAAATGGCAGGTCAATATTGGAGAAACCATCAGTGGAAAGACCATCGGAATATGGGGATATGGAAAAATCGGAAAAAAAATTGCCCAGTATGCGAAGGCTTTCGGAGCTGACGTTTTGGTCTGGGGAAGCGAAACATCCAGAGAAAATGCAGTAAATGATGGCTTTAAAAAAGCAGAATCGAAAGAATATTTCTTTAAAAATGCTGATGTGGTTACCCTGCACCTCCGTTTGAATGATGAAACATTCGGTATTGTAAAGCAAACCGATCTGGAGCTTATGAAACCTACGGCCGTATTTATTAACACAGCAAGAGCAGAGCTTTTAGAAAAAAATGCATTGGTTAACGCTTTGAAAAAAGGAACACCGGGTTTTGCAGGAGTAGATGTATATGAAGAAGAACCCGTGTACAATGAAAACTTTGAACTTCTTAAAATGAATAATGTTGTCTGTACTCCGCATTTAGGTTATGTAGAAAGGAACGGATATGAGCTTTATTTTGAGAAAGCCTTCGAAAATGTGGTACAGTTTATCAATGGAAATCCTGTTAATATTGCCAATCCGGAAGTATTATAAGACTGCTTGGGAAGAAAAAAACATAATTTAGATTTTTGATAAAAAATATTTCGAAAAAAACTAAAAAAATCTAAGTAAAATAAAGTAAAACCGGAGGTGAAAGACCCGGTTACAGTTTGGAATAGCTGTAAAAAGTAAAAAATTGAAAGTAAAATGAGTAAAAAGAGAGTTTTAATCAGTGTTTCTGACAAAAGCGGATTGATCGAGTTCGCCCAGTTCTTGGAAGCCCAGAATTATGAGTTGATTTCTACAGGAGGAACGTTCAAACATTTGAAAGACGCTGGTTTAAATCCGATTCAGATTGATGAGGTGACCAATTTCCCTGAAATGCTGGATGGAAGAGTGAAAACCCTTCACCCGAAAGTTCACGGAGGTCTTTTAGCAGTTCGTTCAAATGAAGAACACATGAAAACCGTTAAGGAACATGGAATTGATTTGATCGATATGGTTATCGTAAACCTTTACCCTTTCTTTGAAAATGTAAACAAAGACATTTCTTTACATGAGAAAGTTGAATTTATCGACATCGGAGGCCCTTCAATGCTTCGTTCTGCGGCTAAGAACTTTGATTCTGTTACCGTAATTACCGATGTGGAAGATTATTCTATTGTAAAACTGGAAATGGAACAGAACGGTGATACCTACATTGAAACACGTAAAAAGCTTGCAGGAAAAGTATTCAATCTTACTTCAGCGTATGACGGAGCTATTTCAAGAATGCTTTTGGATGAAGAATATCCTGCCTATCTAAATGCTTCATACAAAAAAGCATCAGATTTAAGATACGGTGAAAACCCTCACCAAACGGCTGCTTATTACGTTTCTACTTTCGAGAACGGTGCAATGAAGGATTTCGAACAGCTTGGCGGTAAAGAACTTTCTTTCAATAACCTTCGTGATATGGACCTTTGCTGGAAAGTAGTCAATGAGTTCAAAGAAGAAATGGCATGTTGTGCAGTAAAACACTCTACACCTTGTGGAGTTGCTATCGGAACTTCTGCTTTAGAAACTTACCAGAAAACTTTCGAATGTGACCCGGTTTCCATCTTTGGCGGAATTGTTGCAATGAACTACAAAATCGATGCGGCAACAGCTGAAGAGCTGAACAAAACGTTCCTTGAGATCGTAATGGCTCCGGATTTTGATGAAGAAGCTCTTGAAGTTTTAAGAAAAAAGAAAAACCTTAGAATTATAAAAATCGTTAACCCTGTTTCTGACAAGCAAACCTGGGTGAAGATCGACGGCGGTATTCTGGTTCAGGACAATGACACTCATTTTTCTGACGATATCAAAGTAGTAACGAATGTACAGCCTTCAGAAGAGCAGAAAAAAGCCCTTCTTTTCTCCCAGAGAGTAGTGAAGTATGTAAAATCAAACGCGATTGTTGTTTCCAATGGTATTCAGGCCTTCGGAATCGGTGGCGGACAGGTGAACAGAATCTGGGCTACCCAGCAGGCGATTGAAAGAGCGAAAGAGAAATTCTCCGGAGATCTTGTTTTGGCTTCAGATGCATTTTTCCCTTTCCGTGATGTGGTAGATTTCTGTGCAGCGGAAGGTATTAAAGCAATCATCCAGCCTGGAGGAAGTGTAAAAGATCAGGACAGTATTGAAGCTGCCAATGAACACGGTATTCCAATGATGTTTACCGGAGTAAGACATTTTTTACACTAATTAAAATAGAATTAAAAAATAATTTGGGATTGTATATATAGCATTCAAAATTATATATTTGTAAATTAGACTAGATAATAAATAAAGTATGAGAATATTAATCATAGGTGAAGGCGGTAGAGAATCTGCTTTAGCGGCAAAACTTCAGAATGACCCGAGAATTTCTAAAATGTTTTTTGCTAATGGTAATGCTACCACCGATGTAATAGGGAAAAATGTTCATTTATCCGAAATCAAAGAACTGAGAGATTTTGCCATTAAAGAAAAGGTAGATCTTACCATCGTAGGTCCGGAAGCTCCTCTTGTAGCAGGATTGAAAGATGAATTCAAAAAACATGATCTTAAAGTTTTCGGTCCCAACCAAAAAGTAGCAAGTCTGGAAGGAAGTAAAGCTTTCTCTAAGAAATTTATGCAGACCTATGATATCAAAACAGCGAAAGCTGTAGTATTTGATTCATACAACGATGCTAAAGAATATGTTCAGACACAGCAGTATCCTTTAGTGGTTAAGGCAAGTGGTTTAGCTGGCGGAAAAGGTGTTGTTATCTGTGACAACCTTGAAGAGGCAGAAGCTACGATCCACGACTTCATGATCAGAAGAATCTATGGAGATGCGGGGATCCGTCTGGTTATTGAAGAATATTTAGAAGGTTTTGAAGCTTCAATCATTGCATTCTCAAACGGTGAAAAGATTTTCCCTTGTATTGCTGCAAAAGATTACAAAAAAGCAGGAAACGGAGACACAGGACCAAACACAGGTGGTATGGGATCTGTAGCGCCAAGCCCTGATTTCACTCAGGAGCATTATGCCGACTTTGAAAAAAATATCCTGGAGCCTACCATTAACGGTCTTAAAGGAGAAGGATTCAGCTTTAAAGGAATCATTTTCTTCGGATTAATGGTAACTAAAAACGGAACTTACCTTCTTGAATACAATATGAGATTCGGAGATCCTGAAACTCAGGTATTAATGGCATTAATGGAAAACAATCTTCTTGATGTTATCCAGGACTGTATGGACGGGAAAGACATTCAGCTTAAATTCAAAGACGAAAAAGCAGTATGCCTTGTAATGTGTTCGGGAGGTTATCCAAGAAACATTGAAACAGGTTACGAAATCGTAGGGGAAGACAAACTGAAAAACTCTAAACTTCTGTATGCAGGAGCGATAAGAAAAGGCGACAAAGTGGTTTCCAACGGCGGAAGAGTTCTGAACATCGTTGCTACAGGAGCTACTTATGACGATGCCCGCAAGAAAGTTTACGAAGACGCAAGTCATATTCATTTCGATTACGGATTCTACAGAGAAGACATCGGAAAGTTTTAAAATAAATCACGAAAAAAGATTTGGAACATTTCCAAGTCTTTTTTTGTAACACAGTTAATATAAGATACAGATGACAGATTCAGGACGTCAGATAAAAAGGTCTGATATCTGATGTCTGGCATCTGAAATCAATTATCATTTATCAATCATCAATTATCATTTACAAAATGAACAACGGTATTATCATATTAGATTTCGGATCACAGTACAACCAGCTTATCGGAAGAAGAATCCGTGAAATGGGTGTATACTCTGAAATTCTTCCTTTCAATACACCATTACAGGATATTTTAGCAAAACAGCCAAAGGGAATCATCCTTTCCGGAGGGCCAAGTTCTGTAAATGCAGAAAATGCAAATCTAGTAGAAAAAGAACTTTACGAACAGGGAGTTCCTGTTTTGGGAATCTGCTACGGAATGCAGCTTACAGCTCATCTTTTAGGCGGAAAAGTAAATAAAGGGGAAAAAGGAGAATATGGAAAAGCCCATTTGGATATTATCAAAGAAAGCTCTTTGTTGAAAGGGGTTACTCAGAATTCTATTGTATGGATGAGTCACTTTGACGAAGTAGGGGATTTACCTGCAGGTTTTGAATTAAATGCAAAATCAGGAGTGATAGCTTCCATTTCCAATGAAGACAGAAAAATCTACTGCGTTCAGTTTCACCCGGAAGTTTCCCACACAGAAGAAGGCGGAAAGATGCTTGAAAACTTTGTTTTTGGGATCTGTAATGCTGAGAAAAACTGGAAACTGACCAATTATATCGAAAAAACAGTTGAAGAAATCCGTGAAAAAGTAGGAGACAACAAAGTGATCCTTGGACTTTCAGGAGGGGTTGACTCTTCTGTAGCAGCAGTTTTAATTCATAAGGCAATCGGTGATCAGCTAACTTGTATTTTTGTTGATACAGGTCTTTTGAGAAAAGATGAAGGCCAGAAAGTAATGGATAACTATGGAGAACATTTCCATATGAACATTAAAATGGTTGATGCTAAAGAAAGATTCCTTTCAAAATTAGCAGGAATCGACGATCCTGAACAGAAAAGAAAAATCATCGGAAACGAGTTTATTCATGTTTTTGATGAAGAATCCCATAAAATTGAAGGAGCTAAATTCTTAGCTCAGGGAACCATTTATCCTGACGTTATCGAAAGCCAGTCTGTAAACGGACCATCTGCAGTAATCAAGTCCCACCATAATGTTGGAGGACTTCCTGAAGATATGGAATTCGAATTACTGGAGCCATTAAGAGAGCTTTTCAAAGACGAAGTGAGAAAAGTAGGTGAGGAGCTAGGTATTCCGCATCATTTGGTTCACAGACACCCTTTCCCTGGTCCCGGATTAGGAATCAGAGTATTGGGAGCTGTAGATGCTGATAAAGTGAGAATCCTTCAGGAAGCGGATGATATCTTCATTGAAGAACTTTACAAAAACGATCTTTACGAAAAAGTTTCCCAGGCTTTCGTAGTACTTCTTCCTGTGAAATCAGTAGGAGTAATGGGAGACGAAAGAACTTACGAATACACAGCTGTAGTACGTTCTGCCAACACCATCGACTTTATGACAGCAACATGGAGCAGACTTCCTTATGAGTTTTTGGATACTGTATCCAGCAGAATCATCAACGAAGTAAGAGGTATCAACAGAGTAGCTTATGATATTTCAAGCAAACCGCCTGCAACGATTGAGTGGGAATAATCCTTTTTTAAAAAAGGTAATATATATTAACAAAAGCCAGCTTTATCGCTGGCTTTTGTTAATTGTGGATGTCATGTCCCAGGAAAATTTCTATATCTGAAAACTCTTTAATAATTCATAGAAAATAGGTGAAGTTATAACTATGCTTCAGACTTCTGTCAGACAATTTCTTAAGATCACCTGATCCCTTTTGCAGAATCGTATACTCTTTTAACAGGAAGTTCATTTTGATTATAGGTAAAGATATTATACAAATTGGCAAGCTTCCTTATTTTGGGGAATTTATCATTAATTAATTGATTATAAGTGTTTTAATTTTCACCGTTGTTTTTGAACGTACCTATGTAGTATGTCCCAGAAGCTTAATAAAGCATCTGTAGCGTATCTCATTTCTTTACTACAGTCTGAAATAGGACTAATCTTGCATCTTAATTATTAAGGTGTAAGAAATGTATTTAAAGAAAAACAGCTACAGTATGAAAAAAGCATCCGGTATGCTTCTTTTGCTATGCTCTTCCTATAATGCCAATGCACAATTATACATCGGAACACATGACGGCCCATCTCTTAAAGTCGGATTATCTGAAAATACATATTTATCAGGAATACAAATCCGCCCTCCTCCTGCTTTTTTTAATATATCATAAGCATAAAACATGAATTCAAACATATCAACTCAGGAAAAGAACTTTACAATTACTCTTTTTCTTCTAAATTATATAAACAAATGAGAAATAAATTTTATACCATCTTTGCATTAGCAATAGGTTCATTAACTTTCGGACAAGTGGGTATTAACACTCAAAATCCACAAGGAGCTTTCAATATAGACGGTGGCAAAAATAATGCTGCCATAGGAACTCCAACTGCAATGCAATTAGCAGATGATTTTATTGTAACAAACAAAGCATCTACCGGGATTGGAACATTACCCAATGATTATGCTGCACTGGATGTGAATGCATCGAATAAAGGAATTTTGGTTCCAAGGATAGACTTAACATCTGCCAACCTGGATCTGAATGCAGATGGAGATAATAATGTTGCCAACCAGCCCAAAGGATTATTAGTGTACAATATTGGAGGTTCTGCGACTTCCCTTAAAGAAGGTTATTTTTTCTGGAACGGCACGGAATGGAGAAGAATAGACAATAAATCTTCTGTTACGCCTAATGCAACATTACAATGCACGCAGGCATATCTGGACCCGGCACAGTCAATCACAGGCGGAACTGCTTTTCCAGTAGGAACAATCCTCAAAATCCCGTATGTTGCCGGTAACGGAGGAAGCTATAATGGCGTGACTTTGGCGTCTGTTGGGAATCCTGCAGTAACAGCAACACTAAGCGAAGGAACATTTGAACAAGGATCAGGCACATTGGTTTTTAACATCAGCGGTACACCTACTGCTGCGCAACAGGCTCCTGCCGGTATGTCATTTGATCTTACCCCTTTTTATACGGCAAACCCATCCATTACCAATTCCTGCTCCAGTGTTACGGTGGGAAAAGAAGTTAAGGCTGATATACAGGTGGTAGCAACAATGGATTTCCTGAAATATGTTGTAGATCCTGTTACTAATACCAGAGGCTTTCAGGTTGCCCTTACCACACCGGATGGCCTATATACCGTAAGAGCATTTCTAAGACACAGTAACCAGGCTTCAGGGATTGCTACCGATAATACCAATCAGGTACAAAATGCAGATGCTCAGATAAGAAGTAATGTGACGGTAAACAAAACACTGATGTACAATCACCTTGGGGGTTATGGGGGAGGAACGACTACCAGCTCTGGTAATTCTGTTGTACTGCCATCAAACCAGTGGGGAGGAACAACAGATAATACTTGGAATCAGGCTACAACATCCGTCAGAGGAAATTGGGCAGACCCAGGTATCTATCAAGGGGTTAATAACGGACCGGAATTTAGATATTACAGCTGGATAGAGCAGGGAGCAACAAAAACCGCTTATCTTGTAACTATAATGGCAGGTGCTAATAATGGGCCAACCGGAACTAATCCTGGTGATATGAAAGTGTATATAAAAATAGAACAGATTAAAGCACCTTAAATTTATCTTACCCGGCAGACGAATTTATCTGCCGGGTAAAATATAAATCTCTAAAACGGCCATACGTTTAAAAAACTATCAGATTCTAAAAACATAAACAAATGAATTTTAAAAAGATTTCAATAGGATCCCTGATTGAAAAAGAAGTTTCAGAATGCGGGATAAAACTTACCCGCATCTGTAATTTCATGAAATGTACAGAACAGGAAATAAAAGGAATGTACAAAGCAACAAGTATAGAAACAGAAAGTCTGTTGAAATGGAGCAAACTATTAAAATATGATTTTTTCAGGCTGTATTCACAACATTTGATGCTATATGCTCCAACGACAGCAGAAAAAAATACAGAGAACAGAAAGCACAAAAAAACAATTTTACCGCAGTTTCGCAAAAATATTTATACAAAAGAAGTTATAGGTTTTATTCTGACACAAATACAGACAGGAGAAATGTCGAAATCGGAAGTACTGGAACTTTACAAGATCCCAAAATCTACACTTTATAAATGGATAAGCAAATATAAAGATGAAAAAAAGTAAATATAAACTACTTATGAAAAAAATAGTCCCTGATTATAAGAGAATCTACAGTGATATTATTACGAAAGAGTTTCCAGATAAAAGAAATTGCTGTCTGCAATTATTACAGAAAGAAATTTTGTCTGCTATTGATATTATAAGGCTTAATGAAGAAATTTTCGGCATACCAGATAAAGAAACTTTTATAGCTAACCAGAGACACCGCTCATATAGAGAAACAGATATTCTTCAAATACTTGATTATCAGCAAAGAAATCAACTCACCAATACCCAGCTTGCAAGCCATTTTAAATTAAGCCGAAATACAGTAGCCAAATGGAGAAAAAAATTCAGGATATAAAATGGGCATGCAATTTTTTGTCTAACAGTAAACATTCAGAGGATGTTTTTAAAATTTTTATAGAAAATTCCGATTATGTTATGTAAATGTGTATAAATTATTGTATTCTCTAACTTTGAAAAGAATAAATTTTAAAAACTTTAAGTTTATCAGTAAATAAGTGTTATCTTTTTACAATTATTTATAAACAATGTTACGTCGATTATGGAACTATATAGAGAATCTGCATATTGATCCCAATGCGGACAGATTTAAGCGTATTGATGCGCAAAGATTAAATTTGTTTTCATTTTCTATCGGAATTGTTTTGATTTTGAGTGGATTCAGGGATTTACTGTTTGGTTTTAAGGATTATTTTTTGGTTTTGTTTATACTGGGAATTATCTTTCTTCTCCTTTTCTTTTTTACAAAGGCACGACAAAGCGCGCTGGTATGCCTGATCGTTATAGAGTTTTCTATGCTGCTGGTTTTCTTTTTTTCATCTACATCAGGTTTTGAAAACGGCTTGTCGCTATACTATTTTTTGCTGTTTATTACTTCATTATTTATTTTTAATACAAGGAAAACATCAAAGTATATCATAATTGTTTTTGCCAGTGCATTTGTTCTTTTTCTCATAAGCCATTATTATGATTTCAGAATATTCGACATAGGAGAGAGGGGAAGCTTAATGTTTTCAAAAAATCAAAGACTGGTTACTTTTATAGTGGTGTTCGTTTGGTTTGCAATTCTGGGATATTTTATTCTGTTAAAACATTTTACGGTGTTGGAACTGTATCAGAAAGTTCTTCGGAGTGAAAAGTTAATCGTCAATATGCGTGAAAAGTTTAACAGAAAAGATGATATGGATTTGGAAAATCTGGTAAAGCTGGCCATGAATGATGATATTGCCTTTATACCCAAAATAAAATCTTCATTTCCAAATTTGTATGATAATATCGCAGAGATAAATCCGGATGTTACATCAGAAGAGTTCAAACTCTGTGCGCTTCTTAAGCTGGGTTTCACTACAAAAGATATAGCGGAATACCATCATATTTCCGTGCGGACAGTTCAGACAAGAAAAAGCAGACTGAGGAAATCATTCGGGATATCTGCTGATACAGATCTTTACAAATGGATAGATACATTATAGTCTGGGGCAAATCTGTTTCTTTAGGACCCAATTGTTCGAATTGCCAACGTGGATAATAGGAGAAACGCCTGTGTTTTTGCAATAAATTTTTTCGCTGAAAATTTTTCCCTAAATTTAAGTAAAATTACATCCAATGCAAATAGAAACGAGACCCCTGACTGTTCAGGATTATGATGAACTGGTAGTAACAATGAAGCGTGCTTATCCGCAGATGTCAGAATCAATATGGTCTAAAAAGAGTATTGAAAAACTCACCAAAATATTCCCTAAAGGTCAGATATGCATTACAGTAGATGGAAAACTGGCTGCCGTAGCGCTTTCCATTATCGTAAATTATGACGACTTCGGGGATGATCATACCTACGTGGATATTACAGGAAATTATACCTTCAATACTCATCTTTCAACCGGAAATGTACTCTATGGAATTGAAGTATTTGTAGATCCCGAGTTTCGTGAGCTGCGCTTAGGAAGAAGATTGTATGATGCCAGAAAAGAATTATGTGAATTGCTTAACCTGAAATCCATTATTTTGGGTGGAAGAATTCCGAATTACCATAAATATAGCGATGAACTTTCTCCCAGAGAATACATCCGCAGAGTGAGAGACAAGGAAATTTACGATCCAGTACTCTCTTTCCAGCTCTCCAATAATTTTCTGCCCATAAAAATTCTCAAAAAGTACCTTCCCGAAGACGAATCATCACTGGAAAATGCCGTATTGCTGCAATGGAACAATATCTATTACAGCAAAAAACCGAATACAATGCAGGACAGTATCATTCGCCTTGGACTTGTACAATGGCAGATGAGACACTTTAAAAATATTGATGCCTTCTATGAACAGGTAGAATTTTTTGTTAATGTAATGGGCGATTATAAATCCGATTTTGTCCTTTTCCCTGAACTTTTCAATACACCACTGCTGGCTCCGTTCAATAAACTTTCAGAAAGAGACAGCATGATAGAGCTGGCTAAACTAAGCGAAGAAATCAAAAATAAAATTTCCGAGTTGGCGATCAGCTACAACGTCAATATTATTTCAGGAAGCATACCCGTTTTTGATAATGAGAATAATGACCTGTATAATGTAAGCTATCTTTTACACCGAGACGGCCGAATTGATGAATACAGAAAGACCCATATTACGCCTAATGAAAGAAAATATTACGGAATGAAAGGTGGAAATGAGATCAGAGTTTTTGATACCGATTGCGGAAAAATAGGCCTTGTGATCTGCTATGACGTGGAATTTCCTGAATTACCGAGAATTCTTGCCGATCAGGGGATGAAAATCCTTTTTGTGCCTTATCTTACCGATACTCAGAATGCTTATATCAGGGTACGCCACTGTGCAGCCGCAAGAGCCATCGAAAACGAATGCTATGTAGCTATTGCAGGTTGTGTCGGAAACCTTCCGGGAGTGAATAATATGGATATCCAGTTCGGCCAGGCAGCCGTATTTACCCCTTCAGACTTTGCCTTTCCGTCCAATGCAGTAAAGGGTGAAGCAACCCCAAACACAGAAATGACCCTTATTGTAGACGTAGACCTTAATCTTCTTAAAGATCTTCACCATAACGGCTCTGTACAGGTGATGAACGACCGCAGAAAAGATCTTTATGAAACCTATCTTAAATAGCCAATATAGCTTTAATACAAATATCCTGTCCATAGCGGCAGGATTTTTTTATTGAAATTAAAAACAGTTGCATAAAACAAAAAAGAGCAGATTTTATCTGCTCTATATTTAAAATATGTTCATTTTTTATACATATTCAGGACAGATTACTGCAGGGCAGATCAGTCTCGGACATCTTGGCCTTCCATCAGTAGGACAACATTCATATGAACAGTTGCCACCAATAATAATACCGCTTCCGTTAATTCCTTTTAATTGTTCTCTCGAAAGTTTGTTGTTACGTAAATTTTTCATTTTTTAATATTTATAGGTTAGTTTGGGAAGTATAAAGATAAAAAAATCCTTTAAATAACATCAGGAGTATAATTTTTTTCCTTTTAATATTTCAAGTTGTCATAAAAAAGAATCAGGAATATGACTTTTTTTCAGCATTGTTCTTAAAAATCATTATCTTCACTAATCAATTTAAATAAAATATAATGACAGGAACAGTAAAATGGTTTAACGAAACGAAAGGTTTTGGTTTTATTACACCAGACGGAGGCGGAAATGATATTTTTTGCCATCATTCAGCTATTCAGGCTTCAGGCCTTAGAACTTTGAAAGAAGGACAGGCAGTAGAATATGATATTAAAGAAGGTAAAAAAGGACCTGAAGCAGACAATGTTAAAGTAGTAGGATAATAACTTATTAAGATATTGTTAAAATAAAAGCTGCCATTTATGGCAGCTTTTTTCATGGACTTTCCGTTCTTTTGTTTAATATACAAATGAAAGGACTAAAATTGGCGATAGGAACAATTTTTGGAGTAATTTGCATCAACTATTTAGAAATATATGTTTGACAAGCAGCAAAGAAAACTGAAAAGATCGGCAAGGCTTATATCTGTATTAAGCAAATACGGATTTAAAGATATGCTGGCGAGAATGAATACGGGAAATAAACAGGAAATGGTTTCTGTTGATCCGGATGAAGTCATTTCTAAAGGTACGGTATATGAAAGAATCAGGCTGGTGCTGGAAGAGCTTGGCCCTACATTTGTAAAACTGGGACAGACATTCAGCAACAGGGAAGATCTGCTTCCGCCGGAGCTGATTCAGGAACTGCAGAAGCTTCAGGATAAAGTAGATACAGTAGATATGGATGTTGAAGAAATTCTGGAAAATGAATTCAACATATCAGTCAAAGATCATTTTCAGGAGATTCAGAAAGAACCTTTGGCTACAGCGTCCATCGCACAGGTTTATAAAGCTGTTTTGCTGGACGGAAGTCCTGTGATCCTCAAACTTAAAAAAGCTGATGTACAGACCGTTATTGAAGACGATCTGCTTCTTATAAAAGACCTTGAAAAATTGGTTTCCGCCTATTCTGAAATAGGAGAAAAGCTTAATCTGAAACAGGCTATTTCCACTTTTGAAAAATCTTTGCTTGAAGAAGTTTCCCTGATCAACGAAAAAGAAAATATCCTGCATTTTGCCCGGAATTTTAAAGGTAATAAAGAAACTTATGTTCCAAAGGTTTATGAAGAATATTCGAACAACAATATTCTCTGTATGGAGTTTATTGATGGTATCAAAGTGACCGACAAAGCATCTCTTTTAGCCCATAATATTGATCCCGTAAAAGTATCGGAAGCAGGATTGAGGCTGTTTGTTTCACAGATTCTGGATTACGGATTTTTCCACGCCGACCCGCATGCCGGTAATATCCTAGTAAAAAAAGACGGAAAAATTGTTTTCATTGACTTTGGAGCCGTAGGAAAGATCCAGCCGAATGATAAGGAGATTCTTGAAAGCTTGATCGTAAGCTTTGTTGCTAAAAATTCACATAAAATTGTCCGTCATCTCAAAAAAATGGCAGTCAGTTATGAAATCCCTGATGAAAGAAGATTTGAAAACGATGTGGAAGATATTCTGAACTTCGTTCACAGCTCTTCGCTGCAGGATATCAATGTTCAGGTGATTATCAATAAGATGAAAGATATTTTGAAAGATAACAGGCTTCATATGCCGGATTATTTTTATCTTCTTTTTAAAGGAATCAGCCTGATAGAAGGCGTTGGAAGAACAATCAACCCGGATCTGGATATTGTGAAAAGTCTTCACCCTTATACAAGAAAGATCCTGACAAAAAAGATCAAGCCTAAAAATCTTTTAAAAACAGGAATGGACAGGATGATGAATTTCACGGATAATGTTGATGAAATTCCCAAAGAACTCAGATCTGTACTTCAGAAACTGGATGACAATAAATTCACAGTATCCAGTGAAATTAAAAATATTGAAAAAACCAACCAGCTGATCAAATCCAGTATCATCAATTTAATTTTAGCTATGGTTCTGGGAGCTAATATCATTGCCACAGCTATTGTTTTCGTTTCAGAATCCGGTCCCAGAATAGGAGAGTTGTCTCTGGTTGCGGTTTTAGGCTTTGTATTTTCAATAATATTGGTTTTGATTATTTTATTGAGAGTAACCAGAAAATGAGAAGTTCGAAACCAGAGGTTAGAAGCTAGATATAAAATCAGAATATAGGATGGAAAGTATGAGATCGTTATAAGAGGTCCAGGTTAGAAGACTAACTTCTCATCTCTAATTTCCAGCCTCTAAATTTAAATAACTATCTTTGCACCATGGAAAAACTCACTTTTGCGGATTTTGACCTGCCGGTTAAAATTCTTGATGTTTTAGCGGATCTGGAACTGTTTGAACCTACACCTATTCAGGAAAAGAGCATTGGCCCTATACTTTCCGGGCGGGATGTAATGGGAATTGCACAAACCGGAACCGGGAAAACATTAGCCTATCTTTTGCCGGTACTTAAAACATGGAAATACAACAAAACAGGAAATCCTACCGTTTTAATTCTTGTACCTACAAGAGAACTGGTAGTACAGGTGGCTGAGATCCTTGAAAAACTTACAGAAAACATCACTACAAGAGTGATTGGAATATATGGGGGGAAAAATATCAATACACAGAAACTGTTGTTTAATGACGGCTGTGATATTCTGGTAGGAACCCCGGGAAGGGTAATGGACCTTGCTATTGATAACGCAATTTCATTGAAAGAAGTTCAGAAGCTGATCATTGATGAATTTGATGAGATGCTGAACCTGGGTTTCAGACCGCAGCTTACCCATATTTTTGAAATGATGAAGCCGAAGAGACAGAACATTCTTTTCTCGGCTACCATGACAGAAGCTGTAGATGAAATGTTGGATCAGTATTTTGCAAGCCCGATCGAAATTTCACTGGCGAAATCAGGAACACCTCTTGAAAAAATAGAGCAAACCGGATATAAAGTGGAAAACTTTAATACAAAGATCAATCTTCTTGAACATTTACTGAAGACCAATGAAGATATGTCCAAAGTATTGATCTTCACTAATAATAAAAAGAATTCTGATCTTCTGTTTACCAAAATTGATGAGCTTTTTCCAGAGCAGTTTGATGTGATTCACTCAAATAAATCTCAGAACTACAGGCTTAAGGCCATGAAAAGATTTGAAAATGAAGAGATCAGAGGTCTGATTACTACCGATGTAATGGCGAGAGGTCTTGATATTTCAGATATTACCCATGTCATCAACTTTGAAACTCCTGAGATTCCTGAACAGTATATCCACAGAATAGGAAGAACGGGTAGGGCAGACAAAGACGGAAAGGCAATTACTTTTGTAACTAAAAAAGAAGAAGCTTACGTTCTTGACATTGAGCTATTGATGGACAAAGATCTTAAGTTCAATGATTTCCCTGCAGAAGTGAAAATAAATCCTAAGAAGATTGCTTCCGAGGAAGATGTGGTCGTTATGAAAAATCCGGCTCCGGTAAAACTTAATGAAGGAGGAGCAGCATTTCACGAGAAAAAGGATAAAAACAAAAAAGAAAACTGGGGTGGACCTTCAAAAAGAAAAGCACCGAAGAAATTTGGAGCTAACAGGGCTCAACAGAAAGCAATATCAAAATCTAAAAGAAAGAAATAAGAAAAGCTCCCAATTGGGAGCTTTTTCTGTATCAGATATTATTTCATATAAGGTTTCATTACTTTCGTCCAGGCTGCATATCCTTCCGGAGTCAAGTGAAGCATATCTTCCACAAAAAGATCTCTTCTTACATTACCGTTTGCATCTTCCATCGCTTTTGTAATATCAATAAATTCTGCATGAGGTTCTTTTTTCATGAAAGCGGCAATCTTCTTATTGGTTTTTTTCATCTGCGGCCAAAGGATCTCGCGGCTGGGCGAATATTTTATGGAAATATAGTCTACCTCAATATCCGGAAATCTCTCACGGATCTTTTTATAGAATGTTTTAAACCTGTTAACTACTACTTTGGCCTTCAGGTCATGATTGTCTGCAAAATCATTATCACCGCAATAGATAATAATCTGTTTTGGCTGATATGGACTTAAAAGGTCATCTGCAAAATCATTGAGATCTGTCATTCTTGAACCCCCAAACCCCCTGTTAATAATTGTTTTACCGGGAAAATAGCTGGAAACATCTGTCCATTTGGTAAAAGAGGAGCTTCCTATCAGAAGAATGGCGTCTTTTGGCGGAGAATTTTCCTGATCCATTTTTTTGAAGTTCTGAATATCCTGCCAGAACATTGGCTTTTTTTCCTGTGAAAAGGACAAGGTAAAATACAGCAGCAGGAATGCTGAAAGAATCTTCTTCATTGTAATCAATTTTTTAAATATCTGATAAATGTAATAAAAAACTCCCGGTTTATCGGGAGTCTGTGTTTATCTTTTGTAGGAAACGTAGGTCAGATCAGCAATACCATCATCATTCTGATCGAATGCGCCGAATAAGTGGGCCAGTTTCAGATCATGACTTGTAAGGACTTCCACTCTGTACCATCTTTCAGTATCATTGTCATTTTTAATGCTTAACAGCTTAGACTCTTCGGTATAAGTATACATACCTTCAGTTTTTCCGGCCATCTGGCATTCAAGCCCAACTTCGGAATAATAGGTATAGCTTGTATAATAATCACTTCTGAAATGTAGAATGTTTTTAGCCTCACAGTCAGAAGGAGTTTCGGTCTTAATTACTGTTTTATTGTCCTTTCCGGAAATAGTTTCTATTTTGCTCACCTTCCAGTCTCCGCTCATCATTTCAAGTTCATAAGCTTCGATATTGTCATCTTTACAGGAAGTTAGTGCCAGAGCTGAAAAGGCAAATAAAAGTAGCTGTTTTTTCATTTTCACAAATTTAAGAATATGCTAAAATATAAATAAATTTGAAATATCTATAATGAAATCATGCTTTTTTAAACGAATGTTTATAAATAAAAGAATTTTATGTAGTAAAGCCGGAAGAAGAAAGAGGGAGAATGAAGATTTTTGCATATCAGCCATTAAATATGGTCAATAGTAAACATTGCTTTGCAAGCGAAGATGAATCATTTTATAGGTTGTAACTTTGCCTATCATTCATCATTCATCATTCATCATTCATCATTCATCATTCATCATTCATCATTCCTCATTCCTCTTCCGGTTTTCTTTTAATAGCTCATCTCTACAATCTTATAAGCATCCTGAGGCGTCAGTTTTTTATATTCGCCCAAACCAGACCAGTTTCTGTCTGTAAATGCTTTTTCCACTCTTTCAGCAGTACCTTTATAGTCTTCCGTATATTCCGAAAGCTTTGTTTTAATATCCAGGCTGTGAAAGAATTCCTCCATTTTTTTGATTCCAAGTTCTGCTTTTTCTTCCAGTGTTCCATCCTTAATTCCCCAAACTCTTTCAGCATATTGTGCAAGCTTTCCTTTCTTCGCTTCAAAATTATAACGATAGTGGGAAGGAGCAATAACAGCTAAAGTCCTTGCATGGTCAATCCCGAAATAAGCAGTCAGTTCGTGGCCCATAGCATGTACAGCCCAATCGGTAATCACTCCTTTCTGGATAAGACCGTTCAGAGCCATTGTACAGCACCACATAAAATTTCCTGCAGCATCATAATCAAAACCATCGGCCAGAACTTTCGGAGCTGTTTCCTGAAGGCTGATGAGAATACTTTCAGCAATTCTTTCCTGAAGGTCTGCAGAAGAAGGAGCAGTCATATACTGTTCCAAAACGTGGGTATAAGCATCAGTAATTCCGTTAACGATTTGGTTTTTAGGAATTGTTCTGATCACCTCCGGATCTAAAACAGAAAACTGTGGGAAAAGTCCGGGACCACCTGAAGATAATTTTTCGTTGGTTTCTCTTCTTGAAATTACATAACCTGAATTCATTTCAGAACCTGTTGCAGGAAGTGTCAGGATACTTCCGAAAGGCATGCCTTCACCCTCAAAAGTCCTCACGGAATTTCTAAGAATATCCCATGGCTCTCCTTCATAATTGGCAGCTGCAGAAAGGAATTTAGTTCCGTCAATCACAGATCCGCCACCTACAGCAAGAAGATAATTGATATTATTTTCTTTGATAAAGCTTAAAGCATTAATCAGTACTTCATATTCAGGATTCGCAGGAACGCCGCCAAATTCATATAAATCATAATCTTTCAGGGCTTCTTTTACCTGATCGTAAACACCATTACTTTTGATGCTTCCGCCGCCATAGATCATTAGTATTCTGGCATCTTTTGGAACTTCACGGGAGATTTTTGCGATTTCACCTTTTCCAAAAAGTATTTTTGTAGGATTTTTAAATTCGAAATTAAGCATTGTTCTAAATTTATTTGATTCAAATTTACGCAATGCAATATGAAAACTGAGTTAATGAAATTTTAAAATTCCTATTAAGATGTTTTATAATAACAATATAAATTTTACTGTTCTGAGAGTTGAGAGAGTTTACTACTTTCTTATTTATCCAGATAACCGGCTCAGTTACAATGATCACTTTTAAAATAAACACCATTATTTTTTGATTCCAGTTTTCCGGTTTTTCTGTTAATCTTTATAGAATAAGATTCTTTAATTTCCGGGCATCCTTTGGACTTTGAGACATACAGATAAATATGTTTGTCCTCTATTTTGTAAGAACCACTTAGTCTATTGCTTGTATCTATTTTAAAACCATAAGTTTGAGCCAATAGAATAGCTTCCGGAAGATTATCAACCGTTCCGATGAAGTCTCTCAGCTGCTGTTCATTCGAAAAATAAACAGACTGGTCTTTTTTACAGGCAAGAATATAGGAAAAGCAGGCATTGCCAATACATTTCTGGAAAAAGCCTTTTTCAGGAACCGGTTCATTGATGGTCATAAAATCCGGCATCTGGCTTTCGTAGATTACAGCTTTTTCAGGATCTGTATCATTAGTCAGAACCCTCCAATATCCATATTCTTTGTCAGGAACAATGAATGGATATAAATATTCCACAGTATCAAGAATATCCGGAATTTTTTTGAAATCGGAGGGAATTGTATTTTGGGAAAGTAATAAACTTGGTATCAGAAAAGAAATGATTGAAATAATTTTCATAATTATTATTTTCTTAAATAAGTATTACAGCTGTTTCAGCCTATTGCAGTACAATTTTATAATATCCTTTTTCGTCTGTTACATCAATACCTACGCCTGTAAATGTCAATTTATTGATCTGATAACCGTCACAACCGCCTTTAAATTCTGACGACTGTATTGAAAAATCAAAAACTTTAATATTAGATTGGAAAGTATAATTTTTTGTACCGTTATAAGCACCCACATTTTCTAAAATGATCATGTCCTCAGATGTTTTGGTTAATTGTATGACATTCTGATCTTCATCTTTGACTGAATAGGAAGTAAGTGTTCCGTTCGTGATCAGATTTTCATCATTGGAATCAACGAATTTAAAAGCAATCGTTTGAGGAGCATTATAGCAATCTTCACTACAGCCTGTGAAAATAAAAGTCATTAAAAGGAATATGAATATGTGTTTCATAGCATGTTGATTAATTTCTGTGAAAAGTAAAATTAATCATTAAACTGCTGTATTCAAAATTATAATAAAATGAATTGTCATAACGGGTTGTTGTGAAAAAAATATAAATAATTAATTTCAGATTTGTAATCATGTTTGGATTCACGACTTACTAAATGTTTCACAATAATTTTTTCAAGCTGAATGTCATTCCACAAATATTTTGGATAGGGTCTTCTTTATTGATAAATGTTTTAAAAAAATATTGAAAAAAATTTATCTCCGGTACTGTTTTTTGCCATTTGTCAATTCATTTAATTATAAAAATCCATTACATTTGTTATATGATACACGACCAACGAGCAGAAAAATTCAGGCAGATCGTGGAGAATAAGTTCCAGATCTACAATTCATTATTTATGAGCCTGCCTTATGATAAAATGACCAATATCGGGATGCTTCTTCCCTTCCTTTATGAGGAAAGCAGAAACGGATACGAAGAAGGCAAAACCCCTGAAGATATTGTCGAAGAATTTTTTAAAAACCATACCGATCTCCAAACGGAGGAGCAAAAAGTAGAGCTTCTTTTTAAGATCATTCAATATATCGAAAGACAGGTAGTTTTATTTGACAGTATTGAAGATGCTGCATTTCCCAACCTTCACTCTGAAAGTGACAGCGGAACCGTAACCAATCTGTTCGAACGCTCTTACCAGGATCATAAACTTGAAAAAGTCCGTGAAAAACTGAAAGATTTCACTGTAAAAGTGGTATTTACAGCGCACCCGACACAGTTTTATCCAAGTTCGGTACAGAGGATTATCCAGGATTTACGGGGAGCTATTACCGGAGATTCCGTTACCCAGATCGATATGCTTCTCCAGCAATTGGGGAAAACACCTTTCGTTAATAAAGAGAAACCAACTCCGATTGATGAAGCACTGAGCATTATTTCTTATTTAAGGTATGTTTACTATGACACGATCGGGGAACTGTTTACCAAGATCAAAAAGACCTTTGGAAATGGGCACTTCCATCTTCATGAAGATATTATTCAGCTTGGTTTCTGGCCGGGTGGTGACAGGGACGGAAATCCGTTTGTGACTGCTGGTGTTACGAAAAGAGTGGCAGAGGAGCTTCGTTCCGCGATCCTGAAATCCTACTATAGCCATTTGAAATTTATCAGAAGAAGATTAAGCTTCAGAGGGGTCTCCGAAGTATTGACCCAGTTAAGTGATGAGCTTTACGGTGCTATTTTTAACGGAAAAATGATCACAGCAGATGATATTCTGAAAAGGGCTGATGAAGCGGAAAAAATATTAGTGAAAGATCACAATTCCCTGTTTTTAGATCTTTTGGCAAATTTCAGGGACCGTGTGAAAATTTTCGGGACCCATTTTGCAACACTGGATATCCGCCAGGACAGCAGAATCCATCAGAAGGTAATTGATGAGGTTTTTGCAAAAGTATACGGGAATACCGAAGCTAGCGAAGAAGAAAAGTTTAATAAACTGATTCAGCTCAATGAAAAAGTCAATGCAGATCAGTTTGAAGATATAGTTAAAGATACATTATTAACGGTTTCACAGGTCTCTGAAATTCAGGATCTGAATGGCTTGAGAGGAATGAACCGTTATATTATCTCGAATTCCGATGCTGTAAAAGATGTTATGAATGTGTATGCATTTTTCAAAATCTGCGGCTATAAGGATGAAGAGATTAAAATGGATATTGTTCCGCTTTTTGAAACTATGGAAGGTCTTGCCAATGCTGAAAATGTAATGAGTGAGCTTTATCAGAACCCTGTTTACAAAAAGCATCTTGAAAGCAGAGGAAATCAGCAGACCATTATGCTTGGTTTTTCAGACGGAACAAAAGATGGCGGATATCTGAAAGCAAACTGGGAAATTTACAAGGCTAAAGAAGTTTTAACTAAACTTTCCGTTCAGAATGGAATTAAAGTCGTATTCTTCGATGGAAGAGGCGGACCACCAGCAAGAGGTGGTGGAAAAACCCACGATTTCTATGCATCGCAGGGAAATACCATTGCCAACAATAAAATAGAACTGACCATTCAGGGACAGACGATTACCAGTATTTTCGGTAATAAAGAGCAGGCTAAATATAATTTTGAACAGCTTCTTACTGCCGGAGTTGAAAATGATGTCTTTAAAAACTCCAAAAAAGATCTTACGGAAAAAGAAAGAAAGCTGATTATTGAACTGGCAGACATCAGCTATAAAAAATATTCGGACCTTAAAGCTCATCCAATGTTCGTTCCTTATCTTCAGGAGATGAGCACACTGGAATATTATGGTAAAACGAATATTGGAAGCCGTCCGTCCAAAAGAGGAAACGGAAGTGAGCTGAAATTTGAGGATCTGAGAGCTATCCCGTTTGTAGGCTCGTGGTCGCAGCTGAAACAGAATGTTCCCGGATTTTTCGGATTCGGATTTGCGATGCAGCAGATGAAAGAGAAGGGAAGGCTTGAAGAAGTGAAAGAGCTGTATAAAGGATCGGATTTCTTTAAAACTTTAGTTCTGAACTCGATGATGAGTATGAACAAATCTTATTTTCCGCTGACCTATTATATTAAAAACAATCCGAAATTCGGGGCATTCTGGAATGTGCTTTTTGATGAATATGTTCTTTCAAGAGATATTATGCTTGAGCTTACCGGATTTAAAATGTTGCAGGAGGAAGACCCGCTTTCCAGAAAATCAGTAAAAATTCGTGAGAAGATTGTATTGCCGTTGCTGAGTATTCAGCAGTATGCATTGATGAAGATCCAAAAAGGAGAAGGGAATAGGGAAGCCTATGAAAAACTGGTGACCAGATCATTATTCGGAAATATTAATGCGAGTAGAAACTCTGCTTAATTGATTATAAAAAACGCCTTTCGATTGAAAGGCGTTTTTCTTTTTATAAGTTGAATATATTTTTTTTCACATGAAAATTATCACTTTATTCTTTTAAGAATTTTTCATAAAAAATCTGATCTTTCGTCTGAATTTTCAGATAATAAGTCCCTTTTGGAAAATCCTCCACTTTTATAGATTTTTGACCATTGATTTTTCTGATCAGCTTTCCTAAGTTATCATAAATTTCTAGCGACAGAACTTCATTTTCAGAAGCAACGTTTAAAATATTTTTAACAGGATTCGGGAAAATTGCAAATTTTTCTTTCTTCACCATTTCAGAAGTATTCAATACCTGATTGTAAAGGCTTCCAAAATTTAGAATACCGTAACCCATCTGATCAGTATGACTGGGATAAAGTGAAGCTGTCTGACGTAATTTTGTTCTCATCTGGTCTCTGTTCATAGAAGGAAAAGCCTGCATAAAACATGCTACACCACCTGCAGCAATAGGGGTCGCAATAGAGGTTCCGCTTACTGAAGCTAAAGAATTGTTGCTTACTGTAGCAGATGAAGTTCCTCTTGTGCTTCCATCAGGTTTTACTACACCAAGGGAGTTAGGGCCATAAGATGAAAATCCAGAAGAGCTTCCTGCTGAGTCTACTGATCCTATGCTGAATACTTTGGTATTATCAGCAGGAGTCATAATGTAGTGCCATGGTTGTAATCCTGAATTTCCTGCTGCTGCAAGAACAAAAATTCCTTTGTTGGCAGCTATCTCAGCAGCTCTTGCAATAAAAGAGGTCGTTCCATTCATATCCGAATAAGTGTAACTGTAGCGGGAATCATCAAAAACATTATATCCAAGAGAAGAAGTGATGATATCAACTCCTTTTCTGTCTGCTTCTTCGGCTGCTTCTATCCAGTATAGCTGCTCTTCCGGAATTTCACCTACAGCATTTTCACTGCGGTAAAGATAAAAGTCAGCATCCGGGGCAGATCCTACAAAAGTATTTTCGATATAGCCTCCAATGGCTCCCAGTACAACAGATCCATGATTGCTGATAGCTATGTTGTATACATCACTTGTTTTGGTTACAAAGTCATAAACAGCCTTAATATGATTATTGGTACGTAATCTTTCAAATGCAGATCCGGTATTTACATAAGGAAAACCTGCGTCAATCACAGCAATGGAAACTCCTGTTCCTGTAAATCCTGCAAGGTGAAGTGGTCTTAGATTGATCTGGTCAATCTGTGCAGAGCCTGAACCATAATCAAAAACAGTCAGGTTTTTTTGAGTGTCGGAAGAAAAATTCCATTTATTCTGATGGGTTGTTTTGGGGACAGAATTACTGTTTCTCGCAAAACTCTCTACCGATGATACATAAGGCTGGGCCTGAAGAATTGTTATTTGTGCCGGAGTTGCATTTACAGCAGCTCCGTTAAGCCATTTGGAATAATCCGTAACCGTAAAGCCAAGATTCTGGAGATTTTGAATATAGGACTGTTCAATAGGAGCATCCTGATCATTCAGTGCAATACCCAGTGACGTACGTCTGTTTAGGGATTTTTGAGTCAGTTCTGAGAGCGGATTGGCATAAAAAGCGGCTTTGTTCGGTTTGCCTGTAAAATAAACAAAAACAAGTTCCGTTTGTGCGTTTGCTGCTGAGTAACCCGCTAAAAGACAAAAGAGTAAAAGTTTTTTCATAAACTTATTTTTTATAAAGATAAAACAAAATCAATAAAATTTTTGATAGGATTTTAAATTCCTTATTTTTACACAAATATTTATTTATGAAAAAAATTCAGATGGTTGACTTGCAAAGTCAGTATTACAAAATAAAGAATGATGTAGACAATGCGGTTTTAAATGTAATGGATTCGGCTGCTTTTATCAACGGCCCTGAAGTAAAGTCTTTCCAGAATGAATTGGAGTCTTATTTAGATGTAAAGCATGTGATTCCGTGTGCGAACGGAACTGATGCTTTGCAGATTGCGCTGATGGCTTTGGATCTGAAAGAAGGAGACGAAGTAATCACCGCCGATTTTACTTTTGCCGCTACAGTAGAAGTTATTCATCTGCTTAAACTGAAATCAGTGCTGGTAGATGTAGATTACGATACATTCACAATTTCTACGGAAGAAATTAAAAAAGCAATCACTCCAAAAACGAAGGCAATTATTCCGGTACATATCTTCGGACAGTGTGCCAATATGGAAGAGATTTTAAAAATTGCAGAAGAACATAACCTGTATGTAATTGAAGATAATGCACAGGCGATAGGAGCACAATATACATTCTCTGACGGAACAGAAAAATATGCCGGAACAATGGCAACTGTTGGAACAACTTCATTTTTCCCGTCTAAAAATTTAGGCTGTTATGGTGACGGAGGTGCTATTTTTACCAATAATGATGAATTGGCACACCGTTTAAGAGGAATTGTGAACCATGGAATGTATGAGAGATATTATCATGATGAGGTAGGAGTGAACTCCAGATTAGATAGCATTCAGGCTGCAGTTTTAAGAAAAAAACTTCCTCATCTGGATTCTTACAATGAAGCAAGAAGAAAAGCAGCCGATTATTATGATGAGGCATTTGCTGGACATGCAGATATCCTTACTCCGGAAAGATCGGGAAGTTCCACTCATGTGTTCCATCAGTATACTTTAAGAATTCTGAATGGAAAGCGTAATGAACTTCAGAAATTCCTTACGGAAAAAGAAATTCCTGCAATGATTTATTATCCTGTGGCACTGAGAAAGCAGAAAGCCTATTATCAGGAAAGTAATGATGCTGATTTTGTGAATACGGATAAGCTTTTGGATCAGGTTATTTCTTTACCGATGCATACGGAACTGGATGAAGAGCAGCTGAAGTATATTACGGATGCTGTACTGGAGTTTATGAAGTAAATTTAGCAGTAAAATTATATCCTGAAATAAATATAGGAAAACACGCAGATTAAAAAAAATATCACTAAAAAATGGCAATACTTGTTACAGGAGGACTTGGATATATTGGTTCCCATACAGTAGTAGAACTTATCAATAACGGTTTTGAAGTTGTTATTGTAGATGATTTATCCAATTCAGAAAGGTTTATTTTAAAAAATATTGAAGAGATTACAGGCAAGAAACCCGTTTTTTATCCTTTTGATTTAAAGAGAAGAGAGCTTCTTACCCAGGTTTTTGAGGCCCATCAGATTGAAGGATGCATTAATTTTGCAGCTTCCAAAGCGGTTGGGGAAAGTCAGGTGAAGCCTGTAGATTATTATGAAAACAATTTGTTTTCTCTGATCAATATTCTACAGGAGTTTAAAGAAAGAGAAATTTCTAATTTTATTTTCAGCTCTTCCTGTACAGTGTACGGACAGGCAGAAAAAATGCCGATTGACGAAAATACACCTTTGAAGATGCCAGAAAGTGTTTATGGTAAGACAAAACAAATGGGCGAAGAAATTCTGATTGACTTTGCGAAAGCCTATAACAGACGAATTTCTCTTTTAAGATATTTCAACCCGATCGGAGCCCATCCTTCAGGAATATTGGGTGAACTTCCATTAGGAGTTCCTAATAACTTGATTCCCTATGTTACACAGACAGCAGTAGGAATTCGAGAGAAACTGAATATATGGGGTGACGATTATGATACCGAAGACGGAACAGCAGTTCGTGATTATATTTATGTTGTCGATTTGGCTAAAGCTCACGTGAATGCTCTTAAAAAACTTTTACAGAGCAGTGAAGAAACAGTGATTGATATATTTAATCTGGGAACAGGAAAAGGCTCCTCTGTATTGGAAGTTGTAAAAGCTTTTGAAACAGCTAATGATGTGGATGTTCCTTACCAGATCTGCGCCAGAAGGGAAGGAGATATTACCATTGCTTATGCTAATGCGGATAAAGCTGAAAAGGAACTTAACTGGAAGTCTGAAACTCCGTTGGAAGAATCATTAAGAACAGTCTGGAAATGGCAGCAGTATCTTGATTCTAAGACGGTTTAGAATAAGAACTAAAAAAGTAATTTTAAAAATAAAATATAAAATCTTTTCCGCAATACCAGCTTTAAAAATAGCTGATGCAGCAAAATTTTAATTAAACAAAGTATGAAAACACAAAAAATAGGTATTACATTTTCCTCATTTGATCTGCTGCATGCAGGGCATATCAAAATGCTTGAAGAAGCTAAAACAGTATGCGATTATTTAATTGTAGGGCTTCAGGTTGACCCTTCACACGACCGTCCGAATAAAAACAAGCCCAGTCAGAGTATCGTAGAGAGATATATTCAGCTAAAGGCCGTAAACGCTGTTGATGAGATCATTCCTTACTATACAGAAGAAGACCTTCTTGATATTTTGAAATCTTTTGTGATTGATGTAAGAATTATTGGAGATGATTATATGAACAGAGATTTTACAGGCAAGCAATATTGCGAAGAGAAAGGAATTGAGATCTTTTACAACAAAAGAGATCACAGATTTTCTACCAGCGATCTTAGAAAAAGAATCTATGAAGCTGAAAAAGAGAAATTAGAACGAGCCGGAGCCGCAAAATAAAAAAAATCCCGAAAAATATTTTCGGGATTTTTTTGTGTATTACATTGGACCTTGCTGGTCGTCGCCACTTTCGTTGGCATTAATGTCTTTCTTCTTCTTAGGCTGTTCCACTTTCTCACCTTGCTTGAATCTGTAAGTAAGTGATAAAGCAAACTGTCTAGGCTGCCATTGCATATAGCTGTCCCTTGTATAGTTTGGACCATATGCGGTAGACTGCATGGATCTTGTATTAAAAATATCCTGGATATTGAAACTTAGAGTACCGTTACCTTTCCAGATTGTTTTAGATGCTCCGAAATTGACAGCATACATATCTTTTCTGTCGATACTTTCTGTTTTTTGTCCTCCTCTGTAGAATCCTTGTATCTGGAAGCTGAAAGTTTTGTCAATTTTAAAGGTAGAGGTAAGTCTTGCTCTTGTGGAGAATCCTTTTCCTTCAAAAGATGTAGGCTTATCCATAATTGTCGGATCAAAATATACACCTGTAGTTTTATATCCGAATAAGTCTACATTTCCTAAGAACTTAAGCCACTTTGTTGCATCCCAGTTAAAGTTAAGATCCAATCCGTAACGGTCATCATTACCTAAATTGATCGGTTTGGTGTGGAAACTGGTTAATACCTGCTGAACACCATTTGCATCTGTATAAGGTACATCCTCATCATAAACCAGCATCTTAACATCATCAGTTGAGTGTCTGTAGTAAAGGGTTGGATTAATCGTAAAATTCTTTTTCGAAATGCTGTATCCTACTTCATAAGAATCTACATAAGAAGGATTCAGATCAATGTTTCCGTCAAAAAGATTCTGATTGTCACTATAATTTGGATTTGGAATCAGGAAGAATGAACGCGGACGGTCAATTCTTCTTGAATAATTAACTAAAAACTGATTGTCTTTTGCAATTTCATAGCTTAAAAATACACTCGGGAAAAGATTGTTGTAGTTCTTGGATTTATTTACGGCATCTCCATCACGGTTCAGGTAATCTACATCTACTTTAGACATTTCATCTCTAAGCCCGATTTGATATCCTAATTTTCCAATTTTACTTTTGAACTGAACATAGAATGCGTTAAACATTTCTTTATAGTTGGCTCCGTATGTATACTGACCAAGATAAGCTAAAGCAGGGTTTGCAGCTGTACTCTGCATTACCTGATTATCATAGTCGTTATTATTGGCATCCAATCTGTATCCAGCTTCTATCTTGGAGTTTTCTCCGATTGGAAGTTCGTAGTCAGCTTTGGCAATAACGGATTTATTAACTGTGTGCTGATTTACAAAATCCTGCAGTTGGAAAATACCATCCTTCGTATCATAGATATCACTGTCATTATTTGAACGGTTTCTCTGAACACTTAAGGAAAGGGAAAGATTCTGCCCTTTGTCGTCAAATTTGTGATCTAATCCGAAATCTCCCTGAAACGCAAGATTATTTCCGTTTCCTATACTTGATCTCTGTCTGAAAACATCTGCGCCCGCAAAAGGATAATCAAAATAATTAATATTTCCTTCACTGTCACTGTCAAAAGTTCTTACAGTTCCTGACGCATTTAATGAAGTTTTATCAGTAATATCAAATGTTAATCCTGCAGAAGCATTGTAATTATCATTCTTACTTTTGCTGATAGACTCATTATGAGTTTCTTTATTTACTCCGCTATTAAACCAAGCATCATTCCTGCTAGTGTTTTTAGATTCTCTGTAGCCTCCGCCACCATTTAAAAACCATGTGAATTTTCCTTTTCTCCAGCTTAGGTTGGTATTTAGTGCAGTTTGCGGAAGATATCCTAAAGTTCCTGTAACACTTCCGTTGAAACCTGTTTTCTTATTTTTCTTTAAAATAATATTTAAAATACCGGCAGTTCCGCTCGCTTCAAATTTAGAAGAAGGGTTGGTAATCACCTCAATTCTGTCGATCTGGTCTGCAGGAATACTTTGAAGGGCATTGGCGCCATCATCAATTCCAAGCAGGGCAGAAGGTTTTCCGTTGATCAGGAATTTCACATTGGAGCTTCCTCTCATTGAAACAGTACCATCGGTATCTACAGAAACAGAAGGAACGTTAGAAAGAACGTCCTGGAGGTTTCCTCCCTTACTTACAATATCCTGAGAAGGGTCATAAGTTCTTTTGTCAAGTTCCACTTTATAAGGCTTAGTGGCTGCTGCTGTAATAACCACTCCCTGTATTTCCTGGGTTTTGCCGTCTAGAGTAGTGGTAGCTTCCGGCTGTATTGATAAAGCACCAATATTTCCCGGGCCCGTAATGCTTTTATTGACTATACTTTTTTTGTAGTCGATTGCTTCTACTGTAATGTCATAATTTCCCGGTGCCAGTTCCAGCTTGTATTGTCCTTTTTCATCGGTCAATGCAGCATCACTTAATGACTTGTTCGTTTTATTGCTGAATGTCACAGAAGCATAGGGAACCGGTTGGTTGTTTTTGTTGACAATCATTCCCGTAACGCCTGCCTTTTCCTGGGCAAATGCCATTGCAGCTGCTGAAAGGACAAAGGTGAGTGCTAGCGTTTTTTTTGTGAAAATGTTGACAATTTCCGTCTGATTCATAAGGTATTTTTTGTGTAAAATCGTAAGATATAAGTCTTAATATTGTGAAATCATTAATTGGGTTTGATGTCAAATATTACGATTTATGTATTTATTTGTAATTGTATATGTCGTGTATAATTGTTAAAAGTTAATTATTGTATTGTTAAATAAAAGTTAAATTTGGTTTTTATTTTATATTTTTTGAATTCAGCCAGTCCTGATAAGCTTTTGCATTGATGGCATGCTCTTCGGCACTTGCTGTGAATTTGTGAAAACCAAATCTTGCAGGATCAGCACACATAAATATATAATTGTTGCTTTCTGCATTCAAAACTGCATCTACAGAGCTTTTATCTACTACGCAGATAGGTCCCGGAGGAATTCCGGCGTTAGCATACGTATTATATGGTGATGGTGTGGACAAATGCTTATATAATACTCTCTTGATTGGTTCTTTAAAATTGGTTTGTTTATTGATTGCATAGATCACTGTAGGATCAGACTGAAGCTTCATTCCTTTTCTGTAGCGGTTCAGATATAATCCTGCAATCGTTTTCATCTCGTCCTTTTTTCCTCCTGATTCTTTGTAAACAATGGATGCCAGTGCATAAATCTGATCTCTGGTCAGTCCGGATTGCTGTTCCTTGTTTTTTCTTTCGCTTGTCCAGAATTCATTGTACTGCTCATCGAATTTTTTGAAGAACTCTCTTGGACTTACTGTCCAGAAAAAATTATAGGTGTCGATGAAAAAATATTTCTTTAAATCCTCTGCATTTTTATACCCTTTTTCAGCTGCCACAGCGTTCAGATCATTGACAAAATGTAAGGAATCCACTTCTGTTTTTTTGGATACCTTTCCGATCATTTGATACATATCTCCAAAATCTCCTATTCTGAAACTGTTTTCAGATTGGTTTCCTGCTTTGATCATATTCACAAGATTAGTGTTTCCTGCTCCTGCCTGAAAATGATATCGACCAGGCTTAAAAAACTTATCCAGGTTTTTATCTCTGGCAACTGCTTCAAAAGCTTCCTTATCTTTTACATATGGGCCCACAGAATCAAGAATCTGCTTGAAATCCGCTTTGTGAGGAATCAGGACATAGCCGTCTTTCTCCACATTGTTTCCATAATATTTATTATAAAATCTGAAACCAAAAAATCCTGCCGCCCCAACAATAATGAGAGCGATAATGAGAACAGTTTTTTTCATTGTTAAAAAGTTGATTAAAAGTTGAGTTTTTAAATAAGATCTGTTTTACCTCTAAAAACTTGCTTTGCCGGACCTTCAAGCCAAATGTTTTGAAAAGAATTTCCGTTTTTTTCAGCATGAACCTTAAGATTTCCTCCTAAAGTTTTAACTTTTACAGAGATTAGATTGTTTTTTTGCAGAAAAGTTAAAGCAGAAGCTGTAACTCCTGTTCCGCAGCTGAAAGTTTCATCCTCAACGCCTCGTTCATAGGTTCTTACGAAAATTTCATCATCGGTAATTTTTTCTACAAAATTCACATTGATGCCATTTTCTTTATAGTTTTCTGAGTTTCTGATACCGTGTCCTTCTGCAAAAACGTTGTAATTCACCAAATCTTCCACATATTTTACATAATGTGGTGATCCGGTATTCATCACCGTATCTTCTCCGTCACCGGAGATCGTATCCACATCAATCATCTTTAGTTTAATGATACCATTGTGGATCTCTGCTTCATGTTCACCATCAATGGCAATAAACTTACATTTATCTTCAAAAATATCCAGAAAGAAAGCAAAGGCAACCAGGCATCTTCCACCGTTTCCGCACATGGTACTTTCACCGCCGTCGGAATTATAATATACCATTTTGAAATCATAGCCATTATCATTTTCCAGAAGGATAAGTCCATCTGCACCAATTCCGAAACGTCTGTCACATAGTTTTTCAATAAGATCTTTTTCTTTAGGGAACTGCAGATCACGGTTGTCTATCATTACAAAATCATTTCCGGTCCCCTGATATTTATAAAATTCCATATTCTTTGTCTAAAATTAACGAGCAAAATTAATATATTTAAAATGAAAAACGAACAGTGTTAGCTGTCCGTTTTCTTATTTATAATCGTTTTATCTAAATCCACCTCCGCTTGATCGCTGTCTTGTAGAACCGCTGCTTTGCTGAGTGTTACTCTGGGTACTTGTGCTTCCTCTGAACCCGCTGCCTGAGGATTCCACTCTGGTGCTGTTCTGATTTTGGTTGTACTGCTGAGTACTTCTGAAACCTCCGTTATTCTGATTATTCTGGTTTCCCTGATTGTTTTGATAACTTCCTCCTGAATTTCTGAAGCCCCCATTGTTCTGGTTGCTCTGTGGTCTCTGGCCGTTATTATAGTTTCCGTTATTCGAATTTCTGAATCCTCCGTTGTTACTATTATTTCTTGTGCTGTTGAACCCGTTATTGTTGTTTCCGTTATTGCTACGTGTATTCTGGAACCCGTTAGATCTTTGAGAAGTTACCGTAGTTTTTCTTTCCACATATACTTTTCTCCTGTTGTTTCCAGAATTATAGTAGTAATAAGGAACGCCATTATCATAATAATAATTAACATCGTTTCTGTAATAATAGCCGTCATTTCCATAATAACCACCGGTTCCGTAATATCCGGAAGGAGCATAATAATATCCGTTGTTATAATATGGATCTCCATAACCGTAACCATAACCACTATTTCCATATCCGTTATTAGCATATCCGTCACTATATGCCATACATGAGGTTAAACTGCTAATAGCTACTATACTGAATGCTATTTTAAATAAATTTTTCATGACTTTATTGTACTTTTTTCTTTTAAACTTTTTTTCCAATTGACGTATCCTGAGATCGCCATTATGGTAAATACCAAATATTGAACCGAAGTGATTCCAAGTTCCTTAAAAATCATCATAGGGATGCAAATAAAATCTCCGATGATCCAGAAAATCCAGTTCTCAATGCGCTGTTTGGCCATAAACCACATGCCTACTAAAAATATAGAAGTTGTGATCACATCAAGCCAATTGGCCCAATCCAGATGATACAATCCTAAGCTGGTACCTTCCATGGAAAATTTATTGTCAATATAAGGTTTGTGATAGTAAATAAGTGTGACGAGTGCAAGGCTTAAGATAAAAAGACCCCCTGCAAATATTCTTTCTCTGTTTGTGGCCCAGCTCACATCTACATGAATATGATCTTCAGAATTTTTTGACCATAAGATCCATCCATAAATGCTCATGGTTGTATAATATACATTAATCATACAGTCGCCGAGCAAGCCAAAATTAAAAAGGATATAAACATAGATCAGGGTAGAAACGATGCCGGTAGGGTATACCCAGATATTCTTTTTAATTGAAAAATAGACGCTCAAAATTCCGAAAAATGCACCGGTAGCTTCCAGCAAAATTTGCATGGTACTGTAGCTTTCATACGGTTTCAGGAAAAGATCATATAAATTCATGCGATCAAAAATACGCAAAAATTAGCACTTTTGAAAATAAATTAAATAATGTGTAAATCAATTTTTTAAACATTTTTATTTAAAATAAATTAGGAAAGTTTGTCAATAAATGTTAAGGTTTGTAAAATTTTTATATTTTCGTAAATCTTTAATTAAATAATAAAACATGTCTAAAATTTGGGTTAAGAAACCAATGAGCGCCTATGAAGCTGATATCAAAAAAAGTCAGCTGAAACGCGTTCTGGGAAAATGGAGCCTTACTGCTATCGGAATCGGAGCAATCATTGGAGGAGGAATTTTTGTACTTACAGGAACGGGTGCTTATTATAATGCAGGGCCTGCACTGGCGCTTTCATTTGTAATTGCAGGAATTGCCTGTGTATTTGCAGCACTTTGTTATGCAGAATTTGCTTCCATACTTCCTGTAGAAGGATCAGCATATGCTTACGCTTATGGAACGGTAGGGGAAATTTTTGCCTGGATCATTGGATGGGGGCTGATACTGGAATACGCTATGGGATCTATGACCGTCGCCGTGTCCTGGTCGGGATATTTCGGGAAACTTCTCAAAATGTTCGGGCTGCATCTTCCGGCTTATCTTACCACCGATCCGCAGACTTATCTTGCTGCTGGTAACTCCGGTTTTTCAATGAATTTACCTGCTTTTTTAATTGTTTTCTTTGTAATTTCCATTCTTATCAGAGGAACAAAAGGAGCTGCAAAAGCCAATAACTTTATTGTAATCCTTAAAGTTTCTGCTATTATTTTCGTAATTATTGCAGGTGCTTTTATTATTTTCGGTTCTGCTGATCCATTTAAAAACTGGGTTCCTTTTATTCCTGAAGCTACAACGATTACGGAAAATGGAGTCTCGCACTCCGCTTACGGTATCGCCGGGGTAGTAGCCGGAGCATCGGCTATCTTCTTTGCCTATGTAGGTTTCGATGCTGTTTCTACACAGGCGGGAGAAGCTATCAACCCTAAAAAAGATGTACCGTTTGCGATCATCGCTTCATTAATTATCTGTACACTTTTATATATCCTTGTTTCCTTAGTGTTAACAGGAATGATGCATTATACAGACTTTAATCCGCTTGGTAAATACCCTGATGCGATCAAAGCTCCTGTAGCCTACGCATTTGACATTGCAGGATATGCATGGGCCGGATACATTATTACCATTGCAGCTACAGTAGGATTGATCTCTGTATTAATGGTAATGATCATGGGACAGTCAAGAATCTTCTTAGGAATGTCTAAAGATGGTCTGATCCCTGCTACTTTTTCAAAAGTAAACCCTGAGACAGGAGTACCTACCAAAAACCTTCTTATTCTGGGAGTAGTTATTGCTGTTATTGCCTCTCTTACCCCGATCAATGATCTTGCACACATGACCAGTTTCGGAACATTATTCGCATTTACAATGGTTTGTGTTGCAGTTTGGGTATTAAGAGTAAAAGAGCCTAATTTGCAGAGAAACTTTAAAGTACCTGCACTTCCTTTAATCGCTTGTTTGGGTATTGCAATCAACGTTTATCTGATCTTTAACCTAAGCAAAGAAGCACAGATGTATTCTTTTGCATGGCTGATCATCGGATTCTTTGTTTACTTCCTGTACAGTAAAAAGCACTCAAAACTTCAGAACGGAGAGTTTGGGGAAACTTTTAAAGCAGAACAGGAGCCTTTAGAAAAACCTGATTTAGATTAATAAAAAATATCAACTTAAAATCCACGGAATTCTGTGGATTTTTTATTTTTGTTACTATGAAGAAAACTTTTTCCATTATGTTTTTCTGCCTGGGAATATTTGTATTTTCCCAGCAGATAGAAAGCTTTACCACTATCTTGAATGATAAGATTAGTATCAGAGCTATTGAAATATATGATAACAAGGTCTGGTACAGCGGAACAGATTCAAAATTCGGTTTTGTGGACCTTAAAAATCATGAAAGCCAGAAACAGACCCCTCTTTCTGATAAAAAATTACAGTTCAGAACACTGGCGCAGGATAACAATGCTTTTTATGGCATTAATATTGAGAGTCCCGCTAATTTTTTTAAAATCAATAAAAAAGACCTGAAATCGGAAATTGTTTTTACGGATACTGCGAAAACAGCTTTTTATGACGCCCTTCACTTTGTGAATGATAAGCTGGCTTTCACTTTCAGCGATGCAGACAAGGATAATCTGCTGAAACTGGCTGTTTACCGTAATGGGAAATGGGGGATGTTCAAAAATAATGTAAAACTGAACAGCGGTGAAGCTGCTTTTGCTGCCAGTAATACCAATATTGCATCGTCCAAAAAGTTCTTATGGATTGCTACAGGTGGAAAAGCATCAAGAATTTTAAGAATGGATCTTAAAAGTGAAAAAATTGATGTATTCAACACTCCTTTTATCCAGGGAGAATCTTCCCAGGGTATGTATTCAATAGACTTTTATGATGATAAATTCGGGGTTGCCGTAGGGGGTGATTACACAAAACAGGACGCAAATATCAATAATATTGCAACAACAAATAACGGTGGCGAAAGCTGGCAGATTCAGGCTTCGGGAAATAATGCAGGCTATACAACCTGTGTGAAGATTAAACCCGGGTCAAAAGGGAAAGAAATCATTGCGGTAGGAGATAAACACATCAGCTATTCCTCAGATTTTGGGAAAACATGGAAGAAAATTTCCGATGAGAAAGGATTTTTCGTTTGCAGCTGGGTAGATGGGAATACGGTGGTTTTTGCAGGAAACGGCAAAATTTCTGTGATGAAATTAAAATTTTAAATTTCAGGTATAGAATTTATCAGTATTTGAAAAATTCGTGTAGCCATCGTATTTAGATTCATTATAAAATACAGCCTAATATATTTCATGGTTTAAAATCCATTCGTAATGGTTAATTTTGCAGAATGAAATTTATGTTAAGTTTAAATTTCATGATCCGATAATATTTTAAATTTTGAAATGAATTCTTTAATAGATAAGTATAACATTCCCGGACCGCGTTACACGTCTTATCCTACCGTTCCGTATTGGGATGAAAGCACCTTTTCACCTGAAAAGTGGAAAGAGACTGTCATCAGGTCTTTTCATGAAAGTAATGCAGAGGAGGGAATTTCTATTTATATCCACCTGCCTTTCTGCGAGGCATTGTGTACGTTCTGTGCATGCCACAAGCGTATCACAAAACAACACAGCGTTGAAATTCCTTATCTGGAAAGCGTTTTAAAGGAATGGAAACTTTATCTTGAACTTTTTGAAGAGAAACCGAAGCTGAAAGAGCTTCACCTTGGAGGTGGTACACCTACCTTTTTTTCTCCCCAGAATTTAAAAACATTACTGACAGGGATTTTTGAAACGGTAGAAATAGCAGAGGATCCTGAATTCTCTTTTGAGGGGCATCCTAACAATACAACAAGAGATCATCTCCAGACTTTGTATGATCTGGGCTTCAGAAGAGTAAGTTTTGGTGTTCAGGATTACGATCCTAAAGTTCAGAAAGCGATTAACAGAATCCAGCCGTTTGAAAATGTAAAAGCGGTTACGGAATGGGCCAGAGAGATTGGATACAGAGGAATCAGTCATGATCTGGTTTTCGGGCTTCCGCACCAGACCTGGGAGGCGATGGAATATACGATCAGGAAAACAATGGAACTGAAACCGGATAGACTTGCCTTCTATTCTTATGCACACGTTCCGTGGGTAAAAGGTGTAGGGCAAAGAGGTTTCGATGAAAATGATCTGCCGAGCGGTGAAGAAAAACGCCGTTTATATGAAGATGGGAAAAAATTACTTCAGGATTTAGGATATATTGAGGTGGGAATGGACCATTTTTCTCTGGAACATGATGACCTTTACCAATCTCTGATTCATAAAAAGCTTCACAGGAATTTTATGGGCTATACTTCAAGTAAAACCCAATTGATGGTAGGCCTTGGAATGTCAGCCATTTCAGATTCGTGGTATGCTTTCGCCCAGAATGTAAAAACGGTGGAAGAATATCAGAAAATGGTGGAAGAAGGCAAAATTCCGGTTGTGAAAGGACACATACTTGATAAAGAAGATCTTACCGTTAGAAGACATATCCTGAATCTGATGTGTCAGCTTGAAACCACATTTACAGATAAAAACTCTTTTCCTGAACTAGAGAATGCATTTGAAATGCTGGAAGAGATGGAGAAAGATGAATTGGTGGAGATTTATGACAATCAAATCAAAATTACCGAAAAAGGAAGAGCATTTACGAGAAACGTTGCCATGGTTTTTGATCTCAGAATGATGAGGAATAAGCCGGAAACAAGAATTTTCTCTATGACGATATAAAACAAAAGCGGTTCAGATCCTGAGCCGCTTTTTTTATTTAAATGTGTTAAAAAGAATCAAAATATGTCATGCTATTTAATAATAAGTTTTTCACTGTAAGATTTCACATCTCCTGATTTGATAATAATGTAATAAGCTCCCGGTGGAATTCCTGTAATATCAACGCTGCCGTCGTATTCAATTTTTGCTTTTTCCAGAACTATTTTTCCTTCTGTACTAATGAGATCGACTGTATTGTTCATGTCTGAAAGTCCTTCAACGAAAACTTTCTCAGAAGCGGGGTTGGGATGAATACCTATAGGATTTAAGCTGGAAATTTCGTCTGTAGCCAGTGCTCCTGTTGTGATTTTAAATATTTTTCCACTGTTCACAGCAGCTACAAACAATTCTTTCTGCGAATTTTCTCCAAAAGTTGAGAAATTATTCCCTGAACTTGCCGGGTTCCACACAATAGAGTTATCAGGATTCATATACCCGATCTGTTCGGAACAGTAATCTGCAAAGAAATATTTCCCCTGAAGGGCAGGATATTGACTTCCCCTGTAAACATAGCCGCCGGTAATGGAGCATCTGCCTCCCGAATGGTTATAAACCGCTACCGGAAATGTCATGGAAGCCATACTTCCGCATCCGGCTGTGTTGTATGCATTATTTCCTTCATAACATCGCCAACCGTAATTTACTCCTGCCTGTGTTGCCGGTATTCTGTTGATTTCCTCAATAGCTCCTTGGCCTACATCTGCGATCATGGCATTTCCTGTAGTGGTATCAAATGAGAATTTCCATGCATTTCTGAGGCCATATGCCCAGATTTCATCGGCTCCGGTTACTAAATTTCCTGCAAAAGGGTTTCCGGGGGGAATATTATAAGGTCCCGTAGAGTTCACATCTATTCTTAACATCTTTCCCAGAAGTGAATTTATATTCTGGGCGTTGTTATTAGGATCCCCGCCGCTTCCGCCGTCTCCTGTAACAATCCAGAGATTTCCGTCCGGAGCAAAATGAATGCTTCCGCCGTTGTGATTGTCAAAAGGTTTTGGGATACTCAGCAGGATCTTTTCAGAAGCAGGATCTGCAATATCCGGATTGGTGGTGTTTACAGAATACCTTGCGACTGTAATATTTCCATTCGCTGCATTGTTGTAATACACGAAGAAATATCCGTTCGTGGTATATTGAGGGTGGAATGCAAGCCCAAGAAGACCTCTTTCTCCGCCATAAAGAACTTTGGTGCTGATGTTTAAAAAGTCAGCGCCGTTGATGGTTCCATTGGGCTGAATGATCTTGATGATCCCGTTCTGCTGTACAACGAAAAGACGGGTGTCATTGGCATTCGTAATTTCAACCGGGCTGGTGAGCCCGGACGCGAATTCTACTAAATTAATGCTTTGAGAATTAACAATTAAAGAAGAAAAAACGCTTAGGGTAAAAAATAGTTTTTTCATAATATTTTGATATTTAGTGTATTGATAAATGAATGAAAATTTTATACCAATCAGAATTTGAAAAATTCATTACGATAAGGAGGAAAAATTATTAAATCTTAAATAGAAATTAAAACTCGGATATATCTGAAAATAAACCATTTCTGCTGTTAAAAAATTCATAAAATAATAATAAAATCATTATATTTGCCGACTTAATTTAACGTAGTTATAACAAAATGCAAGGAAAAGGACTTATTACAATTGTTGCAATTGTACTGGGGTTAATTTGCTTAAATGAGCTATTACCAACCTGGTATGCAAGCAAAATTGAAAGGCAGGCGACTGCTGTTGCAGGAGACAATCCGGAAAAGTATCAGAAAGAAATCGCAAGACTTTCCAAGGATACTTTGAATCTGGGATTCACAAAACTTTATTACACTAAAGCCAAAGACAAGGAAATGAAACTTGGTCTTGACCTTAAAGGAGGGATCAACGTTCTTTTGGAGATCAACCAAAGAGACTTGGTGAATGATTTAACCAATTATTCTACCAATCCTGTTCTTATTGAGGCTTTAAACAAGACTGATGAAGTTCAGAAGAATTCTACAAAATCTTATATTGATAATTTCTTCGACCAGTTTGAAGCGATCAACAAGGCAAAAGGGACTAACTTTAAGCTTGCAGATCCTGAACTTTTCGGGAATACCAATTTATCAGAAATCAAATACAATACTTCTGATGAGCAGGTAAAAAGTATCATAAAAAGAAGAATTGATCTTTCTGTAGGTACAGCTTTCGAAGTAATCAGAACCAGAATCGATAAAATGGGTGCTGTGCAGCCAAACGTTCAGAGAGTACCTGGTACAGCAAGAATTTCTGTTGAAATGCCCGGTATGAAAGATATCGACAAGGTGAAGAAAATGCTTCAGACTTCTGCAAAACTTCAGTTCTGGGAAGTTCAGCAGGTTCCTGAAATGGCTCCATATTTCCAGACATTGACTACAATGGTGGCAATAAAAGGTGATTCGATGGGAGTTGCGAAGAATATCAACTTCATGAATCTTTTAAACCTTGACAAATTAAGATCAAATGGTGTTGCAAGCGTTAAACTTTCAGATACTGCTGCTGTAAACAAGATTTTAAACAGCAAAGTAGGTCAGTCATTACGTCCTGCAAACATTAAATATACTCAGTTTATGTGGGGTTACAAGCCTGAAGCTACAGATGCTGAAAGTTTAGTATTGTATGCAATCAGAGGTAACATCAACCAGAAAGCTCCGGTAGACGGTGCTGTTGAAACTGCTAGTATTGGCTATGATGAGCTGAGCAGAATAGTGGTAGACATGCAGATGGATTCCAAAGGGGCTAAAGAATGGAAAACATTAACTGAGAAAAACGTAGGTAAACCGGTTGCTGTAACATTGGATGGCAGAGTTTACACGGCACCAAACGTTGTAGGTGCTATTCCTAACGGTAGAACGCAGATCTCCGGTAACTTCTCTCAGGAGGAAGCTAAAGAGCTGGTAGACGTTTTAGGTGCAGGTAAATTACCTGCAGGAGCAAAAGTAGTTCAGGCTACAGTTGTAGGACCTTCATTAGGACAGGAATCTATTAATGCCGGTGTTATTTCATTTGCTATCGCATTCCTGATTATTATTGTTTATATCATTTTCTATTACGGTGGTGCAGGTGTGTACGCTGTAATTGCAATGATTATTAACTTATTCTATATTTTCGGAATTATGGATTCCGGAGACTTTACTCTGACACTTCCTGGTATCGCAGGTATCGTTCTTACGATGGCAATGGCAGTAGATACGAACGTAATTATCTACGAAAGAACCAAAGAAGAATTGTTTGCCGGCAAGAGTATTATGGAAGCCTATAAAGACGGTTTCAAACATGCCTTAAGTGCGATCGTTGACGGTCACTTAACGACATTGTTGACAGCTGGTGTACTTTTCTTGTTCGGAACAGGACCTATTAAAGGATTTGCTCTGACGTTGGGAATTGGTATCTTAATGACATTCTTTACTTCTGTATTGCTTTCAAGAGTGATGATCTTCTCAAGACTGAACAAAGGAAAACATCTTTCTGTTTGGACGGCTCCAACGAAGAACCTGTTCAGAAATACATGGATCGATTTTATCGGAAAGAGAAAGTACGCATATATCATTTCTGGTGTTTTAACATTGGTTTGTATTGCATCTATTGCTATCCACGGATTCAAATACGGAATTGACTTTACAGGAGGTAGAAATTACGTGGTAAGATTTGATAAAGCTGTTAACGCTGAAGATATTGAACAGAACTTAGTAAAAGTATTCAAAACTGAAGACGGTAAGAATTCTTCCGTTGAAGCTAAGACGTTTGGAAACGACAGACAATTGAAAATCTCTACAGATTATCTTATTGAAGATGAATCTTTAAAAGCTGACCAGACTGTAGAACAAAAATTATACGAAGGATTAAAAACAAGCTTGCCTGCTAACACAACATTGCATGATTTCAAATCTGCAGACAAAGAACATGCAGGAATTATTTCTTCCGAAAAAGTAGGACCTACGGTAGCAGATGATATTAAAACTCACGGTATTCTTGCTGTGGTAGCTGCTTTGGCAGGTATCTTTATCTATATCTTGTTAAGATTTAGAAAATGGCAGTTCTCTTTAGGTGCTGTTGTAGCTCTATTCCATGATGCGGTTATTATCTTAGGAGCTTATTCATTGCTTCATAAATTCATGCCGTTCAACATGGAGATCAATCAGGATTTCGTTGCGGCAATCCTTACTGTATTAGGATATTCAATCAATGATACCGTTATTATCTTCGACAGAATTAGAGAGTATTTAAGAGAGAAGAAAGCTTTAACACTGGCGGGATTATTTGATGACTCTATTTCCAGTACATTGGGTAGAACTTTCAACACTTCATTTACAACGATCCTTGTAATTTTGGCGATCTTTATCTTTGGTGGAGATAACCTTAGAGGATTTATGTTTGCCATGTTGATTGGTATCGGATTCGGTACTTATTCATCAATCTTTATTGCATCGGCCATCGCTTACGATTTCCTTAAGAAAGGAAAAGAAGAGGGAGTGCATGGTAAAACAACGACCAGCAAAGAAGTACTTGCTTCAAAGTAATATAAACTACAATAAATAAGTAAAGACCGTTTCGAAAGAAGCGGTCTTTTTTTGTACCGGGAATGAGTTTCGGGATTTGAGAGTATTAGAGGGTAAGAGCTTTAAATTATGGGGTTCGGGTTTGGGATAAAAAGTTTTGGAGTCCGGGTTTAAAAATTTAATATTTAAAATTCAGGGTTTAAATTTATATTTGCGAGTCTAATATCTGAAATCTGATGTCTGGTATCTTGGTTCTTGACCCTTGACTCCTTTCTCCAAAAGCAACAATTTAGAACCATTATATTTCGGATTTGATTAATTTTGCACCATTATGGAAAACTCAAAGAAAAAAGCAGCCATCGGCTTCATATTTATTACCTTACTGATTGATATTACGGGATGGGGAATCATCATCCCTGTAGTTCCCAAATTAATTGAGGAGCTTATTCATGCTGATATCAGTGAAGCTGCAAAATATGGTGGCTGGCTTGGTTTTGCATATGCATTTACCCAGTTCATTTTTTCTCCAGTAGTTGGAAATTTAAGTGACAAATACGGAAGAAGACCAATTATCCTCATCTCTCTCTTCGGATTTGCTGTAGATTATATTTTCCTTGCCCTTGCACCAACTATCTGGTGGCTGTTTCTCGGAAGAATTATTGCCGGACTTACCGGAGCCAGCGTAACAACGGCCAGTGCCTATATTGCCGACATTTCTACGGATGAAGACAGGGCTAAAAACTTTGGGCTTATTGGGGCGGCATTCGGTCTGGGATTTATCATTGGGCCTGTATTGGGAGGAGTTTTAGGACAGTATGGAGCGAGAGTGCCTTTTTATGCGGCAGCCGGATTATGTCTTTTAAACTTCCTTTACGGCTATTTTGTTCTTCCTGAAAGTTTAGATAAGGATAAAAGAAGAGAATTCGACTGGAAACGTGCAAATCCTATTGGATCATTTAAATTTTTAGGTAAACACCCTGAAATTTCAGGATTGATCTTTGCCCTTATTTTAATCTATATTGCGGGACATGCCGTACAGAGTAACTGGAGCTTTTTTACCATGTATAAATTTAACTGGACAGAAAAGATGGTTGGAATTTCATTGGGAGTCGTAGGAGCTCTGGTGGGTTTGGTTCAGGGAGGCCTCATACGATGGACAACTCCAAGATTGGGCGAGCAGAAAAGTATTTACTATGGATTGGCTTTATATGCAATTGGGATGCTTTTATTCGCTTTTGCTACGAAAGGCTGGATGATGTTTGCATTTTTGGTTCCTTACTGTTTGGGAGGTATTTGTGGCCCTGCACTGCAGTCCGTGATTACCAAAAGTGTTCCTTCCAATGAGCAGGGAGAACTTCAGGGAGCGTTGACAAGTTTAATGAGTGCCACTTCCATCATAGGACCACCATTGATGACCAATCTGTTTTATTTCTTTACCCATGATGAAGCACCATTTGAATTTTCAGGGGCACCGTTCTTCCTGGCATTTATTTTAATGGCCTTAAGTGTGGTAATGACTTATTATGCTTTTCAGAAAAAGAATAAAAAGCTGGACTAAACTGATGTTAAATTGGGAATGTTTAAAGATGAATTAATTTTGAATAAATCTTATGAGCCGTATTCCTCAATATAAGCCAGATGATTTTAATCCGATCCTTGATATAGACTGGGCTGGAAAAAGTACAATCAAAAAAGAGCTGAACGATTTTTTTATAGAACCGCTTCAGGTACTCAAGGATGCCAAAACCCCTTCCCAGCCACACCGGAAAACAGTCAATGACTTTGTATTCATCAGGAAAGGGAGTTTAGAAAAAATGGTCTGCTCCAGTCTGTATGGCGTGGAAGAGGGGATGATTATGCTGCTGCCTCCGCATAAGATCCGGACCTTTATTCATTATACCCCTGATGTGGAAGGGTTTTACTGCCATTTTTCCAATGATTTCATTGCGGAAGGTCCCGGTCTGAAATATTTGCAGGATATCCTGAACCATGCTGATATTATTTACAATCCGACCCTTATTCTTGATGATGAACACCGTGACAGGATTTTCCTTATCCTTCAGCAGATGGAGACTCTTTATCATGAAAATCAGAGCTTGGATCTTATCCGGCTTTATCTTTTTACGTTATTGGGAGAGATCCGACATTTTATAGAGAAACTTCCGCGACCGAACCTTTCTGTAAATGAAACACTAGTATTCCGTTTTCGGAAACTGATTACCAGCCAGATCCAAAATCTGCATTCAGTGAAGGAATTTGCTGACCTGCTTAATGTTTCACCCAATCACCTGAACAAATCTGTAAAAAGTGTTACAGGTAAAACAGCTTCGGAAATTATTAATGAATCCTTACTGATGGAAGCTAAAGCCCTTCTTTCACTATCTCACCTTTCCGTATCGGAGATTGCCTTTGCGTTGGGTGTGGATGATGTTTCCTATTTCTCCCGCTTTTTCAAAAAGCACAGCGGTATGAGTCCTTCAGATTACAGAAAAGGGATTGATTTGTCCTAATAATAGATTTATCTGTTCTAACCCTATTCTTTTGTATTCCGGAATTTTGTGGATATAATTGATGACGGTTAAAACATGAAAAAAATACTATTTCTGACAGTCGGTTTAGTTCCTTTGCTGTTATATTCTCAGAATAATACCCAGATCTCAAATCCGCCTGTTATATTTGAAGCTTTGGCAGGAAATAAAGGTTTTGCTTCCCAAATGACAATCAATAAAAATTTTGAAGGAAGTAAAAAAATTGGTTTCTTCAGTGTGGCCAATATCTCCTCGAAGTGGTCGGAAGACAATTCCAAAGATGCCATGATTCAGGCCAATATTACTTTTGAGGTTGTTAAAAATCTACGTCTTGTCGGAGGTTCTCATTATACTCCCAATACTGGTCTCCGGCCTACTGCGGGGTTTATGTATTCTAAAAGTTTTAATGATTTCTTATTGGTTGTTAATCCAAGATTTATCGGATTTTCCAAAAGCAGTATTGCGGAAGGTTTTATTATGATGGAATATAAACCTGAGATCAGTGAGAATTGGAAAGGCTATTCAAGAATTCAGGGACTGTATTCCGAAACGATAAAAAACGGAGAGCATGCCCGCAGTTATCTCATGCTGAGACTTGGAATGAGCTATAAGTTCATCACTTTTGGTGTGGGAGCCAACTTTGACAGCTATGGACCATTTAAAGAAAGTAAACAGAATTATGGTGTATTTGCAGCTGTCAGATTATTTAACTAAAAATACAAAGTATCATTCTATTTGTACAATCATTTAATTCTTTATTATGAAAAATTTATTTTTTAAAACGAATGAAACATGGACCGGAACTTTCCTCAGGCTAACTTTAAGCATTGTTTTTATCCCACACGGACTTCAGAAAACATTCGGGCTCTTTGACGGAATGGGGTTTAACAAAACAATGGAAGTTTTTACCCATGACCTTCATCTGCCTTCTGTAGTTGCTTTTGCCGTAATAATGGTCGAGTTTTTTGGATCATTTCTGCTTCTTTTGGGATTGGGCACGAGATTTTGGGCTTTATCGTTTATCGGATTGCTGACAGGAATTATGCTGACTACTCATATTGAGAACGGTTTTTTCATGAACTGGTTCGGAACCCAGAAAGGAGAGGGCTGCCAGTTTGATATTCTGGTTATAGGAATTGCTTTGGCTTTACTGTTTGAAGGAGCTGGGAAATTATCAATGGATGGATGGATTTATAACAGAAGAAATAATTTAACGGATCAACCAGGAGTCGAGTCCTTAGATGAAGTGAATATCTAAGAATATAAAAAAACAGGGAAGCCCTTAAAGCTTCCCCATCTTCTATTGAAAAATATAATGAATGTTTAAAATTTTACGGATAAAGCGATTTTGTCCCGTTGCTTACCACATTGCTTCCCAATCCGGAAAATGATACAGAAAAATTACTCGAATTAAAGCTTAAAGAACCTACAGGAGTGCATAGTCCAAGCGCATATCTGCATTGTCCGTAAGCCCCTGTTCTTTTTATAACTTTACTTTCACTTTTCGCTTTACCCAGGCTGATATTTCCCCAATCGCTTACATCTACATTAGAAACAGTTGATCCGGAATAGTAAATAGTGATTTGGTATCCGATTTCTCCTCTTTTAGAACCCCAAAGCCAGTTGGCTGTCCACCACTGTTTGTACCATTTAGAAGCCACTTTAGCCTGAGCATCGGTAGGAGAGACCTCATAATTACCTCTGGTATCCATCATGACAAGTCCGGCAAATACGTTGTCCCAGATAATTCCGGATTCATTGTAAAAGCATAGAGATGTGAACTTTTCACCTTTGTAATTCCAGGAAACTTCAAGAATCTCAGTGCCGGCTTTGATCTGCCCGGAAGCGGTTTCTTGAAGTCCTTTTTGAGCTTCAGATAGTTGATCTCCTGAAAATAGTGTTCCAATCTTTCCTACTTTCACGGTTTCTGGTTCAAGAATATTTCCTGTTGCAGTAAACTGTTCCCTGTCAGAAATTAGTTCCTGAGAGATTTCAATTCCTCTCTGCGTTGAAAGCTTTCCTAAAACAGTAATACCTGTGATCTGAAGGTCATTTTTCAAATACTGTTCAAGATTTTTCTTAGAATCATTAATCTGTGTCTGAACATTTTCCGGAATGGTCTTTAGTCCTGGGATAATTTCCTTTTTCAGATCGGAAACTGATACTTTAGTTATTGGAGTTTCCTGCATTGTTTCAAGGTTTTCATCCTGACAGGCAATAAGTGTTAATACCGATATGACGGCAAACAGCTTAAAAGTGGTTACAAGTTTTTTCATAATAAATATTTAATGATTTTGTGTGTAATAAATGTAGTGAAATTAATTATAAATCTCTGTTATTTGAATTAATTATTTATTAATTGAAAGTTGTGTGAAATTTAATAATTTGGTAAATAATAAAAACTTAAAATAAATTATGAGTATCAATAATAAATTTTTATCTCTCAGATAAATGATGAATTTTAAAGAAATTAAGTGCGATACTAAATTATTATATGAATAATGAACAAATACTAACCAAATAATTAGTAACAAATTAGAAAACTCACTACTCTAAAACACTAAAACCCTCAAACTCAATAATCCCGACTATAAAACTATCCAAATCTTAAAATTTGTTTAAAATTTTAGTTTACCGTAAATAAATGTATAAACTTTCGTAATTTTACCGCATGGAATTAAGCATTGGAGAAATGGCATTGATCGCGGTGGCGATTGTTGTATTATTCGGTCCGGATAAACTTCCTCAGATAGCGCGTGACTTAGGGGCAGGCGTTAGAAAAATGCGTGGAGCAGTGGAAGACATCAAAACTGAGATCATGAAGGAAACAGATAATCCCGTTTCCGAGATCAAGCGCGAAATTGAGAAGGTAAAAGATGCAGCAAAAGACTTCAATCCCATGAAGAATATTGAAAAAGATATCTTAACGGAACCTTCAACAACTAATGAACCTCCAAAAATCAAGCCTGCCGATGACGAAACCTACGAAGGGCCTGTAAGCAGATAATTCATGGAGGAGATCATTCAGGAAGACAAAAAGGTTTTTCTATACCTTAATAATTTGGGCGATACTCCCTTCGACCAGTTTTGGATGCTGATTTCAAGTACATGGATCTGGGTACCGCTTTATATTATATTCCTTTACTTTTTATACAAAAACTATAAACTAAAATCTTTAGTTTTCATTCTTATTTTCATTGCACTTGGGGCTACGGTTTCAGATCAGCTGGCAAGTGTTTTCAAATACGGAGTTGCCAGGTTGAGGCCTTGTCATGATCCAAGTATAGAGCATTATATGAGGATTGTGAAGTGCGGAGGCCAATATGGGTTTTATTCTGCCCACGCTTCCAACACTTTCTTTTTGGCAGCTTATTTAAGTATTTTATTGAAAAAGAAGCTCAAGTGGTTTCCATATGCTATATTTGTATGGGCTGTGGTAGTTTCTTACAGCCGGATATATTTAGGAGTGCATTTCCCGATAGATATTTTGGTGGGGGCGTTTGTTGGATCTTTATTGGGGGTAATATTTGGAGTACTCGCCAAAAAAGTCATCAACAAGCAAAATATAACTTCATGAAAAAATCTTTACTACTTACAGCATTAGTCTGCTCCTCATTCACTCTTTACGCACAGGACAAGATTAAAGCAGAAGAATGCTTTAAAAAGGCTGACTATAAATGTGCTGAAGAACAATACACCAAACTGGCAGAAAAAGAACAGATCCAGAAATATCAGTCTGAATACTACAATAGCCTTGGAACAGCTCAAAGAAGGCTGGGAAAAACGGCATTAGCTTTGAAATCATATGAATCTGCAATGAAGGCAAATCCTTTATCAGCTCCTGTATATGTCAATCTTGCTTCACTGAGCAGTCAGAAAGGAAATAAGACCAAAGCGTTGGAATATATTGCCACAGGCCTTAAAATCGATGCTGAAAACCCGGAATTTTACCTTACCCGTTCCAAGATTTATGACAGTCAGGGGAAAAAAGACCTTGCATTGAGTGATCTTAAACAGATTCTGACTTTTGCCCCAGACAACATTTATGCAAAAACAGGACTGGCCAATCTGAAGAAAAATAACGGTGATCTGGATGGTGCCTTAAAAGATTACAACCAGCTTATCTCTGAAAAGCCTGAATCTCTTTTATATAATGGAAGGGCAGATGTTTATCTTAAAATGAAAAAGCATAAAGAAGCCCTTACAGATGCCAATAAAGCGATTTCCATAGATCCGAAATTTTCTAATTCCTATGTGACCAAAGCACTGGTTTTGTTTGATACGGCAAAGCCTAAAGAAGGCTGTGAGAATTTGGATAAAGCGGTAAGTTTAGGCTATGAAAAAGCTATTCTGGCAGATTATTACGCTAAATGTGCAAAAAAATAAACCTTTTATAATATAGGATTTCGGGCTCGGCATGAAATGCCGAGCCCGAAATTAATTTTTATCATACGAAATAAGTTATTCTCATAGAAGTCTCTATTGATTCTAACTTTTTTAAATCAACAAAGAAAGATGCTGAATATTGTTCTTATAGAACCCGAAATACCCAATAATACAGGCAATATCGGACGGTTATGTGTAGGTACTGAAAGTAAATTACATCTGGTTCATCCGTTTGGGTTTGTAATCAATGATAAAAACCTTAAAAGATCCGGTTTGGATTACTGGGTACATCTTGACGTTACTGAATATGCCAATGTGGAAGAATGGATGAAAAATATTCCGGATCCTTCCCGCGTTTTCTTAATGAGTTCACATGCTGAAAAATCATATCTGGAAAATGATTTTCAGGATGGTGACTGGCTGGTTTTCGGTAAGGAAAGTGTTGGTTTGAGTAAAGAAGTTCTGGATCAGTTTGAAAATCACCTGACCATTCCAATGTCAAAATTAATCCGCAGTTTTAATATAGCGAACTCCGTAGCCTTTGTGGTAGGTGAAGCAAAAAGACAGATTGGTTTAAAAGCAGACTAGAGCAAACCTTTTTAATCATTATGATATGGTTTTCCCTGCAAGATCTGATCTGCACGGTAAAGCTGCTCCACAATAAACAGACGGATCATCTGATGGGTAAATGTCATTTTCGACAGTGACATTTTTTCATTGGCACGGCTGTAAACTTCTTCAGAAAAACCGTAAGCCCCTCCGATAAGAATGTGAACCTTCTTTACTGAAGAATTCATCCAGTTGTCAATTTTCTGGGCAAATTCACGGCTGGTAAACTGTTTACCTTTTTCATCAAGGAGTACAACCATGTCATTTTTGTCGATATGATTGAAAAACAGCTTGGCTTCTTCCTTCTTCAAAAGTTCTGGAGACAGATTTTTTGCATTTTTTACATCGGGAATTTCAGTGATTTCAAAATTCCAGTGCTTGGGAAGACGGGTAAGGTAGTAATTGATCAGAGAGGTAATCTCCTTATCATCAGTTTTGCCGATACAAAGTAAGCCGATTCGCATGTATAGAGGATTTCTGAGACAAAGATACCATTTTATGCCGGAAAATAAATGAGACCGATGAATCCTGCTGAAAACATTAAAATGGGAAAAACCTTTTATTTGGGACATTTTTAATACTTTAATGATTTAGTTTCTAAATTCTTTTATTTCATATCTTTTCAGTTTGTCAATGGAAACAGAACTGTTGAAGTGTTAAACAGTTGCTATTTATTCGTTCCGGCAGTAGTAGACTAAGGAAAAGGAAAATGTTTATATTTGTATAAAGCTTATTAAGAAACAGTTGTAATTTCTCCATTTAAAGAGATAAGTCAGATTGTTTTATAAGTAAAATGCACCAAATAGATGAGTATAAAAGTTCCCAGATTTATCTTGAAAATTCAAGAGTTTTTTGACGGTATACATATTCCTGTTTTGGGAATATCGCTCTGGCAGATGTTTCAGATCTATATTTCCGGGATTTTTAAAGGAAAAATAGGACGAAAAGCAGCTGCTATTTCCTGGAGCTTTACCATCAGTCTGTTTCCTTTTATTCTCTTCCTTCTTTCCGTTTTGCCTTATATGCCGCATTATGATAAGCTGCAGTTCTATATTTTTGAAGTCCTGATGCACAACGTTTTTCCTTCTAATATGGAAGGAGATGTAAGAGGATATATTGAAACCAATATCATCCCGAACATGAAAGGGATCAGTAATCTGACCATCGTCCTGGCACTGGTCTTTGCCACCAACGGAACCTTTTCACTGATCAATGGATTCAATGAAAATTCAGATGAGAAGCTGACAGATGTTAAAGAGTTTATTCTTTCCTTTTTTATAACCATAGGTTTTATAACCATTGTTTTTCTGGCTCTTTTCGGGGTATATTATGTGGAAGTTGTAATGAAGCTATTTACGCCCTCATATGATATTTCCTGGCTCGTGAAAAACCTTTCCAAGATTATTGGATTCGTATCCTTTCCACTGTTCTATTTTATTCTTCTTACACTTTTTTACTGGCTGGGGACAGTTAAGATTGCCAGATTCAGACAGGCTATTCCCGGAGCTATTTTAACAACGGTTTTATTTGTTATCACTACATTTTTCTTTGCATTCTATGTGAAAGATATTGCAAGATATAACGTTCTTTACGGATCTATCGGAAGTATGATCCTGCTGATGGTTTGGGTGAATGTCAACGTGTATCTTCTGCTGTTCGGAAATGAGCTGAATATGGCCCTCAGAAAACTCAGAATAGAAAAACTATTGTCTGATGAAATCAAGAAAGAAGCAGTTCATTACCATGCAGAGATTACAGAACCTAATCTGGAAAGTGACGAAGAACACAAAATAAAGCTGGAAGAGAAAAAGTAATTAATTTTCTACAGCATTCATATCTTTTTTAGAGCTCATACTCAAGATTACAAAACCTAAAACTGCTGCTAAGAAAGAAGCGATCAGAATCGCAAATTTAGCTTCATCCTGAATAGGAATATCATCCTTAAACGAAAGAAGCGCGATAAAAATTGACATCGTAAAGCCTATTCCTGCCAATAATCCAACACCAACCATCTGTAGCCATGTACTGTTTTGAGGAAGAGTGCTGAGTTTTAATTTAATAGCAATAAAAGAAAACAGATTGATCCCGATTAGTTTTCCCAAGACCAGGCCACAGATAATTCCCAATCCTAAAGTACTTGTTACTCCCGCTGCCATTTCATTGGTGAAGGCAATATTGGTGTTTGTTAAGGCAAATATCGGCATGATCAGAAAGCTTACCGGGAAATGAAGCTTGTGCTCCAGTTTTTTAAGGGGAGAAATTTCTACATCAGATACATTCGTAGGAATAGAAAAAGCCAGAAGAACTCCTGCTATTGTTGCGTGAATCCCGGAATGATGCAAGAAATACCATAAAAATAACCCTGGAATAATATAAAAAACCAGACGGGTAACTTTCAAAAAGTTTAAAAGAAAGAGCAGTGCAGCCGTTCCGAATGAAAGTAACAGATACGTCCAGTGAATTTGTTCGGTATAAAAGACAGCGATCACCAGAATGGCTCCCAGATCATCCACAATGGCCAATGCAGCCAGAAATATTTTAATGGAATTCGGAATCTTTTTTCCTAACATTGAGATGATAGCAAGCGAGAAAGCAATATCCGTTGCCATAGGAATTCCCCAGCCATTACCATACTCTGTTCCACTATTGAAAAGGGTGTAGATCACAGCCGGAACCAGCATTCCGCCTACAGCTGCAAATATAGGAAGCGAGGCATTTTTGAAAGAAGAAAGTTCACCTTCTACCATTTCTCTTTTGATCTCAAGCCCGACCAGCAGAAAGAAAACAGCCATAAGGCCGTCATTGATCCAGATGCTGACCGGGTAGGTCAAATGAAAAAGATGAGTCCCTATTTCCTGATCTAAAAGGCGCTGAAAACCTTCACCTAAAGAAGAATTGGCAATTAATAATGAAACCAGCACACAAAAAATAAGGATAATTCCTGATGCCTGATTGCTTTTGAAAAATTTTTTAAAATATAGAGTTAAATTCATGTTTATGATTGTAGCCGCCTCACTCTTGAAACTCCGTCAATATCTTTAAGTTTTTTAAATGTTTCTTCCAGCTGGCCTTTATTTTTAACCTCAAGATTGATGTTACCCATAAAAACACCATTATTGGATTCTATGGACATACTTTTCATATCCATTCCCATACTTCCGCTGATCACGGTAGTAATATCATTGATCATTCCCATTCTGTCAAGACCCTCAATTTCGATCTTAACTCTGTTCTTGAAGCTCTCCGCATTTACCCATTTGGCCGGAATCACACGGTAATCGTACTGCGCCCTCAGATTGATGGCATTCGGGCAGTTATCGCTGTGAACTTTGATACCGTCAGAAATGGTAATAAATCCGAAAATTTTATCGCCGGGAATTACTGTACAGCATTTTGCATAGCTGTAATTAAGTTTTTCTTCATCTTTCCCGAAAACGATCATATCAAGGTTCTGTTCTTTTGGTTCCTCAAACTGAACGTTTTTCGATGGTGATTTTCTGAATCTTGAAAGTAAATTATTAAATACATTTTTACTTTCGATATATTTTCTAAGACTGCTTACATCCAGTTCATTGCTCTGGAATTTAAGAAACAGTTCCTGAGACGATTTTAAATTGAAAAACTTCTGAAGTTTATTCACTTCCTCATCATTAAAGTTGATCTTCGCATGACGCAGCTTTCTCTGAAGAATTTCTTTTCCATCTTCCACCAGCTGGTTTTTCTGGGAATTCAGATAACTTTTGATTTTAGACTTGGCTTTGGAGGTTACTACAAATTCCAGCCAGTCAGATTTAGGCTTCTGATTCTGTGAAGATAAAATATCGATCTGGTCACCGTTCTGAAGAACATAAGAAATAGGAACCAGTTTTCCGTTGATTTTTGCCCCAAGACATTTCATCCCAAGGTCTGAGTGAACGGAAAAAGCAAAATCCAAAGCCGTAGCATTGGTAGGAAGAATCTTGATTTCCCCTTTCGGAGTAAATACGAATACTTCTTTGGAGTATAAATTAAGCTTAATATTATCTAAAAGCTCGGAAGTAGAAAGATTCTGCTGCTGTTCAAGAATATCGCGGATTTCAGTAACCCATCTTTCAAAATTACGGTCATCAGAGCTTTGCTTATAGCCTTCTTTGTATTTATAATGGGCAGCAACTCCTTTTTCTGCAATTTCATTCATTCTTTCTGAACGGATCTGTACTTCGATCCACTTTCTGTCCGGTCCAAGAACCGTTAAATGGAGACTTTCATAACCCGTAGAACGTGGCTGTGTGATCCAGTCTCTCATTCTTGAAGGGTTACTGTGGTAAACATCCGTTACAATAGAGTAGATTTTCCAGGCCAGGAACTTTTCATTTTTTGCATCCGATTTATAAATGATCCTGATGGCATAATTGTCAAAGACTTCCTCAAAAGAAACGCCCTGTTTAAGCATCTTTCTGTAAATAGAAGAAATTGCTTTTGCACGGCCTTTGATATTGAAATTTAAACCTTCATCTTTTAATCTTTCCGAAACTTCAGTTTTAAATTCTTCAATATATCTTTCACGGTTTTCTTTGGCAGATTCCAATTTTTCCGTGATCTCTGTATAAACTTCCGGATTGTTGTATTTTAATGAAAGATCTTCAAGCTCCGATTTGATATTATACAATCCCAGACGGTGGGCCATAGGAGCATAGATATACACTGTTTCCGAAGCAATTTTTTTCTGCTTGTCCGGAGCCATGCTTTCCAAAGTCCGCATATTATGAAGACGGTCGGCAATTTTGATCAGAATAACCCTGAAATCCTCAGACAGCGTAAGTAACAGTTTTCTGTAGTTTTCAGACTGTACGGAAATATTCTGGTGATTCATTATGGAGATCTTTGTGAGCCCGTTCACAATATTGGCAATCTTTTCTCCAAAAATCTTTTTCAGATCTTCATAAGTATAATCTGAATCCTCTATCACATCATGCAGCAGGGCACAGGCAATGGAAGTTGCTCCCAAACCGATCTCGGTTGCCACAATTTTAGCAACAGCAATAGGGTGATAGATGTATGGCTCGCCGGATTTTCTCCTTTGGTCTTTATGGGCATCCAACGCAATATCAAATGCCTTCCGGATAAGTTTGTTATTTTCCTCATCCAGAGTCCTGTATGTATTCGAAATCAGATCCTTATACCGGGCAAGGATCTCTTTGTTTTCCTGTTCTAAATCGTAACTCATTTGTGTAAATGCCTATAATTAGACGAAAATACGAAATTTTTTAAACTTTTCAAACATAAAAAATCCGCAGAACGCTCTGCGGATTCCCGGTTATTAGATTTTGTATTTCCTGTCAGAATTTAACTTCTGAATCCATGCCAGTGCTTGATGCTTTTATTCTCACATCGGGACTGTTATGAATTTCGGCTCTGTTTCTGGCATCGATAAATCGTTTGATATTATCATAATTTGCATCCCCAATACCCATATTCTCCAATAAATAGGTTTTCAGTACTGAATTTTGGCTGAAAATATTCCGGACGCCATCAGTTTGGTTATTATCTTTTACCGCAACACTCGCCAGGTACTGAGAGGTGTCAGAGCCGTTATGAAGGTATACTATGTAATCTGAACTTTCAAATCCTGAATTTTCCAGATCGGCTTCAAGCTTTTTGTAATCGCTGTGATGTGCAAATAATCCAGCTAATATATTTGACATAAGCAATAGTTTTTAAATTGTACTTAAAGGTAATAAATATTTTTCAATATTGTTAATGAAAATATATTAAATTTTATATTTTAATGATTTATCTATAATATAATGTTAAAATGTTTGAAAATATCTATTGAACGTGTGTTTGGTTTTAGAAATACATGAAAGAGTAAATATTTAAACCATTAAGGATTTTTAAGCTTTTAAGATTATTAAGAATGGTTCGGCTTTAAAAGGAGCGGCTTAAAAATCAAAGATTTATCTTGGTTATTCTTATTTCCTTAATAAGGTCTTAATGGTTGAAAGACTTTCCAAACAAAAAAAAAACGGGCTAAAGCCCGTTCTGTAATTCCTTATATAAGTTTTAATTTATATCCTTTCATTTTTAATCTCTTCTACAATTTCAGGATTCAATAAAGTAGAAATATCTCCGAAATTGCTGAAATCCCCTTCTGCAATTTTTCTCAGGATTCTACGCATAATTTTCCCTGAACGCGTTTTCGGAAGACCGGAAACAAACTGTATCTTATCAAGCTTGGCAATTGGCCCTATCTGGTCTGAAATAAGCTGATTGATCTCCTTCTTAAGATTTTCCTTGTCACGGCCTTCTCCGGTTTCTTTTAAGATCACAAAGCCGTATAAAGCATTTCCTTTAATATCATGAGGGTACCCCACAATGGCAGATTCCGCAACGGCAGGATGCTCGTTGATACTGTCCTCAATAGGGGCAGTCCCTAAATTGTGTCCGGAAACGATAATCACATCATCCACACGGCCTGTAATTCTGTAGTATCCGACTTCGTCTCTCAATGCACCGTCACCGGTGAAATATTTTCCGGGAAAGGCACTGAAATAGGTTTCCTTATATCGCTGATGATCGCCCCAGATCGTCCTTGCAATTCCCGGCCATGGAAAACGGATGCAGAGATTTCCCGTCACCTGATTTCCTGTAATTTCATTACGCTTATCATCCATTAGCACGGGCTGTATTCCCGGCAGAGGAAGAGTGGCATAAGTAGGCTTGGTTGGAGTAACGAATGGGAGAGGAGAGATCATAATTCCTCCTGTTTCTGTCTGCCACCAGGTATCAACAACGGGACATTTTTTCTTTCCGACATGATCGTTGAACCAGTGCCATGCTTCTTCATTGATAGGTTCACCCACAGAACCAATCACTTTCAACGTACTCAGATCATGCTTGTCAACCCATTCTGAGCTTTCTTTGGCAAGTGAGCGGATGGCGGTAGGAGCGGTATAGAACTGGGTAACTTTATGTTTTTCAATAACTTCCCAGAAGCGGTCGGGCTCAGGATATGTAGGAACTCCTTCAAAAATGACGGTTGTAGCTCCGTTAAGCAGCGGTCCGTATAAAATATAGGAATGTCCGGTAATCCATCCGATATCTGCTGTACACCAGTAAATATCATTTTCTTTATAATTAAATACATTTTTAAAGGTATAAGCTGTGTATACCATATAACCTGCAGAAGTATGAAGCATTCCTTTCGGTTTTCCTGTAGAACCGGAAGTATACAGAATAAAAAGCGGATCTTCGGCATCCATGATTACTGTTACAAAATCGGCAGAAGCTTTTTCATACAGGTCACTCATCAGATGGTCTCTGCCGGCTTTCATTTTAATCTCGTTATGAGTTCTTTTTACAACAAGAACCGATTCTACACTTGGAGTTTTTTCCAGTGCCTCATCTACGATACTTTTCAGGTCCAGAACTTTGTTCCCTCTATAACTCCCGTCTGATGTGATCACCATTTTAGCGCCACAGTCATTAACCCTTGAAGCTACGGCAGAAGCAGAAAATCCTGCAAAAATCACAGAATGTACAGCTCCTAATTTGGCGCAGGCCAGCATTGTAATTGCCAGTTCAGGAATCATGGGAAGGTAAATGCAGACCCTGTCACCCTTTTCAATACCCATTTCGCGTAAAACATTGGCTGTTTTATTGACGCGGGTGTACAGATCAGAGTAAGAGATGTGCTGTGCCTCTTCTTTTGGATCGTTGGGTTCCCATATAATGGCTGTTTTATCGCCTCTTACGGCAAGATGCCTGTCGATACAGTTTTTGGTGATATTTAATTTAGCATTCTTAAACCACGTGATCTTGGCTTCATTCATATCATACTTAACGACCTTGCTCCACCTTTGGTACCACACAAAATTTTGGTCAGCTATCTTATCCCAGAATTTTTTAGGATTTTTGATAGACTTTTTGTACTCTTCAAAATAGTGCGGCAGATCTTCAATTAAGTAATTTCTCATATCCCTTCGTTTTTTGAAATTTGAATTTTATTAATATTAAATATATGTTTAATTTATGGCTTAAGCCCTATAATCATTGATTTTTTCCTGAATTTCTTCAATGATTTTTTCATCGTCAATTGTTGATGGAACCTGAAATTCTTTTCCATCAAGCAGTGTTCTGATCAGCTTTCTCAAAGTTTTTCCGGAACGCGTTTTTGGCAATCGTTTGACAACCATAGCGTTTTTTAAAAAAGCTACAGCACCAATCTTCTCGCGAACCATTCTGATGATATCTTTTTCTATTTCCTCCTCAGTAATTGTTGAGCCATTCTTTAAAACAACCGTGGCAAAAGGGATCTGTCCTTTCAGTTCGTCATCTATTCCCACAACAGCACATTCTGCAACATCGGGATGGGAAGAAACGATTTCCTCCATTTCTGAGGTAGAAAGTCTGTGTCCGGCTACATTAATCACATCATCCACTCTTCCTGTAATGAAAATATAGCCGTCCTCATCTTGAATAGCACCGTCTCCTGAGAAATAGTAACCATTGTACTGTGATAAATAACTGTTCTGAAAGCGTTCGTAGTCGTTCCAGATTCCTAAAAGAGCGCCTGGCGGCAACGGAAGTTTGATGATTAAATATCCTTCCTGATGGGCATTAAGCTCATATCCGTTTTCATCAAAAATTTTAATGTCATATCCTGGAATTGGTTTTCCGGCGGAAGCCCTTTTGATTTGATATTGATCATCGGATGTCATTAGTCCCAGCATAGGCCATCCGGATTCTGTCTGCCACCAGTGATCAATCGCAGGAACTCCGATATGTTCTGCAAACCAGTCTAAGGTAGCCACATCACATCTTTCCCCGGCCAGAAATTGCTTTTTGAAATGGGACAGATCGTATTTTTTAACCAGTTCTCCGTCTGGATCCTCTTTTTTGATGGCCCTAATGGCTGTAGGAGCAGTAAACATCGTGGAAACTTTATATTCTGAAATAATTCTCCAGAAGGTACCTGCATCCGGTGTCATAATTGGTTTTCCTTCAAAAATAATGGTTGTATTGCGGTTGATAAGCGGTCCGTAAACACTGAAACTGTGACCTACCGCCCAGCCGAAATCAGAGGCAGCCCAATAGGTTTCTCCGGGTTCAACACCGTAAATAAATTTCATGGAAAATTTCAGTGCTGTTGCATAACCTCCGGTATCCCGTACAATTCCTTTGGGCTTTCCAGTAGTTCCTGATGTGTAAAGAAGGTATAGGGGATGGGTAGATTCTACGGAAACACAGTCTATAGGTTCGGATTTTTGAACCAATTCTTCATAATCAATCAGTCCATCGAACATTTCGTGCTTGTTGTCTATCAGTTTTCTGTTGTAAACAATAATATGATCTACTTTATCCTGTGCGAGTTCAATGGCTTTTTCAACCAATGGCAAATAAGGGATTCTTCTTGCTATTTCTACACCTGCTGTAGCTGTGATCAGGGCTTTGGGCTTGCAGTCGTCAATTCTCACAACCAATTCATGAGGGGCAAAACCTCCGAACACAACATTGTGAATTACCCCGATTCTTGCACAGGCCAACATCGCAAAGAGGGTCTGTGGAATCATCGGCATGTAAATAACAGCTGTGTCTCCTTTTTTTAGGCCCAGAGAAACAAGTCCTCCTGCAAACTTTGAAATTTCTTCTTTTGCCTGATTAAAAGTATAGGTTTTCTTCTGACCGGTGACAGGAGAGTCATAAATAATGGCGGTCTGATTGCCAAAACCGTCTTCAATATGTTTGTCAATACATAAATAACACATATTGAGTTTTCCGTCAGAATACCATTGCGGATAATCATTTTTATCTGTAGAAAGAATCTGCTGTGGAAACTCAAACCATTGAATTTCTTTGGCCTGTTCCTTCCAGAAGTTTTCTTTGTTTTCTATGCTTTGGTTAAAAAGTATATCAGTGTTCATATTAATTTTTGTGTTTCATGTTTTGTCATTGCAGTCGAAGTAATCTCTTGAAAGTAACATTCAACTTAATTTTCTTAAAAGCTTAATAAAACTTCATGGTTAAATTGAAACATTAAGATTCATTTAGGAATTAAGATTATTAAGAGATTGCTTCGCTTCGCTCGCAATGGCGGTGTATGGTTTTTATTTAATATTCAGTATTTACAGTCTGATGTCTGAAATCTTACATCTTGATTCTTTTACTCAAACATTTCCTCAATCTGCTGAATCAGCTTTTTTATGGAATAAGGTTTTGTTACATAGGCATCTGCTCCCATTTCCAGACCTTTTTCAATGTCTTTCGGGTTGTTTTTGGCACTTAGGAATATAACCTTTGTATCTTTCAGTCTGTCATCCTTTTTGATAACTTCCAGAGTGCTGTACCCGTCCAGATTTGGCATCATGATGTCCAGCAGAATTACGTCGGGTGTCATATCTTTCAGAAAATCTAAGACTTCCGTTCCGTCTCTTGCGATGTAAACGTCATAGCCATTTTTCTTGAAGCTGTATTCCAGCGACATTAATATTTTGTGTTCGTCATCGGCAATAATAATCTTTCTCATAGATGGTTATTGGTTTTGTTCAACTTCATTTCTGATCTCTTTTGTTATGTTATAAGGAATGCTTATTGTAAAAGTTACGCCCAGGCCGCTGTTTTCTGCCTTTATTCTTCCGCTGTGTGCCTGCACGATTTTTTTTGAAATAGCCAATCCGAGTCCGCTTCCTGTAGGTTTTATGATATTCTGGTTTTTTGACTGGTAAAATTTATCAAAGATCATGTCAAGATCTTCTTCAGGAATATGTCTTCCTGTGTTGAACACTGTAATGATCAGGTAATCTCCTTTTTCTGACAGCTTAGTTTGTATGGTTCCCTGATCGTCGGTAAATTTTAGTGCGTTACCGAGGATATTCTGAAAAAGTTGAATCATTCTTGCCTCATCATGCTCCAATACGGTTTTGTTCAGAAGATTGACTTCACTTAAGTGAATATTTTTCTGCTGTATCAGATGGAGGATTGGGTTTAGAGCTTTTTTATAGGTTTCAAGAATATTATTTTCTTGGATATGTAGAGCAATTTCGCCATGTTCCAGTTTATCGAGGTAAAGAATATCATTGATGATCTCGCTCAGCCTGTCGGATTCTGTGATGATATTGTTTAAAAATTCCTGTTTGATTTCAAAAGGAATGTCGTCGTCATCTGCTAAAATTTCTCCTGCCGAACGAATCGCAGTGATTGGAGTTCTTAATTCGTGGGCAACAGAATCCAGAAAATCATCTTTCTGGCGGTCTTTAACAATTAAATTCTGATTGGCTGTTCTCAGGTCATCAGAGAGTTTTTGCAATTCTTCAGATTGTTCTGTCAGTTTTTTATTAAGGGTAATATTTTCTTTGGATTCTTCTAAAATATTTAAAACCTCCTTTAGAGATATTTTATCTTCTTTCGTTACCCCTTCAATCAGAATTTTTGCTGATGCCGTTCCGATTCTTCCTGCAAGAAGGTTCTCTGAGAATTTGATAAACCTTGAATCTGCTGTTTCAGTCTTGGAATCAATATTATATTTCAAATTGAAAATTCTCAGGGCCTGCTCTGTTTTATTTTTGCCTAAAAACCTTTCCAGAATGTTCTTTATATCCGAAACATAAGCAATTCCTCGCCAGACAAAAGCATTTTCATGATTTAAGATATGTTTGTCTATGTCTACATACAATTCTGCGAAATTTCTTTCCCTGTAATTCCCTTTAACGCTTACGGAAACGATAGTAAAAATAGCAGTATTGACTAGTATGGACCAGAAGAATATCTGAGAAATCCTGCTTAAAAAAGGAATGCTGAAAAAAGAAAAAGCATCGTATATTTCACGAATTACCCCTTTGAATTCCTGATTGTAAGAAAAATAATACTGCGGAATAATCAGACCGAAATAGCAAATCGCAAGTCCGGCAAGAAGTCCTGCTACAGCACCTTTATAGCTTCCTCTTCTCCAAAATATTGCCCCGAAAAAAGAAGGAGCCAGCTGAGCGATCACAACAAAAGAAATGAGGCCAACTGAATCCAGTGAGGTTTTCAGAATGAAATATTTATAGAAAACAAAAGCCATGATAATTAAGGCAAAAATGCTGAATTTCCTAATATTTGTAATGTTTCTTGTATTCTGAATCTCATTGTCGGATTTGAATTTTCCCAGTAAACCATAAGGAATGATGAGGTTGTTGGAAAGCATGATAGATAGAGTAATGGCTGAAATAATGATCATGGAAATACATGAACTTAATCCGCCAAGAAATACAAAAACCGTAATTAAAGTATTGTCAAAGTGCTGCGGGATCAGAATAGAGTAGAACTCAGGATTTACTTTTTCGCCCTCAAAAATAAGCCTTCCTCCCCATGCAATGGGAAATATAAATACAGTGAAAATCAATAAATAAAGAGGAAAAAACCATATGGCTGTTTTGATGTGTTTTTCCTGTCTGTTCTCAATAATCGCTGTGTGAAACTGTCTGGGAAGAATACAGATTGCCGTGGCGGAGATCATGCACAAGACCATCCAGTTCATAGCATCTTCAATACCGTTGAACGTATTTTTTTCTTTAAAATCTTCAAACCTGCTTGCTTTTTCATAGATATCTGAGAAACCATCAAATACAAAGTATATAACAAATATGCCCAGAATAATAATGAAGAAAAGCTTTAAAAAACTCTCCAAAGCAATTGCAGATATGATTCCTAAACGCTTTTCTGAGGCATCCACATATCTGGTGCCGTAATAAGAGGAGAATAAAGCAATTAAAACTACTACAAACGTTGCATTGTCTGTCAGTATATTATTTGAAATTGACGTTTCGGTCACTAAATGGAAGGTTTCAGAAATCGCTTTGATCTGAAGTCCGATATAAGGGACTATGGCCAGTAAGCAAACAATGGTGATAATCGCGCTGAAACTTCTGCTGTTACCATATCGTAAAGAAATAAAATCTGCAAGGCTGCTTATTTTATTAATCCTCGAAATTCTTACAATTCTTGTATTTATGTAAATCCACGCCGGAATGATGATGATAGGGCCAATGTAGATCGGAAGATAATTCAATCCGCTTGTAGCTGCAACACCAATGCTGCCGTAATACGTCCATGCCGTGCAGTATACAGCGAGAGACAATGCGTAAATGTAAGGATTGTTGATCCATCTTTTGCTTTTTCTCTTTTCTGCTAAATGCGCAACCAGAAATAAAAGAGCCAGGTAGATTAAAACAACAATAAATAATGCAACACTACTCATCATACCTTTTTACAATTACAAAAGAAATAATGATAGAGATCATCCAGACTGCGAACAGGTAGATCAGGATCATCGGGTAGCCGAAAACCTCTTTCTCACTGTTGAAAAGCAGTGAAATAGGAATGCTGAAAGCCATCATCAGTCCGATGCTCAGGATAACCAGTTTTTGTTCGTGTCTCTTCTTCATAAATGATAATTGATAAAAGATAATTGATGAGCAGCTTATCACCCATCAATTATCATTAATCGTTTATAAATTAAATTTTGTCGTCTGAATATTCTCCCGTCAGCGAATAGTATCCGAAAATGGCCATTCCGCCTGAGATAATCGGCATCAGTACAAATAAGATAATGATCCCGAATACCAGATCTTCCTGCTTTCCGGAGGTTATCTTTGGAATTCCTAAAACCGTAGTTCCAAAATATCCCACCACCAGAGCAACTGCAATCCAGAGTATGCCTAATATTTTTTTTAGTCCGTTCATTTTAGTAGTTTTAAAATTAGTAAAAAATTAAGTGATTCAGGCTTTAATCGTGAATATTATTGTTCTTATTTTTAAGATAAAACAATCCGATGAGCAGACAGACCGCAGCAACGCCAATCGGGTACCAGAGCCCTTCCAGATACCATGTCGGGTGTCCTGCATCTTTCCCGGTTGTTACCAGATAAGTGGCAACTGCCGGAAGAAGTCCTCCAAATACTCCGTTTCCGATATGATAAGGCAATGACATTGAGGTGTAACGTATTCTCACAGGGAACATTTCCACTAAGAAAGCTGCGATAGGTCCGTAAACCATAGTTACAAAGATCACCTGGATGAATACTAAGAAGATTAAATACCATTTTGTATTATCTGCTAGTTTTACAGTTTGTGAAACTTTAGGTTCTTCCGCTTTTCCATCTTTCATGACAGGTCCGGCTGGCGACCAATGAACAATGCTGTCTTTTTTAATTAAAGTTCCGTCTGTGTAAAGTGTTTCTTTATGAAAGGTCACTAAACTGTCTGTGGCAATATCAGTATGGATCTTTGCTGTTCTTTTTTCTGTAATTCCGTTAGCAGCAACAGTTTTACTTTCAAGATTGATGCTTTTGAACATGCTGTCATAAATGGGCCTGTAAGCTAAAATAGCAACGAGCATTCCCGTCATCATGACTGCTTTTCGCCCGATTTTATCCGAAAGCCATCCGAAAAATACAAAGAAAGGTGTTCCTAAGAACAGGGCCGTAGCCATTAATGAATCTACCTGTGCGGATTCTACATTCATTACCTTCTGCAAGAAACTCATGGCGTAGAATTGTCCTGTATACCAGATCACTCCTTGTCCCATTGCGGCCCCGAATAAAGCCAGAAGAACAAATTTGAAGTTGTATTTATTTCCGAAACTCTCTTTTAAAGGGTTTTTTGAGGTTTTCCCCTCACTTTTAGCCTTTGCGAAAAGCGGGGATTCTTTCATATTTTTTCTGATGATATAAGAAACTCCCACCATCAGGATTGAAATCCAGAACGGAACCCTCCAGCCCCAGTTATCGAATTCTTCTGCCGAAAGAGTAGATTTGGTAACCAGAATTACAATCAGTGAAATGAAAAGCCCTGCCGTTGCAGTCGTTTGGATCCATGACGTCCAGTATCCTCTTCTGTGAGGCTGTGCATATTCTGCAACATAGGTCGCTGCACCTCCATATTCGCCTCCAAGTGCTAATCCCTGTAATAATCTTAAAATTAAAACCAGAACAGGTGCTAAAAAGCCAATGGTTTTATAACTTGGAATGCATCCGATCAGGAACGTGGAAAATCCCATGATTAACAGTGTGACAAGGAATGTATATTTTCTTCCGATAATATCGCCTAATCTCCCGAAGAATAAGGCTCCGAAAGGTCTTACCACAAATCCAGCTGCAAAAGTGGCGAGCGTAGACAAAAATGCTGCGGTAGGATTATCTGCAGGGAAAAATTTTGTAGCTAAAACAATAGCCAGACTTCCAAAAATATAAAAGTCGTACCATTCTATCAGAGTGCCGAGTGATGAGGCTGTGATCACGCTCCAGATGGTGCGGTTCTTCTGCCGGTCGGTCATATTCTCGTAGTTTTCGTGGTGGTTTTCGCTCATGTTGATTGGTTTTGAAGTTAAAGAATTAAGATATTAATTTCATCCGGATTTTAAAGATAAATATGGAACTGTACAATAAATTCCCCTTTTGAAGAAGGTTTTTCTGTAGGGCTGGTATAAACCGGTCTTGTAGAATATTGTGTAGTAATCTTTGCATGATGTCCGTCTATGAACCAGTTGGCACCCACATCAAACTGTGAGGAAGATTTGTCGAATGCTTCAAAGTCTTTGTATGTATACGCTGCAAAAGGCTGTATCCTGATCTTTGGTTTTTCTGTCTCGTTGGGAAGGAGGAAGCCTGCCTGTGCGTAAACGATGTTACCTGTTCCTATTACCGGCTGTAGATTTCCGGGGCCTGCAATTGCTTTATTTCCTGCGAAATTAGGATCAGAAGCTGCAATATTCATCGTTCCCAGATTTCTTACATAGTTAGGGCCGAAATTGTAGTTATAATATCCTGCGTAGGCAGAAACAGCCATCTTATGTTTTGCATTTCCCAAAGGAATATCTGCAAAAGCGTCTACTGCCACAAGAGTAATATCATGCTTTTCAATGTTGGAATTCACAGAAGTTCTCGTTCCGTCTGCCTGATGATAAAAACCTGCTCCTACATTGAAAACTTTCTTTGTTCCCAGATAAGATCCCACTTTGAAAGGAAGCGTATTGGATTCCTCGTCAAGAAACTGGTATTCCACATATCCGGCTTTTGAAAAGCTCGGATTTCCATTATTATCTACTGCAACGGCTCTTGCAGGATCTGTTACGTTAACAGGAACCAGATCTGTTGCAAAAGGCTTATTTAAGCTGAAACGGTATTCCAGTTTACCATATTTTCCTTTAGCAAACATTCCGAGTTGTCTTGCGAACTGATCGGAGTTGTCAATTAACGGCCACGTGAAAATAGGAGAGTCTACCGTAAGGAAATTCAGTGTTGATGCCATTGTCATACGGGAAAGTCCCATATAATAGTGAAGTCCTGCCCCTAAAGATAAACTGAATTTTCCTGCTTCTCCAGGTAAAATAACTGCATATTCATTCCATGCATCATGAAAAAACAGCTGTGGTTTCTTGCCATTTCCATAACCTCCTGTTCCTGTGGTTCCTGTAGCTCCGCCATTAATGAACGTTTGGTTATTGATACCAAAGTGTACCAGGATCATATATCTTTTGGAAATCTGGGCATATGCTAAAGCACGTAACCTTCTGTTACCCAGGCTCCAGGAGTTGTCAGTAGGTTCGTTGGCAACCATACTTCCCGGGTTCATTTGGGTGTTTCTGAGCCAGAACTGGTCCCATAGAATAAATCTGATGAATTTATCCCCGTCCGGATTCAGATTTAATTTCAATCCGCCTCCGTAATCAGGAGATCCCTGTGAATATAAAGAACTGCTTATTAAGGCTAATCCAATAAATGAAAGTAATTTCTTCATAAATTATCAATTTTTGGCGTTGTTTTTTGTGAAAGCCAAATTGTAATTAATAATTTATTTACAAAAATTTAATATATATTAGTGGTAAGTATATAGTTTTAATATAAATTGCTGGTTGGAAGTTGTGAGTTTCGGGGTGATGGGTTTGAGAGTTATAGAGTCCGAGTGTTTGAGAGTAAATGAGTTTGAAAGAGATTTTTAGTTGAATCTTGGCGAACGAAGGGTAAGTATCTGGTGGTTGGGGCTCTCGAAGCCACTCTACTAATGTCTGAAATCTAATGTCTAATATTTTGATTCTTGACTCTTGTATCTCAATTACTTCTTGAATCTCTCCCATTTAATCAGCATATACTTATCTGCAAACTGGGTAATGATAAGCCCTGAATTTTTAATGTTGTCTTCTTTTGATATATACTCAATCAGCTCATTCTGCTTTACAACTTTATAAACAGGATGGAATTCAGAGTGGGGAGGTCTTGTGATATTGTATTTCTTAATCCAGGAGCTTATGGTTACATGCGAAACCCCAATAATCCTCTCTATTTCGCGAAAGCTTAATCCTTCCAGATAGAGCTGCAAAGCTTTGGTTACATAGTAGTCATCGATCTGTTTCCCTATTTTTTTGACGGTAAAATAATAATTGCAGTCCTTGCAGAGAAAGCGTTGTTTCTCATTAATAATTCCGCTTTTTACGATTTTATGTCCGCTACATTTAGGGCATTTATTTTCCATAGCTATATGTTTTTAGCAAATATATAATAATTTAGCAAAATTAAATTTTTTAATAAAGATAAAATTACCTGTATATTTATTTTAAACAAAAAAAATATCTTTTTAATTTGGTTTTTAAAGTTATTATGCTTTAAATTTGCCAAAAAATTCAGATAAATAAATGGAAATAGAAATTTCCTCAGACAAACATTTGATGTATGTGAGTGAAATACAGCAGGAAATGTATGATTCTGCACAGCGTAGAGGAACGGGAATCGCAAAACGTTCCATCGAATATTTAACGAAAAAGATTTCAGAAGGTAATGCTGTGGTTGCCACTGAAAATGGTGATTGGGTTGGGTTTTGCTACATCGAGACCTGGTCGCATGGTCAGTTTGTAGCCAATTCAGGACTTATTGTATCCCCGGATTACAGGAACAGAGGGGTAGCTACCCTGATCAAGAATAAAGTTTTCCAGCTATCCAGGGAAAAATATCCGAATGCGAAAGTGTTTGGTTTAACGACAGGACTTGCCGTAATGAAGATCAACAGTGATCTTGGATATAAGCCGGTGATTTACTCTGAACTTACTCAGGATGAGGAATTTTGGAACGGTTGTAAGAACTGTGTGAATTATGAAATTTTAATGAAAAAGGAACGTAAAAACTGTCTGTGTACAGCTATGCTTTTCGTTCCTGAAAATAATGATAAAGTAAACGGGACTGAAATTCAGCAGTCCGAAATTGATTATAATGGAGAAAAAGAAAGTCGTCTTAGCATTTAGCGGAGGTTTGGATACCTCTTACTGTGCCAAATATCTTAGTGAAACACTTGGATATGAAGTGTATGCAGTTACTGTAAATACCGGAGGTTTTTCTAAAGAAGAAGAAAAAGAACTGGAGAAAAAAGCCTTCAATCTTGGAGTGAAAGAATACAGGTGCGTTGATGCTCAGGAAGATTATTATAATTCTTGTGTAAAGTATTTGATCTTCGGAAATGTGCTGAAAAATAACACATATCCACTGTCTGTAAGTGCCGAACGTACAGTACAGGCACAGGAAATTGCAAAATATGCCATTGAAACCGGTGCTGATGCTATTGCCCACGGAAGTACAGGAGCAGGTAATGACCAGGTGCGTTTCGATTTGATTTTCCAGGTAATGTGTCCTGAAAAGGAGATCATCACACCCATCCGCGATATGAGCCTGTCCCGTGAAGAAGAAATAGAGTTCTTGAAAAGTCATGGTTACGAAATGGAATTCCAGAAAGCCCAGTATTCTGTCAATAAAGGACTTTGGGGAACTTCTGTAGGAGGAAAAGAAACACTGACCTCAAGAAATTATCTTCCTGAAGAGGCTTTTCCGTCACAGATTAAAGAAACTCAGCCTTCAGAACTGGAAATTGAATTTAAAAACGGTGAAGTTGTGACGGTAAACGGAGAAAATTTCGAACACTCGGTTTATGCTATTCAAAAAATTGAAGAACTGGCTTCTGCCTATGGAATCGGCCGTGATATTCATGTTGGAGATACTATTGTGGGAATTAAAGGAAGAGTCGGTTTTGAAGCGGCAGCAGCGTCAGTGATTATTAAAGCTCACCACTTATTGGAAAAGCATACCCTTTCAAAATATCAGCAGATGATGAAATCCCAGCTGTCCGACTGGTATGGAAACTGGCTTCACGAAGCACTTTTCTTAGATCCGGTGATGAGGAACATAGAATCCTTTTTAACGGATTCCCAGAAAACAGTCAGTGGAAAAGTATTTGTGACCCTTTATCCCTACAGGTTTGTTTTAAACGGTATTGAATCCAGCCACGATCTGATGTCTGATAAATTCGGAAGTTACGGTGAAGCAAACAGGGCATGGACAGGAGAAGATGTGAAAGGATATACAAAGATTGTAAGTAATTCTTTAAATATATACCACCAGATCAATTCAAAATAAAGAGTTCCGACGGAACAATTTAACCAAGGATGGAATGAGATTCTGTCAGTCAAAAAATTAAAAATGAAAAAAGTAGGAATTGTAGGCGCCAACGGCTACACGGGAAGTGAATTGGTCCGTGTACTGGCCTTTCATCCCAATGTAACATTGAGTTTTTTATATAGCCGTTCCAATTCGGGGACAAAAATTTCAGATTTGTACCCGGATTTAACGGCGGTTTGCGAACAGGTTTTAACAGATAAAACTGAAGATGTAGATGTTCTTTTCCTGTGCCTTCCTCATAAAGAAAGTCAGAATTGGCTTACTCAAAACCCGGTTAAAGAAGACACTTTAGTGATTGATCTCGGAAACGATTTCCGTCTGGATGGAAGTTTTGGAAACAGAAATTTTATCTACGGACTTCCGGAAATCAATAAAAAAAATCTGGCAGGAGCAAAAAGCATTGCCAATCCCGGATGTTTTGCAACAGCTATTCAACTGGCTCTGCTTCCATTGGCGGAAAAAGGATTGCTGAACGAAGTTTATACAACAGGAATTACAGGTTCAACAGGGGCAGGACAGTCTTTACAGGCAACGACCCATTTTACCTGGAGGAACGATAATATTTCGGCATATAAAACGCTGACCCATCAGCATGTGGATGAAATTTTACAACAGTTGGTTTCATTAAACCATCACGATATCAGCCTGAATTTTGTTCCATGGAGGGGAGGTTTTGCAAGAGGGATTTTTACAAGCTCAACGATAAAAACGGATTTAATTTTTTCAAATATCTGTCAGTTGTATCAGGATTTTTATGAAAATGAGCCTTTTGTAAAGGTAAGCGAAAATGCAATTGATTTAAAACAGGTTGTCAACACAAATCGCTGTGTGATTCATATAGAAAAGAGTGGAAATGCAGCCGTTATTCACTCAGCGATTGACAATTTGTTGAAAGGCGCCTCCGGACAGGCAGTACAGAATATGAACATAGCGATGGGCTGGGAAGAAAACCTGGGACTGAACTTAAAGCCGGTGGCATTTTAAAAATGAATGGGCAATTAATCAAATTTTAAGCTCAGAAACCAGTTCTTAAACTTTTGTTTCAAGACAAAAGAAAAATAAAAAAACAAAAAAATGAATTTATTCAACGTATATCCATTATTCAATATAAATCCTGTAAAAGCTCAGGGGTCTTTCCTTTGGGACGATAAAGGAGAAAAATATCTTGATTTCTACGGCGGTCACGCAGTGATTTCCATCGGACATAATCATCCGTATTATCAAAATAAATTAAAAGATCAATTAGAGAAAATTTCTTTCTATTCCAATTCTGTACAGAATGAATTGCAGACTGAACTTGCTGAAAAATTAGGAAAAATTTCAGGCTATGAAGATTATAACCTTTTCCTGTGTAATTCAGGAGCTGAAGCGAATGAAAATGCATTGAAGCTGGCATCTTTCCACAACGGAAAAAGCAAAGTGCTGTATTTCTCGGGATCATTTCATGGGAGAACTTCTGCAGCCGTTTCTGTAACAGACAATCCAAAAATTGTTGCTCCTGTAAATTTCTCTGAAAGATTTATTAAATCTGGATGGAACGACATCAAGAAACTTGAAGAAATCTTTGAAAAGCAAGGGAATGAAATTTCATCCGTTATCATAGAAGGAATCCAAGGGGTAGGTGGAATTATGATTCCTACGGGAGAATTTCTATCTAAAATTAAAGAGCTGTGTGAAAAATATGATGCAGCTCTGATTCTGGATGAAGTGCAGTCAGGCTATGGAAGAAGCGGACATTTCTTTGCCCATCAGGAATTCGGAATCGAACCGGATATGATTACAACTGCGAAAGGGATGGGGAATGGATTTCCAATTGGCGGTGTTTTAATTCATCCAAAATTTGAGGCCAGCAATGGATTACTGGGAACTACTTTCGGTGGAAATCACTTAGCCTGTGCTGCGGCAATTGCTGTTCTGGATGTGATGAAAGAAGAAAACCTTACAGCCAATGCTCAGAAAATGGGCGATTATATTGAAAATGAAATTAAAGATTTTCCACATATCAAATCCATCCGAAGGAAAGGATTGATGATCGGGATTGAACTGGATCAGGACTGTTCGGTAGCAAGGAAAAATTTGCTGTACAATCATCAAATTTTTACAGGAAATTCCAATGATAAAAGTGTTTTAAGGATTCTTCCGGCTCTTAACATCAGAAAAGAAGAAACAGATCTTTTCATCAGTGCTTTGAAGTCGGTTTTGGAAAATATTTAATTTGAATTAACCACAATTAATTGGTCATTAAAAAATTTAACAATGAAAAAATTCACCTCTGTAAGCGATGTAGAAAACTTACAGGAAATCATAAAAAAAGCTTTACAAATTAAAGAAAACCCTCATTCCGAAACAGAAAAGGGAAAGGGAAAAACAATAGGTCTGGTATTTTTAAATTCAAGTTTAAGAACACGTTTAAGCAGCCAGATCGCAGCACAGAATTTAGGATTGAATGTTCTGACATTAAATGCAGCTCAGGAAGCCTGGAATCTGGAATTTGCAGACGGAGCAGTAATGAATGGCGATACCGTTGAGCACATTAAAGATGCCATTGAAGTATTGAACCAATACTGTGACATCATTGCAGTACGTTGTTTTGCGGGCATGAAATCCAAAGAAGATGATGTAAACGAAAGTATTCTGAGTCAGTTTGAGCAGCATGCTAAAGTGCCGGTAGTATCTCTGGAATCAGCAACACGACATCCGCTACAAAGTTTGGCAGACTGTATTACCATTACAGAAAACTGGAAAGAAGAGCGTAAACCGAAAGTGGTTCTTACTTGGGCACCACATATCAAACCAATTGCCCAGGCTGTCGGAAATTCCTTTGCAGAATGGATGCAGGAAATGGATGTTGATTTTGTGATCACCAACCCTGAAGGTTACAATCTGGATAAAAAATTCACAAAAGATATTCAGGTGATCCATGATCAGGAAGAGGCGTTGAAAGATGCAGATTTTATTTATGTAAAAAACTGGTCTTCCTTTGATGATTATACGGCGATGCCCGAAGTGAAAGAAAACTGGATGCTGACAGCCCAGAAACTGGAAAATACCAATGCTGCAAAAGTAATGCATTGCCTTCCTGTCCGTCGTAATGTAGAATTGAGTGATGAGGTAATGGATGGTGGAAACTCGATTATTTACCAGCAGGCAAAGAACCGTATTTTCTCTGCTCAGGCTGTATTCAGTGAAATTCTGGACGGAATTAATTCAAAATAAGGAATATGGAAAAGCTTTTTGTTGTTAAAATAGGAGGGGCTTTAATTGATGATGAGGAATTATTGAATCAGTTCCTGGAACAGTTTTCTGAAATCAAAGAAAAAAAGATCCTTGTACATGGAGGCGGAAAGCTGGCCACGACATTGGCAGATAAGCTGGGAATAGAGCAGAAGCTGGTAAACGGAAGAAGGATTACTGATAAAGATACTCTGGATATTGTATCCATGGTGTATGCGGGAAGTATCAACAAAAATATAGTAGCTAAACTGCAGGCGAAAAACTGCAACGCTATCGGATTTTCCGGTGCTGACGGGAATATGATTCATGCTAAAAAAAGAATTCATCCTGAAATAGATTTTGGATTTGTAGGTGATATTGATAAGCAGAGTATTAACGAAAAATTGCTTTCACAACTGATAGATCTTGATCTGATTCCTGTTTTTTCAGCCATTACACACGACAAAAAAGGAAATCTTTTAAATACCAACGCAGATACTGTTGCTTCTGTAATTGCGCAGTCTTTGTCGGATATTTATGATGTAGAACTTCTGTTTTGTTTTGATAAGGAAGGAGTTTTGGAAAATGTAGAAGATGCGGGATCAGTGATAAAAAGCGTATCTGAAGAAGAATTTTCCAATCTGAAAGAAGCCGGAAAACTGCATAAGGGAATTTTGCCCAAGCTTGAAAACGCTATCGGAGCTGTAAAGAATAATGTAAAAAAGGTATTCTTAATCAAAGAAACCCAATTGAAAAACCATATAGAAAACCATCATGAAGGAACTGAAATCTGTTTATAGTAAAGAAGAGCTGCTGAATCATGCAGTTGAATTGCTTAAAAAGCTCATTGCAATTCCTTCATTCAGCAAAGATGAATACAATACTTCCGTAGAAATTGAGAATTTTTTCAAAAAACATCATATTCCTACAAAACGTTTTAAAAATAACATCTGGGCGGTTAATAAAAATTTTGATGTATTTAAGCCATCCATTTTGCTGAATACACATCACGATACGGTAAAGCCCAATAAAGCTTATACACTTGATCCCTTTCTTCCGGTTGAACAGGATGGGAAACTGTATGGATTGGGAAGTAATGATGCGGGAGCATCTTTGGTCTCTATGGCTCAGGTTTTTTTACATTTTTATGAAAAAGAAGATCTAAAATATAATCTCATTATTGCCCTGACCGCTGAAGAGGAGATCTCAGGACTTGACGGAATTGAAGCCTTATTTCCACAGCTTCCGAATATAGAATTCGCCATTGTAGGTGAGCCCACGCAGATGAATCTGGCAATCGCAGAAAAAGGACTTCTGGTGATAGATGGCGAAATGAAAGGGACTCCTTCTCATGCTGCACATCCGAATGACGATAATTCCATTGTAAAATGTATGGAAGACCTTCACAATATTCTGGCTTTTAAATTTCCAAAAGTTTCAGATTATTTGGGTGAAGTTAAAATAACCCTGTCAGGAATTCATGCCGGAGTTCAGCATAATGTAGTTCCGGAAGCATGTACCTTCACTTTGGATGTAAGGGTTACGGATGAATATTCCAATAAAGAGGCATTTGAAATCATACAGTCACTGATGAAGTCTACATTGACAGCAAGGTCTTTAAGATTGAATTCCTCGAAAATAGAAATGGATCATCCTTTTGTACAGGCAGGCTTAGAAATCGGAAGGACAACCTACGGTTCGCCAACATCATCTGATCAGGCCATTATTCCCTGCACATCAGTAAAGATCGGTCCCGGTGACAGCAGGCGCTCCCACACTGCAGATGAATATATCTATGTAAAGGAAATAGAAGAGGGAATTGAGGTCTACATCAATATATTAGAAAAAGTATTATAAAAAGTAAAATGAATGAGAGAAGTTTATGATGCTTGATCATTGCAGACTTATCTCGAAAAATGTTTTGACCCAGCCCAGCGGGCAATAAAGTTCAGTTTTTAATAAAGATTTATGCAAAAAAGAAGATTAAAGACAAAGACTTTAAATGTGGAGATGTTTTTTTATAGTTAATAATAAGGATGCTCTGCTGGGCAGGTTGAAACGAATCAATATTTAAAGAAAATCATTATGAAAAAAATATGGCAGAAGGATGACCTTGCCACCAATATATTAGTCAACAAATTTACAGTTGGGAAAGATCTTGACTTTGATGAACGTTTAGCAAAATACGATGTTAAAGGCTCCATGGCACATTGCCAGATGTTGGCAGAAACTGGAATTATCTCCGGTGAAGAATCCAAACAGATGCTTTCTGTTTTGACAGATATTTTAAATGATATCGAAAACGGGAGCTTTGAGATTGATAAAGAAGCAGAAGATATTCATTCCCAGATTGAAGCTATTTTAATTGAAAAACTGGGAGATACAGGAAAGAAAATCCATACGGCAAGATCCCGTAACGACCAGGTTTTATTAGATATCAAACTCTACCTGCTGGATGAAATCCGTGAAATAACAGCTTTGACTGATGAATTTTTCCAGATCCTGATCAAACTTGCCGATCAGCATAAAAATATCCTGCTTCCAGGTTATACTCATCTTCAGATTGCGATGCCGTCTTCATTTGGACTATGGTTTGGAGCTTATGCCGAAGCATTGTTGGATGATGTTGAAATGCTGTTTTCGGTGAAGAATATTATCAATAAAAATCCGCTTGGATCTGCGGCAGGATACGGTTCTTCTTTCCCGATTGATCGTGAAAGCACAACTTACAACCTAGGGTTTCAGTCGATGAACTACAATTCTGTGTATGCACAGATGACCCGTGGAAAATCTGAAAAAATGCTCTCCATGGCTATGGCTACTTTGGCAGGAACATTAGGGAAATTTGCATATGATGTTTGCTTATATTTAAGTCAGAATTTCAATTTTATAAGTTTTCCAAAGGAATTTACCACAGGAAGCAGCATTATGCCTCACAAAAAGAATCCGGATATTTTTGAACTGGTTCGTGCACGATGCAACAGAATCCAGTCTTTGCCGAATGAATTGATTTTGTTAATAAATAATCTTCCGTCAGGCTACCACAGAGATGTACAGCTTACAAAAGAAATCCTTTTTCCTGCGATTGACTCATTGAAAGAATGTCTGGAGATTTTAAATTATACGCTTCCGAATATCCAGGTAAAAGACGGAATTCTGGAAGATGAAAAATATAAATACCTGTTCAGCGTAGAAAAAATCAATGAAGAAGTGAAAAAAGGAAGCTCATTCCGTGATGCTTACGTAAAAGTAGGGCAGGAAATTGAAAACAATGAATTTGAATTTGAGATAGGGGACTTAAACCATACCCATCAGGGAAGCATTGGGAATCTTTGTCTCGATAAAATAGAATATCAGTTTAATAAGCTGAAAAACAAACTATTGGGTTGATAATTTTTAATCACTGGATTGATTAAAAATTTTATCAGATGCTTCGGCTTCACTCCGTATGGCAGCTGCAAAATGACGTTGAGTATTAGAAATGTCATGCTGAGCGAAGTCGAAGCATCTTTAAAGACTGAATTTTGATTTAAACAGAATTACTCCAGATCAATCTTAAATTTGGTAGATTTTTTCACCTCATGAAGCACGATTGAACTGTGGTACTGCCCGATATTAGGAATGTTTGAGATCACATTGACTGCAAAGTCATTATAAGAATTAATATCCTTGGCAATAATCTTCAGCATATAATCATATTCACCTGAAAGACTGATGATCTCCTGTACTTCATCATATTTCATAATGTTTTTCTCAAAGGTTTCCAGTACTTTCTGGGATTGTTCCTTTAGACGGACATTACAGTAAACCACAATATTAAGACCCAGTTTTTCACGGTTTAAAAGACCAACATATTTCTCAATAATGCCATGCTTCTCCAGCTGTTTGATACGTTCATAAGTAGGAGTAAAGGTAAGACCAATCTTTTCTGAAATTTCTTTCACCGATAAAGTAGAGTCTTCCTGAATAATGCTGAGAATCATTTTGTCCTTTAAATCCATAGAATAGGTTTAAGTTTTAACAAAAATATCAATTAAAAATGAAAATAAGGAAGGATTAGCGGGTTTTAATTTATTTGAAACTTTGGTTTTGTAGATTCGTAAAATTTCTGTATCTTTGCACCTAATGAATAAAAGAGTATTTATACCATTAGATTTACCGGGCGAAAGCGCCCTTTACGATATTTATTATTATTATTATTATTAAGCGAAGATGTTGTCTTCGCTTTTTTTATGTTCAAAAATTAAGAAATTATGTTTACGATTACAGAACTAAGCACCGAGAGAATCAACAGTATGCTGACCGAAGCACTGGCTTTTGCCAACGGAAAAACTGCAAAAATTGAAGGAGAAGTTTTCTGCTCAAATCTTTTCTTTGAAGACAGTACAAGAACAAAGACAAGTTTTGATATCGCAGAAAGAAAGCTTGGTCTGCAGGTCGTTCCTTTTGATGCTTCCCACAGCTCTGTAAACAAAGGCGAAAGTCTTTATGATACAGTAAAAACTATTGAAAGTGTAGGAGTGAATCTGGTAGTTATCAGAGATAAGAAGGACAGATACTTTGAAGAATTAAATAATATCAGGATTCCGGTGATCAACGGAGGAGACGGAACAGGAAACCACCCTTCCCAATCTATGCTGGACCTGATGACAATTTATCAGGAATTTGGAAAATTTGAAGGCTTAAAGATAGGAATTGTAGGAGATGTAAAGCACAGTCGCGTAGCCAATTCAAATGCAGAAGCATTGAGAAGATTAGGTGCTAAAGTATATTTCTCAGGACCCGAAGACTGGTTTGATGAAGGAGCTCTAATCAACGGAACTTACTTACCGGTTGATCAGTTAATATCCGAAGTGGATGTATTGATGCTGCTAAGAATCCAGCACGAAAGACACGATGCAAAAATGAGTTACTCCGCTTCCGAATACCACAGAAAGTATGGTTTAACAAAAGAAAGAGAAAAAGCAATGAAAAAAGAAGCCATCATCATGCATCCTGCACCTATCAATAGAGGAGTAGAAATTGATACAGATTTGGTGGAATGTGAACGTTCAAGAGTATTCAAACAAATGCAGAACGGTGTTTTTGCAAGAATGGCCATCCTGAAAGAAACACTGGAAAAAAGAGGATACACCTTTAAATAAGGGAAAAATAAGATTCAAGATTCGAGTTCCGGATCTTGAACAGACAAAAAATTCCCCTCCTCTGGAGGGGTGGCAAAAATTCAAAGAATTTTTGACGGGGTGGTTAAAAACAGAATAGAAAGTAAAAGAAAATCTAAATAAAGAAAATGAAGAAAAAATTAATACTGGAGTCCGGTGAAGTGTTTCATGGAGAAGGTTTCGGAGCAGAATTGGAAACTGCCGGAGAAGTAGTTTTCAATACCGGAATGACAGGGTATCAGGAGTTGATCTCCGATCCGTCATACTGCGGTCAGATCGTTTGCATGACCTATCCGCTTATCGGAAATTATGGTATTAACCGTGATGATTATGAAAGTATTGAGCCGGCTATTAAGGGACTTATTGTAAAAGAGCTTTGCGATCTTCCTTCCAATTTCCGTACTCAGATGACTTTAGATGAATTATTTAAAAAGAAAAACCTTTCAGGAATTTCAGGAATTGATACCAGAAGACTGACAAGAGTTCTACGTAATTACGGAGTGGTAAAAGGAAAGATTGTAAATGCAGATGCAGATGAAAATGAAGTCGTAGCAGAATTAAAATCCACAAATTTCCCTACCAACCAGGTAGAAACAGTTTCCACAAAAACGCCTTACGCGAATCCGGGAAGAGGATTTAAAGTGGTCCTCGTAGACTTCGGTTCCAAATTAGGAATTATCAGAGAGCTGTCTCAAAGAAACTGCGATATTACAGTTGTATCCCAGGATGTAACTGCAGAAGAAATTTTATTAATGGATCCTGATGGAGTAATGCTTTCAAACGGCCCCGGTGACCCTGAAGACAATCAGCATGCTCTTGAAATGATCCGTGGAATCTTAGGAAAAGTTCCGATTTTCGGAATCTGTTTAGGTCATCAGCTGATTGGTTTGGCTTGCGGAGCAAAAACGTTTAAACTAAAATTCGGACACAGAGGAGGAAATCACCCGGTGCTGGATTTGGAGAAAAACAAAGTGGCTATCACTTCCCAAAACCATGGCTATGCAGTAGATCAGGAAAGCTTGAAAGGAACAGATTTAATTGAAACCCACATCGCACTGAATGACAGAACAAACGAAGGCTTGAAACATAAAATTCACCCTTGCTTCTCAGTTCAGTATCACCCGGAAGCTAGCCCAGGCCCAGAAGATGCAAACTATTTATTTGATGAATTCATTGATTTAATGGAAAACTTCAAAAAGTAAGTATAACATTCAAGTCTAATTCAAAAAAGTAAAAAACAACACTGGAAGTCTGATATTCAAATCTGGCATCTGGTATCTAAAAAAAGAAAAATGGCAAAACGTACAGATATAAAAACAATTTTAGTAATCGGTTCAGGACCCATCATCATCGGTCAGGCAGCTGAATTTGATTATGCAGGAACACAGGCTTGCCTGTCTTTGAGAGAAGAAGGTTACAAGGTGATTTTGATTAATTCAAACCCTGCGACCATTATGACGGATGTAGAAATCGCGGATAAAGTATATATTGAACCGATTTCACTTCAGTTTGTAAGCCACATCATCAGGAAAGAACGCCCGGATGCGCTTTTACCGACACTTGGAGGACAGACAGGTCTGAATATGGCTGTAGAACTTGAAAAATCAGGAATTCTTGAAGAATGTAAAGTGGAAGTTTTGGGAACTACACTTTCTGCGATCAACAGAGCGGAAGACAGAGATCTTTTCCGTGAACTGATGAGAGAATTGAATGAGCCTGTTCCGGAATCAGATATCGTGAATACAGTAGAAGGAGCTCTTCGTTTTGCTGACGAGATCGGATATCCTGTAATTGTCCGTCCTGCCTTTACAATGGGAGGAACTGGCGGAGGTATCGCCTCTACAGAAGCTGAATTGAAAGAGATTGCTGAGTTAGGGTTAAAGTATAGTCCTGTAACACAGTGTCTTATCGAAAAATCAATTGCAGGTTTCAAAGAAATTGAATATGAAGTAATGCGTGATGCAAATGACAACGCGATTGTGGTTTGTAACATGGAAAATATAGATCCGGTAGGAGTTCACACAGGTGATTCTATTGTAGTGGCACCTTCTCAGACACTTTCTGACCGAGAGTATCAGTTGTTGAGAAATGCCTCACTAAAAATCATCAGAGCCTTAGGAATTGAAGGAGGGTGTAACGTACAGCTTGCATTAGACCCACATTCTTTCAATTACTATATCATTGAAGTGAATCCTAGAGTTTCCCGTTCATCAGCACTGGCAAGTAAAGCAACAGGATATCCGATTGCAAAAATTGCAGCAAAAATTGCAGTAGGCTTGACTCTTGATGAGATCATGAATCCGGTGACAGGAAAAACATATGCATGTTTTGAACCAGCCCTTGATTATGTGGTAACAAAATTCCCAAGATTCCCGTTCGATAAATTCGAAACAGCTGATAGAAGGTTATCTACACAGATGAAGGCAACAGGAGAAGTAATGGCTATCGGAAGAAATTTCGAAGAATCCTTACAGAAAGCCATCCGTTCTCTTGAAACGGGAATCAGACATTTGGGGTTAAAAACAAAACAAGCAGAGGCATTAACTGCTGAGGAAATCGAAAGAAGAATCAGAGTTTGCGATGATGAAAGACTGTTCATCATTGGAGATGCTTTAAGAAGAGGATATGACTGGGAACAGATCGTAGAATGGAGCAAAATTGATAAATTCTTTATCTGGAAACTGAAAAAACTGGTTGATTTTGAAAAAATAATTGCTGCCAATAAATTTGATAAAGAAACTTTAATCCAGGCTAAGAAACTGGGCTTCGCAGATATGAATATCGCCCACCTTTGGGAAGTTAAGCAGCGTGAAGTTTTCGATTTCAGAAAAGAAAACGGAGTAATGCCTGTTTACAAAATGGTAGATACCTGTGCAGCAGAGTTTGAAAGCGAAACACCATATTTCTACGGAACTTATGAAGAAGAAAATGAAAGTGTTGTTTCCAATAAAGAAAAGATCATTGTTCTTGGTTCAGGACCTATCAGAATCGGACAGGGAGTAGAATTCGATTACGCGACGGTTCACTCGGTTTGGGCAATCAAAGAAATGGGTTACGAAGCTATCATTATCAACAATAACCCTGAAACGGTTTCTACAGACTTCTCGATCTCAGATAAATTATACTTCGAGCCATTGACGGAAGAAGATGTAATGAACATTATTGAGCTTGAAAAGCCAAAAGGAGTTGTAGTTCAGTTTGGAGGACAGACAGCCATTAACCTTGCAGATAAACTTGCAGCACACGGGGTGCAGATTCTTGGAACTTCGCTGGAAGATCTTGACAGAGCTGAAAACAGGGATAAATTTGAAAAAGCACTTCAGGAAATGGGAATTCCTCAGCCATTAGGAAAAACTTCCACTTCAAAAGAAGAAGCTATAAAAATTGCCAATGAAATCGGATATCCGGTGCTGGTACGTCCGAGCTACGTATTGGGAGGACGTGCAATGGAAATTGTGTATGGTGAAGCAGAACTTGCCTACTATATGGAAAATGCAGTAGAAGCAAGCCCTAAACACCCTGTTTTGGTTGATAAATACATGGTGGGAAAAGAAATTGAGATCGACGCAATTTGTGATGGTGAAACAGTAGTGATTCCGGGAATCATGGAACATATTGAAAGAGCCGGGGTTCACTCGGGAGATTCTATAGCAGTATATCCTACACAGAATGTTTCCCAAAAAGAGATCGATACATTGGTAGACTATACACAGAGACTGGCTAAAGGATTAAATGTGATCGGTTTAATGAATATCCAGTACGTTCTTTTCGAAGGGAATGTATATGTAATCGAGGTAAACCCACGTTCTTCAAGAACTGTTCCTTTCCTGTCTAAAATTACAGAAGTTCCGATGGCTAATCTGGCTACAAAAGCAATATTAGGACAGAAACTGAAAGATTTAGGCTACCAAAACGGTCTGGTTCCAAGCAAAGAAGGGGTTTATGTAAAAGTTCCCGTATTCTCTTTCTCAAAACTGACAAAAGTAGATATTTCCTTAGGCCCGGAAATGAAGTCTACAGGAGAAGTAATGGGGAAAGACACTACACTTGAAAAAGCCCTTTACAAAGGACTCATCGCAGCAGGAAGAAAAGTTCCTATGCACGGTTCCATTCTTTTCACAGTAGCAGATAAGCACAAAGACGAGGCAGCAGCGCTTGCACAAAGATTCCACGAAGTAGGATTCAGAGTCTGGGCAACTGAAGGAACTGCCAAATACTTTGAAGGTAAAGGAATTCCTTGCAAAATCGGGTACAAAATAGGAGAGGAAGATGTAAATCTTATCGACCTGATCCAGAAAGGAAAAGTACAATATGTAGTAAATACCATGACGAAAGGAAAGCAGGCTGAAAGAGACGGTTTCCAGATCAGAAGAATGAGTGTGGAAAACGGTGTTCCTTGTTTAACTTCAATGGATACAGTAGAAGCTATCTTAAAAGTAATTGAAAGCATGAGCTTCAAAATGGAGACGATGTAATTTCGGAACCGGATAATATATTTAGCCCTGCAAGAAAACTTGCAGGGTTTTGTTTTAATAAAAACTAAGCTGCTTGCTGTTTATAGAAATTTGTATAAATTCGCTGAAAATTAATAGAATAATATTCCGGACAACAAATATCTTTTATTTGTGAAAAATATGATGAAAATTATTTTATAATTGAAAATAAAAAAAAACACTTTAAACTATGAAAAAAATATTTTTTCTTTTGATAAGTACAATGTGCTTATCACAAAATATCAATTTTACCTGGATACAAGGAGGAAATCAAATTGAACAAAACGCCGAATTTGGAATATATGGGCTGGAGAGCAATGAAAATTGGCCAAATATTTTAAAAGAAATGTCCTATGTTGTAGATAATGATGGAACATTCTGGATGTTTGGTGGTTACAGCACTGGTTGGGTAAGTAATGCGACGAGTCTGTTATGGAGTTACAATTATCAAACTAACAATTTTACTTTCAGAAAAGGCTGGTTATACCACGATTTTAATGGTTATAATAAAGGAGTAAATATAGATAGCTACAGAAATGTTCCCGGAGCTGTAAGACAGTCTTCCATGTGGGCTTCAACAAATAAAAATTTATATGTTTTTGGGGGAGCGGATGCTTCAAATAAACATAAAAACGATCTGTGGAAATTCAACAGTCTTACTAATAACTGGACTAAAATTTCAAATGGAACATCAAACGGGGGAGGTAGTTTTGGTACAAAAGGAGTCGAAAACAGCACCAATATTCCTCCTGCATTGATCCATACCACAACATGGACTGATTCGTCTGGAAACCTGTACTTCTTCGGGGGTAAAACTTCAAATGGAGACGAATATAATACCGTATGGAAATATAATATTTCCACAAATATGTGGTCTTGGATTGGTGGTACCGATCAGCCCAATATAAATGGTGTATATAATAGCATAGGGCTGGAAAATACCCTGAATATGCCTAGTGCCAGATTTGGAAGCTGCAGTTTTAAAGATTTACAGGGAAATATCTTTATTTATGGAGGATATCATAGTTCCTCACCTCAAAGTTATAATTATAATGATTTATGGAAGTTTAATCCTGTAAACGGATTATGGAGCTGGATGAAAGGAAGTCAGACAAGTACCGAAAACATTGCTGGTGCGATAGGAGTGGAAAACAGTAATAACCTGCCGGGAACACTTTACAGTTATTACGATAATCCTAAACCTAATAACTGGACCGATAAAAACGGAAATTTTTGGATCCAAGTAAACTATTATGTATGGAAGTATACACCATCCAGTAATTCCTGGACATTAATGAAGAAAAACGGAAATCCGCCAACCAGTCAGCCACCTGTTTATGGGACACTGAATGTGGAAGATGCACAAAACTTTCCGGGATTCAGAAATTCTTCGGCTTGCTGGACTGGAAATGACGGAAACCTGTACTTATATAATGGAAATACAAATGCTTCAAGTAGCTATGCAGTTGATCTGTGGAAATATAACATAACGACCAATAATTGGGTCCAAATTAAAGGACCAGGAATTATAAGCGGTGGCAATTCATATGATTTTATATCCTATGAAAAACTGGATGGGCTTGTTGAGAGTGAAAATACTCCGGGTGGAACAGCCAAGTATGGTGCCCAATGGAAAGATGCTGACGGAAATTTATGGATTTACGGAATTTATGGAAAATATGGTAATGAAATAAATACTACAGCGTATTCTTCTGTTGACTTATGGAAATTTAATTCTTCTCAAAAGAAATGGCAATGGATCAATGGCAATGAAAACAGCTTCTTCAAATCTTATACAGGAGATTTGATCAATTATGGAACGCTGAATGTTGAGAACAAAAGAAATGCTCCGGGACGTCGTATAGATGCTATGTCTTGGACAGACAATAATGGGAATTTATGGATGTATGGAGGACAGGTTCCACAAGTAAATTCTTACTATCAGGATTTATGGATGTACAATAAAGCATCCAATAACTGGGTCTGGAAAGGAGGAGTGCAAAATGCTAGTTTAGGATTAAACAGACATGCAAATTATGGAACTCAGGGCGTATATTCCTCAACCAATATTCCAGGAGCAAGGGTAAAAGGGAAAACATGGACAGATGCACAGGGAAATTTCTATTTATATGGAGGCTATGGATTTGATGAAACATCTACGAATGAAGGATATTTAAATGATGTGTGGAAATATGACATCACCATAAATCAATGGGTATGGCTGAGTGGGGATAAAACTATTAATAATTTCAGTAGCATCAGTTATCCTGTAGCTGATTATGGAACAGGAATTAACTGGATTGACGAGAATAAAAATTTTTGGTATTTTACAAATAGTAAAATGTGGAAATACCAAACCACTACCAATAGCTGGTCTACAATTGGTAATCCTCCTCCTTATGGAAATGCTAATTATGGAACTATGGGAACAGAAAATTCTGCTAATTTCCCTGGAGATAGAAACAAAGCATTAACATGGACCGGAAAAAATGGAGATCTTTGGCTCTTTGGCGGAAACAGTGCATCACAACAAAATCTATGGAGGTACAATATTTATACAAACAACTGGACTTGGATGTATGGCCCTCAAACTTCATCTTCCTATAATTATGGACAGTTGGATACTCCTTCTAATGTAAATTTGCCACCTTATAGACGGTATTCTGCTACCTGGACTGACAATTCCGGTAGTTTATATTTCTTTGGAGGTACACAGACAGAACCTTATGATCATCTAAGCTATAATGATGTTTGGAAAATAGATCTTGCCAGCTTTAATCTGAATACTATTGAAGCCTTAAAATCAAATACAAAATTCAAAGTTTATCCTGCTCTTTTCTCAAACGAAATCACAGTAGAATCTAATGAAAACTTCGAAAAAATAATTATTTCTGATTTTTCTGGAAAAAACATAAAAACATTAAATTTTAATTCAAATAAAAAGCAAATCGCAGACTTGTCGGATTTGAATATAGGAGCTTATATGTTAAGTGTTTATGGATCAGGAAATAATATCTTATTTTCAACAAAAATTATAAAAAAATAAGATATTGATCTGATGAAGTAGATATTGCATTGGCAGAAGAATAAATCAGAGTATCAGCTATAACTATAAAAATGTTTAGATCGCCGAGATGATAATTCTAATATTACCTGTATTCTGTAAATTGTCATCTGAAAGCATGAGCTTCAAAATGGCGACGATGTAATTTCAAAATCGGATAATATAATTCAAGCCCCGTAAGTTTTCTTGCGGGGTTTTTATTTCCTCAATTAAAGAAAACTATGATTTTTTGCAAAAATTATTTATAAATTAGCTCATTATCATATAACCTTAAAAGATAAACTAATAACTCCACCAAATTCAAAAAAAATATGGCAGAATATTATGCAAAATCAAAAAAATCCCTGTCCTTTGAACTAACGCAAAACGACAGATTGATAGGAAAACTCATCTATAAAAGCTGGTTCAATTTTAATGCAGCTATAGAGATTGCAGACTCAAAATATCAGGTTGAACCGAAAGGATTTTGGGGAACAACCATTGAATTGAAAGAAGGTGAAACAGTCCTTTTAAAATTCAGGATGAACTGGAATGGGGAAATTGTAGTGCAGACCTATTTTAACGGAGTGAAGAAAGGCTATATTTTTAAACATAGGGGAATTTTTAAAGAATCATTTGTCCTTGCAGATCAGGATGGAATTGAACTTTTAGTCATAAAGCCACACCTGAAATGGAATTTAATGGATTATGAATATCAGCTCACGACCACCGATACTTTTGAAACCTGTCCTGAGAAAGATATTTTGCTGATGGAGGCATTACATTGTGCGAATTATTATATGTCAATGATGTATTCTATGATGATATAAGCTTAATATTTTTTTATTTTATCGGGCAGATCATTCTTCTCTAATATCTGATCTAAATATTTTCCACGGCTGCTGCTTTCTCTTTGGTAAGGTGCAAACAGATTGGCGACAGCATTAAATTCCCGGTTCAATTTATCAAGCTCATTTTTCTGTGCATCATTTAGATCTGTTGAGAAGAATTTTTTATTAAAACCTATCAGTTTTTTTACTGCAATATCTTTTTCTACAATTTCCTTTTCAGTGGCATTTAATGTGCAGATTCCATATATGCCGGCGCAGTAATCTTTCCATTCGGTTTCAAATATTTCATCAAATTTAGCTTCAATTAACTGATTGCTGTCATCAAAAATATTATTGTATGCAATATTCCTGTCGTTGTGTTCTAAAAGAGTCTTCCTGAAATTCTCCCTGAATTTTCTTTTATACTCGGCAGGTTCTAATCTGTTTTTTTTGAAATTTTCTATAAGCAGGATAACATGTTTCCCGAAATATTCTTCTTTCTGATGTTCAGTAGTTTCATCTTCCAGAGGAGAAGTAATTCTAAGCTCTGATTCCACAACATAAGAGGCGTTGGGAATAAGCTTCTCTTCAAGCAGATAATTCAGCTGATCGTTTTTTATTCCCGTTATTTCAAGCAACTCAGCTTTTTCGATATAATTCGATTTGATGTATTCTATGTTTGTCATATGCTGTTCAATTTTAGTAAAGTTATTAATTAAATAGTTTCCAGTGTCCCTCAGAAATAACTTCAATGTTGCCGTTGGTTACTTTAATTGCTGTCTGATCATCAATAGCATATGAAGGTACAGCTATTGATGATGCCAATTTCTCCAGATGATCCAGAGAATTTTCGGGGAACATCTCATGATCCAGATGCGGATGTATTGCAAAATCAACAAACCCGAGGGATTTACTTGTTTCAGGAGGAAGTGTGTGATGCCCATAGGTCGTTCCAAATTGAGTCATGATCATACTTCCTGCACTCAATCCCACATAAACCGTTTTTTGCAGCAAGGATGGTAAAAGCTCTGCCAATCCGGATTTTTGCATCCAATAGCATAAATACTGACAGTCACCGCCGCCTACCAGCAATGCATCAGTTTCATTGAGTTTAGGAAGCCATAGTTCCTGTTTGATACTTAATAATGAAGTGAGTTCCAGGATTCCTAATGATTTCCAGCCCAATTCACAAAAGGGATCACCGATAGAACCGCAAATCACTTTTCTGATAATTTCAGCACTGTCCGGAATAGGATAAATGGCCGTGGGAATAAAAAGTGCATTTGCTTCGGCAATTGGTTTCCCGAGAAGCTCCGTTAAAGTATTATAAATTGCCTTATTACTGATGCCTGCAGAAGTGAGAAGAAGTTTCATACTGTTTTCAGTCTTTCTTTTGTTCTTTGAATTTATTTAAATCTAAATACATTATTCCCCACGTATGCCCGTCGGGATCCCGGATTGTTCTCATCTGCATAAAACCTGTATCCACCATTGGCGCCGGTTCTGTTCCACCTGATTTTAAACCGTTTTCAGCCATTTCATTGACCTTATCCGGATTTTCAACGGGAAGAGTGTAGGTAGATGCTAAATAATTTTCAGTATCTGCAATATTTTTACTGATATGACTGCTGAAAAATGATTTTGTCTGTAGCATCACCAATATATTTTCGCTCCAGGATACACATTTCTGGTTATCCCCTGTGAATAAAGGATATTCAGTAAAGCCCAGCTGAATATAAAAGTTCTGTGATTTTTCCAGATCTTCGACCGGAAGGTTGATAAATACCTGTTTCATAAGTAGAGTTTGAATTAATGATGATGGGCTTTCATTGTTTTTTATTCGTTCAGTTTTCAATAAATTTTTTAAACCGTTTGAGGACAGAATCTGTGAAATTTTGCTGGATATCTAAAGGAGTTCTATCCTCCGGTTCAAAAGTTTCCCGGATTATTACGCTGTCGCCTAAGGACTGAAATTCTACCAGGTTCTTTCTGCCGTCATCACAGATGCTTTCAATACTTTTCAGTGGAATTATTTTGGAATAAATACCGGTATAATCAAAGCCTTCTTTTCCGTCAATACGTTCCATCCTGTATCTGAATTCGCCTCCGTCCCGCAAATTGTTCTCTGCTTTTGGGCAGTGCCAGTCATCAAACGGGATATTCCAGATTTTGATAGAGTTTTCTTCCGTCCAGTGTTTCCAGACTTCGTCTATTGGTTTTTCTACCGATATACTTACGATTAAAGGGTTTTTCATCAGATTGTTATTTTTCCGTTATATAATTCAGTGCAGTGACTCCGTTGGAAAATTGGTTGGTTGTTAATAGCTGCAGTTTTACCTGGTCTTTGATATCAGCAAACAATGGAATACCTTGCCCGAGAATAATTGGATTAACAAACAGCCAGTAACCGTCAATTAAATTCTTTTCCATGAGTGAATGAGTTGCAGATGGTGAACCGAAAAGTAAGATTTCTCCTCTTTCCTGCTGTTTCAGTTCGTTTATCCTGTCGGAAAGATTGTTACTGATAATGGTTGTGTTAAGCAGGTCCAGATCTTTCATGGTCTTTGATAACACAATTTTGTGAACATTTTTATACCATTCTGAATGTTCAATGTCATGTTTTGTTGCATTGGGCTTGCTGGCAGCAGTAGGCCAGTAGCTTTCCATCATTTCATACGTTACCCGTCCATACATTGCAGTGTCGGTTTTGCTTATCCGCTGAGCGACAAAATCAAAAATTTCGTTATCAACTTTTGCCCAGCTAAGCTCACCATTGGGACCTGCTACGAAGCCGTCGAGCGATATATGCATGAATGAAATTATTTTTCGCATATTATTTAGTTTTTTTAGGTTGTTTTAATAATGTCTTCCGGCTGATAATAAAGTATTATTGCGCCGGAACTGAAGGTTTTTGTAGTGATGAGTTTAAGAGAAATGGAGTTGTTTATATTTTTAAATAAAGGCAGACCATTTCCTGCTATTACCGGGTGAACGCATAGCTGGTATTCATCAATTAAGCCAAGTTGTGTTAAGCTTACAATTAAGCCTGGACTGCAAACTAAAATATCTTTACCTGCTTGTTGCCTGAGCGCACTGATTTCTTTTTCAGTATCCTGATCTGCCAGACTTGCAGTTTCCCAATCTATATTTGTAAGGGTGTGGGAGAATACAATTTTCGGAATTCTGTCTATAGCTTCGGCAAAGTCATTCATTGATTTTTCTTCTGAAGGGTTTTCTAAGAATGTCCGCCAATACTCCATAAGCTGGTAGGTGGTCCGCCCATACAGGGCTGTACCTGAATTATTTAACAGATCCGTATAATGCTGGTGTATTTCTTCATCAGGACTTATGGCTGTGTGATCACAAAACCCGTCTATTGTCATATTGATAGCGGCAATTACTTTTCTCATTCTTTTATTTTTTGTTTAAAATGATGGCGGATGTGCATTTCAGCAAACTGATACCATTCTATGGGAGACAGATATCTGAAACCGGGATGTTCCGCTTTTCCGGAAACCGGCTCGCTTTTGATCCTGCTCCAAACCGACTGACTTCTTTCTAAAAGTAATCTCAAATCCCTTTTAACATGATCTATTAAGATTGAATCATTTTCAGGAACAGATGAATTACCCTTTATTTTAATATCGGGAAAGCTGTTTTGCAGCAACATTTCTTTTGCGTTGTCTGACATTTCCCTGTCTGCATTCAAACGGTTGCCGAAGCATGATTCCAATTGGTCAAAATACCAGTTTGTATCTATAATAATATGCATGTATAGCTGGGCTAAAGACCAGCGGTCAGGACTTTCTTTTTTCCTAAACACCATTTCGGTATACTCCTCCAGATCTTCCATAAAGACACTCAAAGTATGTTCAAATACAGTATCTGTAACCATTTAAATGGATTGATGGCTGAGGTTGTATTCCATATAATCTGCTGTTGTTTTTACTGTATCGGTGCCATAAATAAGCGATACCATATGGAAAGACAGATCTATTCCCGCACTAATGCCTCCCGAAGTGAAAATCTTATCCTGCTGAACAAATCTTTTTTCTTTTTGTGGCAAACCGGATGGAACTATTTCTGCCATATGCTCATAAACACCCTGGTGAGTACAGTATTCTTTATTGTCCAGTAAATTTAAAACCCCTAAAATCCGTGATCCGGAACAAATGCTTGCCGTATATAAAGTATTCTGATGAATTTGGTTAACCCAGGTCAGGATTTCCTTATCAGTTATCACTTTTTTGGTTCCGACACCTCCGGGAATGATCAGAATCTCAACCGGAGGGCAGCTCTGAAAATTATATTTGGGATTTACAGAAAGTCCGTTAACAGCAGAAACAGCATCATTAGTTTTGGCTACTGTAAAAACATTGAACAGCTCAAAGTTTTTTAATTCTGATGCAACCGAAAATACTTCGAAAGGACCTGCGAAATCAAGTACCTCTACATCATCGAAAAGAAGAATAGCAACATTTTTTTTCATAAATCAATTTTATTTTCTTGAATGTAATCCGATTGTATTTCCTTCTGTATCCTGAATGATCGACATAAAGCCAAATTCCCCGATAGACATTTTTGGCGTTATCACTTTTCCTCCTGCTGTTTCAACTTTGTGTTCTTCCGTCACGCAGTCTTCAGATACAAAATAAATGATGGTATTGTTTCCGTTCGTAATCATGTCCTTTTTTTCAACCAATGCTCCGGAAATATTCTGACTTCCGTTATCCCAGGGAAAGGCAGACTGCTTTCCCCAGTCAGTAGGAAGATCTATAAGTTTTGTATCGAATACAGTTTCATAAAATCTTTTGGATCGGCTTAAATCTGATACATAAATCTCAAACCAGCCAACCGGATTATTCTTTTTCATTATTAATATATTTCTTTGACTGATACAAAACTACAGATGATTATCTGATATATTGCTATGCAAAAACGACATCTTTAGGGTGTATTTGTGTCAATTGTGTTTTTTCTATATTAGCAGCATGAAAAGTATATATTTTTTATTACCGGATGGATTGATAAGGCCTTCAGCGCTGTTTAATGCTATTGAGGTTTTTGAAAAAGCGAATGTTTTTCTACGTAATCAGGGACTCAGGGATTATTATAAAATTAAAATTGTAGGCTATTTACCCAAGCAGGAACTTACATACATCAGTTTTAAAATTGAAACAGAAGATATCCGTAATTTGCCTGATCCGGATCTGATTATTATTCCTGCTGTAGAACCGGCCAATAATTACGGGAACAAGAAAAATACCTTTTTGAAGAGTTGGGTAATTGAACAGTATAATAAAGGAACAGAAGTTGCCAGCTTATGCACCGGCATTTTTTTTCTTGCAGAAACGGGACTCCTGAATCATAAGGAGTGTACCACCCATTGGATGGCAAAACCGATACTGGCTGATCTTTTCCCTGATTTACAGATTGTAACTGATAAAATAATAACCGAACAGAATGGTATTTATACCGCCGGTGGAGGGCTTTCCTCATCAAACCTGATCCTGCATATCGTAGAAAAATATAATGGAAGAGAAACGGCTTTGTTCTGTGCAAAACTTTTGGCCATTGACATAGAGCGTAATACCCAATCCGGGTTTGCTATTTTTGAAGGCCAGAAAAATCATGTTGATAAACCTATCAAAAACATTCAGGATTATATTGAAAACAATATAGAAATACGGATTACCGTAGAATTTCTGGCTGAAAATTTTGCGATGAGCAAGAGAACACTGATCAGAAGATTTAAAGCTGCTACAGGAAATACTCCCATCGAATATATCCAGAGAATAAAAGTAGAGAGAGCCAAAAGAGAGCTGGAAACGAACAGGAAAACGGTAAATGAAATTATGTATGCCGTGGGATATACCGATAATAAAGCTTTTAGGAATATTTTCAAAAAAAATACAGGATTATCTCCCATAGACTACAGGAAAAAATTTAACGCATAGTGAGTATTGTTTTGCTTGTGTTATATGTGTTTGATTTTAAGAAGTTTACGATCCTGTTTCTTAATTGATTTTATAATAAGGTTCAGAAAAATACCTGCTTGGTTTGATATAAGCTGTTTTCCTGTCCGCATCAAAGATCCAGTTGAATCTTCTCATCATATCAGCTCCAAAATAATTGACTGTTTGGTTTTTTAAGTCACCGGTAAAAAATCCTGCCGATACATCTTTTAAAACAAGATTTCCCACTTTCATAAAGGGTAAGGTACCCTGTTTGGTAATAACACTTTTTCCGCTGGAATTTTTTAATGTTTTTTCACCTGTAATTTTAAGTTTTTTATCAAGTTCTTTTTCTGCAGCAAAATCGTTGCTGTATAATAATCCTCCCGAATATCCGGACTGAAGCAGAAAATAGGCTTCCTGCTGTTGATCACCATCTATAACACTGTCTGCATTAATGAAAAACTGACCTCCCTCACTAAGTAACATAATCGCTTGATAACCTTTCAGATCAGGTTGTTTATCATAAATTTCAAATTTATTGTTGTCATAATCTATTTTAAAAGCCTTTCCGGTAAACATTCCGGTTCCGATTTTTCCGTCCGCTTCATGACCAGTAAGTTCATTATCAAAAAAACGGACGTTATTCAAAACTAGTTTTCCAATTTGTACTGTGTTCCTATCACTTATTTCATCCTTAAAAATAATATGATCTGCCTTTCGCTGCCTGTCAGGAGAAATTGAAGCATCTTTCATTGCGATCTGGAACATCAGATCCAGAGAATCCTTTTTATTGACCAGGGTTTTGACGATAATATTATTGTGCTTGGTAAGTCTGAAAGGAATGGTCTGTTGTGCCTGTACCAAAAGTCCGGCAGAAAACAGAAGAAGAAAGCTTACTTTTTTCAACATTATGATGGGATTAGTGATTAAAATTGTGAACTTAAAAATACCCTTTATTTTTATATTACAAAAACAGTTAAAAATACTTGTCCATTTTTCGGTTGCGGAGTAGACCGTATTGTTATTAATTTTATCAAAAAAAGAAAAAATGACAAATATTCAGATTTTTAAGGAACTGCATATCCAGGATGAACCACTATTATTAGGAAATGTATGGAATGCTCAAAGCGCTAAAGGATATCAGAAACTGGGCTATAAAGCACTAGCTACTTCCAGTTCTGCAGTAGCCCACAGTTTGGGATATGAAGATGGAGAGGAAATGAGCTTTGATGAATATTTTTATATTGTGGAAAGAATACTGAAGTCCGTAGATATACCTTTGTCCGTAGATTTGGAGGGTGGGTATGGAAATACATCTGATGAGATCGTCTCGAATATTTCAAAATTAGCAGCCATTGGTGTTGTAGGTATTAATATCGAAGACAGTGTCATCATTGATGGAAGCAGAAAGCTGTTAACCAAAGAACAGCTCTATGAAAAACTGAAGCCGATTATTTCAGAACTGAAAAAGAATACCGTTGAAATTTTTATCAATTTAAGGACAGATCCGTTTTTATTAGGAATAGAAAACCCGGTCGAAGAAACCTTACAAAGGATCAGGATTTTTGAAGAATTGGGAGTGGATGGAATTTTCGTTCCCTGCATTACCTCTGAAAATGATATTGAAACCATCGTGAATGCCACCGGAATTCCTGTTAATGTAATGTGCATGCCTGAATTACCCGATTTTGCAACATTAAAAAGATTGGGAGTCAAAAGAATTTCTTCAGGTAATTTTTTAAATGATTATATTTATAATTCTTTAGAAGCAGCAGGCCGTGAGGTCCTTCTGAAACAAAGTTTTTTACCAGTTTTTGTTCAGTGATGAAACTTACGGAAGATAGAATGTATCAGGCCTCTCTTGATAAGGATTCCACATTTGAGGGAACTTACTGGATGGCTGTAAAAACGACAGGAATATTCTGCCGGCCAACCTGTACTGCCCGGAAACCTAAAAGAGAAAATGTAGAATTCTTTTTAAATACCACAGAAGCTATTCAAAATGGATACAGGCCATGTAAAGTTTGTAAACCGCTTGAAAAATTAAACGAAACCCCGTCTTATATCAGGGAATTGCTGAATGAATTGCTGCGTGATGAAATTTTGAAAATTAAAGATGCCGATTTGCTAACGAGAAATATTGAACCTGTAACGGTTCGGCGTTGGTTTTTAAAGAACCATGGGATTACTTTTCAGGCATTTCAGAGAAAGCTGAGGATGAATAAGGCTTTTAAAAAAATAAAAAACGGGGAAAGTATCATAGAAACTGTAATAGACTCAGGATACGAAAGCCTGAGCGGATTTAATGAACGTTTTAAAAATATTGTAGGTGTTTCACCGGGAAATATGAAAGGACAAGGAATAATTGATCTTAAAAGAATTGAAACTCCACTGGGAACCATGTTTGCCTGTGCAATAGAGGAAGGAATCTGTCTGCTTGAATTTACCGACCGGAAAAATATGGACCGGCAATTTACATCACTGTCCAAAGCTTTGCAGGCAGAGATTGTTCAGGGGGATAATAAACATTTTAAACAGCTGGAAGAAGAGTTACAGGAATATTTTGAAGGCAAAAGACAGTCCTTTGATGTTCCCCTTTACATAACAGGAACCGAATTCCAGGAAAAGGTATGGCAGCTCCTGCGTGAAATTCCGATGGGGGAGACCAGAACCTACAAACAGCAGTCCGAGTTCTTAGGAAATCCTAAGGCAATACGTGCAGTGGGAACAGCAAACGGGATCAATAAAATTGCGATTCTGATACCCTGTCACCGTGTAATCGGCTCAAACGGAGAGTTGGTAGGCTATGCAGGAGGAATCTGGAGAAAGCAAAAATTATTGGAACTAGAGAAGGCTATTTTGTTTTGATTTTTGTAAATTTAGGCAAAAATTTACACGTGAAAAAGTTACTATTTGCACTTTGCATATCAGCTTCGGCTTTAAGTTTTGCCCAGGATTACTCGGTACCCGCAGTAAGCCCTCGTCAGAAGGTAGAACAACAGTTTTCTATGTCTAAAATCACCATTGATTATGGAAGACCGGGAGTGAAAGGGCGTAAGATCTTCGGAGAACTGGTTCCTTATGGACAGGTTTGGAGAGCGGGAGCTAACTCATCTACTAAAATCACATTCGGACAGTCTGTTAATTTTGGTGGCAAAATGGTTCCTGCAGGAACATACGGGCTTTTCATCGTTCCTACAGAAAAAGAATGGAAAGTAATCTTAAATAAAGACTTCCAGCAGTGGGGCGCATATACTTATGATCCAAAACAGGATGTGGTAGATGTAACCGTACCGGTGAACAAACTGACAGACAAACAGGAGTGGTTTGAAATTACTTTAAATCCAACTGATGAAAATTCAGGAAACCTGGTAATAAAATGGGATATGGCTCAGGCAGAAGTAGCTTTAAAACCTGCAAAACCTGATGCTGTAATCAAAATTTCAGATAAGCTGAAAGAAATTAAGAAAATAGAATCTGACGCTGCAAAAACAAAAAGCTAAGCAATGAAATTTTCAATTCAACCTGTTTTAGAAAATCAGGAATATAAATTAATCCCCTTACAGCAAGAGGATTTTGAATCTTTATATGAAGTGGCCTCCGATCCGAGAGTCTGGGAACAGCACCCGAATCCGGACCGTTATAAAAGAGAAGTTTTTGAATCCTTTTTTAAGGGGGCAATGGAAAGTGAAGGAGCTTTTAAAATAATAGAAAAATCCTCCGGTGATGTTTTGGGAAGTACCCGTTTCTATAATTTTGATGAAAATGAGAACTGTATTTTCATAGGCTATACCTTCTATGGAACAAAATCATGGGGAAAAGGGATCAATCCGCAGGTGAAAAAAATAATGCTGGATTATATCTTCCAATACGTTGATAAGGTACATTTTCATATCGGGAAAGAAAACTTCCGGTCGCAGACGGCTATGGAAAGAATCGGCGGTAAGAAGATTGCAGAAGAGGAAGTTGCCTATTTCGCAGAGCCGTCAAGAACCAATTTTGTTTATGAAATAAAAAAAGAAAACCATTTATGACAAAATATAAAATTCAGAAATCACCGTTTGTAGTTCCTACCACCGATGGAAAATTAATTGAAGAACACTGGGGAAATTCTACAGGAAATTCAAATGTCTCCATTGCCCATATGGTGGCACCACCGGATTGGAGCGAGCCGCACCAGACTCCTGAATTTGATGAGTTTACCCTTATTATTTCAGGGAAAAAACAGTTCGAAATAGATGGAGAAATCGTTATTCTGGAAAAAGGACAGAGCATCTTAATAGAAAAAGGAGCAAGAGTACGTTACAGTAATCCTTTTTCAGAGTCCTGCGAATATATTGCTATTTGCCTTCCTGCGTTTTCTATGGATTTAGTGAACAGGGAAGAAGATTAAATAATCTACCAATTTAACAGTGTAATAATTTACCAATTCCTATTTCCGGTTAAATATTGTTACACTGTTAAATTGATACATTGTTATATTAAATAAGATTTATTTTAAGATCTCTTTCAGAAACATCAATGTATGATTCCATGCTCTTTTTGCCATTACTTCATTATAGTCAGGCGATTTCGGATCGGTGAAGGTATGTTTTGAATGAGCATAGGTAATGATCTGCCAGTCGGCGTTGCCTTCATTCATTTCTTTGATCAAATTGTTATAATCTTCCGGAGTTACCCCTTTGTCATCCGCAGGATTTTCAACTAAAATCTTCGTAGAAATAGGGCCGTTTTTTCTGGTCTGATCTTTTCCAATACTTCCGTGAATAGAAACAACTCCTACTACCGGAAGACTTCCTCTTGCGGATTCCAAAGCTCCTGTTCCACCAAAACAGTATCCGATCACGGCAATTTTATCGGAAACAGCTCCGTTTTTCTTCAACTGTTCCAGAGCCAGCGAAATCCGCTTTTGATAGGCATCATAGTTCTGTTTGTAATATCCGGCAGTTTTTCCGGCAGAAGCATTGTCGGTCGGGATATTCCCTTCACCGTAAATATCAGCAATAAAAGCAATATAACCTTGTTTTTCAAGCTCGGCGGCGGCAGTTTTTGCTTCATCATCAATACCTTTCCAGGCAGGAAGGATCAGAACACCCGGAAGTTTTTTCCCGGCATTGGAAGTTACCAGTCCGTTAAGCTTCTGTGAACCGTCCTGATAGGTAACCGTTTTTAATTTTTGACTGAAAAGTGTTCCTGTGCTTATCAGGCATGCCGTTAATAAGATGTTGCGTATCATATTCTGTAATTTAGTAAATGTTTAAACAGGTTTGAATAATGAAGAATCCATAAAAAATCCTCAACTAAATTACAGAAAATAACTTAGACTGAGGATGAATAATATGATAAATCAAAAGCTTATCAGAGCTGAACTCCCAGCCCTTGAAGCTCTTTTTCCAGATCAGTATCAGGATCAATTTTAATGGTATTGAATCCTAGTGAATCTGCCATTTCGATGTTCTTAGGATTATCGTCAATGAAAACGGATTCAGCTGCCTGAAGGTTATATCTTTCCAAAAGAACATGCCAGATTTTCGGATCCGGTTTAATCAGTTTTTCTGTTCCTGAAACTACGATTTTTCCATTAAAAAGCTGAAAGAAATCATAATTTTCCAATGCGTAAGGAAAGGTCTCTTCAGACCAGTTAGTCAATCCAAATAATTGATAATCGGTATTTCCCAGACGTTTCAGGATTTCTACATTATGAGGAATGTCGCTTTTCAGCATGACGGTCCAGTTGTCGTAATAGGCTCTCAGCTCCTTTTCCCATTCAGGGAATTTTTTCACCTGAATTTCAGTACCTTCTGCAAGGCTTCTTCCGCGGTCCTGTTCTTCATTCCATTCAGTTTGTGCAATATGCTGTAGAAAGTATTCCATTTTTTCATCATCATTGAAATAATCTTTGAAAAAATATCTGGGATTCCAATCCATTAATACACCGCCAAAATCGAAGATGATATTTTTTATTTCCATAGGTATTTTTAAAACTTATTTAAATTTATTATTTTCTTTTTTATTAAAAGACAAAAGCTATAAAAGTTATCAATTTGTTAAACAGAGTAAAACAATTTAGTTTTAAAATTTAATGTCTTAAAAAGATCTGTTTAATCTTAAAAACTTAATAATCCTTAATGGTTCAATTTTTTATTATTGCAGATTAAGCAGATCGGGCAGATTTTTTCCTGTGCCAGTATAAAATCTTGATTTCTATAAAGTTTAAGTGTTCAGAAACTTTTGCGTCTTTTGTGGTAAAAAATATATTTACTCCGGTTTATAAAATTGATACTGTCCGTCTTCATAATAGGCATTGATATGCTGTAATCCGTTGGTCAGGATGATTTCCTTTGCTCCGATGATGGAGTTGTATCTGGCTGTCTGTTCAAATGTTTTCTCTGTGAGCTTAATCTGTGGGGCTTTACATTCGATCAGGATAATAGGCTCTGTTTTCTCTGTAACCAAAAGGTCAATCCTTTTGGTAAGACCGTTCAGAAGGATCTTTTTTTCGGTAATAAGTGCTGACGGAGAATAGGCTTTTACGGTCAGATAATAATGTATCCAATGCTGCCTAACCCATTCTTCGGGGGTAAGGAGAAGGTAAGTTTTGCGGACCAAGTCATAAATAAAAAACTTATCTTTGTCTTTCTTGAATTTAAAATCAAAAGTTTCCTGAAAATTCAGTTTTGGAAGTTCCATTAATAAGATGAAAGAATTAGATTTAATCCTCAAAAATATTAAAAATAAAGAAGTTTTACCTATTTATTTTTTCCACGGAGAAGAACCTTACTTTATTGATGCTGCCGTAAAAGTGCTTGAACATGACTTTTTGGAGGAAGATGAAAAAGCTTTTAACCAGACTGTGGTTTACGGAAAAGATACTTCCTATCAGGAGATTCTTTCTCTCGCAAGACAGTTTCCGATGATGGGCGATAAGCAGGTGATTATTGTGAAGGAGGCTCAGGATCTGAAATTTAATGAAGAGGAAAACAGAGTTTTGGAAACCTATGTTGAAAATCCTGTTCCGTCTACGGTATTGGTTTTTGCCCACAAACATAAAAAACTGGACAGCAGAAAAAAAGCTACAAAAGCCCTGGATAAAGCCAAAGCTCTTTTCTTAAGTGAATCGGTAAGGGATACCAATCTTCCAAAATGGATTGCAGACGAATGTGCACAGCTGAAAATTAAAACAGCTCCGAATATTTCCCATCTGCTTGCAGAATATCTCGGAAACGATCTTTCAAGAATTGCCAACGAATTGAATAAATTGAAGATCATCCTTAAAGAGGGCGAAATACTTGATGGAACGATCGTGGAAAATCATATCGGGATAAGTAAAGAATACAATGTTTTTGAGCTGCAGAAGGCTTTGGGAACCAAGAATGCTGATGCCGCATTTAAAATTGCTCATTTTATGGGTAAGAATCCGAAGAATAATCCTTTTGTGATGATGCTCGCAAATCTTTACAGCTATTTTTCCAATGTGATTATTTATCAGACGATGGCCGGACAGCCTCAGCAGGCTATTGCTTCACAGATGGGCGTAAATCCTTATTTTCTTAAAGATTATGCGGAAAGTGCAAGGCTGTATCCTCTGAAACATGCTACGAGAGTGATTTCCATTTTAAGGGAGTTTGATATGAAAGGGAAGGGGCTTGGTGCTGTGAATATGGGTGAGGCAGAACTGATCAAGGAGCTGGTTTATAAGATTATCAATGTGGATAAGATCAAGATGAAGGTATAGCGAGTTTGAGAGCTTTAGAGTGAAAAATGAAAAGAGAAGAATTAAAAATAAAAGAAGTGATTTTATCTTTGATCGAAAGATTTTATTTCAGGATTTGCGGAGTTTTTCAGACCACAGAACCCATATCCTGCAGCCCGAAACCATTTATCGACATTTCACATATCTGATATTGACAAGTATCATTAAAAATACTTTAATAAAACATTAAAAATTGCGAAATTAGCGCAGAGAATAAAAATCTTTTTGAATAAGCAAATTTATGGAGCAAAACATTTTAGATTGTGTGATCGTTGGATCCGGACCTTCTGGTTTTACAGCGGCAATTTATGCAGCAAGAGCAGACCTAAAACCTGAACTGTATACAGGCTTGGAGCCGGGCGGACAATTAACAACAACTACGGAGGTGGATAACTTTCCGGGATATCCGGCAGGGATTACAGGGCCTGAAATGATGATGGATCTGCAGAAGCAGGCAGAAAGATTCGATACCAAAGTTCATTACGAAATGATCACCAAAGCTGAATTCTCTAAGGAAAATGGAGGTGTTCACAAATTATATGCTGGAAATAAAGAGATTCTGGCAAAAACTGTAATTATTTCTACAGGAGCTACAGCAAAATATCTTGGCCTTGATGACGAAAAGAAATATGCAGGAGGCGGTGTTTCGGCATGTGCTACATGCGACGGATTCTTCTACAGAGGAAAAGACGTTGTGGTAGTAGGAGCGGGAGATACAGCAGCTGAAGAAGCTACTTATCTTGCAAAACTTACCAAAAAAGTAACCATGTTGGTAAGAAAAGACGTTTTCAGAGCTTCTAAAGCAATGATCCACAGAGTAGAGAATACTCCGAATATTGAAGTGAAATTCAATCATGAGCTGATCGGGATTGAAGGAGAAAACAGTCTTGTAGAAAGAGCTGTGATCATCAACAACCAGACTCAGGAAAAGTCTACAGTTGACGTTGAAGGGATCTTCATCGCTATCGGACACAAACCAAATACAGATATTTTCACAGGACAAATAGATCTTGATGAGAACGGATATATTGTTACAGAAAAAGGATCTACAAGAACCAATCTTCCAGGGGTATTTGCTGCAGGAGATGTTCAGGATCATATCTACAGACAGGCGATTACAGCTGCGGGAAGCGGATGTATGGCGGCTATGGATGCAGAGAAATATCTGGCTGAATTACATTAATATCCAGCTTATTAATATACAAGGCGTGCCAATGGGCACGCCTTTTTTCTTTACAGAGTTCGGGCTCAAACAAAGTTTGAGCCCGAACTCTGTATATTTGCTTCATCTAATCAACAAAGTTAATTGCTTCTTAGCTTTCTTACAATATACGGTAACTATAATAAAACTTTGCTTTAAAAAACAACAAGCTATTCCTTTGCTGGAACCGCCCGCCTGCAGGGTAAAATATTTTTCTATGTATATTATTAATCTTGAGATTCATTCTCATTAAGTTGTAACATTAACGAATTTAAATTTGTATGGATTTTTTAATTTTTATGTAAAAGACAAATTAAATAATATTTCCAGAAATAAATTTATACTCGCCAACACTAGGAAAATGGATAATTATTTTTGACTAATAATTAAAAATATACAAATATGGGAAAAAGAAAAAGGAAGATTGAAGAGGAGAAAATGTCCCAACTATCGAAAATTGTAGAAATGCAAAGATATTTAGAAGATACAAAAGAGCGTAAAAGGCTTTCAAAATGGGTTATGTTGATAGTTTCTGTTTGGTTGGTTTTGGTTATGTTAATACTTTATTTCAATAGTGATTATTTATGTTTATCTGACAAAATACTTGTGATATTACTTAAAATAACTACAGTAGTATTAGCACTTGCAATTATTGTACTTAAAAAATATTTTTCTTAAATCTTGATAGATAGTTTATTGACGAAGCTTTGATTTAACATTCATTTCTTTATTTCAAACATAATTAGAGTAAAAAGCTTAAATTAAGTCCCAATTCTAAAAAATAGAAATGGAAAGAAAAGTTATAAAAATTAAACACATCACAGGAACCTATACAATTGATGTTCAAGATGGAAAATTAAATGACATGAAAAGCCAATTGGACAAATGCTTGAACGATGAACAGGGAGCAATTGTTGTGAAGGGAGAAAACGGAGATCAGTTTGTGTATCCGTCAGATCTTTTAAAAAACAGTTTCATTGCTATAGTAGACAGGGAAGACTAAAGTATTCCAAAAATAATTCCCCTGATTTTAAGTCTATTATTAAGCTTTGTTAAAATTTCTCTTGTAAAAGTTTTGCAGAACTGTAAAATCCTTCTATATTTGCACCACTGAAAACAACGGTACAGCCGTTATTCAGGAGAGTTGGCAGAGTGGTCGATTGCGGCAGTCTTGAAAACTGTTGACTGTAACAGGTCCGGGGGTTCGAATCCCTCACTCTCCGCTAGGGAGACGTTTATTTAACGTCTCCTTTTTTTATGCATTTTGATAGAATACTTCAAACTATCCGTTAATTATTACACTCTATACTCAGCTTTCTGTTACTGCAAGACTTAATTCATAATCAGGTTTTACTCATACTTTCAATCTCTTATAAACTTTATGTTTATTTTTGAAAATTATAAGATCCCATTTATAGAATCTTAAAGGAAAAACTCTATTGTAAGTGTTTTTTATTTAGTTTAGCTGCGAATTATGGCGAATATGGATTGTAAATGAGGAAAAGTGTCAACATTTCTGATGTAATATGAATATTAGCCTTGGTATGTGTTTGCTCAAACAGTGGGTAAACTATTGCTAAAAGATAAACACAACTAAAAAGAAAAGATGCAAAACAAGCTTATTACCATTTTAAATTTAAATTATATAACTAAAATCTTGGTGACATTATGGTTTGTATTGTTTTTTCATATGACAGCCGCACAAAACCTGCTTCCACTTGAATGGAAGATTAGTTTTGATAGAACAGTATTTAGTTCAGTATCCTTTGATACCGGTTCGTGGAAAGATGTAAATTTATTATCCTCGTGGGAGCGGCAGGGCTACTTTTATCAGAACGGGAAATGTACCTTAACAAATGATTTTACGGTACCTGAAAAATATTTAGCAAACGATTTTATTTTAACCACAGGATTACAGTGTGATATTAAAGCTATCTATATCAATAAAAAATTAATTGCAGAAAACCTGTCTAATCAATTTTGGGGAGACCGGAACAAAACCTTCTCATTTCCTGTTTCGGCAAGTCTTCTGAAAAAAGGAAAAAACAGAATTGAAATTTATGCTTCCAATCTTTCCTATACCGGCGGTGTCAGTCATAACTCCTGTGTACTGACTCCTAAAATCATCAACAGTAAATCGAGGATAGAAATAGAAATTCCGCCCGCCAATCATATTTATACAAACGATTCGAAACCCTTGTTGATAAAATATCATGCTCTTAAAAATGGCAGGATAGATCTTATGGTGAAAAATGACTTTCATAAAACGGTCTTTAAAAAATCATATGCCGTAAAAGCAAAGGACAGCCTTCTTCAGCTTAACCTGGCAAAAGAAATTACAGTCCCGGGATTTTATGAATGTTTTGCCACTTTAAAAGATGAAGGGTACACAGGAACCGTACAGTGGATGGGAATATCTCCTGAAAAAATAAAGTGTGAAACTGATACAATAACAGGGTTTAAGAAATTTTGGGATAAAGCTTTAAAGGATTTACAGCAGGTGAAGCCCGAATTTAAAGTTCACAGGGAAGAAAAGCTGAGTACAGCAAAGAAGGATGGATACATTGTAGAAATGAAATCCATTGGCGGCATTACTGTAATGGGATATTATTTTGTCCCTAAAAATGCCACAAAAACTGCTGCTGTTTTACACTTACCAGGTTATGGATATGGTTTTGAAAACCAGGATGATTTCCTTAAAAATGAAGACAATGTAATTGAACTGGCCTTATGTGTACGAGGTCATGGAATGAGCAAAGAACAATTTGATGCAGAAAAACATGGCCCCGGGATATGGGGGTATAAGCTGTACAGTGAAGAAGAAAATGCGTATCGTGGAATTTACATGGATTGTGTAAGAGCCGTGGAATTTTTATTAAGCAGGCCGGAAGTAGACACCACGAGAATTGGAGTAATGGGAGGCAGTCAGGGAGGTGGGCTGGCTCTTGCAACAGCAGGTTTGTGCAAAGGAAAAATTGCAGCCTGTGCCTACTTTGATCCTTTCCCAAGTGATATAAGAGATTTTGTAGAACTTCGTCAGGTTTGTAAAACGGAAATTCAAAACTTTCTGAAATACTATAAAAATGAATATACCATAGAGCAGGCCATGCATGTTCAGGATCTGCTTAATGTAAAAGGATTTGCGTATTGGATTAGCTGTCCTGTTTATTTTGCGACAGCTTTATTTGATGATGATTGCCCTGCGCATGTTGGATTTGCCGCTTATAACAATATAAAATCTCCAAAGCAGTATACTGTCTATCCCGGTGAGGGCCATATGTGTGACAGCAGGTACAATAAAGATTTTATGATGTATTTTAAAAAAATATTTGCATACTAGAAAAGCAGTTTTATACAACAAACCGTAATTGAAAAAAATCAGAAAATAAAAGACACCAAATAAATTGATGGATATTAAAAAGAATAATGACAACCCGGAAGTAAAATCACTGTATGATTTATATAAACTGCTGGACTTACGTTTAGACCTGATTGACCCCTCAGAAGGATTTACCATACATAATATGAAGGATATAGGGCTTACAATGCCTTATCAGTCTCCGTCTTACCGTCCTGATTTCTTCTCTTTCCTCTTTGTAAAAAACGGGACGGGAAAATATACAGTCAATGAACATACATTCGATATAAAGCAGCAGTCTATATATTTTACCAATCCCAGTAACTACAGAACATTCAGCTGGCAGTCCATTGAAGAAATTTATCTCATAACATTTGATGAAACATTTCTGAAAAAATATGTCGGAAAAGATATATTCTCATACTTTCCGTTCCTGCTCACGGAGACTATTCAGCCTAAAGAAGTAACCGCTGAATTCTATGGTATAGCGGAAAAAATCTATCTTCAGATTTTGCAGGAATATAAAAGCCAGTCATCATTCAGATATAAAGTGATAGGGCATTTTCTGGCAGTTCTGCTTTACAGGATAAAAGAATATTTCTGGATAGATTATAACCCGTTGCAGGAAGGAAGCCGGAGTTCTCAGATCGTAAAATCCTTCAAACAATTGCTGGAAAATCATTACAGGGATTTAAGCTCCGGAAAAGCAGATAAAGTGTTCCGGGTACAGGATTATGCTGATGCCCAACACCTTCATCCCAATTATCTGAGTAACGTCATTAAGAGTAAAACAGGCAAACCTATTGCCACCTGGATCGTAGAGAAAACAATATCCGAAGCCAAATCTCTACTGCAGAATACTTCCGTATCTATAAAAGAAATTACTTACCAGCTGGGATTTTCCGAAGCAGCACATTTCAGCAATTATTTTAAAAAACATACTGGAATCACTCCTGTCCAGTACAGAAAAGAGCTGGATACCTGCAAATAATCCTCTTCATCCGTAATATTTAAAATTTGCAAACAATGCTGTATTGTTTGCAATATCCGGTGCATTCGTTCCTTCTACATTTGTGATATAAAATTATCAACTTAAAAAAAACAAAAAGAATGAATAATCTATCAGGAAAAGTAGCTCTTATTACCGGCTCTTCAAAAGGCATCGGGGCTGAGGTTGCCAAAATGATGGCAAAAGCCGGAGCAAAAATAATCATCAACTATGCCGGAGGTAAAGCCGATGCAGACAATACGGTAGTCGCAATTAAAAATGATGGCGGAGATGCTGTTGCCCTGCAAGCGGATGTAAGTAATCCTGCTGATGTAAAATCCCTGTTTGATCAGGCTATTGCCCATTACGGAAAAATCGATCTGCTGGTCAATAATGCAGGGATTATGATTAACAAAACGATTAAAGACTCTACAGATGAAGACTTTACCCGTCAGTTTGATATCAATGTAAAAGGTGTTTTCAATACCCTTCGTGAGGCGGCAACAAGACTTTCAGACAATGGAAGTGTTATTAATTTTTCCTCTTCCGTTAACCGTTTGATGCTTCCGGGATACGGAATATATGTTGCCACCAAATCTGCAGTTGAACAGTTGACCCGGGTTTTTGCAAAAGAAATAGGACACCGTGGTATTAACGTTAATTCAGTATCTCCCGGACCTACTAATACCGCCTTATTCGTTAACGGCAAATCGCAGGAAGAGATCAGCAGACTTGCATCATTGAATCCTTTCGGAAGAATTGGCGAAACTAATGATATTGCTCAATTAGTTGTATTTCTGGCAAGTGATGAGGCCAAATGGATCAATGCACAGAATATTGGGGTAAATGGTGGTATGGCCTGATCCTCCCTGAATTTACCGGCAAATATTTTACCGATGAAAAAATTAAAATTCTTTATGAGCCTGCTCTTAATGTGGAGCCTTATGGGGTGTGCCCAAACCAGTAAAAACAAATCTCAACAAAAAATAGTAATGATGGATACCAATAAAATAACCAACAATACCGCAAAAGAAGCCTTTGAAGCATGGCAAAAAGGAGATTCGCAATTATGGCTTTCTTTTTTTACACCGGATGCAAAGCTTCTGGATGATGGAAATCCGCGTGATTTCAGAAAATTTTCGACCAGTGCCATAGGACATGAACGTTTTACAAGTATCGATCTTGTAGAAGACAATGGCCAATCTGTCTACGGACAGTTTCACAGTGATACCTGGGGGAATTTCAGAACCTATTTTAAATTTCATATCAACAGCGAAGGGAAAATCTATCTGTTGGAAATAGGACAGGCATAAATCAATTTCATTAAAATAAATCAATCTAAAAAAATTCAAATTATGAATACTTATCAGAATATCTTCGATTCACAAAAAGAACTTTATTTCAGTGACACCACCAAAACTTACGAGTGGCGTATGGACCAGCTTAACAGAATGGAAAAATTCCTTACAGAAAACCAGGATGCATTTTGTGCTGCTTTAAATAAGGATTTCGGAAAACCCCCGTTTGAACAGTTATTTGAGATTACAGTTCCGCTTGGCGTTGTAAAATCTTACAAGGAAACCCTGAAATCATTAATGGAACCTGAGCCGGTAGAAATTCCTCATGGTCTGGAGGCAACAGGAAACAGAGGGGTAATCTATAAAGAACCTTATGGAGTGACTTTGGTTATCGGGCCATTCAACGCACCCGTATTATTGTTGCTTTGTCCTGCATTAGCGGCATTATCAGCAGGAAATACGGTCATACTGAAGCCAGCCAATACAACACCTACCATTGCAAAATTATTCGAGGAACTTATTCCGAAATATTTTGAGCCTGAAGCAGTATCAGTGGTTACGGGCGGAAGAGATGAAATTACAGAATTGCTTAAGTTACCTTTCGATTTTATTTTCTTCACCGGAAGTTCGGCAGTTGGTAAAGTTGTAATGAAAGCCGCCGCGGAAAACCTTACCCCTGTTCTGCTGGAGCTGGGAGGTCAGAATCCGACAGTGGTAGATGAAACCGCAAACCTTGATATTGCCGTAGACAGGATTGCATGGGGGCACAATGCTATCTCAGGACAGTGGTGTATTGCACCGGGATACATTTATGTACACGAAAGTATTGCCGATGATTTTATTGAAAGACTGAAAGTATCCATCCGCAAAATGTATGGCGATGATCCGCAGCAGAGTCCGGATTTTGCACGTATGATCAGTGAGCATGACGCAGAACGTGTAGCTTCCTATATTGTTCCTGAAAAGGTGGTTATCGGCGGCCGTTACGATATTAAAGACCGCTATGTGGAACCTACGGTTTTATACCCGAGTACCTGGGATGATCCGGCATTGCAGCAGGAAGTTTTCGGGCCTGTTCTTCCGGTAATGGTGTATTCGGATCTGAAAGAAATCACCAATATCATTAAGCGTAAACCAAAGTCATTGGCAGCTTATATTTTCAGTAAAAACCAGGCTAATATTGATTATTTCCTGAATGCGGTTTCTTTTGGCGGAGGCTGCGTAAACCAGACGAATCTTCACTGCTGGATAGACAGTCTTCCGTTTGGCGGAGTAGGGTATTCAGGAATCGGGAAATATTACGGGAAAGCAGGGTTTAATGCTTTAAGTAACAGAAAATCTTTACTGCTGGGTAATCCTGATCTTGAGCTGGATGTATTTCCTCCTTATGCAGGAAAAGACATTGCCAAAAACCTAAGTGTTTTCGGATAGGATTTAAATTTTATAAACCATTAAGGGATTAAATATACTCAATCCCTTAATGGTTTTTTAGTGAATTATAAAAACCGACTATATAAATTATGAATATCTCGAGTCATTATAAACTGAAACATTTTATTCCCTGGACACAATCCAAAATTTACAAAATGTTTTTACTCAGTATTACTCCTACATCACTTTTTTACTTTCTTGATTTTAAATGGCTGGCGATTCCCTGGGTCCCTGTTGCACTGCTGGGAACGGCTACTGCATTTATTTCCGGGTTTAAAAATACACAGACCTATAACCGTACCTGGGAAGCAAGACAGGTTTATGGCAGCATTATCAACAGCAGCCGCAGCCTGGGAATCATGATTAAGGATTTTTTCAGAACCAGCGATCCCGGAAAAGAACTGGAAATTCAAAAGCAGATTATCAACCGGCATTTTGCGTGGCTTACTGCACTCAGGTTTCAGCTGAGGGAAGTCAAAAGTTGGGAAAATGTAAAAACGAAAACTTATAATAAACAGTATTTAAAATATTACACAGTTCCGGAATGGGAAAACAGTCTGGATGAAGAGTTGAAAAAATTTCTGGATGAAGATGAACGGCAATATATCTTAACGACAAAAAACCGTGCAGCACAGTTATTGGCTTTGCAGTCTGACCACCTGAAAAGGTTGAATATTGGGGGCGTTATCAACGATTTTTATTTTGTTACCCTGGAAAATCAGCTGAAAGATTTATATGATCAGCAGGGCAGATGTGAGCGGATCAAAAACTTTCCGTATCCGCGGCAGTTTTCGAGTATCAATTTATTTTTTACCAATGCTTTCTGTTTTTTGCTCCCTTTGGGTTTTCTTGGTGAATTTTCTAAACTTGCAGATAAGTTTACTGATCATATTATCTGGCTCACGATCCCGTTCAGTATTCTTTTAGGCTGGGTATTTCTGGTACTGGAACAGATAGGAGAAAGTACTGAAAATCCGTTTGAAGGCAGTGCCAATGATGTCCCAATCACGCAGATAAGCAGAAATATTGAAATCGATTTGAAAGAAATGTTCGGAGAAAAAGAATTGCCACTGCCCGTACAGGCACAGAATAATATTTTGATGTAATTAATATAATTTGCACTTCGCTGGAATTCAGGAAATATTCAAAAAGGTCGGAAGACTAACGAGAGTCAATATAGTTTATATTGTCTTTTTTGTAATTTAGCCATTAGTAGAATGGTACAGCTATAAAACTAAAAAACCAGTAATCAAAAAAATTAAACAAGGTATGGAAAAAGAGTTAAATGAATTAACCGATCAGGAATTATTAGAGAAAAGAAAAAAAAGTAAATCTGAGGAAATCATCAATGCGGTCATTTTAGGAGTACTGATTGGTATAGCCATTTACGGTACTATAAAATATGGTCTTGGACTTTTCACGTTTCTTCCTGTACTTTTTGCACTTTATGCAGCTAACAAATGGAAGAAAAATAGCCAGACACTGGAAAAAGAATTACATTCCAGGAATCTGAAATAAAGCCTGTGTTTTTTGAACATATAAAAAGTAAAAGCCTGCAATTCAAAAAAATTGCAGGCTTTTTTTTAAGTTCCGGAACTTATTTTTTGTTTTTAACGGTTAAAATAATGATTGACAGTACAGCACTCACTGCTCCGAAAAAATAAATAGACTGGTATCCATACCTTCCGGCAATAATTCCGGCAATTGGTCCTGCCAATCCTAAAGAAACATCAAAAAAAGCAGCGTAAGCACCCAATGCAGTTCCTCTCATCTTAGGACTTACTTTTTGAATGGCCAAAACCCCCAATGCCGGAAAAACCAGTGAAAATCCTATGCCTGTTAAACTGCATCCCACAATTGCCATCGTTTCAGAAGTGGAAAAACTAATAAGCAGCTGGCCTGTGATTTCGATGATAAAAGATACTACCGCTACTTTATAGCCGCCATATTTATCAGGGAATGAAGAAAAGAAAATTCTTGTGAGAATGTAAAATCCTCCAAAAGTTAGAAAGGCTAAGGAAGGATGAATCCAGCTTTTTTCTGTGAAAAACAAAGCAATAAAAGATGAAATACAAGCAAATCCGATGGAAGAAAATGCCAAAGCCAGTCCCTGATCTGAAATCTTTCTGATCACTTTATAAAATGGAGTACGCTGGTGCGCAGTATCAACCGGTAAATTAGGCAGCCTGATTGTACAAAGCCAGCTTAATGCCGATAAAATAACCATTACGATAAATACATAACTGATTCCTAATGCAGACTGCAAGTACATGGCCATCGGAGCTCCCAAAGCAATACCTGCATACATGGCAATACCATTCCAGGTCATCACTTTCCCTGATTTTTGATGACCGACCAGGCCGATTCCCCAGGTCAACGCTCCGGTTATAGCAAGACTCTCGGATATTCCATGGAAGATTCTTGCCAGAAACAGAGTACCCAAAGCCAGTAAATGGTTATCTTGTAAAAGTACGCTTGCCAGATAGATTAAGCCTGTAAACATTGCCATGATAACTCCGCGGTGATTTCCTGTTTTTGCTCCTTTGGTATCTGCAATTTTTCCAGCATAGGCTCTGGTCAGTAATGTGGCTATAAATTGTATGCCTATCACTGCGCCGACAATTAAACTGCTGTAATGCAGTTCATTTTTTACCAGCGAAGGAATGGTACCTAAAGTAACCCCTACGCAGAGATAGATGGCAAATACGGAAATAATAATTGGACTTATTGTCCTTGTGAAATTTTTAGATTCCTGATTCATATCTGTTGTATAATTAAAAATACTGCTCAATTATTGAGTTTTACAGATGCAAAATTAGAAACCTGCCGGCAAGGTAACGGCTGTATTTTAATGGTGATAATTGGACAAATAATGGTTGTTCTTCCGGAATTCACTGGCGGTGATTCCTATATTCTTTTTAAAGAACCTTGAAAAATAGGTGTGATCTTCATATCCCAGAGCAAAAGCAATCTCTTTAATGTCCATATCAGTATAAAAAAGTAATCTCTGGGCTTCCAGCAATATTTCTTTCTGAATCCAATAGCTGGCAACAAAACCTGTTATGTCTTTTACTGTCTCATTCAAATATAAAGGTGTAATATTCAACTGTGCCGCATAATCCTTTACCTGTTTTATCTGTTTGAAATGCTGTTTGATAAGTTCTTTAAAAGCTGTAATGAGCTGGTATTTATGACTGCTTAGCTGGATATCACTCTTATATTCCGGTATGAAGGCAGTTGTAAACATTCCCATTAAAGCGGAAGTGGAAGATTGAAGTATAGATTGGTAAAACCGGGACTTATTCTCTGCGATAAACCCGGATAAAATATCGGCTAATGTAAAAACAGAATGATCTTTTGCTGCATGTACAATCTGATGATGATACATAAAGGTATCCAACATGATCCTGTATTCACTGGGAACAAGCTCTGATTCAACAAAGACCAGCCATCCTCCGGTATTTTTGCTTCCTGCATACTGATGCACCTGACCGGGAGCTACAAAACAAAGACAGGTTTCTTCCAGTTGATATTCTTTAAAGTCTATTGTCCATACAGAAGTTCCTGAATGCTGGAGCATGAGCATATAGTGATCATCCCGATGCGGGATTTTAGGAGCATCGGATAATTCTGAAAAAGGAAGAAGTTCAATCCCTCTTGCCTGTAATTCATTATGGTGTACCGGAATTTTATTTCGCAAAATTTAATACTGTCTTATTGCAAAAATAGAAATTAATTCCTGTTAATGGCAGCTGAATAATTGTTTAGCTTGTCTGATGAAAAGTATATAATCATTGCTTTTCTTTCATACTCAGATGCTTATGGGTTATCCTATTTCTTTAATATAGTTAACAAGATCGGTTTCACTGTCCAGATCAAATTTTTGTTTAAGGCGGTATTTTGTCATCCGGACACTTTTAGGCTCTACATTCAGCAAATTGGCGATCATTTTGGTATCCATTCCCAGGTAAAGATACGCGCAGTATTTAAGATCCAAAGACGTCAGTTTTTGCTTTGCCTGTTTGTTCAGATTATTGAAAAAATCGGGGTGCATTTCCTGGATATGGAATTTTGCCTTTTCAAAATCATTATCGGTAAGAGTTTCTTCCCTGATGATCTGTTGTATGTTAACGGATTCCTGGTTAGAAAGTTTCTCTTTAAGCTGCAGCAATACATCATTTTTATGCTGCAGATGAAGCTGGTTGGCCATCACTTCGTTCTGCAGTTTTTGCTGTTGAAGTGCCAGAAGTTCCTGTTCCGCTTTCAAGCGTGCCTGTTCCTCCTTTTCATATTTTATCTGTATAGCCGCTTCATTCTTTTCAGCGGTAAGCTGTTTCTCTCTGGCTAAAGAATACCGGAGATTGAAATGATAGGACCGGAACATAAAAACGGCGCCCAGACCACCAATAGCTATTAAAGCTATCAGAAGATACTGCTGCTTTTTCTGGCCGGCTGCTTTATCCTGTAATGCTTCTATTTCCTTTTCTTTTTTGCCAAATTCAAACTGGGCTTCCAGTCTTTTTGTAACAGCTGCAGACTGTTCGTCAAAAAGCAGGCTGCTGTATTCCGATATTTTCTGCTGGTATTTAAATGCCTGTTGGTAATCTCCTTTCTTTGTATTCAGACTTACTAAAGAAGTAAGTACATTGATGAGAGTGTGATAATAAGGCTTTTTCCTTTTTGCCATCTGTTCGTAGGCTATTGTAAGATATTTTTCAGCAGTCGGAAGATCGTTTTCCATCATACTCAATTCGCTCAGCATGCCATAACTGTTGGAAATCACTTCATCATTTCCTGAGGGGGTTGCACGCAGCGCTTCCTTTATATCGTTACGCATCTTTTGCTTAATAACCGGATCATTAGGATCGTAATATTTGAGATAATAACTGGCTTTATTGTTCAGACAATGAGAGTATGTGTTATTCATAACCTGTCCGGGATATTTGTGAAACAGATTGATAGCCTTATCCAACGGCTGCATAATACTGTCTAAATATTTTTTCTGCTTTGTTTTTTCGTACCGGAAAGTATATACTACTGATATTGCAGAATAGACGTTGGCCAACATATTTTTATTGGAAGATTTTTGAGCGAATAGCAATGATTTACGGATGTATTCCAGAGACTTTTGCTCATCATTCCATTCGGTATAGATGCCATAGAAAAAATAATATATGCGTGCTGTAAGCAATGGTTCTTTTTCCTGATCTGGAATATTGGAGAGGGCGAGATTGAGGTATTTTAAGGTAGTTTCACTATCAAAAAGAGTATTCCGGAGCACTGCTGATGCATAATGGGCATAGGCGAGAGCCAAAGTGTTTTCCTGTTTTTTTGCAGAAATATAGGCCTTATCAATATATTCTTTTGATTTATCAAATTCTTCCGTATTGGTGAAAATATTTGACAGTATCCAATAGGCCTTTACGGTACCCAGATTGTCCGCTGAAATCTTCTTACTGTTTCTCAGACTGAGTTCGGCCATCTGTATAGCTTCTGGGTAGCGTTCAGCAGCACGGTACCAGTCTGCCAGTTGTTGCTGGATATCAATTGCCCGTTCAGGTGCCGGATTGGATGCCAAGACCTGACGCAAGCTGTCGGGGAAATTTTTCTGTGCCTGGATACCAATCGAGAAAAGAATGAAAAAGAGAAGTAGAGGGATTTTTTTCATATCCAAATGTACAGAAATCTGTAGTCATTAAAAATAATAGTAACAAATTTTTAACCTGATGTTTTATTTGTATTTATTTGATTTTTAATCTATTATATTTTGTTGTAGACATTCTGTAGTATGTTGCTTTTGCTGATGTATAAGTTTTGTAGTTGTAAAAGAATAGGATTATCAGATATAGCTGAGCACTTTTGTCCTGTCGATTTTTACAGAATAATAATCTTAAAAACTTTTACTATTATGAACAACAAAACTCTTTCAATTGTATCCTACATTACCATTATCGGATGGCTGATTGCTTATTTCAGTGGTAAAGAAAAAGCAGACAGCCTTTTAAAATACCATCTTAAACAATCATTCGGGCTTATAATCGTGGCTATTCTGTTCAATATTATACTGGGTGTTTTGGTAAGTATTGTACCTGGTTTGTCTTTTTTAAGTTTCATCGGTTTGATTTTCTTTGTAATGCTGGTCATTGGTATTATCAATGCTGCCAATGAAGTCCAGAAGCCATTACCGGTAATAGGAAAAATGTTTGAGGATAAATTTTCCTTCATCGGATAAAATCTGAGATAAAATAAATAAAAGAATTTAAAATTAGAAAAATGAAAAAAGCAATGGGAGTCATCCTTATCATTATAGGTTCGCTTTTGACCTTCATCATGAAATTAGGACCGGCTAAAGAAACAGTCTGGCTGTTTACCTACGGTATTTGGCCGCTGATTATTGTTGCTGCCATTTTATTGATAACAGGTCTGTTATTATACAACAGGAACAGATAAATCTACAATAACATGAATGAGTATAAATATTATCAGGAGATAAGTTCTAAAGTTTATAAAAGAGCAGACCGGAAGCTGCAGTATCTACTGTTTGCAGGTATTCTGTTCGGTATAGGAGGCTGGTTTTTTATCAGATATCCTGGTATTGAGGGGTATATAGTAACCGGAATCACGGCAGTATTCGGGTTTGGATTTATTAATAGAATGTTCAACAGCCTGCATATAGATATGAACACTAAGGTTTTGATTCAGAAATCAGGTTTATTATCCGGAACACAAACTGTTCAGTTTGCAGACGTTCAAAATTTAAGTATTAACAATAGAATTTATGTTTTGGTACTGATATCATCTGCGCTTGCTATAATAGAAAAAAATGGAAAACCTGAACATATTCTTTTGGGGCAGAGTTTTATGAATACAAAGCATATGGAACAGCTGCTGCTGGAAACGGAAAAAATAATAGGAAGAAAATGAAAGAGCAGATGATGTACCAGAGCGGCAGCAATCTGGTGTTGACTCCCAATCGTGTGTATAGCAAAACGAATAATCTTGTGCTGATCTCTGCATTGTTATTTTTAGTCCTCGGAATTTTTCTTTTTATCAGGTTCAATGATTTCTGGCAGATGCCTTTAGCTATAGGATTCTGTTTGGGATTACCTGGTCTGATTCACAAAATTGCCGTTGTACAGCAGAAGATTATTATTTCTCAAGGGCCAGATGCTGAGATTACCTTTCATATAGGAAAGTTTTATAAATGTAACATTTTTCGGAAAAATGAAGCTGCTATTATCTCTAATACGCTGAACGGGAAGGCTTATTATGCAGTTGCGAGTAAGCAGAATCCCTATGGTAAATCCTACCAGATCAGTCCTTTTCTGAACAGGCAGAAAACAGCTTTAATATTTGAAGAGGAAGTACTTCCGTTCATTCGTCAACAATTAGAAATTTAATAACCATGAAAACATTCAGATATCTTATTCCGGAGGGAGAAACTTATAAAATAAAGCAGTTTTTTTCCTTTCATCATCTTATACTCTGCATCTGGTTCCTGATTGGGCTCGCAGTCCTGAAATACAGCGATTATACAAAAACAGGAATTGCTGTTATTATCATTTCTGCTTCAGTCATTGTTTTGCTGATTATGAAACCATCAAAAACAAGAGTTTACCCTTACGGTAAGATCCTTAAGGTAGATGTACCGAGAAGAGGGATATACCAGGATACATTTGATTTTAATCAGATATTAGGATTTGAGCTTGAAACATTAAGCTTTTCCCGAATTCCGCTTGGTGCTTATTTATATGTAAAAACTACTGATAATAACAGTAAGGAAGGTAAACATCTTATAGGGAGCTCTTTTGGAAAAAAGAAAATGCAGGAACTTTCCAATGAGTTGGACCAGATCTTAAATAGTAAAGAATGAGTGAATTAAAAAATTTTAAAAGAACCGGAAACGAGTACAGGCTAACATCTTCAAAAGGTTTTAATATAGCTTTATGCAGCTTCATTCTGGTTCTTTCTGGGATAGGATTTGTAAAAGCTCCTGAATCCAGTTTCAAATGGTGGATGCTGGGACTTGCCATTGTATTGATTTTGTCTCTTGCAGTAAGCTATTGTATTATTGATATGGATAAAAAAGAAATAAGAATCAAAATAGGACTTCTTGGAGGCTCAAGAACGATTCCCATCACTGATTTGCAGGGATTTACCATTCATAAAATAAAGCATTGGGGAGTTTTGACGATTAATGTGTCATTAATTGCAAATTATAGTAAAAAAGGTAAACAAAAAGAAGTGAGAATTGCCCAGAGACTTTTTACAAGGCCCATTCAAAGTATATTAAATGATATTGACGAGATATTGGGTGATGAATATAAAAGATAAATTGAAAGTAGAAATCAGGGATGGCAGTGTTTCACTGGAACCTAACAGGGGAATGGCTTCCAGTCTTATTTGGTTTGTTGCCACTATCGTAGTAACCGCAATTGTCTGGGCATTGTTCTACAAACAGTTGGGAGAGGGTGGAAGGCTGCTTTGCATCGGAATTATTGTTTATTTTTTTATTCATGGAATAAGAGATTTTGTTTTCCGCATCAATATAAGGTATGAATTTAACCACTATGAAAATGCAGTTTATAGAGACAATTTATTATTTCATAGGAAACAGATTATGCAGCTGGATGAGGTGGTTATTTTTGTAAATAATATTGGGAATGATTGGTATTATGCTATGGGAATCAAACAAAAACAGTTCCTGAAAAACTATAAGATCAGCCCGGGATTTGGAAGAGGTACAGCTTCCCAAAAGAATGCATGCGAATATGAACAGCAAATACTAACCCCTATTGAAGAGCTTATTGCAAAACTGGTATGAAATATAATCTGGCATTTGGAATTAAAACAGTCGATTACAGGAAAGTTTTGGAAACTTGATTATAACGGATCTGAATAATACTGCACAAAATGATTTTCTTAATAGTGAAAAGCTTTTAAAGCCTGCAATTTAAAAATTGCAGGCTTTTATTTTAGTCAATTTTACATATAGCAGAATGTCGGGTTTTGCCATTATATCCCTGTTTTCAGGTAATATAATCTGAATTTCTTACATCATGTCTTCATTTTGCATGCTGCAATAATTTAATTTTGCCCTCTGAAAAACACTATATAACCGGATATAAAACTCATAAATCATTTTAAAATAAATTCTTCAATAATATACTGCTAAGAAATTCTACATCTTCAAATTTTATAAGAGTGTTTATTAAAAAAATCAAATAAACAGTTGATGACATACTTTAATTTAAGCATAATAAAAGCCGGATTAAAGCTAAAAACCTGCTAAGGATCAAAATTTAAAGGCAAATTCTAATTGTGACCATAATGTTTAATTACATTTCTTCTTACGTAATAAAAAAAAGGCATCTGGCAAATAATGAAATGGAATATGAGAAAAGCCTTCTGTTTGATGTGTATACGCTCGTTCTTGTATTTATTTTGGTCTGCAATTTTTTATTGAATCTGGTTTATCTTGAACAGCCTGTTTATGCGGCAGTTTTCCTCGGAATGGGAGCTTTCATGCTATGTACAATATTTTGGTCAGACAGGATACGATTCAATAAGTATTTATTGATGATACTTTTTATGTTTTTGGGATTGGTTGTTTTCTATTGTGATATAGTAAGCGGAAAGGATGTTATGAATTATTTAAGTTATGTATCATTAACAATAGCGGTAGCATTTTTTTTCGATTCCCATAAAGAAAGATATCTTATTTTTATACTTGTTGGTACTTATATGACCTTCTTTTTGATAAATATTGTTACCGATTATTCCATACTGCCTTCCCTTCATCAGGATCTGTCTGAAACAAAACAGTGGTATGTGAGAGTTTACAAGGCTATCGAAATAGTGTTATGCACCTTTATAGGGATGTATTTTATTCACAGAAAGGAAAAAATGATCATTAAATACTATATCGAAAAAGAAAAAATAAATGATTTAGTGAAGAAAACAGATAAAATAGATTTCTCCAATGATCTTTTTGATTTGGCAATAAGTCAAAACTCTTTGTTTTTAACCTATTTTAAATCTCAGTTTCCTGACTATTTTGATAATATCCTACAGAAATGTCCGAACCTTATTTCCACAGAACTGGAACTTTGCGCATTATTAAAATTAAACTTAAGCACTAAAGATATTGCCGTTGCAACCAACTCAACAATCCGCGCTGTAGAGAATAAAAAGTATAGGATCCGCAGAAAGTTTAACCTTTCATCAGAAACAGACCTTAATTTGTATATGATTAATTCGTTTTAGTAACGAATTGAATTTCAATTTGATATTAATTTGAGTAGATCTAAGTAAGGTAAAAAGTAGATGTGAGAATCTGTTTTTTTGCAGAAACAGCAGTTTGTAATTAATATTGCTCCCGAAAAAAATAAAGGTAATAACTGCAAGCAATGTAAAGTTTTTCAGTTATCTGAAACCTGCCTGATTCATACACAAATGTCTTAATAAATATATAGCTGCTGGGAAATTTTTCCCAGCTCCTTTCCGGGGAATGTTCAAATTATTAAAAAGAGCATTCTGACATCTATATACACAATTTTTAAATAAACAATAAATGAGAGAATTTAAATTATTCCTTATAATCCTGCTTATTTGTTCCATCCGGGTTTCCGGACAATCACCGGGCGGAGTAGCTGCGGACTTAGGATTATGGGTAAAAGCCGACGACGGTTTCACATCTTCATTATGGTCTGATAAATCAGGAAATAATTATCACCTTACCCAAAGTAACGCGGGTTTGCAGCCTGTTTTAGTAAGTTCGGGAG